>DATGZN010000076.1:0-59416 GCA_035297145.1 Bryobacteraceae bacterium
TCTGCCAGCTTTATGACGTCGGCCCAAATTACCTGGTGATGGAGTTCGTCGAGGGCGCGCCGCTGAAAGGTCCTCTTCCGCTTGAAAAAGCCGTCGAATACGCTGGTCAGATTCTCGACGCGCTGGATGCCGCGCATCAGAGAGGCATCACGCATCGGGATCTGAAGCCCGCCAATATATTGGTTGCCAAGCAAGGGATCAAACTGCTCGACTTTGGGCTGGCGAAGCAGGCGGTTCGCCTGGGTGAGGCAGACGTCACCAAGGTGCTCACGGACCAGGGGCAGATCGTGGGCACACTGCAATACATGTCGCCGGAGCAGTTGCAGGGCAAACAGGTCGATGCGCGCAGTGACCTGTTCAGCTTCGGTTGTGTACTGTTCGAGATGCTCACGGGCAAGCGGGCATTCGAAGGGCAGAACCCGGCGAGCGTGATCGCGGCGATTCTGGAGCGGGAGCCGGCGCCTCTAGAGGTGGCTCGTCCGCTGGATCGGGTGGTGCGACGATCGTTGGCCAAGGACCCGGACCAGCGGTTTCAGACCGCCCGTGACCTCAAAGCCGCGCTGGCATGGGCGCTGGAGCAGCCGCCGACGACCCCCGCGAAACAGTCGAGGAGTGCGTTGCCGTGGGTTGTGGCCGGCGTGCTGGGACTTGTTCTGATCGTGCTTGGCTCCATGTTCTGGCGCAAGACGCGGCAGGTGGACAATCCGTTAACCCGGCTGAGCGTGGATCTTGGGCCGGACGCCATGACGGGTCTCAATCTCACCACCGCCATCTCGCCCGACGGCCGGCGGCTGGTGTTTCCGGCGCGCGGGCCGAATGGCAAACAGCACCTTGCCACCCGGCTGCTGGACCAGGCCCAGGCTACCCTGCTGCCCGCCACGGAAAACGGCCGCGATCCGTTTTTCTCCCCCGACAGCCAGTGGATCGGATTCTTCGCGGATAGCAAGCTCAAAAAGATCTCTGTCCAAGGCGGAGCGCCGGTGATTCTGTGCGATGCCCCGTTTGATTACGGAGCCAGTTGGGGAGAAGACGGAACCATTGTCGCGGCTCTGAGTCTGCTCTCCCCCCTTTCCCAATTGCCCGCTTCTGGAGGGATGCCGCAGCCGTTTACCAGGCTAGGTAAAGGTGAGGTAACCCACCGCTGGCCGCAGGTCTTGCCCGGAGGCCGGGGCGTTCTCTTCACATCTGCTTCTGTTGGAATCGCGATGGAGAATGCCAGCATTGAAGCAATGCCGTTGCAGGGCGGCATCGTCAAGACGTTAATAGCTGGGGGATACTTCGGCCGATACGTGCCGGCCAACGGAACACGCGGTTACCTCGTCTACCTGCACCAAGGAGTGCTGTCCGGAGTGGGCTTCGATCCCGTCCGGCTGGAGCTCCAAGGCACGCCCGTACCGGTTCTGGACGATGTGGCTGCGAGCGCGCTGCAGGGCGGAGGCCAGTTTGACTTTTCCGCTGCGCCCTCGGGGCATGGGACCTTGGTGTACCTGGAAGGCAAAGGGGCGGCTCAGGCCTGGCCGGTGGTGTGGCTCGACGTTTCGGGGAAGATGCAACCTCTGCTCGCCACTCCGGGCACGTACGCCTTCCCACGGCTTTCGCCCGACGGGCGGCGGCTGGCACTGACGATGATTACAAGCAGCGGCAGTGATATCTACGTCTATGAGTTGGGGCGAGAAACAATGACGCGGCTTACCTTCGGGGGGCACTCGCAGATCGCGGTTTGGACCCCTGACGGGAAGCACATAGCCTTTCGGTCTAGCAGCGATTCCGGGATCTGGTGGATCCGCAGCGATGGCTCAGGAGAACCACAGCAGATCCTTGCTGCACTTAGTAACGCAACTCCGTATTCCTTCTCTCCAGACGGCCGCCGTCTGGCGGGCCACAACTCCAATCCCGAGACCGGCTATGACATTTGGACGGCAACTCTGGACACGAGCGATCCCGACCACCCTAAGGCGGGTAAACCAGAGCCGTTTCTGGCAACCCGAGCGAATGAGATGGTGCCAGTGTTCTCACCCGATGGACGATGGATCGCGTACCGGTCCAACGAAACGGGAACAGATGAAGTCTACGTGCGGCCTTTCCCAGCCGTGCGAGGCGGTAAGTGGCAGATTTCGACCGGAGGTGGGCTGTACGGAATCTGGTCCAACAACGGCCGGGAACTGTTCTACGAAACGGCGGACAGCCGCATCATGGTGGTGGAGTATACAGTGGATGGCGATTCGTTCGTGCCCGGCAAGCCGCGCGTTTGGTCCGAGAAGCAGATTTTTTATGCCGGTTCTTCGAATCTAACTCTGGCGCCGGATGGCAAGCGCTTTGCGGTATTCGCGATACCGGAGGCCGCGGCGCCGGGGAAAGGTTCGGTTCACGTCACCTTCCTGCTGAACTTTTTCGACGAGCTGCGGCGGCGGATTCCCGTGGGCCGGTGAGACTCACCCCCTTCGCCAAATCGTGTAGCCTGATTTTGTGAAGAAAGAAGAGCCCGTCGAGCTGCTCTCGATCGATGGCCACGAGGTTCGCGTCACCCACCCAGAAAAGCTCTACTTTTCCCGCGAAGTAAAAGTTTCGAAGCTCGATCTCGTGCGTTACTACCTGGCGGTCGCGCCCGGTGCTCTGGCTGGCATCCAGGACCGTCCCATAGTACTCAAGCGGTTCGTGAACGGCGCCGAAGCCGAGGCTTTCTATCAAAAGCGGGCCCCCACCGACCGGCCCGCATGGTTGCGGACAGTAGTTCTCTCGTTCCCTTCGGGCCGAACCGCGGAAGAGGTCGTCGTTGACGATGCTGCCGGGCTAGCATGGATCGTCAACCTCGGGTGCATCGAGCTGCATCCACATCCTGTGCGCTCCGGCGATCTCGATCACCCCGACGAGCTCCGCGTCGATCTCGACCCCGGCCCCGGCGTGACTTGGGCCGACGTGCGCACCGTGGCCCTCGAGGTGAAGTCTTTGCTGGAGGACCTGGGCCTGCGCGGTTGGCCCAAAACCAGCGGTTCCCGCGGCATGCACGTGAACGTGCGCATCCAGCCGCGCTGGACCTTCGCCGATGTCCGCCGCGCCGCCGTCGCGTTCTCGCGTGCTGTCGAGCGCCGTGTGCCCGCGCTGGCCAGCTCGAAATGGTGGAAAGAGGAGCGCCATGGCGTGTTCCTCGATTACAATCAGAACGCCAAGGATCGCACCACCTGCTCGGCTTATTCGGTGCGTCCGCTCCCCGATGCCCGCGTGTCGGCGCCGCTCAACTGGCATGAAGTTCCCGACTGTGATCCGGCCGAATTTACCATACTCACAATCCCCAAGCGGTTTCAGGAACTCGGCGATCCGCATTCCGATATGAACGCCGCTCCGGGTTCGCTCGACCAATTACTGGAACTCGCGGACAAGGACCAGGCCGCGGGTCTCGCCGACGCTCCCTGGCCGCCGCACTTTCGGCGCATGGAGGGCGAAGCCAAGCGCGTAGCGCCGTCACGCGCTAAGTCCGCCGCCAAGCCACGAACCAAGATGCCGCTTGTGACCGTCGCGAACTCTCCCGATAAACAGGCAGCGTCGGCGGGTCTGGAAAGATGGAAAAAGAAACATCCCGAGGCCGCCGAACTTCTCGCCGTCGATGACGTGCTGGTCGATTCCATGCGAGGCCGCTCCTCCACCTGGACCCGCATCCGCGTGAACCTGCGCCACGTGCCCGAAGCGCTTCGCCCGCCTCAGGAAACGCCCGATCCCGATGACGATCCCACGCGCGAATGGCGTGAATGGCGGGCCAAACGTGCCTCGAAAGAGGACAAATGACTCAGCGTCCGGTGGCGAAAATCGCGGCCAGCTCCTGCGGCGGCACCACTTCAAGCTGGGAATAAGTGCAATCGTTTGGTTTCTTATCCACGCGCCACTTTCGAAAATGCGCCATGTGCCGGAAGCGATCGCCCTGCATATGCTCATACGCGACTTCGACCACGAGCTCCGGCCGCAGCGGCTCCCACGATAGGTCCTTGCCCTGGCTCCAACGGCTCTGACCGCCCGGCATGCGTCGCATCGTCTCAGCGGGAATATCCGCCCATTGCTTCCACGGATGATTGGCGAGCGCATCCCGGCGGTAGGGCTCTAGAAAATCTACCAGCTCGAAGCGCATCGCATCCGAGAAGCTCGCGCACACGCCGACATGCTGCAAGCCGCCAGAATCGTCAAATAGCCCCAGCAATAGCGAGCCGACAGATTTCCGATCGCCTTTCCTGTACCAGCGAAATCCCGCCACCACGCAGTCGCAATCGCGTTCATGCTTGACCTTGAGCATCATGCGTTTGTTCGATTCGTAGATCCCCGACACGGGTTTGGCCACGACGCCATCAAGGCCCGCCCCCTCGAAGCGGCGAAACCAATCCTCCGCGACACTCGTTTCGCGAGTTGCCGGCGTCACATGAATCGGGGGCACCGCCGAGCGCAGCAACGCTTCCAGCTCCTGGCGTCTTTTTTCGAAGGGCTCACTCCGTAGATCGCGGTCGCCCTCGCATAGCAGGTCGAAGAATACGATCGAGGCCGGCGTCTGCTGCGCAAGCATCTTCACTCGCGATGCCGCCGGATGCAAACGAAGCTGCAGCGCTTCAAAATCGAGCCCGTTGCTCGTTGCGATCACGATCTCGCCATCGAGCACGCAACGCACCGGCAACTGCGAGCGTAACGGTTCGAGCAGATCGGGAAAGTAGCGATTGAGCGGCTTTTCATCCCGGCTTTGGATCTCGATCTCGTCCCCGTCGCGGAAGACCAGCGCGCGAAACCCATCCCACTTCGGCTCGAAAATCCACGTTCCCGCGACCGGCAATTCCTCCACACGCTTGGCGAGCATCGGCAGAAGGGGCGCGCTCACAGGAAGATCCACGCTTCCTGTTATACCGCGCTTGTCTATTCGCCCTGGATGAAACCAGCGGCATCATCATGCTCGCTGCCGAAGTGTTCGGAATCGCACGTGCCACGCTCTGGGACTTCCTGTAACGTAATGGAGTAGATGCGCAGACTCTTGCTCACCATCGTGCTCGCCGATGTTCTACTCGCGCAAGCACCGGCGCCGGAAACCAAGGATCCCCTCGGGCGGACCACGCCTCAAGAATCGGTCCTCCATTTTCTGGAAGCCTGCCACGCGCGTGATTATGGGAAGGCCGTCCATTATCTCGACCTTCGACACATGGCTCCGGAAAAGGTCGTCAAAGATGGTCCGGACCTGGCGCGCCAGTTGGAAGACCTGCTCGACGACACCCCGTTCGACATCGCGACGCTTAGCCGCGACCCCGAGGGAGATCAGTCTGACGAGCTTTCGCCCGCGTTCGATCGGCTCGACACGTTCCACATCGATGGGCAGACTTTGGAGCTGCGGCTGGAACGCGTGCAGCTGAAGCCTGGGTTTCGCGTCTGGCTCGTCTCCTCCGACAGCATACCCATCATTCCTAGAGCCCACCAGCTCGTGGCCGAATCGCCGTTTGAGAAGAGGCTGCCGCAGCAGCTCGTGACGTTTGAAGTTCTCGATACACCCGTGTGGCGCTGGATCGCTCTCGTCCTAGTGGCGGTGGTTCTCTGGCTCCTGGCTGGGTTGGTCTCGTTGGCACTTGTGGCGCTGGTGCGGCCGTTGGTAGGGATGCCGGCGTTTCGCGGGCCTTTGCGCACTTGCTTGGCCGTGGCCGGTTTTCGGATTGCGATGGAACTCGCGCCACCCTCCACGCTGCCTCGGTTGTTCATCGAACGGGCGCTGGCGCTGATCTTCTCTCTTGGCGTTGCGTGGGCGGGTGCGGTGGTGATTGACCTGCTTGGAGAACGCTGGCGTTCCCGTCTTGACCCACGCGTGCAAGCCGTTAGTTATTCGGTACTCCCGCTGGGCAGGCAGATGCTGAAGCTGTTCCTATACCTGGTCGCGATTTTGGGAGTTCTCAGCGCATGGGGCTATAACACCTCAACGATTTTGGCGGGACTTGGCGTCGGCGGACTCGCCATCGCGCTTGCGGCGCAGAAGACCATCGAGAACCTGTTCGGCGGGATTTCGGTGATTGGTGACCGTCCCGTGCTGGTCGGCGACGTCTGCCGCTTCGGCGACCGGACGGGCGAGGTGATGCATATCGGCCTGCGCTCCACCCGCATCCGTACGGCGGATCGAACCATCATCAGCGTGCCCAACGGCCAATTCTCGTCGATGCCGCTCGAGAACATTTCCGGGCGCGACAAGATCTGGTTCCACCCCACTCTGAACCTGCGCCGCGACACCACGTCGGATCAGTTGTTAGAAGTACTGGCGTCCTTTCGCGAGATCCTCACGAAGCACGCCAAAGTCGAAACCGGCAAGATACCGGTGCGCTTTATCGGTGTGGGGCCCTCTTCGCTCGACGTTGAAGTGGCCGCATACATCACCACCACCGACTACGACGAATTTCTCGCCCTGCAGCAAGAACTGCTGCTCAAGATGCTACAAGCTGTAGAACACGCGGGCACCGCGCTCGCCGTCCCATTGCAGGAGAGCTTCGAATCCCGCCGCGCTCCACAGGCGTAGGTACGCCGCGAGTGGCCAACGCCGCTCGCCTCGATTTACAATGGGCAACTATCCCGATGCCCCAGGATGACCTGATCGCCAGACTGGCTCGCCAAATTGATGCCGCGAAAAAGGCGGAGTACTGTGTGGTGGACGCTGATTGTGTCGCCGCGCTCCGCCGCCGCGGCGCCAATGAGTTGCATTCCGCGTGCGCCGAATTCGTTTCCTCGGTGAACAGCAAACTTACACAAGCCGCCCTCGACCTTTCGCCACCTGAGTATGCCGAGGAAACCTTCCACGAATCCGGCGTGAACCTCATTCGAATCGGTGCACAGGGGCGCGAGATGCAGATCACGTTCGAGGCGACCCGGCAGCTTTTTTCAACCCAAAAGTTCCTGATCCCCTACGTTCTTGAAGGCGAAATCCGCGCATACAACCAGAGAATGCTGGAACGCTTCGAAATTCGGAGCCTGGCACTGTTCTTCTGTGTCGATCAAGATAACGCCACGTGGCGCTTCTCTGACTGGCGCACCAAGCGAACCGGACCGGTTGGCAACGAACTCTTTGTGGACCTCATGGGACGATTGTTCTGACGGTTCTACTGTGTGATTCTTATTTGCACCTAGTGCTTGGCGAACTCGATCACCCACTTTACAGGTTCGCTTTGACCCTGAAAGGCGACTCTCAGCATACCCGGTTCTGAGCCCTCTCTCACACTCGCAACGCCCGCCGATGTTCGCGCCCCCAACTGTTTATAGCCTTGCGGAACGTGAACGAACAGCGTGTACTGGTCTCCCGCCACAGTTTCCGAAGTCCCCCTCAGTTGCTTCGCTGCCGGATCCCAACTCAGTTCGTTGACCGAATACGCTCCGGAGATGTGCCGGGAATTGCCGATCACTTGCGGATGGCCGAGCCGTGGATGGATCAGCAGCACTCGCGTGTCGTGTGGGCCGACCTCAGTTTGCAGGCTGTCCCTGAAGGTTCCAAGCAGTTCCTGTTTCCAGAAGTCGAACGCAATGTACTCTTGGCCAGGCTCCAGCCCCAGTTTGTCTGCAAACTTAAGCGTTCGGGTGGCCGGCGCGCTTCGCCAGTTAGTCAGCCCCACGACGTCATACGCACCCGCTGCGGAGTTCACTTTCAGATCGAGAATCTCCGGGTAATTGTGGATGTAGTAGTCGGCCTGTGTATGTTTGAAGGTGTTCCAGCGCATATCCGTGCCGCGGCTGAACAGATCAATGGGCAGGATCGGCAGTGTCGGCATGGTCTGTTTTAGCAGTTGTACACGCTGCGGAGGCAGTTCGGACATCACGCTGGCCAGTGGGTAGACCACTCCTGTCAGTGCGACGTACGTGACCACGGTGCGGGCCTCCGCGTCGTTGAGACCGAAGCCGATCATCGGATCCTCGCGCGTGCGGGCCGTATCCACCACGATCTCTGGGCGCTTCACCCTCGCTACGTCCACCGTCATCGGCGTCCCCAGTTCCAGGCCCTCACCCGGCATCACGTACACCACCATGTGGTTGAGAAACCCGTTCGCGCTGATTGAGCTGAAAAGCGGATACATGCCTTGCCAGTTGTTGTAGAGATCGTGGCCCGTGAAGTAGGAGTCGAAATAGCCGATGCCGTTGAGCGGGGTTCCGGCGGGGCAGCCTTCGATGAAGCGATTCGGGCCAATCGTTTCGCGAATCATCTTGAGGCGCGCACGATAATTGGCGAGCGAATCGACATTCGGGTCGTACAGCTTGTTATGGTCGATCCCCGGAATGTATCGTGCCAGCGCGTGCTCGCCGTCAAACTTGTAGTAATCGAAGCCCCAGTCATCGAGCGTTGTCATGATCTTCTTGACCTGCTCGAGCGCCTGCGGATTGGTGGCGTCCATCGCTGGAGTGTTGTAGTCCCGGACGATACGGCCGTCCTTCTTGTAATGCAGATACCAGTCGGGATGCTGCTGGACGGCTCCGGCATACGCGTTAGGGACCAGCCAAATTCCAGCGCCCAAGCCTTTCGACTTGACGTAACTTGTCAGCCACTGCGGGCCGTGCGGGAACTTTTGGCGATCCCAGTTCTCAATCCAGTAATGCTGGCCTTTCGCATCGCGGTCATAACCGTCATCCAGTTGCACGAACTGGAATCCGTACGCCTTGAGATTCGCTGCGAGCCAGTCCGCATTCTTTACGATGTCCTCTTCGCGGACCGCATCGTAGTAGCTGGTCCAACTCGACCAAACCATGGGTGCGCGGCTGAACACGCTGTCGTCGAAAGGTACGTAGTAGGGCACGCCTAGCATCTTGGTGAAGTACTCGGGAATGATGCGCACGATAGAATTTCCCGGTACCGGCATCGTCAGCGCCAGCACGCCGGAATCATTGGTTGAGCGCGTCAGAGTCGTGTCGGAAGTGAAGTTAATCGCTGTGTCGGTCTTGCGATCGAAAAGGCTGTGGAGGGTCGAAGCCGAGACCTGCCCCAGCGCGAAATAAAGTACGTCGGCATTCTGCCGCGGCAGGTAGGAACGGTTGTGCGTGACCTCTCCCCCATAGCCTTCCGCCACCTCCTGGGTGCCGATCCAATCCACCGGAGTACCCTGCGAGTCCATTGTCCGTGCGACGATCCGATCTGACGAGGCGGGCACTTCCGCCGTCAGAACACTGTCGTTCGCCGTACTCGACACAATCAACGCCTCGGGCGTGAGTTCGAGTCTCCATCCCGTGCGCGGTTGATCGGTCTTGATGCTGAGCCGGTTGCCTTCCTTCTTCTCAGCAGTCCACTCACTGAACGCTCGTGCGCCGCGAAGACCCAGCCGCACGTCGCGCATGAGTATTCCGAGTTCATCTCTCGCGATCGTTAGCCGGCCCTGACCGGGATCCGCGGTGATCGTCCAACCGTTCGCCGACATCGAGACCTGATCCGCGGTCCGCGCGGGCGTTGACGCGATAAAAGCCACCGCGGCCGCGACTAGGTAGAAAGGCCTGGTCATTGGTTACAGCAATCTTACGACAACCCGCCAGGGGCGAACTGGATGGTAGTGCGCTTCTGCGTTGATCGACGGATGTAGCGCAGGGACACGCGCCGTTTGCGGGTACCTGCGGCTGTGAGGTAGGCACGTGAGAAAAGCCGCGGGTATCTCGCCAACCCCGCGGTATCCCCGCGCTACAGGGATGGGTGGGTGTTTCATTCGGAACAATGTCGCCAGTAACAAGACCACCGCCGAAATCAACGTACTTTTAGCGCACTACCAACTGGATAGTGAGGCCTGCATGGGGCCACTGCCCTGATGTGAACTGTCAGGAATCAAAGCCACCTGTTGCTTTCCCAGTGGAAGTATGTCATCCTTCCTGTTGGAAACCCAATAAACCACATGAAAGAGAAAGCGGACGTCCTACAAGGCACGCTGGCGTTGATGGTCCTGAAAACTCTGGACGTGCTGGGCCCGCTGCACGGCTACGGCATTGCCCGGCGTATCGAGCAGATCAGCGGCGATCTTCTTTCGGTAAATCAAGGCACGCTATACCCCGTCCTGCTGAAGCTGGAGCAGGAGGGTTCCGTCGCCTCCGAATGGGGCGCCTCCGACAATAATCGCAAGGCGCGCTTCTATCGGCTGACGCGCGACGGCCGAAAGCAATTGCGTGCCGAAACGCGAGATTGGGAACAGAGCGCCGCCATCATCCGGCGATTCTTCGCTGCGAAAGCAGAGGATTTCCAATGAGACCCTTGCGCCGTTTTCTGCGCCGGCTCAGTTCCTGGACGCGACGCCGGCAAGACGAAGAACGCTTGCAGCAAGAGATCGAAGAACATCTCGCTCTCCAAACTGCCGAGAATATTCGCGGTGGCTTGTCGCCCGTCGAGGCGCGGCGTCACGCTGTGCTGAAGTTCGGAACCGTCGAAGCAATCCGGGAGGACTATCGTGCCCAGAAGGGCTTGCCATTTCTCGAAACTCTGGTACAAGATACACGCCACGCGATGCGCCGCTTGCGAAAGTCCCCGGCGTTCACGATCACTACCGTCCTGACGCTGGCGCTGGGCATTGGCGCAACCACTTCCATCTTCACTTTGGTCCACGCCGTAATCCTGAAATCGCTGGCCGTAGCGAATCCCACCGAATTGTACCGCCTCGGAAAAGAGAGCCGCTGCTGCTACTGGGGCGCGTACAGTCAAGACAAAGAGTTCTCTCTTGTCTCTTACGACCTATACAAATACTTCTGTGACAACACCAAAGGTTTTGCGGAATTGGCCGCCTTTGCAGCGTCTGAGCAGTTATCCGGTGTCCGGCGTGCCGGCACGCCAGCGGCCGCCCAAAGTTATCCCTCCGAGTTCGTCTCCGGCAATTACTTCACCATGTTCGGCGTCAATGCCTATACCGGCCGTGTGCTCACCGCCGCTGATGATCGTCCCGGCGCTCCGCCCGTCGCCATGATGAGCTACCGGCTGTGGCAGCAAGGTTATGGATCGGATCCGTCCGTTATAGGTGCCGTCTTTAATCTGAGTGATAGTCCCTTTACTGTCGTGGGTATCACTCCGCCCGGTTTCTTCGGTGACACTCTCCGCAGCGATCCTCCTGATTTCTTTCTGCCGTTGGCAACCGAGGATGGCGAAATCCACAACCCCGAAACCCACTGGTTAGATCTGATCGGTCGCATCCGTCCCGGCGCGGCGCCCGTGTCTATAGAGGCTGAAATGCGCGTCGAGCTCAAGCAATGGCTGCGCTCGCACTGGGCTGAGATGAGCGCTAACGATCGCGCGAAATTTCCTCAGCAGACTCTGTTCCTCAGCCCGGGAGGCGCCGGCATCACCAGCATGCGCGAGGAGTATGAACACTGGCTGCAAATCCTCATGATGGTTTCCGCGTTTGTGCTGCTCATCGTCTGCGCCAACGTTGCCAATCTCATGCTCGTTCGCGGCCTGGAGCGCCGCCGTCAGACATCGTTGAGCATGGCCCTGGGCGCACGCCCATCCAGGTTAATCAGGCAGGCACTCACCGAAAGCGTAATCCTCTCATTGCTAGGCGGCGCCACAGGTTTGCTGATCGCGGTTGCCGGCACGCAGTTGATTGTCCATTTTGCGTTCCCACCAGATTATGGCGTGGCCGGCATTCCCATTAGCGCGTCGCCCTCCATGCCCGTGTTGCTGTTCGCATTCTCCCTGTCGTTGGTCACCGGAGTCGCCTTCGGCATCGCTCCCGCATGGATGTCCACGCGCGTGGATCCCATCGAAGCTCTCCGCGGTGCCAGCCGCTCCACCGCGCGCACTGGCTCCGTTCCGCGGAAGATGCTTGTGGTACTCCAGGCCGCGCTCTCGCTTGTTTTGCTCTCCGCCTCGGGACTGCTCGCCGCCGCTCTGCGCAATCTCGAGCATCAGGATTTCGGATTCCAACCCGATCGACGCATCATAGTGAACTTCGACCCAAGGCTGGCCGGTTATTATCGGCCAGAGCAGCTCACGCCGCTCTACCGCCGCATCCAGGATTCGATATCCGCTGTACCCGGCGTGTCATCGGTGGCTCTCTGTATATACTCGCCGCTTGCCGGCAACAATTGGGGCGCCGGCGTCTGGGTGGATGGTCATCCCGCTCCCGGGCCCAACGACGACGACTATTCTTTCTTCGATCGAGTGACGGCTGGCTACTTCGACGCGATCGGAAACCCGATCCTGAGAGGACGCGGTATTACCGAACAGGATCGAACGAACTCGCAGCACGTGGCTGTCATCAACGAAGCGTTTGCCCGGAAGTTTTTCAAGAATGAAGATCCCATCGGGAAGTATTTCGGACGCTCTGAAATAACAACGTCGCATCTATATGAAGTCATAGGCATAGCCAAAGATGCTCGCTATTTGACTTTTCAGATTGACAAGCCCATTGACCCGTTCTTTTTTCTGCCCGAAGAGCAGCACGACTTTTCGCCCAAGTCCGGGTCTGAAGAAGTTAGCCCAAGCTCGCATTACATGCGCGACATCATCGTTGTGACCAGGCCTGGAGCCACCCTGTCGTTTCCTCAACTGCGTCAAGCCATGGCCTCAGTCGATCCCAACCTGCCGATCATCTCCATTCGCCCTTTGAGTGAACAAGTGGCCGGCGTATTCCGCCAACAGCGCCTGATCGCCCGTTTGACTTCATTCTTCGGACTTCTGTCACTCGTATTAGCATCGATCGGATTGTACGGCGTCACCGCCTATAACGCCGGTCGCCGTGTCAACGAGATCGGCGTCCGCATGGCGCTCGGCGCCGATCGTCGTCAGGTCATCGCCTTGATTCTGCGAGGCGCATTCAGTTTGATTCTCTTCGGACTACTGATCGGCTTACCCCTGACCTTCGCCGCCGGCCGCTTCCTCGGCAGTCAGCTTTACGGCTTCAATCCGTACGATCCCCTGGTAACGCTAATAGCCGTCCTGACGCTCGGCCTTTCCGCCCTGGCGGCATCTTTGATTCCAGCTCTTCGGGCAAGCTTGGTTTTGCCTCTGGAAGCACTGCGCGCTGAATAATCCATTCAGCATCACTAACTTTCCTTCATCTCCTAATATTTCTTAATAGTTGCAAAGCGAAACCACTTCGCTGGATACTGCGTTAGACAGGTTGACGGCAACGTCAGGAGGAAATGATGAACAGATTCTGGTTCGCCGGCATACTGGCCGCCGGGGCCCTCAGCATGTGGGCGCAGGACGACCCCCCATCCCGCGTGGCGCGGCTGAACTTCCTGGAAGGCTCGGTCTCTCTCCAACCGTCCGGCCAGGACGATTGGGCGTCGGCCGCTCCCAACTATCCCTTAACCATCGGTGATCATTTGTGGGTCGACCAGGGTTCGCGCGCTGAACTCCACATCGGTTCCACCGCGATCCGGCTCTCTCACGACACCGCCCTCGCCTTCTTGAATCTCGATGACCGCATGACGCAGATTCGTCTGTCGGCCGGTACTATCAGCGTCACCGTCCGCCACATGGACGACGACGAGAGCTACGAGATCGATACACCTAACAGCGCCGTCTCCCTGCTTCGTCCAGGCGTCTACCGCATCGACGCGGACCCTGACCAGCAGACCACCACCGTTACCGTGCGCGGCGGAGATGCGGAAGTTACCGCGGGCGCCGCATTCGGCGTCCACGCGCAGCAGTCCGCCGTTATTGCCGGCTCTGACCAGCCCAGTACTCAGGTGAATGTCGCCGGTCCTCCAGATGACTTCGATCGCTGGCGGATCGATCGCGATGAGCGTTATGATCGCCGGCCGCCACCCCGCTACGTCTCGCCCAACATGGTTGGTTATGAGGATCTCGACGACAACGGAGTTTGGCGTGAGGATCCAAGCTACGGCGCTGTCTGGTATCCCAACGCCGTCGCCGCCGGCTGGGCGCCCTATCATTACGGACATTGGGCCTGGGTCGAGCCGTGGGGATGGACCTGGATCGACGACGCTCCCTGGGGATTCGCGCCTTTCCATTATGGCCGCTGGGCGTTTGTCGCAGGCACTTGGGGATGGGTTCCCGGACCCGTCTACGCTCGGCCGGTCTATGCACCGGCGCTCGTGGCTTGGGTAGGCGGTGGCGGCTTCGGCGCCGGTCTATCGTTTGGAGTGGGAGGCGGGGTCGCCTGGATCCCGCTCGGGCCACGCGAGCCGTTCATTCCTTCCTATCACGTCAGTAACGTTTATGTGAATCGCGTCAACATGGTTGAGGTGACGCACATTAATGTAACGAACGTCACAAACATCACTTATGTCAACCGAACCGTGCCTGGCGCCGTGGTCGCGGTATCGCGCACCGATTTCGCCGCCGCCCGGCCGGTGGCGCGCGTTGCCGTGAAGGTGCCGCCGCAAGCTCTGGCGCAGGCTACAGTCTCCACCCGTGAAGTTCCGGTCACCCGGCAGCAAGCGATCGCCGCCCGCCCTGTTAGCACTGTCCGCGTTGCCCAACCCTCTCAGCGCATCGTGAACACGGCAGTGGTCACCAAGACCCCGCCGCCCGCTGCCACCAGGGCGCTGGCAAGGCCGCCTGCTGCGCAGACCTTTCGCCCGGCGGCGCCCAATCAGCCTGCCTCGATTGCCAGACCGCCGGCTCAGCAGACTCCGGTAAACAGGCCGCCGGCCCAGGCCACGGAGTCGTATAAGCCGCCGCAACAGCAGACCCCGGCGAACAGGCCACAAGTTCAACAGGCGCCGGCCTACAAACCGCCGGCTCAACAGACTGAGTCGTACAAACCTCCGCCGAAGGAAACGCCGGCGCCCGTCAGACCTCAAAGTGAGCCGTCATATCGTCCGCCTGCCGCGCAACAGCCGCAGCACGCACAGGCAGCTCCGGCGGAAAAGCCAAAGCCTGAATCGAAACCCAAACCCGAATCGAAACCAAAAGGGAAAGAGAAGGAAAAAGAGAAGGAAAAGTAGGCTAGGCGGCGGCTTCCCGAAGTATTCGGTCGATGTCCGCCGCGCCCGGGCACGTCTTAGACGCCCGAATCTCGCGGTGCATGATGACATGATCGCGGTCCAGTGGAATCTTCCACCGGGCCGCGATTTCTTTTACCAGCGCCGCGCTCGTGGCGTACTGCTCGTCCGGCCAAACGTCTTGTGGCTGGCCCTCATGCTCGATGCCGATGGTGTAGTAGTTGGGATTGACCTGCGGGTCGATCAGCTTCCAGGTGGGACGGACGACCGTGCCCGCGTGAAAGGCCGTATCAGCTTCATTCACGAATTGGTGGATGCGCCCCGATTTTCCCACGCCGTAATGAGCTGAAACCGAGGAGCGAGGATCGCGGAACGTGAGGTCCGCCGCCTCGAGCGAACCCACGATGATGTGGATGACGATGGCTTTGGGCTCGTGCCCGTGCCGCTCTTTGCGGAAATTCTCAGTGGCGCAGCCGACCCACTGGCTTTGCATTAAAGATTGCCCTTCTCGCCTTGCCAAGAAGGAACTGCGCTGGCGCTCGGCGATTGCCGCTGCTCACGAAGTTCCTGCTCCTTGCGCGCTAGCGCCGGGCGGAATGACACTAAGTCTTTCAGTACGTTGTACCAGAACGGCGCGCCCAGGCTCAGGAGCATCGCCGAAAGCGCAATGCCTGGCAGCTTCGCGGCGTTCCAGGTCCAAGTCTGCGGCACGATCAAACGCGCTTCCGCGCCTTGGCGCAATACCTCGAATGCATCAAGCTGTAATCCAGCGGCGACCGCAATCGCAATCACCGCCGTTACGAGGCTGGTGTGGCGCGCGAAGCGATGCGAGATGCGGTCCATGGTTTCGTCGAAACAGGCGTGGATACACCCGGCGAACTGGCTCGGCGCCTCGGTGACCACTGCGATCGCGTGCTGCATCGACGCGGGGAGATCGGGCCGCAGCGCTTCCAGCTTCAATCCGAGCAGATGGATATTTTCCAGAACCTCGGCCGGGTCCTTAATGCCGTTGGCTTCGAGCATCTTCTTCAAAGTCTGGCGAGCGTATTCGTCAAGCGCTTTGCCCCCCGGCTCGTTGCCCGCCGCCAGTTCCAAAAGGATGCGGGTCAACTCTTCGCGCTGGATGACTGTGCCCAACTTGCCTTCAGCTCGTGCAACCAGCGGATGCCGCAGAACCGCGCCCGCAATCTGCCCGACCGCGAACGGTGTGGCCTTGGGATCAATCTGATTCAGGATCGTCATGACGCCGCGCAGTAGGTTGCGGCTGCGCCAATTGAGCGCGCCCGTCACGACTTGCGTCAGCAGCGTAACCCCCACGCTGACCAACAGGATCACCGCCGTGAATCCGATTAAGCTATCAAGGGATTTGAGCACCGGGCTTCTACTCCGATTATAGGGGCCGATGTCAAGCTACAATGCAGCTATCATGATGACCCGTAGATCGGCTTTCGGAACGCTCGCAGTAGGCGGGCTGGCGGCATCAGCTCAATCCCCCGCGCCGCTGAAGGGCCGCTTAAAGCAGTCCGTGGCGCGGTGGTGTTACGACAAAATGAGGCTGGACGATCTATGCCAGGCGGCGGCGCGCATCGGCTTGAAGGGGATCGATCTGGTTGATTCCAAAGACTGGCCGACGGTCCAGAAGTACGGTCTGATTCCGGCCATGACGCCCGGCGCCGGTACCATTGCCGATGCCCTCAACCGCACGGAGAACCACGACAGGCTGGAGCGCGAATTCCAGGAAAACATCGAAAAGGCTGCAAAGGCCGGTGTGCCGAATGTCATCACATTTTCGGGAAATCGCCGAGGTTTGCCGGATGAAATTGGCCTGGAGAACTGTGTGACTGGGTTGAACCGGGTCAAGAAAATCGCCGAAGATAAGGGCGTGACGATCTGCCTGGAACTGCTGAATAGCAAGATCGATCACCACGACTACCAGTGCGACCACACCGTCTGGGGTGTGGAAGTGATCAAGCGCGTGGATTCACCGCGCGTGAAGCTGCTCTACGATATCTATCACATGCAGATCATGGAAGGCGATGTGATTCGCACCATTCGCAATAACATCCAGTATCTGGCCCACTTTCACACCGGCGGCGTGCCCGGCCGGCACGAGATCGACAATACGCAGGAACTGAACTACGGCGCTGTCGCAAAAGCGATCGTGGATCTGGGATTCCAGGGCTACATGGCACACGAGTTCGTGCCCGCATCGAAGGACGGAATCAAATCACTCGAAGATGCGGCGAAGTTGTGCGACGCGTAAGAGCTTAAGCGCGTGTCATCGGCTGATTATTGGCGGCCGTGGTGTGTTCCGTCAGCGCCGCAATTACGTCTTCCAGCTTGACGGGTTTGGCGATGAATCTATCCATGCCGGCCGCGATGCAGGCTTCGCGGCAACGGGAGCTTGCGTCCGCCGTCATGGCAATAATCGCTGTGCGTAACTCGGACCCTTCCATGCGCCGAATCTCTGCCGTCGCTTCGAAGCCGTTCATGTCTGGCATCTGGCAGTCCATGAAGATCACATCGTAGGAGAGCATCTTCACCATTTCCACCGCTTCACGGCCGTTGCCTGCCACATCAGCGCGGACCCCGAGCCGTTCCAGCATCCGGAGAGCCACTCTCTGATTGACCACATTGTCTTCGGCGACCAGGACTCGGATGGAATAATCGGCGAACTTGCCGGCGACACTTGTTCGAAGGGCGCCCAGAGACTTCTGGAATCCCATTTCCGGCTGCCCTTCGGTTGTGGCTTGCAGTCTTTTCGACCAAGCCGTGGCAACCGTATCGAGCAACTGTGAATGCCGGACCGGCTTGACCAGGCACGCATCGACGTTGACGCTGTTCGATTCCTTCATCAAGTCACTTCGGTGGCCAACGGAGGTAAGAACGACGATCACCGTGTCCTTAGTCGCGGGATTGGCCTTGATCATGGCGGCGAGGGTGGCCCCGTCGAGCTCCGGCATCTGGTAATCGGTAATCACGACCTGATAGGGATCTCCACTTGCTTGTGCGGCAAGAATGGCTTGCAATGCTTCTCCGCCGGAAGCGTAGCTTCCGTTCCGCATGCCCCAACTGGAGATTTGTTCATGGACTACGCGGCGATTCACTTCGTTATCGTCGACGATCAGAACTCGCAGGCCAGCCAGATCCACGATAGGCGCAGGGGCGGGAGCGGGCTCGGAGTCAACCGGCAGGGGCAATACAAATGAAAACGTGGAGCCCTCGCGCAGGCGGCTTTCCACTTGTACTGTTCCGCCCATGAGCTCGACGAGCTGCTTGGAAATCGCCAAGCCCAATCCCGTCCCCCCGTACTTTCTCGTTGTTGAGCTATCCACCTGCATGAATTTCTCAAAGAGCAATCCAACTTTCTCCGGGGGGATGCCAATGCCCGTGTCCTTCACCGAGATTCGCATGCGGGCGCGATCCTGTTCGTCTTTGCCCTCGAACTCCGCGGAAATCAGGACGTGGCCGCTGGGAGTAAACTTCACGGCGTTGGCGGCGAGGTTGGTGATGATTTGCCGGATGCGGCTGCCATCACCAATGAAATGATGCGGCAGGCCAGGCGAGTACTGGACGACTAAGTCGATTCCCTTTTCCTCGGCACGGGACGCCAGCATCTCAGCCACTTCCTCGATCAACTGGAGGAGGTCAAACGCAAAAGACTCGATGACCAGCTTGCCCGCTTCAATTTTGGAGAAATCCAGAATGTCATTAATTACGGTAAGAAGGGCATCACCTGATTGGCGCACCGTCTCCGCGTACTCGCGCTGCTCCTGGGTCAAATCGGTATCCAGCAGCAAGCCCGTCATACCGATGACGCCATTAAGCGGAGTCCGGATCTCATGGCTCATGTTCGCGAGGAATTCGCTCTTGGCGCGGCTGGCAGCCTCGGCGGCCTGCTTAGCCTCCAAAAGCGCAGCTTGCGCGGCCCGGCGCTCGGAAATGTTGTGTCCGATGCCCACCAGCCCAACTACCGCACCCGAGGCGTCTCGGAAAGGCACCTCGCTGGTCGAGTGCCACACCGTATTGCCGGCTGCGTCCACCGTAGACTCTTCGCGATCGATCACGGCCTGGCCCGATCGCATGAGGTCGTCTTCGTCTTTGGCGTACTTCTCCGCGAGCTCTTTCGGATAAAAATCGAAGTCCGACTTGCCCAGAAGCTCATCCCCGCTTTTGGCGCCCATACGCTGTGCCAGCGCGGTACTTGCGGCAAGAAATTCGTGGCGGGTGTTCTTCGCGTAAACGTAATCGGGAATGGCTTCCATGATGGTGCGCAAGAGACTGCGCTCCCGGTCGAGTGAACTACTCTGGTCCTCCACCCGGCGCCTGAGCAGCCCGGCCCAAATGACTATCCCCAGGATCAATGCCGCCATGATTGCCACGAGCACTAGCAGACGATTCAGGGTCCACCAGGAAGGCTGCGAGAGAATCAGGATGGCGGAGGGTGACGAGAGCAAAATCCGGAATGCGCGCGCCACATGTGTCTCATCCGCTTCTGTGACGCATACGCCGGCCAATTGCAGGTGGCTGCCTTCACGGAGAAAGTCGAGCGCAGCTGGGTCGGCTTCGAGGATTGCCTCGAACGTAATCGGCCCGGATTGCAGCGTCAGCACCTGCTCCGCGCGTTCGCGCGACCGGCCAATGAGATACCCGTCAATCTTCACAAGCGCGCCGTTATAGTCGCCACCTTCGGCCTGTTTGGCTGTCACCGCTTGCGTCACCGGAGATGCGCTGCCCTCCAGATTCCGCAAAATTCCGTGATCCAGAATGTGGGTGTACTCGCCTATGGTTGGGAAGCCGACAACGGTCACCCGCTGGCCGACAGGGACTCGTGATGTTTGCCGGGTCAGAATGCCGATGTTGCCGGTCGAGTCCTGGACGAACAGCTCTTTGCCCGGGCGCTGCAGCGTCACAACTCCTTGAATCCGGACGCGATGACCGGATGATCCGGTTGGGTTGAAGCGAAGGATGCTGGAAATAGTCGTTGGCGGAATGGCGAACGTATCAGCGGGCGGATGCTCGAGGACTTCCAACTGGGCCAGCGCGGGAACGTAGAGCCGCGCCCCGACCCATTCGTTACTCTTGTTGAAGATCGCGCCGGCTACACCACGCAGGCGGACTCTGGAGTCGACGAGCTGGGCGGCCTGAGCGTCAGACATCCATGGGACCCACGCCAGCAACTCGCCACCGCTGATGGCGACCTGTAGGGCCAAGCTGGTGTCGACCGCCGGTGGAACCGGAACTTCATCCCGGACGACGGCATGCACAACACCTTCAACCTCGGTCCACTGACTGTCTTCTTCGCTGGCGGCCAGCCTGTCGAAATCGAGGCGCTTGGCCTGGGGCATCGGAGCGGTTCCCACAACTCGCACGTGAGCCTTGCCGATTTGCGGGGCGAAATCGGGGCACTCCGTAACGCCCTCCAATTCAATCAACTGGCCCGCGCTCACCTCGTGCGCCAGCCCGGACACGTCCACAAAGATGCCGGCACTCGAATCCTGAAAGAACAGCGAAAAATCGTCGACGAATGTGACGACGCCGCGAAGTTGCACTGGATAGCCGCGATTGGCTTGTTGCGCGGAAAGTTCTCTCACCTGCTGTGTTCGCGTGAGAATTGGGAGAGCACTCACAGCGGGAGAAGCCTGGAATCCGTACAACACGGACCAACTCGCCAAGAAGGTAAGAAGAGTGAGTATCCGGACGGGTGCGAGCCACCATTCATTGGTGGGGGATGCCTTGCTCGATTTGAGTGAGTTCGTCATTACACCCGTTCGGGCTGCAACGTTCTAGGGCGTCATTTAGCAATCGGCCGTTTGGGAGATTTCGCTTAGGCCGGGAACGTTCCTCTAAGCCTAGTCTGGCTGGTAGCGCGCTCCTGAACAATACCAAAGAGGTTAATCATCCAACGCTATCAAACGTTTACAGACGGCTCAGCGTAAATACGGTCCCGCCGGGCACCGTATACCTTGACTATCTACAATTGCCTGTGTATTGTAGACAGTCATACTATGGGCAAGCCAAGCGATATGGTGCAGGGGACCCTGGACCTCTTGATTCTGAAAACGATTTCTCTCGAACCGAAGCACGGGTGGGCGATCGCCAAGCGCATCCAGCAGGTTTCGCGTGAAGTGCTGCAGGTGCAGCAGGGATCGCTCTACCCCGCGCTGCACCGGCTGGAGCAACAGGGGTGGATCGAGGCGCACTTCGCGGAGACCGAGACCGGGCGCACGGCGAAGTTCTACTCGCTGACGCGGGCGGGGCGCAACCAGATGGAGAAGGAACTGGCCAACTGGGATCGCCTCTCAGGCGCGATCAATCTGGTGGTGCGGGTAAACGAGGTGTAGCCCGATGCGCTGGAGGGAGAAATTGCGGTTGCGAGGTCGCACGTTGTTCCGGCGCGGGCGCGTGGAGCGGGAGCTGGATGAGGAGCTGCGGTTTCATCTGGAGCAGCAGATCGCGGAAAACCTCGCGGCGGGGATGAGCGCGGAAGAGGCGCGGTATGCGGCGCGGCGGGCGATCGGCGGGGCGGAGCAGATCAAGGAGGAGTGCCGCGATGTACGGGGAGTGAATTGGATCGAAGACATCGCGCAGGATATCCGTTACGGACTGCGGATGCTGTTGAAGAACCCCGGTTTTACGGTGGTTGCGGTCGTGACTTTGGCGATCGGCATCGGGGCGAACACGGCGATTTTCAGCATTCTCGAGTCGCAGCTCTGGCGTCCGCTGCCGTTTCCGGATGCCGAACGATTGATGGAAGTCTACGTCGTGTTGCGTCAACATCCGAGGAGTTGGGACGTAGTTTCCGAGCGCGTATTTCGCGCATGGCGGGAGCAGTCACGATCGTTCACGAGTCTGGCCGGTTACTTGGATCCGGGGGCGCGCAACCTGAGGGCGAACGGCGCATCGGAACGTGTGCTTGTGATGGCGGCCATGCCGCAGCTCTTCGATACATTTAGGATTCCAATCGTACGCGGTCGAGCTTTTGTGCCGGAGGATGCAAGGCGCGGACACGATCATGCCGCTGTTCTCACCGATTCGGTTTGGCGGGACCGGTTCGGCTCCGATCCTGGGGTGCTAGGGAAAGCGATCGCGCTGGATGGCGAGCCGTACATGGTTGTGGGAATTGCTTCACCGCAGCTTCGGTTTGAATACATGCAAGAGCCCGCGATTTTCGTTCCGCTCACGGCGAATCCAAGCTTAGAGGTGCTGCGGGGCATGGACGTGATTGGACGGCTTGCACCCGGTGTGACGGCGGAGCAGGCGCGCGGAGAGCTGCAACTAATCCTCGAGCGTGAGATGAAAGCGGACGGAGATCGACGCGAGGACGTCGCCGAGGTCGCGAATCTGCGCGAATTGAGGACAGGTTATGCCGCGCGCTCGCTGTACTTTTTCGCGGGAGCGGTTGCCCTTGTCCTTCTCATCGCCTGCGTCAATACAGCCGGACTGTTGCTGGCTCGCGGCCTGGTGCGGCAGCGGGAATTCGCGGTTCGAGCGGCGCTGGGTGCGGGTCGCGGAAGGCTGATGAGACAGTTGCTTGTCGAGAGCCTCATGCTTGCAGCGGCGGGCGGCGCAGCGGGGGCGATAACCGGAGTGTGGCTGGCCCGATGTTTCGCTGTGTTGCTCGAAGATTCGCTAGCGCGACACGCGCCGGTCAGTCTGGATGCGCGAGTCTTGCTGTATACACTTGCGCTTTGCGCTGTCTCAGCAGTGCTTGCGGGGTTCGCGCCGGCGGTTCTTTCGGCGCGCGCCGACTTGAATGACGCGTTCCGCCAGAATGCCCCAGGCAGAACCGCAAGCCCCGGACATCAGCACGCCCGCAGCTCGCTGGTTGCCGTCGAAGTTGCCTTAGGAGTTGTACTGCTGTTCGGCGCGGGGCTTTTCCTCTCGAGTTTTGAACGGCTACAGAACGCTCCGCTCGGATTCGAGGCTCCCGTATCGCTGACATTCCGCGTCTCGCTTCGGGGTGAGAAGTATGCAAGGCCGGAGCAGATGCAGCGATACTTTGACGGATTGACGGAACAGCTCCGTGCATTGCCTGGGGTGCGCGCGGTCACGGTTGGCAGCGGTCTTCCGCTTACCGGATCCGAGTCGCTGTATGCGAGTGTCAAGGTCGCCGGCCGGCCCCGTGCAAACGCGGGTGGATCCTTCGCGATCATCCACGCTGTCGTACCGAATTACTTTCACCTGCTGCATATACGTCTACTGGCCGGACGTTTCTTCGATGCGAACGATAGGGCAACTTCGGCACGCGTTGCGATCATCAATCGAAACACGGCGTACGAACTATTTGGAAGCGAGAACCCAATCGGAAAAGTACTCGAGTTCATTGCCGATGAGCGGCGTGGGGCGCCGGGCGATGCTCCGGTCGAGATCATCGGAGTCGCCGAAAACGCACATGAATTCGGCGTCGACGAGGCCCCATTTGATACCTTGTACGTCCCGTTTGCTCAGCATCCAGTCGACTCCGCTTACGTCGTAATGGCCTCGGATGTTCCAGCCGGACGGCTAGCCGGTGCGGCTCGAGCGGCAGCATACTCGCTCGATAGGGATCAGCCGATTTTCGACCTTCAGACCATGGACGATCGCGTTGTGCATACGCTTCGCGGCGCGCGCGCCAATATGTTCCTGGTAGGCGCCCTCGCCGTAGTCGCGTTGATCCTTGTTTCCGTTGGAGCCTTCGGTACGGTGGCGTACCTTGTCCAGCAGCGGATTCCGGAGTTCGGCATTCGCATAGCCTTGGGGGCAACGCCGTCAAGAGTTTTGCAGCACACCATCACACAGTCGCTCCGGATCGCCGTTGCGGGGGTCTCGCTTGGGGTGGTGACGTCGCTGATGGTGAGTAGAATCCTCGGGGATGAGCTGTACCTGGTTCCCCACAAGCATATGGGCATGCTTTACGGGGTGAGCATGTTCGATCCGATCATCCTGAGCGGTGCCTGCGCAGTGTTGTTTGCCGTGCTGGTACTGGCGAGCTACCTGCCTGCACGGCGTGCGTCGCGCGTGGATCCGATGGTGGCGCTGAGGTACGAGTGATGCGCTGGAGGGAGAAATTGCGGTTGCGAGGTCGCACGTTGTTCCGGCGCGGGCGCGTGGAGCTGGAGCTGGATGAGGAGCTGCGGTTTCATCTGGAGCAGCAGATCGCGGAAAACCTCGCGGCGGGGATGAGCGCGGAAGAGGCGCGGTATGCGGCGCGGCGGGCGATCGGCGGGGCGGAGCAGATCAAGGAGGAGTGCCGGGATGTACGGGGAGTGAATTGGATCGAAGATCTGCTGCAGGATTTCCGCTACTCCGTGCGAGCGCTTCGCAGGACCCCCGGATTCACCATCGTCACTGTGCTCACGCTAGCGCTGGGCATTGGGGCGGTCACTGGAGTGTTCAGTGTTGTCGATGCGACGCTGTTACGGCCATTGCCTTATGCGGACGCGAGCCGAATTGTAGAGTTGGCGCGCACCTCGCCGCGGTTCGACCATCCTGTGCCGGTTTCCGGGGCGGACTTCCTCGACTGGAGAGCGCGGAGCCGGACCTTCGCGGGTATGGCTGCCTACAATTTCGCCAGTTTCACGCGAATGACCGCGGCTGGGCCGGAACAGGTCTCCGGGAGCCGCGTGTCCGCATCGTTCTTCTCCGTCTTAGGCGTCCGGCCCGCAATGGGGCGGGCGTTTCTGCCAAACGAGGACCAGTCAGAGAACGCCCACGTGGCATTGCTCAGCTACGGTGCATGGCAGCGATGGTTTGCGGCTGACCCGCGAAGTATAGGGCAGAGTTTCCTGCTCGATAGAGAAAGCTACACGATCGTGGGCGTATTGCAGCGCGAATTCAAGTTCCCTGGCGCGCCGGAAGTGCAGGTGTGGACGCCAATGGTGCTGCATCCGGGAGTGGATCGGAGCAACCATTGGCTATACGCGATTGGGAAACTGTCGTCCCATGCCTCCCTGCTGCAGGCGCAGGCGGAGTTGGACGTCGTGGCGCGGCAATTGCAGGCGGAGTACCCGCACGACGACGCCGACCAGGGGATTATCGCTGTACCGTTCCAGACGTGGACCTCAGACGGCGCGAAAGACCTAGTCCTGGTTTTCTTCGGTGCGGTGACTCTGGTTTTGCTGGTGGTGTGCACGAACGTGGCCAGCCTGACGCTGGCGCGGGCGGTTAGCCGGAGCAAATCATTTGCAATGCGCGCGGCGCTGGGGGCCGGGCGATTCCGGTTGGTACGAGAATTATTGACGGAAAGCCTGATCCTTGCACTCATGGGCGGCGCGCTGGGGATCGGTCTGGCAAGTGCTTTGACCGCCTTTTTCAGGACACAGGAGTTCATCTATCTTCCGCAACCCGACGCAATCCATGTGGATGGCCGCGTTCTCGCGTTCGCGCTGGCGCTGTCGCTTCTCACCGGGGTCTTATTTGGTCTGGCGCCGGCGCTTCAGGTATCGCGAGGCGACTTAAATGCGATCTTGAAGGCGAGCGGCGGGGATATTGGACGTGAGCGGCACTGGCCATTGCGCAATCTTCTGGTGGTGGGAGAGACGGCGCTTTCACTAGTGCTGTTGGTGGGAGCAGCGCTTCTGGTGCGGAGCATGATCCATGCGTTGAACACGGCCCCTGGGTATCAGACAGAGCATGTGCTCACATTCTGGCTGTCGCCGCCCGCGAACAGGTATGCCAGCGATCAGGCACTGGCACGCCTCAGTGAACGCGCACTCGAGAGGATTGAGGCCGTTCCCGGAGTGCAGTCCGTCGGTTTGACTACTGCTCTGCCTCCATCTGGATGGGAAGACGATGGCGGGTTCATCGTGGTGAAGCATCCGCCGCAAGACATGCAGCGCGCACCGGACACGATTATTGACGCCGTCAGCCCGGGCTATTTTGCAACCATGCAAATCCCGCTGATCAAGGGGCGCCTCTTGACCGAACAAGACAACCGGCCGGATGCGCCCAAAGTGGTGGTGATCAGCCGCACGCTCGCCGATAACTACTTCGCTGGTGAAGATCCGATCGGGCAACGGGTGCGATTTGAAGAAGACGACCAAAAGAGCCTATGGACAGTGGTTGGAATTGTAGGCGACACACGATTCTTCGGGTGGGATCACGACGAAGGGATATTTACCTATTTTCCGTACCAAGCGCTGGGAGGCAGGCCGCACTTTGCCATTAGCGTGCGGACGAAAGTCGATCCGGCAAGCTTCGCCTCACAGGTGAAACAAGCCATCTGGTCCGTGGACAAAGAGCTGCCCTTACTGAACACAGCTACGATGCGGCAAAGGCTGGATGACGCATTCGCCCCCAGGCGGTTCGACTCGGCGGTGCTGGGAGCGTTCGCCGGCGTCGGGCTATTGCTGGCGGCCATCGGTATTTTCGGACTGCTTTCCTATGTTGTGTCGCAGAGGACGCGTGAGATTGGCGTTCGCATGGCGCTGGGCGCATCGAGGCAAGATGTGCTGCGTCTGATACTGAAACGCGCCGTGGTGCTCACGGGCGTGGGACTTGCATGCGGACTACCGTGCTCGTTCGTGGGGGCACTGCTGTTGCGAGGTTTTCTCTACAACACGAAGCCGTTCGATGTGGGGGTCTTCGCGATCGCGACTGGCGTCATGCTGGCGACGGGCGTCATCGCGGCCTATATTCCCGCGCGCCGGGCGGCATCGCTCGATCCAATGCGGGCATTGCGATTGGAGTGAAATCTATGCGGTGGGCTGACAGGCTTGCATTGCGGTGGCGGTCGCTGTTCCGGCGCGGGCGAGTGGAGCGGGAGCTGGATGAGGAGCTGCGGTTTCATCTGGAACAGCAGATTGCGGAGAATCGGGCAACGGGCATGAGTGCCGAAGAGGCGCGTCATGCGGCGCGGCGGGCGATGGGCGGGGCGGAACAGATCAAAGAGGAGTGCCGGGATGTGCGGGGGGTGAACTATATCGAGAATTTGATTCAGGATGTTCGTTACGGTGTTCGAGTGCTACTCAAGAATCCCGGCTTCACTGCCGTGGCGGTGCTGACGCTGGCGCTGGGGATCGGAGCGAATACCGCGATCTTCACGGCGGCGGATGCGATTTTGTGGAAGCCGCTGCCGGTGAAGGAACCGGGGAGCCTGGTCGCATTCTCGGCAGTGCACGCGAATGGACGCGAGGACGACGATCTCCCCGTCGCATTCGGTCAAGAATTACGGCGGTCGAGGGCGATTTTTTCCGATTGGGTGACGGCGACCGCGGATGGTCTGAGCTTTTCAGTGAAGGGCCGGGCTGAACGTATTATGGGCGAGGCCGTTTCACCGAACTTTTTCACTTTTTTCGGAGTTCAACCCATTGTTGGCCAGGGTTTCTCACAAGACGTTCGGAATGGTCACTGGGGCCCAGAGGTCGTGCTCTCCTATCGTTTCTGGAAATTCAGATTCGCAGGTGACGAGCACATCATTGGCAGCAGGGTCCGGATCAACAACTACCCGTTCACGGTCGTAGGGGTTTCGCCTCCTGGTTTTTTCGGATTGCTCGTGGGTTCGGATCCTGAGCTGCGATTGCCCATCATGCCGTCCGGGCAAGAGCTTGAACAGATCTATCTAATCAGTGGCAAGCATAAATATTGGGGTAGCATGGCGCGTCTGAAACCCGGCGTCACCTTAGCTCAGGCCGAAGCCGCCGTGAACGTCCAACTGCATCTCTTCTTGCCCAAAGCCCCTTTACAAGAAGATCGCCAGAGAGATCTACGCCGCATCCGGTTGTTACCTGGCGGTCAAGGCTTTCATGGCTTCGTTGATCAGCTGCAAGAGCCACTCTTCGTCCTATTGGCACTAACGGCCCTGGTGCTGCTCATCGCGTGCTCCAACGTAGGCAACATGCTGCTCGCGCGCGCGTCCGCCCGTCAACGGGAATTTGCGGTGCGTGCGTCGATTGGCGCGGGAAAGGCGCGGCTCATCCGGCAATTGCTGGTGGAGAATTTGTTGTTGTGGGTGGTAGGTGGAGCGCTGGGAGTCGCCGTCGCCTGCTGGACGAACCAAGTTCTGTTCGGATTTCTGCCGCAGGGGCATATGCGCATGGTGCTCGATCTGAGGCCGGATCTGCGTGCCGTCTTGTTTACGTTGGGCGTTTCGCTGGCAAGCGGTTTCTTGTTCGGACTCGCGCCAGCGCTCACGGCGACACGCGGCGACCTGGCGGCCGCGTTGAAGAGCGATTCGGCGGGCTCGGTGGGAGAAGGCGGCGGTTTCAGCTTTCGGAAGATCCTGGTGGTTTCGCAAGTGGGGCTGTCGGTGCTGTTGCTGATCGTCGCCGGACTGTTTGTGCGAACGCTGGCGAATTTGCGGGCGACGGATTTCGGGTATCGCCCGGAGCACGTGTTGCTCTTCCGGATGAAGCCCCAGGTCGAATTGTACAAACCGGAACAAATCCAGAAGATGACGGCGGAGTTGGTGCGGCGTGTAGCGCTCGTGCCGGGAGTGCAGTCGGCCGGGCTGGCCGAGGAAGGTCCGCTAGGCAGTCGAGGCGGCAGCTCGACCATGATTCGATTGCCGAATGGCGAAGCGGTACGGGCCACGGCGGACGAGGTGAGCCCGGGTTTCTTCGAGACAATCGGGCTGACGCGGCTGGCCGGGCGCGACTTCTCGCCGGCGGATAAGGAGGGATCGCCGCCGGTGCTGATCATAAACGATGTGCTGGCGCGGATGCTGTTCCATCATGACGATCCGATCGGCAGGAGTGTGGTGGCGGAGGTTCGCGAGCCGCGGCCGTTCCAGGTGGTTGGCGTCGTCAGGTCCAGCCGCTACTATGACCTGCACACTTCGCCGGCGCCGGCGGCCTACTTCGCGATTCAGCAGATTACCGCGTACATGCCGACGCTGCACGTGCGGGTGGCCCCGGGCCGAAGCACGAGTGACGTGGCTGCCGCGGTGCGGCGCGAATTCGATGCGCTGGATAAAGACGTGCCCGTGTTCGACATCAAGTCGTTGGAAGATCGCGTCAATGACTCTTTGGCTCGAGAGCGGCTTGTGTCCGTCCTGGCCGGAGCATTTGGCGCCCTGGCGTTGTTGCTAGCGGGCGTCGGGCTGTACGGTGTGATGGCTTACATGGTGGTGCGCAAAACGCGGGAGATCGGTATCCGCGTGGCGTTGGGATCGAGCCCTGGGGCGGTCCTTTGGATGGTGGGGAAAGAGGCTTTAACGCTGCTCGGTGTTGGATCCGCTGCGGGCGTCGTCGCGGGATTGATCGCGGCGCGGCTGGTAGCGAGCCAACTGTTTGGGTTGTCGGCCACCGATCCGGTTACTATTCTCAGCGCGACCGCGACGATGCTGCTAGTGACCTGCCTGGCGACGTATCTGCCCGCGCGTCGCGCCGCGCGCGTGGATCCGATGGTGGCGCTGCGGCACGACTGATACGGATGAGTATCGCGCAATAAGGCTTCCAATCGGTCACCGACTCCTGCATACTGACTTCCTGATATGAGCCAGGCGAGGCATGCCTCGCCCCTACATGTCCGTCATTCATCAGGAGGGTACGTGACGCCTTCATCTGAATTTGCTGCTGATTTCCAGGCGGTCCTTGATCAGGTCCGGGACTTGGGAACAGGCAGGCTTGCACTAACTGCATCGCCCGAAGACTGGCGCGACCAATGGATTTACTTTTTGATGGTCGACCGGTTCAATAACCAGCTGGGCCCGCCGAAACACGCGCCGTTCGATGATCCGCAGTTCTCCGAATTTCAAGGTGGAACGTTTCGCGGCGTCAAGGCGCAGTTGCCTTATCTGAAACAGTTGGGAGCCGGGGCCATCTGGATCAGCCCGGGGCTGCGCAATCTCAACTTCGACCAGCATACGTATCACGGCTACGGCATTCACGATTTCCTGCGCGCCGAACCGCGCTTCGCCGAGACCGCCGCTAATGCCGATGACGAGCTGCGGGAATTAGTGGATGCTGTCCACGCGCAGGGAATGTACGTGATTTTGGACATCGTGCTGAATCACGTTGGAGATGTGTTCGCCTATCAATGCGCCCCAAGTGATAGCGACTGTCTGAAAAGCGGGGGATCGCGAAGCCAGTTCTTCGCCAGCCCGCAGCCGGTGATGTGGCGCGATCCGGACGGCGCGCTGCGGCATGGCACGACGCCGATTGAGCAGATTCCCAATCCGTCGCGCGATGCGTTTGTCTGGCCGCTCGAAATGCAGAAGAACAGCCTGTTCCGGCGGCAGGGCATGCCGGGCTCCGGCGACGGCACCGTGGGCGACTTCCAATCACTCAAGCAAATGCTGACGGACAACCTGGATGTTCAGCGGTTTCTGATCCGCGCCTATCAATACGTAATCGCACGATTCGATATCGATGGCTTCCGCATCGACACGCTGAAATTTCTGAAAGGCAATTTAGCGCAGATATTCGGCAACGCGATTCGGGAATTCGGGCTGAGTGTGGGTAAGAAGAACTTCTTCACCTTCGGGGAAGTCTTCGACAATGAGGACACGATCGCCGAGTTCATCGGGCGCAACACGCATGTCGGCGGCGATTTGGTTGGTGTGGACGCGGCGCTGGATTTCCCGCTGGTATTCACGCTGCCGGGCGTGGTCAAGGGCTTCGCGGCTCCCACCAGCGTGTCGGGAATGTACCAACATCGCAAGCAGGTGGAGCAGTTCATTCTGAGTTCACATGGCGATGCCACGCGCTTCTTTGTCACGTTCCTGGACAATCACGATCTGAAAGCGCGATTCCGTTTTGTGGATCCCGCGAACCCGAATAAGTTTGACCAGCAGGTGACGCTGGGGCTGGCGTGTCTGTTCGCGCTACAGGGCATCCCCTGCGTCTACTACGGAACCGAGCAAGGGCTGCATGGCCGCGGGACCACCGACGAGTCTGTGCGCGAGGCGCTTTGGGGAGGGCCGGGATTCGATGCGACGAATCCTTTCTACGTGGATTTGCAGAAGATCGCGCAGGTGCGGCGCACGCAACCCGCACTGCGGTACGGGCGCCAGTATTTCCGGCCGGTATCGGGCGACGGTAAGAACTACGGAGTGTCTCCGTTTCCCGGCGGAGTGGTGGCGTTTTCGCGCATTCTCAATGACGTTGAAGTGATCGTGGCGGCCAACGCCAGCCAGAGCCAGACCATTGCTGTCGAAGTGATTATCGAACAGACGTTGAGCAATGCGGGTGATGTTTACCGCGTACTTTATAGCAATCAGCCGGCGCCAGTGGCGCCATCCGCCGTGATTTCGCATGCCGCCGGGACGGTGCAGGTGCAGGAAGTTGATGGGAGCACGGGCACAGGTCCACTAAACACGATTCGGGTAACGCTGGGGCCGATGGAAGTGCAGATATTGGCGCAGTGAGGGAGGGAACAGCGCTACAGTAGCTTCCATGAACCTTTCACGCAGAGATTTGAGCCTGGTGCTTCCGCTGTTGGCGGCGGCGAAGGCGGCGGGGCAGAGCCGTGTACTGGCTTCAAAGACCTATCGCTACGAGGACCTGCCGGTCCACAACGAAGGGCCGAATCGCGGGCGGCCGATTTTCGACGGCGAAACGCATACCGGAGTTCCTATCGAGCTGCACGAGACGGAACTGGCGCCAGGGCAGATGCCGCATCCGGCGCATCATCACGCGCACGAAGAGATGATCCTGGTTCGCGAAGGAACCATGGAGGTGACGATCGAGGGAAAGTCGTCGACGCTGGGGCCGGGATCGGTGGGATATGTGGAGTCAGGCGAAGAACATGGCTGGCGCAACGTGGGCACGGGCCGCGCGCGGTACTTCGTGCTGGCTGTTGGCCGGGACAGCTAAAACTGGGCGGCGATGTAGTTCAGGAAGTGCCTCACCGACCGCACGATGGGATCTCGAATCGGCGCATAGGCGACGAAGATCCAGAGCGCAATTCCACCGGCCGTCATCCAGATAATGCTCCTATCCTTCATCCGGTGTGATTATACTGCCTCCTGTCAACTTTTACTCCGCTAACTCGACGGTGAGAGTGGCCCCGTTCATTTCCGTCAGGACGGCTGACAACTTTACGGATTTCCGGGAATCACGGGCTATCCACATGGTCGTTTTCTCGGGGCCACCATCGGCCGAGGAGACTTCGACGCGGTAGGCGTCAAACACGCCCGCCGGTACGGTGACCTGCTCGGAGCCCGTCACTTTCAACTGCATCAGTTTGGGCTTCTGCTTCTGCAAATCAAAGTTGCGGAAGGTGGCGGAATAGTTTTCCGCCAGCGGAAGGCAGGCAATGGATTGTGATGCACCCACCGAGTCCGCGAATATCGGACCGCCTACATCGGCGTCGATGGGCTTATCCTGCCCGTTCATATTGAGGGAGCCGGTAGCCTTGTTGTCTTTATAATCCACCTGGATCGACATGGGCCCTTGCTTGACGGAGCGCTTCTGCACGATCAGCGAGCCCTTTTCCAGAACGGCTGTGTCGGAGACCGGGCCCACAGGCGTTTCCGTGATGTCGGTGACTGTCCAGGCGCCGTCTTCCTCTTTGATGGACGTGGCGATTTTGAGTGGGATGGAACTCCCGCCCATTACCAGATTTGCCTGGTAGTGGTATGAGCCTGGCTGGAGATCGGCCGCGGGCTTAGGAGCACTGACAGCTCCGGCGTCGACTTTTCTCGCCAGGACTACCGTCTTGGGGTCGACCGTGATTTCCTTGAGCCGCGCGGCTACTTCGGGCGTACCGCCCTCTTGATAACGGCCGTCAATGTGTAACGCGAAGAACTTCTCGGCGGCGGCGATCATCGCCATGTTGTTCACCGGGCGCGCGAAACCGTGGCCCTCATCCGGCGCCACGATATATTCCACGGTGAAACCGCGATCGCGCAATGCCACAACGATCTGGTCGGATTCCGCCTTGTTCACGCGTGGATCGTTGGCGCCTTGCACCACCAGGAGCGGCGTTTTTATTTTGTTCGCCGAGTTCAAGGGCGACTGCCGCATGAGCTGCGCTCGGCCCTCGGGAGTGCCGGGATCGCCCATGCGAGTGTGGAACATGGTACGGCCGGCCTCCCAGTAAGGCGGGATGGAATCAAGCAGCGTGATCAGGTTGGACGGGCCGACGATCGAAACAGCCGCGGCGTAGAGATCGGGCGTGAAGGCAACACCGGCGAGCGTGGCGTAACCGCCATAGGAACCGCCCATGATGCCCACACGCTTGGGGTCGGCGATGCCCTTGGCGACTAGATATTTGACGCCCCAAGTGATGTCATCCTGCATCTTGTCGCCCCACTGCCGGTTGCCGGCGTTGAGGAACTTCTTGCCGTAGCCGGTGGAGCTGCGAAAGTTGGGTGCGAGCATGGCGTAGCCGCGATTCGCGAAGAACTGCAGGTACGGTTGATAGCCCCAGGTATCGCGCCCCCACGGTCCACCATGCGGAAACACGACGAGCGGGAGGTTCTTCGCCGCGACGCCCTTGGGCAGGACGAGGTACGCCGGGATTTCGAGACCATCCGAAGAGGTGTAGCGAATAGACTGCATGCTGGCCAGGCTCTCGCGCGGAAGTTTCTCACGTATCTTGTATTGAAGAGTCAGCTTGCGGTGCTTGCGCTCGAACAGATATGTTTCGCCGGGTTCGGTGTCGCTGCGGGCAGCGATGAGCCACGTCTCCTCGTCCTTAGTGTGCGAGACGAAGGCGATCTCCGTGTTGGGCAGTTTTCCTGTGAGCCATTTGTGGTCGGCTGCGTAGGCCTTGTCTTTCCAGTAAATGCGCTGCCGGTCATCCTGGTACGTGGTGGAGATAAGTTCGTTCGTCACTTCGGAGAATAGGGCCGAGCCGAAATCCACATGTTTATCCGGATCGGATTCCACGAGCGTTTCCTGACTGGTTTGGGGATCGAACAGCACCAGGCGCGACAGGTCGTCCGTCCCCTTGTTCGTATCCATATAGAACCGGCGGTTGTCCTTTTCGAACTGCAGCGGCTGGCAACTTTCTAAAACATCGCAGGAATAGATCTTGGTGAAGCCGCTCGAATCCACGCGGAGGATTTCGGTATCGCCATTTTCGGCGGAACGGACGGCGAGCCGGAGCTGATCGTTGTTATCGAAGATCCAGCCGCCGATCCGGTCGGTGTTCTTGCGCAGCAAGGTTCGCTCACCGGTTGCGATTTTGACCTTGTAGAGGTCGTGCCAGGCTTTATCGCGATCGTTCAAGCCGATGTACATAATGTCGGGATCGCTCTTCGGCACCGCATAGAGTTGCACGCGCACGCCTTTCACGTCGGTCAAGTTGCGGGCCGCGGGCACCTGGGAGCCGGCCGCTGGCGGGTCAGCGGGGTTGACGGCATACGCCTGGAAATTCTCGTCGCCCGCTTTATCCTGCGCATACAATACGTATTTGCCGTCGCGGCTCCAGAAGAAAATCTGGATGGGCCGCTTGGTATCGGCAGTGATGGGCTTGGCTGCGCTGAAATCCTCGGTGGTGCGCTTCACCCAGATGTTTCTGGTCTTGTTGAGAGGTTTCAGGAACGCGATGAACTTGCCGTCGGGCGAGATCTGGGCGCCTGAGATCTCGGGATCCCCAAAAAACAGCTCCCGATCGATCAACGGGGGCATGTCGGCAAACACGGACAAGGCCGTCAGGAAGAATGAAGCGAGAAGGATCAGGCGTTTCATGGGATTTCCTCCACTAAGGGTGGTGCTCGCCGACGCGGATTGTCAAGTTGGGCCGCTCCCGCGGTTCGCCGGGCGGTGTATACTCGCCTGCTATGAGCCGCACTCGTTTGCTTTGCCTTTTGGCTGTGGGACTATCCTGTCTTGCCCAGCAGCCCCAGCCGATTCAGTCGCCGGAGGTGCAGTCCGATGGGCGTGTCACATTCCGTTTCCGCGCGCCCAACGCAAAGGAAGTCAAGCTGAATCTCACCGGCGCCAAAGTCGGGCCGATGGTGAAAGATGACCAGGGTGTCTGGAGCGTCACCACCGATCCGCTCCCGCCGGATTACTACGAATACGCGTTCGTAGCTGACGGCGTCGCATTACTGGACCCATCGAATCCGGTGAGAATCCCGAACCTGCTTTCGAGCGACAGCGAGGTGCATGTTCCCGGGCCGGGTTCGCTTCCCTGGGAAGTGAATGATGTCCCGCACGGTACGATACACCATCATTTCTACAGGTCGGCGGTAGTGGGCGACGATCGTGATTTCTACGTCTACACGCCACCCGGCTATGACCCGGCGGCCGCGAAACTCTATCCGGTTCTTTATCTGTTACACGGCTTCAGCGACGACGCGAGCGCATGGACTGTCGTGGGGCGCGCGAATGTGATTCTCGATAATTTGATCGCGCAAGGCAAGGCTAAGCCCATGCTCATTGTGATGACGTTGGGATATGGCGCCCCGGAGATTGTCTCGCGGCGCGGCACGGGGGCTTTTCGCGATGCGAATCTCCGGCAGAAGAACATGGACAGGTATCGCGACGCGCTCTTTACCGAGGTGATTCCCCAGGTAGAGAAGGCATATCGAGTTTCGGCGGACCGCAATGCGCGGGCCATCGCCGGGCTTTCCATGGGCGGCGCTGAATCGCTGTACACGGGCCTGAATGCCATTGACCGGTTCGCGTGGATTGGCGCCTTCAGTTCGGGTGGGTTGGGGGAAGATTTCGATGCCACGTTTTCGAAGCTCGATCCCAAGGCCAACGAGAAACTCAAGCTGTTGTGGATCGCCTGCGGCACCGACGACCGCCTGATCGAGCCCAACCGCAAAGTGCGGGAGTGGCTCAAGTCGAAAGGCATCCATCCCACCGAAATTGAGACGCCCGGGGCCCACATGTGGATGGTTTGGCGGCGCAATCTGGCGGAGTTCACAACCCTTTTGTTCTGAGCAAACGCCCACAAAACGGTGGGAAATCTGCGATGAGCTGCAACCTCGCGGGGCCGCGGTAACGTCTCTTGTAGACAAGGAGACAACTAAATGGAGCGGGAAGGGTGTGATTTTACGCTCACCAGGCGTGGCGTGTTCATGCTGGCGGGCGGGGTGGGGTTCGCGGCTTGGAGCCGGCTCTATGGCTCCAATTCAGAGTTCTGGAATAAGAAAGAGCCACCCGAGTGGACCAGCGCTGAGATCGATCAGCTTATCAGCAAATCGCCCTGGGCCAAGCAAGTTGGCGCGCAATACTCGCACGACCGGAGCGACGGCAGCGGCTATCCGGATGATCAGGGCCAACCGGGCGGCGGAGGCGGTGGCGGTGGCCGCGGTGGCATGGGCGGCGGCGGGCCCATGGGCGGAATACCGGGTATCGGCGGGCCAGGAATGGGTGGCGGGGGAATGGGTGGCGGCCGCGGCAGAGGCGGACGGGGCGGCGGGCAGCCTATGCAATCGGTCCAAGGGACCGTTCGCTGGGAAAGCGCCAAACCCGTACTGGACGCTCTGAAGACGCCGCTCCCTGAAGCTTTCGCGAATCACTACGTGATCGGCGTGAGTGGGTTCCCGCTGAACGGCGGGGGGCGTCGCGGGTCGCAAGACGACAGTGGCTCAAATTCGTCGCAATCGAACCAGGACCAGCTCGACAACTTGAAAAGCCTCACTTTTCTCGAACCGAAGGGCAGGGATGGCGCGCAACCGGGGCTGGTACAGCAGGCGCCCAGCGCGGGCAGCGCCACGTTGTTATTCGGTTTTTCGAAGGAGATGCTCGCTCTCAAGCCTGACGATAAAGAGGTGACCTTTTCCACCAAGCTGGGGCGCCTGCTGGTGAAGACGAAGTTCAATTTGAAAGACATGATGTACCGCGGGGAGCTGGCGATTTAGAAGTGCGTGGCGCTTTCTGGCGGCTCACGAAGACCGTGGGTCCGCCCTAAGCGGCGGCGGCCGTCGCCGGCGCGATGTTCTGGTTCACGCGGAATAAGTTCCCTGGGTCGTAGCGGGACTTCACCTGCTGCAGACGCGCGTAGTTCCCGCCATAGGTAGCTTCGACACGGGCCGCCCCCTCTTCCATCATAAAGTTCACGTACGCGCCCGGGGCCGAGTGGGGATGGACAGCGTCCCAGTAACTCCGCGCCCAATTGACGATCTTGTCCCGGCTGGCCGGATCTGGATCCACGCCGACGATCACTTCCGCGAACTTGGTTCCCCGATAGCTGAAGGGGGTGTCTTGCGCGCTCTTCCTGTGCACCGCGCCATTAATCGGATAGAGGTGCATGGTGGAGAACATCGACGGCAACTTGGCGCCGTACTTCAGGTGTTCGGCAATCGCGCCGTCCGTCAGTTGGTCGACGAAATCCGCCTTCCAGTACCATTGCAGGCCTGGGACATACAATCCGTCGAACAGGCTCTGCAAAACTGGGAATGGCATGGGGCCAAGCCCTCGCAGAAGCGGTTTTGGCCACTTCTCTGTCGGCTTCAATAACTCGTCCGTGCGCGCTGCATCGGCCCGGCTGCACCATACAATTCCGCAGACGTTCCGCATGTGGAGCTCCGCCGGAAACAGCGGCACCGGAGGCACAACCAGAAACGCAAAGAACCCGTTGATTTCCTCGGAAGCGTGAGTAATGAACTCTTCATAGCGCCGCATCACTTCGGGAGCGTCCTCGACTGGCCAGAACATCGGCCCGGCGGTGACAGTGTGGACCGGGTGAGTGCGGAACGTGAAGGAGGTCACGACTCCAAAATTCCCTCCACCACCGCGCACCGCCCAAAAGAGATCGACGTTCTGCTCCCCGTCGGCAGTGATGAAGCTGCCGTCCGCCAGAACCATGTCTACGGACAGCAGGTTATCAATGGTGAGACCGCAGCTCCGCGAGAGGTGTCCTATGCCGCCACCTAGCGTCAGGCCGCCTACGCCGGTGGTGGAAATAATGCCACTCGGAACCGCTTGTCCAAACGCATGCGTCGCATGATCCACATCACCCCAGACGCTCCCACCTTCCACCTGCGCGGTCCTCGCTGTTGGATTCACCCTCACGCCGCGCATGCGGGATAGATCGATGACGAGGCCGCCATCGCAGCTTCCCAAACCCGGGCCGTTGTGCCCGCCGCCGCGGATCGCCAGGAGTACGCCGTTATCGCGTGCGTAGTTCACACAGGCCATGACATCGGCCACATCTACGCAGCGCACGATCAGGCTCGGGCGTTTGTCAATCATCGCGTTGTAAAGTTTGCGCGCCTCATCGTAGTTTGCATCCTTAGGGAGTATCAGCTCCCCACGCACTTTTCCCCTCAGTTCGTCGTGATTGTCAGGCATGTATTCCTCCACTTGGCGGCCCATCCCCAGGCCGCTGGTGGGTAACATATTACACGAAAACGATGCGTCTGGTATAGCCAGTCACGAAAACCACGAACCAGACCAGATCGAAATGGAGGTCACGGCGTAGAACGGGGTGTGAGAGGATTATTTCCGGCTGACCTTCGGCGACGACCGATAGGGCGTTCGTATCCGCAATCAGGCCCACTCCTCCGGCTCGATTTTCACAAACTCCTCTTCAATGATCTGGTTGATCCGTGCCGTTTCTCTTCGCAGATGCCGGAGGTCACCGGCCGACGCCATCCACGGCTTCTCCCCCGTAGGAGACTCGTTGCGCAGCTTTTCGGCCACCGCCTCGGTCACGAACTGGCGCAACGGGACGCCATGTTCGGCCGCCCTTGCCTTTGCGCGACGGAAAATAGGGTCCGGAATCTCGAGGGTGGTCTTCACAACTCCACGATCCGATATTAATGGGAGTCCTCAAACGACCCGAATGTCTACCGTAACCGTTCCAGATGCTCGCGAATGTATTCCGCCTCCCGCGACTGCGGCGGACCGATGTAGTGGAACGCCTCGGCGTACTCGACGCCATACTTCTTCCCTAATTCCCTGTCGCCATGCAATACGAATTCCTTGATGTAGTTCCGATCCGCGGCCGTGCCGTTGTCGCCGAGCAGCGGCAGCCGCTCGTTCTTCTTGGCGAGCTCGGAGCGTAGCCGGGAGCCATGGTGGCCCCCCGGCCCCTTTGCCTGATTGGCGAGATTGGCATCCACTTTCTTTTCCACAAAGTTCGTGATATCCACGACGCGCGTGATCTCGGGGCGCCGCGCGTAGTAATACTTCTCGGTGACCGCGTGCGGTTCGAGGCCGGCGGCAAACTGCTCCGAATAATCGTGCACACGGCCTGCCATCCAGCACGCGGCTTCCACGCAGCGCGCGAGCACGTAGTGATCCGGGTTCTCTTCATCCGGCCGCCAGGGGTCGTAGCAGAAAATCGTATTCACCTTCAGCAGACGGAAAAGGAAAATCAGGCGGCAGATCAGCTCGTTCCAGGAAACGTCGCCCATGCGGTGATTGTTGTAGTTGAGATCAAAGCTGCGCTCGAGGCCTAGAGCGCGCGTCACGTCGGCGTTCTCACGTTCATTGCGCAGCACGTTCTCGCCGATGCTGCCGGGATCGCCGATGTCGTCGCCCATGTCATCGTTGGTGGCGCGGATCATGTAGCCTTTGTAGCCCTCTTGAATGAGCTTGGCGACCGTGCCGGCCGCGAATTCAGAGATGTCGTCCGAGTGCGGCTGGATGGCTGCGAGCACTTTTCCTTTATGCGGTGTGCCCGCCACCAACCGCTCGACGAAAACGCCGCTGGCGCCCTGTTGCGCCCAAGCGGGTTTGAGCCGCAGAATCGCGCCGCCCGCCAGCAGACCAGTGAGAAAATCGCGTCGTTGCATGGCGGTATTGTATCCAAAGCGTTTTCCGGCATACTAGCGATCTAAGGCGAGGCATGCCTCGCCCCTACGGCGGGTGCGATGCAGGGGCCGGATGCCCGGTTTTCGGGTTCGTTCCGGATGTCCGGCCTAGGACTTATGAAATCGTCAGAACGGCATACTAGCTCTCGCCCCGGCAAAACAGTAGAATCGGACCGCAAGCCATGTTGGAAAACATCAACCTGAAGAAGAAGCTTCCCAGGGAGGAATTCAAGCGGCTCCTGCCGGCGTTGCAGGGGCGCCTGTACGATCTCGAAAAGGCCTGCTGGGACAACGGAGTGCCCAGCGTGATCGTGTTCGAGGGCTGGGACGCATCCGGCAAGGGAACCACCATCGCCACCGTGACGCAGCGCCTCGACCCGCGCGGTTTCAAACTCTATCCGATCACCGCCCCGCGTACCTATGAGCAGCAGCGGCCCTGGCTGTGGCGCTTCTGGCTGCGCGTTCCCAACCGTGGAGAGATGGTGATCTTCGATCACAGTTGGTACGGGCGCGTACTTGAGGAGCGCGTCGAGCGCACCGTTCCCGAAGAGGCCTGGCGCGAGGCGTATCGCGACATCGTCGAGTTCGAGCGCATGCTTGCCGATGACGGCGCCATCATCCTGAAATTTTTTCTGCACATCAGCAAGAAGGAGCAAAAAAATCGTTTTCAGGCCATCGAGCAGGATCCTCTCGAAGCCTGGCGCGTGGCCAAGGCCGACTGGGCCCGGCACAAGAAATATGACGAATACATGGTCGCCATCGAAGACATGCTGGAGTTGACCGAATCGGAATTCGCGCCGTGGACTATCGTCGAGGCAACCTCCAAGTGGCACGCGCGGCGCAAGGTATTCGACACCATCATCGTCGCAATGGAGAAGCGGCTGGGCGCGAGTGCACCGCCCACCGAGACCGGAAGGGCAAAGTTGAAGGACGCAGATCTGCGGGCGGCGATGGAATCGCTGAGCAAAGGAGGCCGCTGATGCTCGACACAGTGGACTTGACCCGTTCCCTCGATCGTGACGCCTACGTGCGCGAGTTGACGCGGCGCCAGATTCAGCTCCGCGAGTTGGGGTACCAGGTTTATTTGCAGAAACGCCCCGTCGTCATTGTCTTCGAAGGATGGGACGCGGCGGGCAAAGGCGGTGCGATCAAACGGATCACCGAGAAGATCGATCCCCGAGGCTACGTTGTCTATCCGATCAGCGCGCCCCAAGGCGAGGATAAGACCCGCCACTATCTTTATCGCTTCTGGCGGCGATTACCGGAGCGCGGGCAGATTGCCGTTTTTGACCGCTCGTGGTACGGCCGGGTCCTGGTGGAGCGCGTGGAAGGCTTTGCGAAACCGGAACAATGGCAGCGCGCCTTCAAGGAAATTAATTCCTTCGAGCGGCAATTGCGAGAGTTTGGCACCATCCTGGCCAAGTTCTGGATCCACATTTCGCGCGAGGAGCAGCTTCGGCGATTTGAGGAGCGCAAAGCCATCGGCTACAAAGAATGGAAGCTGACCGATGAGGACTGGCGCAATCGCGACAAATGGGACGCTTACGAACAGGCGGTCGAAGAGATGCTGGTGAAGACCAGCACGCGGCTGGAGCCGTGGTGCCTGGTGGAGGGCAACGACAAATATTGGGCGCGCGCCAAAGTGCTTGCGAGGATGGTGGAGATTCTGTCGGAGGGCCTCGGCTATGAGCCGGCAGACCCTCTGAAGGGACGGAAGAAGGATCGCGACAAATCCGCGCTCAAAGAGAAAGGCAAGAAGAAATTGCGGCCTAAACCGGGATAATGACACTGATGATGCGATTCATTACAGCATTACTTACGATGGCTGTACTGATGGCGCAGGATTCCCCAAAGCCAGTGGACTGGCGAGGTTGGATCGACCACGGCGTTGATACGTTCCGCCAGGCCCGCTATTCGGATGCGATCCCCGCATTCCAGAAGGCGGCTGATCTGAACCCTGGGAGCCCCATCCCGCATTTGTATTTGGGCATCGCCTGGTATCAGGGGTTCATTCCAGGCGCCGAGTCCGAGGACAATACGGTACACGCTCAGCGAGCCGGCGAAGAGTACCGGCGCGCGCTCGAACTCGATCCGACGAACTGGAACGCGTTGGTGCTGCTGGGGCAGGTGTCCTTTTACTTGGAAAAGTGGGATGAGGCACGCGACTGTTACAAGAAGGCGCAGGCGGTTGACCCGAAGCGCGCCGATGTTTGGTACGCCCTGGGAGTGACGGCATGGCGTTCCTCTCAAAACGGCGCTGTCATGACGGCAGAGGCCATGGCGGATTTCGAGAAAGCGGTCGCACTCGATCCCCAACACGAAGACGCCATGTCATTTCTGAGCATGCTGTGCCGCCAGCGCCACGACGAAGCCGCAGCAGACCAGTGGCTCCAACGGGCAGCCGATGTGCGCAGCGAAAGGACACAGGCCGAGATCGCACGAACGGCGAAGCCATGCTGGCGTGATGATCCGGACCTGATCCTGCAGCAATGGGCTTCGATGGCGGTGAGTTTACCGCCGCCCCCGCCTCCTCCACCACCGCCGCCGGTCCCCGGCATGGTAGCTGATGGCGCTCGCGCGGTCGTCAGTTGGGAGCCGCGAACCGCTGCCGAACAACAAGCTCCAGCGCCGATTCGCGCAGCGCCCGGCGTGCAAGAGCAGAAGCTCATCACGAAAGTGATTCCGGTGTCTCCGACCGGTGACGAACATGCACTACGCTTCGTTGTAGTGATCGGCAAGGACGGCCGCGTGACTCGTGAGACCTTAGTTAGCGGCAATCTCCGGCTGGCTTCGATGGCCGCCCAAGCGCTCCGCAAATGGGTCTACCAACCCACTTTGGTAAATGGAACGCCGGTTGAGGTGGTTACGGAAGTTCGCGTACCTTTCCAACGCGAGTACTAAGACTGCCGGCCAAATCGTAAGATCTCAGATCCCAAATCCGGTTTGGACTCAAGATCCGCCGGGCGCGGCCGATGAGATCCATGAGGAATGATTTTTCATGCTTAGAACTCGCGCCCTGCTAGTACTATTCGCAGGTTTGTTAACGCATCCAGGATTCTCAGCAAACCCCGTTCAATCGGCTCAGATGGAGATCACCGGCACGTGGCGCGGCCGGGTCGAGGCATTGGTAGTGGACAACCTGCAGGCCGGAACCGCGCGGACGCGGTTTTTCCTGCATACGGCCGAAGAGAACTTCGAACTGCACGGGACCGAGGGAATGACTTTGCGGTCAGGTCAAACGGCCGAGGTTGCGGGGCACGCCTCAGGCCGGCACCTGACGGTGTCTCACCTGACCGCGTCTGCGGCCATACCTGCCGCGAATGCGTGCGCCGCCACCGGCGATCAGAAGGTCGCGGTCATTCTGGTGTCATTTCCCAGCAAGGCGCTGCTCTCTTCAGTGACTCCCGCGCTGGTTCGCGCGAGTTTCTTCGGCAGCGGGAGAACGGTCGACACCTTTTTCCGCGAGTCCTCCTTCGGCCAGACCTGGATCACCGGCAATGTTCTGGGGCCATACGTGCTCGACGCCGACTATTTCGACGAGCCGTTGGCGATTCGCGACGCGGCGTTGCGTGCGGCCGCGCCGTTTACCGATCTGACGCAATACAATCGCTTCTTCGTCGTGGCGCCCCAAGGCCAGTCCGGGATGGATTCAGGTGGCATGGCGCTGCTTGGCTGCGGGCAGATTTCTTCAGCGCAGGGCGATTTGAACGCTTCCTCTATGTGGATGGGCGCCGAAAGCATGGTGGGGCAAAACGAGATCGTCGATATCGCGACGCATGAACTCGGCCACGGCTTCGGCCTGGAGCACGCGCGATTCGCTGATTTTGGAAGCGATGTTCTTGGCCCAGCCGGGCAAACGGCCGCGCCGTGGGACGGCATTCATGAGTACGGCGATAATTACTCGAACATGGGCCGCAACTCCGCTCAGTGGGCCGCGCCGCAGAAAGCTCTGCTGGGGTGGCTTCAAGACAATGTCAACATCAAGACCGTAACCACCGCCGGCAATTTTAGCTTGTCACCATACGAACTGGCGGGCGGCACCCAGGTGCTCCGCGTGAGCCGCGGCACCGGCTCCGGCGATTGGCTCTGGCTGGAATATCGCCAGCCGCAGGGGACTTTCGATTCCACACTGCCCTCGGCGTTGTTCGCCGGGGCGCTGGTGCACTATGCGGATACCGCCTTGACCGCGACACTCCCGGGAGTGGACCCGGCGACGTATACGAATCTGGTAAATTTCCACCCCGCACCGCCATTTGCAAACGACCCCGTGCTCCACGCCGGGGAAACCTGGCGTGACGCCTACGGCAGTTTGAGCCTTACCGTGAACTCGGCCTCGGCCACCGGGCTGAGCGTGAGTGTGTCGTACGCTGCAACGCCCGTATGCCCGAGTTCAGTGGGCAGCGCGCAGTCCTTCGGCGTCGCCGGGGGAGGCGGTGCACTCTCTGTCAGCGCATCGCCAGCGTGCGCGTGGACGACTGCCTCCTCCGTCTCCTGGATCAGCGTTTCCACCCCCGGCTCGGGATCCGGAAACGCCAGTCTGAGTTTCACGGTCGCGCAGAACACCGACATATCGCCGCGGTGGGGCAAGATCACTGTAGGCGGAGCCTTCGCGATCGTCACTCAGGCCGGCGCCTCCGGCGGGTGGGTGACCCTCAGCCCGCAGGCAGCGACCATCCCGGCCTCAGGCGGAACCGGACAGATCGCGGTTGCAACCAGCGCGCCGGACTTCGCCTGGACGAATGGAATGGACGTCCCCTGGATCACCGACGTCGAGTGCTCGTGTTTTCTGGACGTCGGCCCTGCTACGCTCCGCTACACCGTGGCTGCGAATCCGGGGCCGGAACGCACCGGCCACATCAACGCCGGTGGCGTGGCGTTTACGGTGACCCAGCAGGCTGGCTCGGGGACGCCGCCCGGCCTCACCTTCACACTGCTCGCGCCGCAGGATGCGCCAACTGCTCGTCTCAACCAGGCGATGGCGCCGTTCGGTCACTCCGGACAGGCCATCCTCTACGGTGGCCAGTGGGACATTACCTTCTCCTCCATAACCTGGCTTTGGAACGGCTCGAATTGGACTGCCTTGAACCCGGCGAACAACCCGGGCCTCCTGGCCGAGCACGCCATGGCCTACGATGACGCGCACGGAAAGATCGTGCTGTTCGGTGGGATCAGCGGCACAACGTTCATACCCGGCAATCAGACCTGGGTGTGGGATGGAAACAACTGGACGCAAATGCACCCCAGGGTGAGCCCTCCGGCACTCTTCGGCCATGCAATGGCGTACGACTCCGTCGCGAACAGGATCGTATTGTTCGGCGGGTATGGCGAGTACGGGGAGGCCAACGACACCTGGACTTGGGATGGATCCAACTGGACTCAAGTGGTCAGCACGACGAGTCCACCGCCGCGCTCAGGGCACGCCATGGTTTTTGACGCCGCGCGAGGACAGATTGTGATGTTCGGTGGTTTTCTGAGCCAGCCCACGGCTACCTTTTATTCCGACACTTGGTTGTGGGATGCCAAAGGATGGCATCAGGCGTTGATCCCGACTCCACCAACCGCCCGCTTCGGCCACACGCTCGCGTATCATCCAGCTCTGCGCGCAGTGGTCATGATCGGAGGATACGGCGGCAAAGACATCACCGACACCACGTGGAATTATGACTTCCGCCGGGAAACCTGGCTCTGGAATGGCGCAACATGGACGCAGCAATTTCCTGAAATCCAGCCTGGCCCCGCATACACGGTCGGCGTTGCGTACGACGACACTAGGCAGGCTTTGACGGTCCATTTGGGCGATGACCTGACGTGCGTATCACGCGGTCCGAAGACTCTCCTGCTTACACGACCGCCCCAGTGACGGAAATACGAGGCTTCTAGCCCACCGATCTGAGTCAAATCACGCAGGTCGACGGCGATTCTAGGTCGCTTAGCCCCACATTCCGGCGGAACACAATATGCAGGTGGCTAACATATGCTCCGCTATTGGCCGCTGATTGTGAAGAATGCGTTACGGAACCGGCGCCGGAGCACTTTGACGGTTCTCAGCGTCGCCGCGTCGTTCTGTCTGCTGGGGGTTTTGATGTCGATGTACAACATCTTTTTTCTCAGCGCCCCCACCCCCACCCAGGCCCTTCGACTGATCGTGCGCAACCGCATCTCGATTACGAATTCAATGCCGGCCTCGTACGAACAGCGCATCCGGAAAGTGCCGGGCGTCCGTGACGTCAGCGTGTTCCAGTACTTTGGCGGCAGTTATAAAGACTCACGCGACATGAAGAATTACTTCGCGCGCTTTGCCGTGGAGCCGGACAAGTTTTTCATCGTGTCGCCGCACTATCAGATGCCCGAGGACCAAAAGCGGGCATTTCAAAGAGACCGGACAGCTTGCATCATCGGCAAAGCGATTGCCGAGCGGCTGAATTTCCATCTCGGCGACCGCATCACCCTGGTCGGAGACATCTTCCCGGTGACGCTGGAATTCACTCTGCGCGGCATCTACGACAATCTTACGGACGACGGGGCATTACTCTTCGATTACCAGTACCTGCGTGAGAGCATGGCACAGCGAAGCCGGGGCCAACTGGACCAGGTCGGCATGTTTCTCCTGATTGCCGACAGCGCGGAGTCGGTGCCGCATGTCATTGAGTCGGTCGACGAGATGTTCGAGAACTCACCTGCGGAAACCAAGACCGAGACGGAGAGAGCCTTCGCCTTAGGTTTCCTGTCATACCTCGGCGACGTGAAGCTGATGCTGATTAGTGTTTGTGGAGCGCTCACATTTACTGTGTTGCTCGTTTCCTCCAACACCATGGCTATGTCGGTTCGCGAGAGGGTTCGTGAAGTCGGAATCCTCAAGACGCTGGGCTATTCGCCGCAAGCCGTATTGGGCATTCTGCTGAGTGAGTCAGTGCTCATCGCGCTGCTGGGCGGCATTCTCGGACTGGCGATTGCTGGAGTCATCACGTCCGCGCTGCGCCACGTGCCAGTCATGTTCATCAGCCTCAGGCGGCTCAACGTGCCACTTTGGGTTCTTGCCGCGAGCGTCGCGCTGTCGATGATGGTTGGTCTGGCGAGCTCGTTCTTCCCTGCGTGGAACGCGTCACGGCGGCCGATCGTGACGTGTCTGCGCTTTACCGATTGAGAGAAGCCTATGGCAATTCCCATCAGTTACAACTTAAGAAATCTGCTGGTCCGGAAGACCACAACCGTACTGACCGCTTTGGGAATCGGCCTGACCGCGGCGGTGCTGGTTGCGGTGCTTGCGCTGGTGGAAGGCCTGCGCTCCTCGTTTGAAGCCAGCGGCCGCCCGCTGAACGTTCTGGTGATGCGTAAAGGCGCGACCGCGGAATTGCTGAGCGTGGTCACGCGCTCCAACTTCCAGGACATCAAATACAAAACGGGAATTGCGCGCGATCGAAACGGAGAACCGCTCGCTTCCCTCGAGATGGTAACCATTATCAACAACCTGAGCACCGGCAAAGCGGCTGAAGGCATGAACATCAATCTGCGCGGCCTGACGCCGATCGGCGTCGAGATGCGTGACCAGGTGCACCTGATTTCGGGCAGGTTCTTTGAACCCGGCAGGAGGGAACTGGTTGTCGGGAAAAACATCGTGTCGCGATATCCCAAGGCGCAACTCGGATCGAGAGTACATTTCGGTCGCGGGAATTGGGATGTGGTCGGCATCATGGACGGCGGCCGATCCAATGCCAGCAGCGAGATCTATGCCGACCTGAATCAGGTCAGCGGCGACTATAACCGCAGCGAGTATCTGAGCAGCGCGCTAATCCGGGCCGAGGACCCTGTCGCGATGCAGGCTCTGCGCAACAGCCTGGAAGGCGACCCCCGCTTCAGTTTCAGCACCCAGAGCGAGAGGGAGTATTACGCTTCGCAGATGGTCTCCGCCACGCCGGTCCGCTTCATGGGTCTCCTGGTGTGCACGATCATGGCCGTGGGCAGCAGTTTTGCCGCCATGAACACGATGTACGCCGCGGTAGCGCGGCGTAGTGCCGACATCGGCATGCTGCGTATGCTCGGTTTTTCCCGCGCGGGGATTCTTGCCAGCTTTCTGGTGGAATCGCTCATCCTATCCGCCATGGGTGGCGTTCTGGGCTGCCTGCTGGTGTTGCCGCTGAACGACGCCCACACCAGGATCGGGAGTTTCATCACTTTCAGCGAGATCTCATTCAGCTTGCGGGTGACTCCACAGGTGATGGCGGTGGGCATCGGATTCGGAATCTTCATGGGTCTCCTGGGCGGTTTCTTCCCCGCCCGCGCGGCCGCAAGGAAAGAGATTCTGGCCGCGTTCCGCGCAACGTAACAAAACCTTCACAACCAGGTGCGGTGCCAATAGTACGATGGAGAACTGCGCTTGCCGGAGAGCCACACATGATCACAGTGAATGGGCGGAGCTATCGCGTCCGGAAAGTTCCGGTTGTGGGAATCTGCCTTGACGGAACCGACCCTCGTTATCTGGATGCCGCGCGCGATGTCATGCCCAATGTCGCCGGCATGGCAGCGAAGGGTGCGAGCGGCGTGGCCCGCTCCGTGATTCCGTCGTTCACCAATCCCAATAACATCGCGATGGCCACCGGAGTTCCGCCCAACGTCAACGGCATTTGCGGTAACTATTATTTCGACGCGGCTACGGGCGAAGAGGTCATGATGAACGACCCCAAGTATCTTCGCTGCCCGACCATCTTCGCCGCGTTTGCTGACGCCGGCATTCGTGTTGCCGTGGTAACCACCAAGGACAAGCTGCGGCGTCTGCTCGGTGCGGGTCTCAAAGGGATCTGCGTTTCCGTGGAAGAGGCGGGGAAGCCGGCCGGAGACGTCTGGCACATCTTCGAGAAGATTGGACGTCCCGCGCCGGGGATTTATGATCCGGAGATCAGCGTTTACTGCATCGAGGCCGGTGTACGTCTGATCGAGACCGAGAATATCCAGCTGGCGTACCTCACAACGACCGATTTCGTGCAGCACAAGCACCAGCCGGGCAGCATGGAGGCGAACGCCTTCTACGCCCGCATCGACCTCTTCATTGGCTGCCTCGACCGTCTCGGGGCCATCGTCGCGATTACCGCGGATCACGGAATGAATGACAAGGTCAACCATGACGGGTCGCCAAAGGTGCAGTTTCTGGAAACGCTGCTGGCAGACGCCGGCTTCCCGGAAGCTCGAGTCATCTTGCCCATCACCGACCCTTACGTGGTTCATCACGGGGCCCTAGGCTCATATGCGACGGTATATCTCGGCAATGACGGCGTGGAAAAAGCGCATGCGTTGCTGGAGAAGGTTCCTGGTGTTGAATTAGTTCTCAATCGACACGACGCCGCCGAACGTTTTCACCTCCCCGCTGACCGCATCGGCGACCTAGTCGTGCTCGCGGACGAAAGTACTACGCTCGGACGCAGACCATCGTGGCATGATCTGTCAGTCGTCGAATCGGGCCTGCGCTCGCACGGTGGGTTACATGAGCAGCGTGTTCCATTCATCTTCAACCGGTCCTTACTCCCCGCGTACACGGAGAAGTTAGCCACTGACGGTGCTAATAACTACGACCTATTCGATTTCGCTTGCAACGGTACAGAGGACTGACAGGCACATGCGAGAGTACGGCAATATCATCGGTGGCATTCAGGTGGCAAGCAATAGTCGGATTGAAATCCGAAATCCGTATTCCGGTGAATTAGTTGGCCGCGTCGCCTCCGCTGACAGAGCGACGACAGAACAGGTCTTGCACCGGTCACGTTCCGCTGAGGTGCACTTACAACGCTTCGAGCGCCATGACTTACTGAACCGCATGGCGGCGCGTCTGGAGGAGCAAGCCGCTGACGTAAGCCGCATGATCACGGATGAGTCGGGGTTGTGCTTCAAGGACACCGAGTATGAGGTGCAGCGCGCCTCGGATGTACTTCGTTTCGCGGCGATCGAAAGCCTGCATGACGACTCCGAAGTCTTTCCGTGTGACGTATCGCGGGTCGGGCGCGCGCGCCGCATTTACACCATGCGCCAGCCCCTGCATCTAATCGCCGCGATTACACCATTCAATCATCCGCTCAATCAAGTCGTTCACAAGATCGCTCCAGCGATTGCGACGAACAACAAGACAATTCTCAAGCCGTCACAATTGACTCCGCTGTCGGCTTACTATGTCACTCAACTGGCACTCGACTGCGGGATGCCGCCGGACATGGTGAACGTGGTGAGCGGGGAGACGGAGGATGTGGCTGAGACAATCGTCGCCAGCCCACTTGTAGACATGATCACTTTCACTGGCGGCACAGCTACCGGCAAACGCATTGCCGCCGTTGCAGGATATAAACGTCTGGTGCTGGAGTTGGGCGGTAGTTCGGCCATGCTGGTGCTCGCGGACGCTGATCCCGTGCAGGCGGCTGGGATTGCCGTGACCGGCGTGTTCAAAAACAGCGGCCAGCGTTGCACGGCGATCCGGCGCCTGCTCGTGCATGAATCAATCGCGGATGAGTTCGTTAGACTTCTCGCTGAACGGGTGCAATCCCTGAAGTTCGGCGATCCATACGACCCGGCAGTGGACGTCGGCACGGTGATCAGCGAACGCGCGGCGACGGAAATTGAGCGGCGCGTGGAACTGTCGGTGAAGCAGGGTGCAAAAGTCGTCATTGGGCATGCACGACGTGGCGCCGTCTATGCTCCAACCGTTCTTGATCATGTCCGCAACGATCACGCGATCGTTGTGTGTGAGACGTTCGGCCCTGTCGCTCCCGTCATTCGCTTCCGCACGCTCGATGAAGCCATCCGGATTGCGAACGACATTGAATTTGGCCTGTCTGGAGCGGTGGTCAGCAACCATTGGCCGTCGATTCAGCGAGTAATCACCGAACTCGAAACCGGAACGGTCAATGTGAGCGAGGCGCCGAGCTACCGGCTGGAGTGGTCACCCTTTGGCGGAGTCAAGTCATCCGGTCTTGGTTACAAGGAAGGCGTGATCGAAGCCATGAAGAGTATGACTTATGTTAAGACTTACTCTTTACCTTGGGACATGCCGTAAGAGTGGTAACTCACTTTGACTTGTCGGTTACCGGCGTTGCGTCTTCTTCGAAACGCTCCTTATAGTCCATCTCATTCGGTTTCCCTGGAGCCGAGATCCGCACGGACGTTCTGCCCATGCGAAGCCCCGGCGAATAAGCACTGATGACGGCTTGGCCGGTTCGCGAAGTGGCTCGGAACGCAATGCTGGTCATGCCGCCGATCGCGTTCCAGGTGAATCCGGTTCCGTGACCGAGCCACGTTTGCGGCAATAACTCACCCGGGCCATAAGATGTAAAGGTAATAGGTAAGTTGGCGTCCGGCACCAATGTCCCATCTTTGTCCGCGACCATCGCGGTGACGTATGCCAGGCTCTCGGGGTCGCCCGAGCGCAACTCCCTTGCGTCTGAGCTGAGAATAAGTTGGTACGCCGCACCGGCGGTCTTGCGCTCATCCACGAATTCGCTAGCACCAACACGCGCGACCGCCCGCAAAACTCCCGGCTGATAGGCTACTTCCCACATGCGAGGCGGATGCAGCAGATTCGCACCAGGCGAATCATCCTTGGCGCCGAGAGAGCGGCTGTTCAGAAACAACTCTACCTGTGGTGCGTTGCTATAGACCTTGACCGCTCTCACGCGGCCTTCGTCGCCCGGCCAGGTCCACGGGCCCACGATGTGGACCGTCGGCTTCGCGCTCCACTGGCTTTGGTAGAAGTAGAAGACCTCTTTTGGGATGCGCCAAATGTCAGTCATTCCGAAGGCAACTATGTGCGGAATGACCGCGTCATAGGATTCCCCATCATAATCGAACGAGTTCCAGATGCAGCCGCCCGCGAGCCACGGCCGCCGGTTAATTTCGACAAGGTACTTCTCATGCCGTTCACACGCAAGCTCCTCGCTGTTCGGTCCGCCGCCGTAAATTCCGCGGCCAACCAGCGCCGCACTATATTCCCCGGTCATATAACTGCGATTCGGATACCGCAAGTGTTCTTCGTCGGTCTCGCGGTCAGCGCCGAGCCCGGAAACGTCCACCAGCGCTTCGATGTCTTCGCCGCGCGGTGCGTGCATCGCGACCGGACGGGTCGGATCTAGTTCCCGATACGCCTGGGCCACGCTCGCGACGACTCGCTTGGACACCGCATGTGGTGCGTTGACTTCGCCCGCGATTCCCCACAGCACAACAGACGGGTGATTGCGATCCCGCGCGATCATTTCCTTTGCCATTTCGAGCACGTTGCTGATGTACTCGTCGGGATTTCCGATCTCCTTGTTGACGGGCAGTTCTTCCCAAACCAGAAGGCCCAGCCGGTCGGAGGCATCCATAGTCGCGGGATCGTGCGGGTAGTGCGACGTACGCCAAAAGTTACAGCCCATCTCGCGGATCAGCTCCATGTCTTTCCAGTGCCGCGAATTCGGAAGTGCGTTGCCCATGCCGGGATAGGATTGGTGCCAGTTCACGCCCTGGATCTGCAGGCGTTTTCCGTTCAGGAAGAATCCCTTCTGCGGATCGAAACGGAACCAGCGGAAGCCCAGCGGATTTTCGACGACGTCCAATGTTTGAGCACCGTCGCGGAGCGTGGTGCGAATCGTGTAGAGATTGGGCGTGTCGGGTGACCACAACTGGGGATTCGCCAACTCGGTACTCTGATCGATTTGAATCGCCGCGCCCCCGGCCACCGAGACGCTGCGCGAAATCGACGCGACGACCTTTTGATTGGGATCGATGACCTCTTGCAGCTCGGAAAGTTGCCGGCCGCCGTTTGTCGTGTTCTTGACAAGCGTGTGCAGTTGAAGGATGGCCTTCTGCGCATCGACTGCCGGCGTGGTCCAATGCGCGCTCGAGAGAAATACCGGATCTGTGATGCGCAGCCAGACGTCACGATAGATGCCGCCATAAAAGCTGTAATCGGTCTTCACCGTCGGCGGGATGGTGGCGTGGTATAGGTTGTCCACCTTGACGGTCAGTACATTCCCGGCGCCGCCGAAATGAACGTTTGGAGTAACGTCAAATTCGAAACTCGTGTAGCCGCTTTTGTGAATCCCCAGGTACGTGCCGTTCAGCCAGAATTCCGAGACCAGATTGACGCCTTCGAACTCGAGAAAGATCCGCTTACCAGCGAATTTCGCATCGAGCGTGAAATGCTTGCGATACCAGCCAATGCCGCGCCAGTATCCGGGTCTCTCATCCATCACGTCGTGCGCGTTCCAGGTGTGTGGAAGATTGATTCGCTGCCAGCGCGAATCGTCATAGGAGGGTTGCGGAGCATCGCGAAAACGAGGTTCGATGATCGCCGCGGCTGAAGTATCCCGATCGAACGATCCCAGCGCTCCCGATCCGTTGGACTGCCGTTCAAACAGCCAGCCCTGATTGAAATTCTCACGCACGCGGGGACTGGATTCCGCGAGAGCGGAGACACACGCGAGGATCAGCAGGACCGATCTTGCCAACCGCATTACTGCCAGCTCGCCACGATCACGGAATAGGTTTCAACTTGCGGAATTTGGAAATGGACACCGTTGGAGTCGGAGTGGGCTGCGAGCGTCTGCGGTCCAGTAGTGTCCGGCGAAAGCAATGTGACGGATGGATGCGTTGTTCCCGCTGAGAGAGTCACATCCACCGTGGAAACAACCGGTACGCGTTTTGCGTTGTAGTTCACCAGGTGCAGGATCGCGCGTTTCTGGTCGCGCTGCGAAACCAGGTTGGCGACTAAGTAATCCGGGCCGCTGATGTGCACCGGCAGCGCATTTTGCGCGGCCCAGGCCACCGCTTCGACGATCTGGTCCGCGTTCTTTGGCTTCTTCCAGAATTGATTAGTGATGGCGCAGTAGGGAGGCATGGCGGGCAATGGCCCGTCAAATTCCGCCCCTGGAATATACGCGGCGCGGCCTTGGCCGAAGTCCTTTCGAACGGTCGGCCCTGTGACTCCTCGCCACCTGGTCTCTTCGCCATAGGTCTCTCCACGTTTCTGGCCGGGCAACAGCTCACTCAGTCCGGGAACGCGCCGCGGCCGGAGCCACTCGTCATAGAGACCCGCTTGTCCCAAGGCTACCAGGCCACCGCCATTGGACACGAACGTCCGGATCGCAGCGATTTGATTGTCGGAAAGACATTCAGAATCGGGCAGAATGAGAACCTTGTACCGCGAGAGATCGGCGAGATGCTCGTCGAAGATCAGCCGGAATGGAACACGCGACTGGATCAGCGTCTGCTCCACGAGGATGGCGCCGAGTTGCGCGCGGGCATTGTGATAGGTGATCGACGGATAAGATCGCAAAACCGCGACCGTGGCGTCATCCTGGGTCGCATGGTAAAGCTCGCGGTGCTCGCGATAGAAGCGGACGAACTTTAGGGTCTCTGCCCGCAGTGGATCTACTCCCGCAAACCCGATAGTCTGGTTGAAAGCCAGACACTCGGCGAGTGCCACTCTGTCTGCGTCCACATAAGCAAGCAGGACGTTCCGGAACGCGCGCGCTAACTTGTAACTGCGAATACGTGTGATCAGCCTTCCGTCGTCTTCCAGGCCTGGGTGGTTAGGTTCCTCGGTCCAGAACGCGTCCGTCCATTTCAGGAATTGCGCGTGATCGAGTCCTGCTTCCCAAGCGCGGTTACCGCCGGTAATGCCGTGCGGATTCACCTCGATGGCCACTTCGGAGTTCATGGACCTGGCATATTCCGCCATTTGCCGAAGTGACTCGGACATCACGTGACAGCGGTACGCCACCCACTCCTGAATGACGGGGTCGCGGATGGCTTCCATTTTCTGGGGCGGATTAGAAACATTCCAGACCGGAGGGTTGACGTAATCCAGATTCTCGAATCCGAATCGCTCGCGGCGAAGCGCAGGTTGATACTTGCCTCTCAGATATTCGCGAAATCCGCGCGTGCAGTAATCGCAGTGGCAGGAATCCGGCTCAGGATTCAGATCGAAGTTATCGAAGTGAATGAAATCAGTTTTCACTTCCTCAACAGCAAAGCGCACGATGCGCTTGAGGTAATCCAGATAATTAGAATTGGCGAAACACGGACGATACCGCCACGATTGCTCGAATCCGTAAGTGAGAAGAATGGGCCGCCCGTCAGCGTCGCGCTGCACCCAGTCTTTCGCGCGCGGTTCTTCCGCGAAGAAGGTTTCGTACATTAGGGTGTTCCACTGGATGTACGAATCCACTTTGAGGCCGTAGCGGTGGGAGAGTGCCGCGGTGCGCCGCGCGTCCTCCATCTCGGCCTTTTCGGCGGCCATGCCGAAACCCTTGTACAGGTGTGTGTGGAAAACTTCGACGCCTTGCTCTTTCAGGCGGCGAATCACTTCTTCGCTTTGTGCGCGTTCGTACTGCTCGCGCGCGTCGCGGGATTCGCTTCCCACGCGCAGCATGAAAGTTAGCGGCTCATGCGAGCCACCGGCGTCGATGAGCCCGTTCTCCAGCCAATGGGCTCGAGGAAGGGCCGGGGGCTCACCTGCCGCGGCAGGACCCGCCAGTCGTCCTACTCCGGACGCCAGGGCGCCCGCACAAGCCGTTTGCAGGAAGCTTCTGCGGTTCACTTGGATCAATAGTCTACCCCAATTAAGCAGGCCGCCGGCTTCTTGCTGCCGGCGGCCGAGGAATCGAATATTAACTGCATGCCCGGAACACGGGCCGCGCTCAACACTGCGCTACTAAAAGTCGATGCGCGCGCCTACCCAGATGTGGCGCTCACCGTTGTTGCTCGTTACGGTTGGGTTGAGCAGTTGGTTGCCGCTCTGCGTGCCGGTGATTTGCCCAAAACCTGCCGACAGGTCGCCGTTCGGATTCGCCTTGTTTGGATGATTGAACAGGTTCATGAAGTTGCCCTCAAGCTTCACTTTCATCCTCTCGGTCACATTGAAGCTCTTGTGCAAACCCAGGTTCATCGTCCAGGCCCCGGGCCCAACCAGGGAGTTGGCGGGGCAGTTGCCATAGGTTCCCGGCGTGGGCACTGAGAATGCCGCCGCGTTCAGAAACACAGCGTTGTTCTCCCATGACCAGCCGGAATTGCCGGTATAGGGGTTGCTGCCGGTGCAGTTCGGCCGGTTAGCCGCCCCGTTACGGACCTGGAGCCATGACGATCCATCGAACGTGGGCGTGAAGTAGTTGCCGCTCTGAATCACGACGAGGCTTGAGAGCTCCCATCCGCCCAGGGTGGCGTTCACAGCGCTTGGAGCGTTGCCGCCCCACCTCTGGCCCTTGCCGTAGGGAACATCCCAAAGAACGGTTGGGACGAAGCGCTGCCTGGGGATCAGGGTGTTGTTACCCCAGTCATAGTGACGGTCGTACGGATTGGTGACCGTTCCGCTCTCGCCATCGCCGGCCGCGAGCTGCCCCGAATTGTTGACGCTGTCGGTCATGTTCCGCGAGTAGGTGTAGGCCGCCTGGAATTGAACGCCATGCGCGAATTTGCGCTCAACGGTCGCATCGAACGCGGTGCTCTTTTGTATCGCGCCGTCGGTCTCGTAGTTGATGTTCCCGCCAGTCCATTTCGAATAGTTGTAAACGTTGGTAAGGTCGGATGTGCTGGCCTGCGGAAGATTCAGGTTGTAGAACACCGGCAGCTGGGTCGACATGGATCCCCGATAGCTGGCCCGTGCGACTAGCGAATGGCCCAGATCGCGCTCGACTGTGAGGTTCCATTGCTGAATCATTGGAGTTTTCAGGTGCGGATTGGTTCCGGTGATGCTGTCGCCGCAGTCCGCTTCGTGGACGCACACGCCATTAGCCAGTGCAGCGCTTCCGAACGGGTTGGGGAACTGGATCGTCGGAATCGGGGTGGTGTTGTTTAGTCTAAGCGAGCTTGCGGAGAGCACGTCCTGGTTGCCCGGACCGAAGTTGTCCTGGTAGGCTCCGATGAGTTCGCCATAATAGACGCCGTAGCCGCCCCGTACAACTGTTTTGTCATGCACCCGGTATGCAAAGCCAATGCGCGGGCCGAAGTTGTTCCAATTGCCATACATCAGAGACCGGCCAGGGAATCCCGGCGGCGCGACCTCCACGGGTATGTCCTGTGGGATAGCGGTGTACAGCAAGGTAGCTTGGGACGGCACTACGACAGCCTGCGTAGCTGGGTCCCAATTGATCCGCCGGTCGTTGTTATCCACCGACGGCATGAAATATTCCCAGCGTACGCCGAGCGTCAGCGTTAGTTTGGACGAGACACTCCAGGTGTCGTTCACGTAGAGGCCCGTGTCCGTTTTGCGGTTGTAGCGGGCCAGCGCCGGGCCTTTTAGTCGAACCTGGGACGGATATCCCAGCATAAAGTCGGCAAGACCAAAGCCGGTATATTGTCCGTTGAAGTTGTATTGCCCGAACAGGTTATTCTGCGTATTGAGGATCGGGTCGCCATATCGGACCAGTACGCCCGTCTTGATGGCGTGTCTGCCCTTTTGCAGGCTCACGTTGTCCAATAGCTCGAACTGCTGGCTGATGTTGTTGGAGATGGGATTCGGGTAGAGGTCGAAGAACCCGCCGCTAATCTCCATATCGGGTAAGCCCGGCGTTCCGGCGGGAACCGTTGTCCCTCCCAGGCTGAGCCCGGTAGTTTTCAGGAAGGAATTGCCATCTTGCTTTGGGGTTCGGAAGATTCCATCCCGCTCAAAGCCCAGACGGAATTCGTTCAGCAAGACAGGCGAAAAAGTGTGCGTCTCTGAAATAAAGTTGTTCGTGCTGTTTCGAAGGTTGAGGTAGCCGTAGCCCGGCACGGGGGGATTGTAGCTTCGCTGCCATGGATCGTCCTGGCGGGTGAAGCGGCCGGAAAGCACGTCTCGCTGGCTGATATTGTGATCGATTCTCACGTCGATCCGGTCAATGTGCTCGGGGCCGAAGATCGTGTTGCGATAATTATTGAGGTAGTTGTTCGGGTTGGTCGAGGTGCCGGCGTAGTTTGGCGCGGGATAGTACGCTTTTGCGAACGCTGCTGAAACCGGATTGACTTGCAGGCCCGCGTTCGCGAAATTGTTGCCCGGGATCGGTTGGCCGGTCAACGGATTCTTGAGCTGGATACTGCCATTGATCGGGTCGAGCAGTGCGGCGAAGTTGCCTTGCTCAAATGCCGCGGTCGGCAAGGTTGTGGTGCCAGTTACCGAGTTTCCCGCCGCCAGCGGAAACGTCCGGTGCTCTTCGGTGACCAGAAAGAAGGTCTTGTTCCTTCCGTGGTAAAGTTTCGGCAAGTAGACGGGACCGCTCACACTGCCGCCCCACCACTGCAGTTGCGGTCCTATAATCCCCTGGGAACGTTCCGAACCCTGGGTTAGAGGTCCTGCATTCAGCAAGCTGTTATCGGTGTTGTAGAAGGCGCTGCCGTGGAGTTGGTTGCCACCGCTCTTGGTAGTCGTCAGGAGCGTGGCCACGCCCGGGAATTCGGCGGAGTTGTTGCTTTCCAGCACCTTCACCTCGGCGATCGACTCATACGATTGATCGTTGGTCAGATTACCGGACTGCCCGCCGTAGGCGTTTTGCATGGTCTGGATGCCGTCGACCGTGAGGTTTAGGAAATTGTTGCGATTGCCGCCAATCATAATGGAGCTGCCGTCGAAGACCGTGGACGGTGTCAGCCCAGCCATCTGCATGACAGCCCGCATCGTCGGGGCGGCAAGAATCTCCTCCGCCGTCTGTAACGAGGAAATCTCGGCATTCTCCGTGTTCATCGTCGTGGGAGTCGCCGTAACCTCGATGGACGCCGCGGTCTCGCCCATTTCGAGCTTGGCTTCAAAGCGCTGGCTTTGCGCGGCCGTCTGCGTCAGGACGCTGCTCTTCAGTTCCCGGAAACCCTTCAAGGAAACCGTCACCGTGTAGTTGCCGGGCGCGACTGCCGCGAAGACATAGCTTCCCTCAGCGTTGGTGATCTCCGTGCGTTTGACGTTCGTGTTGACGTCGGTCAGCGTAACCGTAGCTCCGGGCACGACCGCAGCCTGCGGATCGGTCACCACGACCGTAATCGAGCCGAGGAAAGACTGAGCGACAGCCCAACTGGCTGATAAGACTAGCGCCAGCAGGACGACCCTTGATAGCTTTTGCATAACCTCTCCTTTTCAACTTGGCCAAAACACTCCCGAGCTTTGACCTTCCGGAATTGTGCCGGTTGGAACAGACCATCAACTAGTAGCTTCGTGTGAGGCAATTCTCTGTGCACGCGGTCGGCCCCTTGTTTTGCAACCTTTTACGTGTGCTTCTCGTATAGGCCTTCTGCATTCCCAAATGAAGTAACTATGGGTAGAATTACCGTACGTTTTCGGTAAATTCTCTTCCACAATCAACGACTTCCGCATACCCGTTGCTGTCATATGATTTGGTCGTTGCGCTAGTGCGTAACCGAGGGTGACATCGCGCCGGGTGTTGACATAGTTGGGGAGGTTGGCCCAGTTGGAGGTATCTGGCCGTAACGGAGGGGGTTTTCGCGCTACCGCCGATGGGCGCCGGAAAGATCCGCCGGCACGCAAGAGCGGCCGCCGCCAAGCCAGCTAGTTATCATCGTCGCCACCCTTGCCAGCGTGCTTGGGCACTCTCATACGCGCCGAGATCGAACGCCGCGCCTTGGGGTCGCGTAATGCCATCAAGGTCCGTGACCAACCCGGGTATGGTGACTCCTGCATCAATGGCTGGACTCTTGGCTTCTAAGCGAAGTTTGTGTTTCTTTCGAATCCACGAACTCCGGGTCGGCATTTGCGCCGCGCCCCTCGGGTGAGACACGGAAATCAGGGACGGATTGCCGTTCGCTGATACCTCGTAGACGAACGGATGTAATCGTAACAGAATGAGGCTGGCTGGCGAAGCGGAGGTGGGCTCTGCTGGAGAGCAACCCGCCAAGGAATAGCCAGTCGTGTCTTCATGAAGCTTTCGCACCGCGCGTTGTCGTACGGATAGGCGGTGCGGCTCATGCTGCCGATGATTTGGTGCTGGTGTAACACCGTGATGTACTCCAGGCTGGCATATTGCACGCCGCGATCGGAGTGATGCACCA
>DATGZN010000077.1:0-273138 GCA_035297145.1 Bryobacteraceae bacterium
GTGTCGCTCTGGACCCAGGATTACCCCCGCGCCGACCGCCATTTTTCGCTCGCCGTCCGCCGTCTCACCCGCATTCACGTGCGCTCGGCCGAGCAGCCGGTCAACCTCGAGGATGGCGACGACGTCTACTACTGGCCGTGGCTTTACGCCGTCCAGGTGGGCGAGTGGGGATTGACCGACGGGCAGGCCAAGGTTCTGCGCGACTACCTGCTGCGCGGCGGCTTCTTCATGGCCGACGATTTTCACGGAACCGTGGAGTGGGAGGTTTTCGCCGCCTCCATGAGGAAGGTGTTCCCGGATCGCCAGATCGTGGAGATCCCTTCGAGTGATCCGATTTTCCACACTGTGTACGATCTCGATGATCGCTACCAGATTCCCGGCGACGCACACCTCGGCCTCGGCTACAAATACGACGGCAAGGGCGCCCATTGGAAAGCCATCTACGACGACGACGGCCGTGTCATGGTCGCCGTCTCCTTCAATTCCGACGTCGGCGATTCCTGGGAGTGGGCCGATGATCCAGCCTATCCCGCAAAGTTCTCCGACCTCGGCATTCGCCTAGGCGTGAACTACATCGTCTACGCCATGACGCATTGAAAGGCGACCCGTTCGTTTCCCCACCGCAGCTGCGCCGCGCTCCGTGCCACAATCAAGTGATCCCTTTGGCCGGATGGCCGAAAAGTTACTTGCGCTGTAAATGCATCGTCGCATTTCCCACGTTAACCCGCGTTCCAACAGGAGAACACCTCATGCGCATTTCACGGCCTTGGTCAACAGCTCCCGTTCTTCTCAGCATGTGCCTTTTGTCATGGACCTTTCTGTCGGCTCATGCTCAGCGCAACCAGCCACGGCCTTCGGTGAGTACCGATATGCCCTCTGGCATATCGGCCGTGAATCTGATTGATGCCGCTAGAGTAGGAAAACTCTTTGATACCAGCAATCCAACGCTAAACGCCTACGCCAATCCGAACACGTCAGGACTCACTTTCCGGACCTCCTGGGCTGATGTCGAGCCGGAGGAGGGAAAATTTGACTTCAGCAAGATTGATACCATTCTTGCTAACGCCGAGAAAAATGGCAAATGGGTGCGGCTTATTTTGGTACCCGGCTTTGGAACGCCTGGCTGGGCATTGCAAGGGGTGCAAAGCGGAATGTTCAGTATCCAGTATGGACCTGGCGGAGGCAAAGTTAAGACGCTACCGATCCCATGGGATCGCGTGTACCTGAACCGTTGGTTCGCATTCTTGAAACAACTGAGCGCCAGGTACGGAAAGTCGCCTGCTCTTAGACTGGTCGCGGCTACCGGACCAACATCGGTGTCGGATGAGTTCACCTTGCCAAACTCGCAACAGGATCTTAAGACGTGGCAACGTGATTCTTATACGCCGTCAAAATGGATAGGGGCATGGCAAAAGGTCTTTCAGGTTTATGCCGCCGACTTTCCGAATCAGTACGTTTCTCTCTCGTTTGGGGGCGGTCTTCCCATCAATGACCAGGGTAAAATCGATGCGCGTGAGCGTTCGCGCACCCGGCTGGCAATTATCGACCAGGCAAACAGAATCTTGGGACGCCGATTTGCACTTCAGTCTTGCAATCTCGATGGAATTCCAAGCCACGGTGTCCAACTCGGCGATTTTCTGATTAGCCACAACGGACGTATTGTTACCGGGTTTATGCTGCGTACCAGTGCCCGCGGCCCAGGCATGGGCGATCCCGGCAATCCCCCCCTCGCTCTGAGAAAGACAATCGATAAAGGGATGCGGCCGAACAATGCCGGTCAGCACATCAATTATCTGGAAATTTACGAACCGGATGTAATTGCAGACGACATGCAACCCGTATTGCATTATGGAGCGTCGCTATTCGCGCGAAAACAACATTAATCCGACCGGATGCAGTTGTTGTTCATCCCGCCGGTGACGGTGAAAAACCGGTGACAGACCGCCCCATCCCCGCCGGCTCTCGATGTTGCCGCCCCCCGCTCGCTTCGTGCCACAATCAAGTGATCCCATGATTGAGCACCTTCGCCCCGGCGTCCACGCCCGCGACGCCCGGGTCGTCCTGTTTGATTTCGATGGCACCATCTCTCTCATCCGCGCCGGTTGGATGGACGTGATGGTCCCCATGATGGTCGAGATCCTGCTGGAGTTGAAGTCGGGCGAGACTGAAGCCGACTTGCGCGCCGTGGTCGAAGAGTTCGTCGGCCGGCTCACCGGCAAGCAGACCATGTACCAGATGATCGAGCTGGCCGACAATGTGAAGTCCCGTGGCGGCACCCCGCTTGATCCACTCGAATACAAGAAAATCTATCTCGAAAAGCTGCACTCGAAGATCCGGCATCGATTGGAGGAGCTGGAATCGGGCGGAGCGTCACCCGGAAAATACCTCGTGCCCGGGGCGCGCGAGTTGCTCGAAGCTCTCACCGCGCGCGGTCTCAAAATGTACCTGGCGAGCGGCACCGATCAGGTCTACATGCGCAAGGAAGCGCGTCTGCTCGATGTCGACCACTACTTCACCGGCGGCGTCTTCGGCGCACTCGATGACTACAAGAGTTTTTCCAAGAAAATCCTCATCCGGCAGTTGATCGCGAAAGCGGAGTGCAAGGGCGGCGAGTTTCTGGGCTTTGGCGACGGCTACGTGGAAATCGAAAACGTGAAAGAGGTCGGCGGCGTGGCTGTCGGCGTGGCCACCAATGAGCCCGACTGCGCGGTGGTGGATCAATGGAAACGCGAGCGCCTCGCCGGCGTGGGCGCCGATTTCATCATTCCTAATTTCCTCTGCCACAAAGAACTGCTGCACACGCTGTTTCTCAATGGGCAGTAAGTACCGGGCGTTCGACCGCTCACGGCTGATCGTGAAGCCACTGGCCGAACGCGTCAACGACCTCCATCTGGATCACTGGCTCGATCTGGACGCCGCCACCCCGCCATACTCTGATCCGCATTTGTCTGACATCGCGCGACGCATCATCGACGCGAAGAAACGCGGCAGTGCCCGCATTCTCATGATGGGCGCGCATCTGCTCCGCGCCGGCGTCAACCGCCACATCATCGATTTGGTGGAGCGCGGCTTCCTCGATCACATCGCCATGAACGGCGCCGGCATGATTCACGATTACGAGCTGGCCCGCATCGGCGCAACCACGGAAAGCGTGGCGCGCTACATCCGGACCGGCGAATTCGGTCTCTGGCGCGAAACCGGCGAGCTGAATGACTGGGCCGTGGAGGCTGCGGCAAGCGGTCTCGGTCTCGGCGAAAATGCCGGCCGCCGTATCCAAGCGAGCGGTTATCCGTACAAAGATCTTAGCGTGCTAGCAGCCGCCTATCGTTGCTCGGTCCCGGTGACCGTCCATGTCGGCATTGGCTACGACATCCTGCACGAGCATCCGAATTGCGATGGCGCGGCATTCGGCGCCGCCACCTATCGCGACTTTCTGATTTTTGCCCGCTCGGTCGAGCGGCTGGAGGGCGGGGTACTGCTCAGCTTCGGCTCGGCCATCATGGCGCCGGAGGTTTATCTGAAAGCGCTCGCCATGGCCCGCAACGTCGCCGAGCAGGAGGGACGCGAAATCCGCCATTTCTCGACGGCAGTCTTCGATCTCGTTCCGATTCATGGCGATATCGGCAAAGAGCTGCCCAAAACCGACCCCGGCTACTATTTCCGGCCGCAGAAAACGATTCTCGTGCGCACTGTGGCGGATGGCGGCGAAAGCTTTTATTTCTGCGGAGATCACAGGGCCACGCTGCCCGCCCTTCGCCTCGCCATCCTGGACTATGACAGTCGCTGAAATTCTGGCCGAGTTTCCGAAGCTCTCCGCACTGGTAGTTGGCGATATCTGTTTGGACCGCTGGTGCACCTACGATCCGTCGACATCGGAGGCTTCACGTGAAACTTTAATTCCGCGGATTGGCGTAGTTCGCACCGAGGTTACAGCAGGGGCTGGAGGAACGGTCGCAAACAATCTGGTGGCGCTCGGGTTAGGTCGCGTGGGCGTGCTTGGCGTGGCGGGCGATGACGGTAACGGTTACGAACTGGCGCGGGCGCTTGATCGGCAGCATATCTCTTCGGAAATGTTGATACGGAGTACAGGAATTCAAACTTTTACTTACACCAAGCTCATCAACTGCTCTACAAATATTGAAGATCTGCCGCGCGTCGACTTCATCTCAACCATCCCGCTGAACGCGCGAATCGAGCGCCGCATTTTGGAATTGCTGCCCGAAGCTGTTGCTGCATTTGACGTTATCTTCATCGCCGACCAAGCCGAAACCAGCGCCGGTGGTGTTGTGACGCCGACAGTTCGTGATCGGCTGGCCGAACTGGCTCAGAGTCACCCCCGCAAAGTCTTTTGGGCCGATTCGCGGGCGCGGATGGAATTGTTTCGCGAGATCGTAATCAAAGGAAATCGGGACGAGGCCGAGGCCTCCTGCCGCCGCGCATTTGGCAAGTATGACCTTCAAGCATTGCGAGAACACTGTCGTGCTAAATTGCTGATTGTAACCGAGGGCTCGCAAGGAGCACGAGTCGTAGAGCCGGGTCGCGAGTATTTTTGCAAAACAAAGCCAATCCCAAAACCGGTCGATATCTGCGGCGCGGGTGACGCCTTTTCGGCGGGGGCCGCGATGGCGCTGGCGGTCACCGGTTCGCCGGTTGAGGCAGTGCAGTTCGGGAATCTGGTAGCGTCGATCACGATCATGAAGAAAGGCACCGGAACCGCGTCGCCCTCCGAGGTACTGGAGGCATCGCGCCGGTGAAGACGCTGGCGGTGGATATCGGCGGAACGAAGTTCGGCCTCGCGCTATTCGATGATGATCGCATCGTCCGGCGCGAATCGCGGCCGACCAATCGTGAGGGCGCGAAGGATTGGATGCTCGAGCAGGTGGTTGCCATCACGCGCGAGTGGAAACGCGAGTCAGGCTTCGTGCGCTGCGGCATCGGTTTCGGAGGGCCGGTGGATTTCCGCCGGCAGCGGGTGGCGTTCTCCACTCACGTCGGCGGCTGGAACGATTTTCACCTGACGGAGTTTCTCTCGAACGCGCTCGGTGTTCCCGCCATCATGGATAACGACGCCAACGTCGGCGCGCTCGGCGAAGCGACCTTCGGAGCGGGCCGCGGACACTCGCCGCTGTTTTACATGACGCTCTCGACCGGCATTGGCGGCGGCATTTACTCCGATGGCCAAATCTGGCGCGGCGCCGACGGCTGGGCGGGCGAGATCGGGCACCTGACCATCCGGCCCGACGGACCCGAGTGTCTGTGCAAAGCGCGCGGCTGCTTTGAGCGGATGTGCTGCGGGCTGTGGCTGGAGCGCGATTACGGCAAGACGGCCAAGGAACTGCTCCGCGACCCGAGTTTTGTCGCGCAATATGTAGTCAATCTTGCGCTCGGTCTGAAGGCATGTATCATGTTAGTAAATCCGTCGCGCATCGTGATTGGAGGCGGCATCAGCAACGCAGGGGATGCGTTATTCGGGCCGCTGCGCGAGGAGCTGGGCCGTCAGATTACCGATTGGTCGGGTGCACGAGTGGATGTAGCGCAAGCCGCGTTGGGTGACGATAGCGTGTTGTACGGCGCGCTGGCGCTGGCCAAAACATTGACATGAATTTTCCCGCAGAATACAAAACTGAGCTACTGAAGGCTCTCGACACGGTCGATCTCGCCCTGGTGAATCAGGCGATCGAGCTGTTCAAAGAAGCGCGCGCCAACGGCCGCCACATTTTCGTTTGCGGCAACGGCGGCAGCGCTTCCACCGCCTCGCACTTCGCCTGTGACATGGTGAAGGGCGCGAGCTTTAATCGTGACCGGCGCTTCCGCATCATGGCCCTGACCGATCAGCTCGCCACGATCACCGCCTACGCCAACGACGTGAGCTACGACTCGGTGTTTGTGGAGCCGCTTCGCAACTTCGCGCAACCGGGCGATCTGGTCATGGGGATCAGCGGCTCCGGCAATTCACCGAACGTGATCCGCGCGCTCGAATACGCGAACTCAATCGGCTGCCGCACCATCGCCCTGACCGGCCGCGACGGCGGCAAACTCGCCCCGCTGGCACAACTGAGCATCCAAGTGCTCGCCCCGCACATGGGCCGCATCGAAGACGCCCACATGATGGTCTGCCACATGATCGGGTACTACTTTATGGAGGAGAAGTAGGGGGCTTAGCAGGTTGATGTGGGGGACGTGAACGGACCGTCTCTCACCGGTTTATGGTCGCGACGTCCCTTGCACGGTGGTATCATCTCGTCACAGGCTGCCTAGCGATCCCAGTCGGGCTAGCTTGGGGTACCGCTGTGTTGGCTGGTTCGACTCACCTGCAATCAACCTCGCGTGGAGGAAAACATGAAGCCAAATACGTTGTGGGCTGGCGCAGCCTTCGCATTGGTGATGGCTGGCTGCTCGGGCTCCGCCGATTCGAGCATCAGTGTCAAATCGCTTCTGGAAAACAAGGTCAAGATCTGCGACCGTCTTGTGCTCGTTCGGGGATACGTTGCAGCGAAGGACAAAGACGATTCTGGCAACTCATATCGGCTTGTCGACGAACGCGACAGCCGTTGGACGGTTCCCGTTAGCGTAAAGGAAAGACAGAGTCTGCCCTCGCTAGGAGACCACCTCAGAGTGCATGCAGGAGCGGTTTGCGTGTTTGACTCGGGCGGACAACAGAGGATCTATTTCCTCACTGAAACGTCGAGAACTGACTTAAAGACAAATGTTGTCACGTCGAGAAACATTGAGCCGAAACCTGGGTCCGCCAACCTAGGCGTCCTACTTAATACTGCCCTCCAGGAGAATGAGAAGGCATTCGCGGCTGAGCTAAGCAAAGGGTTTGACGCAGCCGCATTCAATAGCTACGACGGTGACCTTGATGAGACGCCGCTTCACACCGCTGCTCTAATGGGAGAGAGGGAGATGGTCCAGATGCTTTTGGACAGCGGCGCAAAGGCAGACCTTAGATTATCGACCCGAGCAAAGATAGCGGAAGCGACGCCGCTGCTCTATGCGGTTATTGGCGATCACTTGGACATTGCGTCATTGCTGCTAGCAAAAGGAGCGGATCCAAATGCAATCGATGATACCAGTGAAACCGTTTTGATGCGTTCTGTGGACAGGGTCGACGGAGCCAATCTCCAGATGGTGGAGTTGCTCATCTCGAAGGGTGGCTACGTAAACTTTAGGAACGTGTACGGTTCAGTGCTCGGCGCATCCTTTCACCAAAAGAACGCCCGTGAATTGATCAAGCTGTTGCGTGCCCATGGAGCACGCTGTGCCGCAGTCGGCCCGTGTTGACCGGAAGCATTATTTTGGCACTCACCGCTGATGAACGCGTTCGCACCGTCAGTTTCACTGACGATAGCCTGGAGGGAAACCGAGAGGGACAGAAACAAGGGGGGACAAACCGAGGGACAGACCGCGCGTTGCGCTCGATCCTGTGATCGCGAGGAGTCGAAGAATCCCTCTGTCGGGTGAGCCCGGGACCTTTCCCTACTTGCAGAATAATTCCATCAGTGTTATATTACATCTGTGGAATGGCAGGTTGAATTCACCGACGAGTTTGGCCGGTGGTGGGAAGACCTGTCCGTTGAGGAGCAAGAGAGTGTTGATGCGTCGGTTAGGCTGCTGGAGAAGTACGGGCCCACGTTGCCGTTTCCGCATAGCTCGGGCGTGAAGCAGTCGAGGCATTCACACATGCGGGAACTTCGGATTCAACACCACGGCAGCCCTTATCGGGTGCTGTACGCATTTGATCCGCTGCGCATCGCCATTTTACTGATCGGCGGCGACAAGACTGGCAATGAGCGATGGTATGACGAGCATGTTCCCATCGCGGACCGGCTCTATGATGAGCACGTTGACCAAATCGAGCGGGAACACGAGAGTGGGTAGAAACATAAGAACGCCAATATATATCACTAGGATGGATTATTTCTATGGCGAGGAATTTCAGGGAACTGCGTGTAAAGATGAGCCCGGAGTCGCGTACGCGCGCTGAGGAGAAGTTCAAGCAGCTAGTAAAAGAGATGCCACTTGAGGAGTTGCGAGCCGCGCGAGAATTAACGCAGGAGCAACTGGCGGATACGTTGGGTACGAGTCAGGCAGCTGTCTCGAAACTCGAACGGCGGGCGGATATGTATGTGAGCACACTTGCTCAGTTTGTGAAGGCCATGGGCGGCAATCTGGAAATTCGCGCGATCTTCCCGGACGGTGAGGTTTCCATTGCGCGCTTGGGCGATCTGAAGCGTACTCGTACCGCCAAGCACTGAACACTGTGGCCACCGGCAGATAAACCTCCAGATTCGTTTCCCCGGAGTAAAATGGACATCTGCTCCCTGGCCAAAGTCGCCAAGTTGCCACGTTCGGATGCCAGACACGTCTAAGGAACTCGGGGGAATTTCTCAAATGACGAAACGAATACCGATTTTTCTACTGTTGCTGGCTGCTGTTTCTGTTCACGCACAAAACAACAAACCCACGACTCTGCGTGACGTATTGCTGTCGGAACTGAGATCGACGCACACCGAAGCAGAATGGTTTGTGCCCGCGAATGTCGCTGTGAAAGGCTTGACGGCCGAGCAGGCAAGCTGGACCGACGGCAAAGGGAATCACTCCGTCGGCCAGCTCGTATATCACCTCGTGTTCTGGAATCGGCAGAATCTGGCGAGACTCAAAGGAGAGAAGCTCGAAAAGTTCAGCGGCAACAACGACGAAACGTTCCAGAAATTTGACACCAAGACTTGGAATGAAACGGTGCAACAGCTCGACGCGGTCATGATCGAACTCGAAAAATGGGTCGAAAATGCCGACGAAGCAAAGTTGAAGGAGTCCGCCCAGGTGTTCACGCACATCAGTACGCACAATGCGTACCACATCGGCCAGATTATCTTCGTTCGCAAAGAGCAAGGCTCCTGGGACCCTAAGAACGGAGTGCAGTAGGCACGAGACTTGGCAAACTTATCGCGCGGAGTGTGGTCTAATCGTTCAGAACCAAAACTAATTGGAGAATCCGTCAACAACATGAGATCGAATATGAAAAAGAAGTGCGCGCAGACAATCCAGCGCCGTCTCCTGCCGGTGGGCATACTGGCGTTTTGCACCTTGGCCAGCGCTTTTGCACAAAACAAAGCCATCGGCTTCAAGCAGGGAATGCCCTTTAGCGAGGGGTTTGTGGCCGGCAATACCCTCTACGTTGCAGGCCAGCAGGGGCCTGACGCGGAAGGCAAAGTCACGGGCACCGATATCACGCTCCAGACTACCAATACGATTGCGGCAATCGAGAAAGTCGTCAAGAACGCGGGTTTTCAGATGACGGATATCGTGTCCGTGACCGTTTACATCACAGACTTGAACGACGTTCCGAAGATGAACGATGTTTATAAAAAGCTCATGCCAGACCCGAAACCAGCGCGAGCGACGGTGCAAGTTGCGGGCTTGATCGGTGGAGCCAAGATCGAAATTTCGGCCATTGCCGTGAAGCACTAACCTGTTCTCGGGCCGCGAAGCCTTCTCGATTTAAGGCCCTTTCCTTTTTATGGAGGAGAAGTAGGGCGGCGCTGGCTGCGGAGTGAGGGAGTCATTGGCCGGGCGGCTTGTCTCAGATAACGGGCGATCTGGCGCCGGTTTTAGTCGTTGGACCGTTCCGTCCGAATATACATTGCTATTTCACCGGGTAAGATGTACTGTAGGTACGAGCCGAGCATCTTTACTCCCTCCTCTAGTTGGCTGAACCAAATCAGAATCTCTGGGCGCCTTTCCCTAAGACAACTGACGACGTGTGCGTAGGCACCGCGCGAGTCCCAGCGGCACGAGGCCGGACGCACTACCGCCCAGGGTGGGCAACTATGTGACCACCTATTTCATGTTGCGCCCGTCCCTCGGGCTTCACTGGTTCTGATCGGAGGACCGTGGCAGAAAAGCCAATCGCAAACCGAACGATCTTAGCGGTCTTTCCAGTCGGGGAAGACCGGACTACTCTCATGAACATATTCGGTCGCTCGAAGTGGAAGCTGCTGTTCACGTGTACTCTTCGGGAGACACAGACGGCGTTGAGCGTCGTCCCCGGTGTGGTCATCAGTGGGGTCCGATTGTCTGACGGCCACGGCTGGAATGACCTTCTCCGCGAATTGCAGACGATGGACTGTCCACCGCCTCTGATCGTGAGCGACCGTCTTGCCGACGAACGACTGTGGGCAGAGGTGCTGAATCTAGGCGGTTATGATCTCCTGTTGAAGCCGTTCGATGCGAAAGAAGTCCATCACGCGGTGAGCACGGCCTGCCGCCGCACTGAGCATGTGCAGGCGATCGCCAGGCTCCGGAACCGAACGATGACTGCAAAGAGTGACGCCCTGCCCGGAATCAACGTGCGCACTGCCTTCGGCGGGTAGCGCGGCCGTGAGTACAACGGAAGGAACTACAAAAGGAGATCGAACATGGCAAAGCAGCAACATACGACAATCCTATCGGGGGCGAGGGCCGCGAGAGCAATTGACCCTCGTGCAAAATCGACAGCATCTGCCTCAAAGCACGAGCAGATCGCCCGGCTAGCTTACTCTTATTGGCAAAACCGAGGATGCTCCGAGGGCTCGCCGGAACACGACTGGCACCGGGCTGAAGCCGAACTGGGTAAACAAGTTGCAGAAACCGCGCGGGGTAGATAGTTCGCAGAGACGCTCGGCCATACTGAGAGAATGACAAAATTCCAGTGACAACCCGCCCGCTTTCCGAATGAGTACGGAGTGAGCCGAAAGTAGACGACCGATCTTCTACGCTATCGCCGGGTCCAACCGATCCGGATCGACGCCGAGATCCCCGAATGCTTTCGTCGCTTTCGCGGCATCGAACGCGCCGTCGCGCGACAGACGTGACAGTGCCGCCGCCGCGATCGATTCCGCGTTCACCTCGAAATGCCGACGGAGATGCTCGCGGTTGTCGCTGCGGCCGAAACCATCGGTGCCCAGCGTCACCATGCGGCCCGGAAGCCACGGAGCAACCTGATCCGGCACCATCTTCATATAATCCGTAGCGGCGACGATCGGCCCCGGCGCGCCTTTCAGCGCGGCCTCAATATACGGCAGGCGTTGAGGCTGATCCGGATGCAGGCGGTTCCAGCGTTCGCACCGCAGCGCTTCGCGCCGCAGCTCGTTGTAGCTGGTCGCGCTCCAAACATCCGCCGCAATACCATACCTCTCGGAAAGAATCTGCTGCGCACGCACGGCTTCGTTCAGAATGGGGCCGCTTCCGAAAAGTTGCAGCGTGGCCTTGCCATTCTCCGCGGACTTGAATTTGTAAATGCCCTTGAGGATTCCCTCGGCTGCGCCCTCAGGCATCGCCGGCATGGGGTAGTTTTCGTTGTAGAGCGTCAGGTAATAGAAGCGGTCTTCCTGCTCCTGGTACATGCGCCGGATGCCGTCCTGCACGATCACCGCGATTTCGTACGCGTAGGCCGGGTCGTAGGCCGCGCATGTCGGCACCGTGCTCGCCAGAACCAGGCTGTGCCCATCCTGGTGCTGCAATCCTTCGCCGGAAAGCGTCGTGCGGCCCGCCGTGCCGCCCATGAGAAAACCTTTGCCGCGCGCATCCGCGAACGCCCAGATCAGATCGCCCACGCGCTGGAATCCGAACATCGAGTAGTAAATGAAGAACGGAATCATCTCGATCCGATAGTTCGAATACGCCGTTCCCGCAGCTGTAAACGACGCCATCGAGCCCGCCTCGGTGATTCCCTCCTCCAGAATCTGCCCGTCCTGCTGCTCTTTGTAGTACAGGAACATGTCCGCATCATGCGGCTTGTAGAGCTGGCCTCCGGAAGCGTAGATACCGAACTGCCGGAACAGCGACTCCATGCCGAACGTGCGCGCCTCATCCGGGATAATCGGGACCACGCGTTTGCCGATTTCCTGGTGCTTCAAAAGCACCGTGAGCAGCTTCACGAACGCCATCGTTGTCGACGGGTGCGGCGCCTTCGATCCATGCAACAACTCACCGAACGTCTCCAGCTTCGGAGCATGAATCTGGGTCGCCGGCACAATCCGCTCGGGCATGTAGCCGCCGAGCTGCCGCCTGCGCTCGTGCAGATAGGCCATCTCCGGGCTGCCGTCGGGCGGCCTGTAGAACGAAACGTTCTGCGCCACATCTTCGGGAAGCTGAATGTCGAACCGCTGGCGGAATAGCTGCACCGCCCGGTCATTCAGCTCTTTCTGTTGATGCGTCGGGTTGCGCGCCTCGATCTCCGCCACGCCGTAGCCCTTTACTGTCTTCGCCAGGATCAACGTCGGCTGTCCCGTGTGTTCGACCGCGGCTTTGTAGGCGTTGTAAACCTTTAGCGGATCGTGGCCGCCGCGGCGCAGACGGTAAATCTGGTCGTCGGTGAGATGTTGGACCAGCTTTAGCGTCTCCGGATATTTTCCGAAAAACTCCTTGCGCACGAAATCGCCGCCCCGTGCCTTGAACGACTGATATTCGCCATCCACGCACTCTTCCATGCGCTTCAACAGCAGGCCGCTCGTGTCGCGCTCCAGCAGGTCGTCCCAATCCGTTCCCCACAAAACTTTGATCACGTTCCAGCCCGCGCCCAGAAACGCGGCTTCCAGTTCCTGCACGATCTTGCCGTTACCGCGCACAGGCCCGTCCAGCCGCTGCAAGTTCGCGTTGATGACGAAAATCAGATTGTCCAGCCTCTCGCGCGAAGCCAGTGTTATCGAACCCATCGATTCGGGTTCGTCCATTTCGCCATCACCCAGAAATGCCCAAACCTTCCGCGGCGTCTTCGCAATCAGCCCGCGATTCTCCAGGTACCGCGTGAACCGCGCCTGGTAGATGGCGTTGATCGGGCCGATCCCCATCGATACGGTTGGGAACTTCCAGAACCCCGGCATGAGCCAGGGATGCGGATACGACGACAAGCCTTGGTGGTCGCGTAATTCGTGGCGGAAATTCTCAAGATGCTCGGCCGTCAGCCGTCCTTCGAGGAACGCGCGCGCATAGATGCCCGGAGAAGCGTGGCCCTGAAAGTAAACCAGGTCGCCGGGCTGGTCTCCATAACTCGCATGGAAGAAATGGTTGAAGCCGACTTCGAATAACGTCGCAATCGACGCGTAGGTGGCGATGTGGCCGCCGATGCCATGATCGAACTTGTTCTGCCGCGACACCATGGCCATGGCGTTCCAACGCGTGAGGCTCTTGATGCGCCGCTCGAGCGCACGATCGCCGGGATATGGAACCTCATCCTCGGGCGGAATGGTGTTGATGTAAGGTGTGTTCTGGCGGATGGGAAGCTCGACGCCAATCTGCCGTGCGCGCTGCGCGACGCGCTCCAGGATGAAGGAAGCCCGGTCAGGCCCCGCTTCTTCAACTACCTGATCCAACGCATCCAGCCACTCATTTGTTTCTTGAGGATCGAGGTCGACTCGCTCGGTTCGCTTCTGGTGCATTTATACTATTCAGTATAAACGAATCCCCCACCCGAACCTGAGCGTTTTCCAGGAAGTACTAGTGAATCAGTTGCTTACAGCTTGACCAGGTGAATGCTGCCGTTCGACGTTGTCAGCTCCAGCATCGGTCCGCCTTCTCCGATCGTCCCTTCCAGACTGTGCTTGTTGATCTGCCCTTGCACCTTGACGTCGAAATCCGACGAGATCGAGCCGTTGGATGTATGCGCCTTCACGCGCGCGGCGATCGACGGCGCCAAGTGCACGGTGATCCCGGCGTTGCTGGTGCTGGCGATGACATCGTTCTGGGTGGGCTGGTCGAGCGTCACATCGATGCCGCCGTTCGACGTATCCAGGCGAATCGGATGGCCGGAATCGGCTTTCGCCAGGTGGACGTTGATGCCGCCGTTCGACGTTTCCGCTTCGAGCTGGCCGCGGACATCCTCAGCGTGTACGCGCCCATTCGAGGTCTTGAGGACTGCCGAGCCCTCGAGGTCCTCCACTTCAATTCCACCGTTCGATGTGGAAACATCCAGATTGCCCTTGAGATTATTGGCGTGAACGCCGCCGTTCGAGGTGCGGAGCCGCGCCGGCCCTTCCACGTCGGTGACGTGAATGCTGCCGTTCGAGCTGCTGATGCGCTCAAGCTCGACCTTGCGCGGCACCCGGATCACATATTTGGCGCCCATATTGCCCCGCCGCTCCGACGGCCGCACGGTGCGAATCTGCACCACGTCACCGGATTTGACCACATCGATTTTCAGTTGATCGAGCAATTCCTGCGTCCCCGCGTACTTCACACCGGAGACATCTACCGTGTCGGTATCCGAGCCGGTAATCTCGATCGAGCCGTTGAAGTTCTCGACCGTCACCCGGCCCCCGGGTTTCAGCGGCTGGCTATAGTGGAAGTCCGCCGTAAAGCGGTCCGACGAGCCAAAATCCTCAATATCACAGCCCGCTACGAATAGTAGCGCCGGCGCCAAAAGTAAGAAGGCTGATCTGCGCATAAATCACCTCAGAGCTACCATTACGCAAGTGTACGGCAGGAAGTTCGAGAAAACACAGACTATTTCAGGGTCAAATGGTCCCGATCCACCCACTCGCCGTGTAACATGATCCGGTCGATTTTCCGCAGGTTCCGCACGTCGTCGAGGGGGTTGGCCGAAACCAGCAACAAATCGGCCATCCGGCCAGGTTCGATGGTGCCTAGCTCGTCTGTTTTCCGCAGCGCAAGCGCGCCCGTATGCGTAGCCGCCACAATCACATCCATGGGAGAAAGACCCGCCTCTTGAAGCAGTTCCAGCTCCCGATGCGTCATCAATCCTGGGAAATCCAGGCTCGATCCGCCATCCGACCCCACCCCGATCAGCACCCCGCCCGCGGCCAGTTTACCTGTGTTGCGAACGGCGCGCTCGTAATCCTGCCGGTCCGCAGGTGTTGGATGGCTGGCCTGAGCAGCCTGCTTTGCCGCGGCGATCACGTCGGCATCCACGGACCGCGCAAGATCTGGATCGTTCAGCAGGTCTGAATTCTCGGGCTCCTGCCGGACAAGGGTCGGCGCGAAAACGATGCGCAGATCTCGAAGGCGCGCGATAAATGCCGGGTCAATGTCCTCCGTGTCCTGAATCATGTGCAGAAAACCGGCGGCGCCCGCGCGGACCAGGTGCTCGGTGTCTGCCAGCGAATAAATGTGCGCTGTCACCGGAATATTGAATTTGCGCGCTTCGTCGAGAATCGCGTCGGTCACGGCCGGTTTGATCTTCGGCGCTGTGCCGCCGAGATCATCCACCCAGATCTTGATCGCATCCACCTGTTCGCCGGCGAGTGTATCCACCTGCTTGCGGGCGTCGTCCGGGCTGTTGGTCTGAATCACTACGTCGCCGACTTCCTGCGATGGATGTCCGCCTGGCGCGGTGAAACCACGGCCTGCGGTGTAGAGATTGGCGGTCAGCAATTGCCCGTCGCGCTCCGCCTTGCGAACGTCGAACGCCGCGTGACCATCGGTCCCCATGCTGCGAACCGTCGTGGCACCGTAGTACAGATACGCATTCAGATTATGCTCGATGCGCTCGCGCGTGTACTCCGCGGCGTTGAACCTGGGGCCGGAGCGCGTGCCCAGATGCACGTGCAAATCGATCAGGCCGGGGACCAGAAACTTGCCCATTCCGCTGATCTTTTCTACGCCTGCAGGGATCGGCATGTTGGCCCGGTTCCCCACCGCACGGATGCGCGAGCCGGCCACGATCACCACCGAATCCGACATGGGCGGCCCGCCGGTCCCATCAATCAGCACCGCCCCAATGATCGCCTTCTGCTGCGATTCTTCAGGAGGCTTGCAGGCGGACAGGCACAACGCGGCGAGGACGAATAGCTTCAGGCGCGGATGGAGCACTCCTACATCTTGTCAGAACTTATTCTCCGAGTTTGAAATGCACTTCGATCTGCGTCAGAACTTCGACTGGATCTCCGTTCAGTAGAGTTGGCCGATATAGCCATTGCCTCACGGCTTCGATCGCCGCCGGTATCAAGAGCTGGTGTCCGCTCAGCACCTGCAAACTTTCGACGGTGCCCTCTCGGCTGATCACCGCCTCCAGCCGAACGTCGCCGGAGATGCGCGCCTGCCTGGCGAGAGGTGGATAGATGGGTTTCACCTGGCGTAGGATTTTGGCGGCTTGGACGATACCGCCAATCCTCACGCGTGACGGAGGCGCCGCCTCGGTTCTCTGTGGCGGAGTCTGCGGCGGCGCGGGTTTCGGCGGCGGCGCTACCTCAGTCGGGACAAGGCCGAAGACGCCGTCACGCGTGCCGGAGAAGGCAGCCGAACCCGGGATCGACGCAACACTCGGGCCGTCATCAATCATCGTAACGGTTTGGGGGATGCGTGGCGGTTGTAGCAGAGTGCGTTCGCTAAAGATACGCAGTCCGGGCTTCGCCGGTGTGCGGCCGGTGCTCGGCTTTTGCGGCGTGGGATGCTGCGTGCCCCACGGTTTCAGCGGAATGAACTGCGTCAATCTTCCCGCGGTAATCGCCTCTGTGTGCAACAACGGAACCAAAATCGCGAGGCCAAGCACAGCCGCCTGGCCGGAAACAGACACCGCCACCGCAAACGGTTTGCGCGCGGTCTTCTCGCCGACAATCTGGTCGAACATGATCGCCCTCCACTGGCTGACATCGTGTTGTGAAAGACCCGCGCGCGTGACTTCGAAAGATTGGACGCCAGTGGGATGTGGGTTGTTCCTTGGCATGACTTGCCCCCATCGGAGCTTTCCCGTACTCTGAAGGCAATGGAAGTACATTTCGCCCCCGACGTTGAAAAGAAGCTCAACGATCTCGCGGCGCAAAGCGGGCGCGGAGCCGACGAGCTCTTGCAGGATGCATTGGCTGGATATCTCGATGAGCTCGCGCAGACGCGGGAAATGCTCGACAGCCGCTACGACGAACTGAAGAGTGGCAGGGTGAAACCCATCGACGGTGAGGAAGCCTTCGCTCGCCTGAAAGCGAAAACGGAAGCACAGCGCAACCGCCAGGTGGAGTGACGCCATCAAACGATAGAAGCTGTCCCAATAGCTGATATCAATCTCACGCAGGACGAAGCAGATAAGCTTATCGCTATGGAAAAGCGCGCCGCTGATGAACAAGAATGGCTCTTTCCTGCTCCCGGCGAAAGAGTTGCAATTCCCTTGACCTCAGTCGACAAGCGGGAAAACTTCATGCTTGACGTGACTCGCGCTCGGATCAAGCTCACGAAGGCCACTTACCAGAACCGAGCTAGGACAGCGATCATACTGCTGCGGCTCGACCTTGATGACCCGCCGCATCGGAATCCAGACAGCACGGAAATCCCCTGCCCACACCTGCACATCTACCGAGAAGGGTACGGTGACAAGTGGGCAAGCCCGGCACCCGTTACCAGATATCCGAACACGTCGGACCTTGTTTCGACTTTTGAAGCGTTCATGCAGCAGTGCACCATCGTCGACCCGCCGAAGATTCAGAAAGGCCTGTTCTCATGACGATTGCGCAGGAGATCGAGAAACTTCTAAGCGATTACCGGGCGTGGCTGAAAGACAAAACGACGCTGCGCGAAGTGGACGATTCCTGGGTCGAAATCACAACGCCCTACCTTGATCGGCACAACGACGCGCTACAAATTTACGCCCGCGCCGAAAACGGCGGCTACGTTCTGACTGATGATAGCTACACCATTCACGACCTCGAAGCATCCGGTTGCAATCTCAACACGGAAAAGCGTCAAGACCTCCTCAACATGACGCTGAATGGCTTCGGCGTTCGGATGAACAGCGAAGCTCTTGAAGTGCACGCATCGCGTGAAAGCTTTCCAGCGCGAAAACACAATCTCATTCAGGCCATCCTCGCGGTGAATGACCTGTTCTACCTAGCTCAGCCGGTTGTAGAGAGCCTGTTTTTGGAAGACGTGATCGCATGGCTCGAAAGCAACGAAATTCGCTACACGCCAAAAGTAAAATTCACTGGCATCAGCGGGTTCGACCATCTGTTCGACTTTGTTATTCCAAAGTCCTCTGGTAGGCAGCCAGAACGTATCGTGCAGGCGATCAATCGTCCCACGCGCGACACTGCGGAGGCATTCATTTATAAATGGAGTGACACTCGCGACGTCCGCCCCCCAGAATCCAAGGCCTATGCGGTTCTGAATGACTTCGAGCAGTCGATTGCGGGAGGCGTGCTTGACGCATTTCGCAACTATCAGATACAGCCGGTGCCTTGGAGTGTTCGCGCAGAAGTCGTGGCGGAGCTTGCCGCCTAGACGATAGCTCTATCAGTTTCAAAAATCTGTTCCCCTTGTCCCTCCCGCCTCCTTCGCGTTCTAATAAATCCTCATGCCCACCAACAGCACCCGTAAACTGCGCTCCCAGGAATGGTGGAGCGGTTCCGCCTACGAAAATTACGCGCGCCGCGCCTGGCTACGCTCCGAAGGGTTCAACTCCAATGTCTTTGACAACAAGCCCGTCATCGGCATCTGCAACTCGTGGAGCGAGCTGAATAACTGCAACGTCCATCTGCGCACGGTGGCCGAAGCCGTCAAGCGCGGCGTGTGGGCGGCGGGCGGGGTGCCGCTCGAATTTCCCACCATCTCACTCGGCGAAATGTTCATGCGGCCCACCACCATGCTCTATCGCAACCTCATGGCCATGGACGTCGAGGAATCCATCCGCGCGAATCCCATTGATGGCGTCGTGCTGCTTTGCGGCTGCGATAAGACCACGCCCGCACAGCTCATGGGCGCGGCCAGCGCCGACATTCCCGCCATCGTCGTCCCCGGCGGACCCATGCTCAGCGGCAACTGGCGCGATCGCCGGCTGGGCTCGGGCACCGACGGACGCAAACTCTTTGACCTGTTCCGTACGGGCCAGCTCGGCGAAGAAGAATGGTCGGAGATCGAAGGCGGTCTCTCGCGCAGCGCCGGCCATTGCACCGTCATGGGCACTGCGTCAACCATGACGAGTATCGCCGAAGCTCTTGGCATGACGCTCACCGGTTGCGCCAACATCCCCGCGCCCGATTCACGCCGCCTCGCGATTGCAGAGTTGAGTGGCCGTCGCGCCGTGGAGCTGGTTTTAGAGGACGTGCGTCCCTCGCAGATCATGACGCGGCAGGCTCTCGAGAATGCCATCACGGTAGACATGGCGATCGGCGGCTCAACCAACGCGGTGGTGCACCTGGTCGCCATCGCCGGCCGCCTCGGCATTCCGCTCGAGCTGAATGACTTCGACGCGATCTCGCGGCGCACACCGTGGATCGTCAACGTAAAGCCCTCCGGCGAGTTCCTGATGGAGGATTTCTATTACGCCGGCGGCCTGCCCGCGGTCATGCTGGAGATCGCCGATCTATTGCACGGCGATGCGCTCACGGTCACCGGCAAGACCATGCGCGAGAACCTGGAACGCGCCCAGTGCCATCGCCGCGAAGTGATCCGCACCATCGCCGAGCCGCTCCACAAAGAGGGCGGCACTGCAATTCTCTACGGCAACCTAGCTCCCGATGGGGCGGTCCTCAAACAGACAGCGGCATCGCCGCGGCTGCTGCAACATCGCGGCCAGGCGTATGTGTTCGAGAACTACGAGCAAATGCGCGCTGAAATCGATCGCGATGACTTGCCGGTGGATGAGAACACGGTGCTGGTGATGAAGAATTGCGGGCCGAAGGGCGCCCCCGGATTTCCCGAGTGGGGACACATCCCCATGCCGCGCGTGCTGTTGAATCGCGGCATCGATGACATGGTGCGCATCAGCGACGCGCGCATGAGCGGCACCAGCTTCGGAACCGTGGTGCTGCACGTAGCGCCGGAATCGGCCGTGGGCGGTCCGCTGAGCGCGGTCGAAACCGGCGACGAAATTGAACTGGATGTGGCGGCTCGGCGCATCGAGCTGCGCGTACCGGCGGACGAGATCACTCGCCGGCTATTGCACTTCCAGCCGCCTGCTCTGCAATATGATCGCGGCTACGGCCGCCTGTTTTTGGAGCACGTCACGCAGGCGAATCTAGGTTGCGATTTCGATTTTTTGCGGAAATAGTAGCGTCGTCAGGCAACATCAGAGGCCCTGAACCTCCTCCGACCGCCGTGCCGGATGTGCAGGACATCCACTTGCCCGCGCTTCTCCGAGACGCGGTAGACAACGCGATAGACGTCAGCCTTCTGGCCATAAAGTAGATGCCTGAGATTTGCACTCTCGTGTGTCACCGGCCATCGGGTCGGCTGCGCTTCCAGGCTAAGGATTGCCGCTTTGAGGCCACGGTACCATTTCAGCGCGGTGGCGGAATGCTCGGCGCGGATTTTGGCGAACAGAAGCGCGAGGTCACGCTCCGCCCGAGCGGTGATCTTAACGACGTATGCCATGCCCGGCTTCGAACTCGTCGAAGAATTCTCTCGCCGGCCGGACCCTGCCCTCCCTAATATCCCTCAGGCCCTGGCGGATTCCTTCCGCGGGATCGGCTTGAGCAGCCGTATCGAGGAGCCGCTGATAGGCTTCAGCATCCTGCACAATGGCCGCGGCCTTTCCGTTAACCGTCAGCACCACAGGACGCTTGGTTTTCTTGAGCTGCTTCAGGAAATCGCCCGAGCGCCGCCGGAATGTTGTCAGCGATTGAATATCCTTGGTGATGTCGAGCATCGGCATAAGTCCATTAGAGCACCTTTTAAGGTGCTACTAGCAGCGGGGCCAATGGTTCGAATACGATGTCCTACAACACCACCGCCGGAAGATAAATCTTCGCCAAGTCCGCATCAGCGACGCGCGCCTGTTCCTGGAGCACGTCGCACAAGCCAATCTAGGTTGTGATTTCGATTTCCTGCACAAGTAAGTAGGATAGGCATTCCTGCCTGTCCATCTGAACTACTCAGTGCTCGCGGGCGAAACGACAGTCCTGCGATCGAAATTCTCCTTCGTTTTCCACACGCTCTGGTCCCAGTCGTCACCGATCCGGGAGAACATCTGGTTCGCGAATTCCTGATCATTGTTGCGGAGGGCGAGATAGGCCATCACGTTCCGCTGGTAGTTGATGCTGCCGTATAGACCTTCGAGAGCGCTGAAGCCTTCCTTGATCCGTTCCCAGGAAAGCGCGGGCAGAAGATTCTTGGCTCCGCAACAATCCATGGCCTCGGCGATGCGGAAATAAATGAAGTTGCCGCTCTGGCCGCCGACGCGATCGGCGATGGATTGGGCGAAAGCCTCCGCCTCTCCCGGCTTTCCGTACCATCGCGGCAGAAGATAATTCGCTTCCGCGACGTAGAAATAGAAATAGGTCGGCTCCGCCGTGATGGCGGCTTCGAGGAGCTGGTCAACCTGCGCGCGGGGCCACTCCTGGGTCAGGGCCACGGTCTGCATGTCGTGGAACCACTGCGGGTCGTTTCCCGATAACGATTTCGACTCTTCCAGAGTGGATCGCGCCTGCTGGATGCGGCTGCGGAATTGCTGCCAGCCTTGATTCGTCACAGTGTTCGAGTAGCCGTGGCCGCGCGCCTTCCATGAGTACCTTATATAAGACTGCGCCAGCGCGACCCGCGGCGTAATGGACTCGGGGAATTCCGCACCCCAACGTTTCAGGCGGGCAATATGCGCCTCCCAGACGCTGTCGCTGTCGGTCAGAGAGCCAGGGCCCTGGACGGTCAGGTAAAAAACATTCAATTTCCAATTGCCGCCGGGAAAGCGCGATTTATCGGTACGCACCATAGCCGCGATGTTTTCGAGTTGCGCGAAGTTCTCGCGATTCAAAGCGTCACGAGTGGTGGTTCGCAAGACTCTGGCGGGCTGAGAATCGAGCTCGTTGACGTCGTCGGCCGGAGGAGCGCTTTGCGCCGCGAGACCGCCGCAAGTAAGAGTAGTTACAGCAAGAACGCGAAACAGACTCCGGTTCATTGAAGAACTCCCAAGAATTAGAATATCACCGCGGCTGACCGCGACATGTTAACAAACTTCGCGCATCATTCGCGTTGATTCGCGTGCATTCGCGGCCAATCTTGCCGCCTACAGCACCACCACCGGATGATAAATATTCGGCAGTTTTGCCGATGGCGACGAGTTCGGCTACGCTCCACAAGGGGCTTTGAATCAGCGCCTTCACAATTCGAACGACAGGCGTCCCCTTTGATCGGCTGTGATCTCTCCGGATTCCCTCGGAGACCATCAAGAGGCGGGGTCGTCAGTGAGGCCCAGCTTGGCCCGAATTCCCCGACTGGTCTCAAGCGGAAGGATCTCGATTTCCTCCGCATCATAGGTATGCTGATGTCTTGAGTTGCAGTGAAGAAGGTATTTTCTCCCTTGCATCTGAGCCTTCGCGGCCTCTGACAGCGACGTGGCGCCGCATGTCTTACAGGTCCATTTAAGGTAGTCACTCGGCATGGTTATAGCTTTGGCTCCTTCTTCCGTTTTCGTTTTGCTCTCGCCTCCATCACGTCTCCATTCCGTCTTGTGAGTGGGTTAGCGCGCTGCTGGAATTCTCTCGCTACCTCCAGGAGAGTTCTGACGTCGGCGACCGTAGGGGCTTTAACCTCGACGTCGCCGATCTTGAGCCAAACGCTGCGACTGAATCTGGCTTTAACCCAGGCTCCGACAACAGCGCAGAGTCCCGCCCCGGCGGCAACAACGACCTTGATATATGGATCATCCACATTCCCGTATTCGACAGTTGCCGACAAAAAACTCAGGAGCCAAGAACGGTGGACCACCTCGCGTTTACGAACTTCCGGCCACCCACGCAAATCGCCTTACAACACCACCACCGGATGATAGATATTCGGCAGCTTAGCCTCGCCGATGGCTAGCAGGTCGCCGTCGCCCGAAAGCGCTTTCACATATCGCGTGCCCTGACTCACGCGAAATGGCGACACGTGGAAATCGCGGCCCTGCCGGACCTGTCCTGCTGTCACCGGATCGACGACTACCGATGGGAACTCCGGCAGCAGGTCGCCGGCGGCAATCAGAGCTTCGTCGATCCGCCCCTCGGCTGCGAGTGTTTCGAGCTCAGGGAGAGTGCGCGCCTGCTCGATTGAGAAGTCGCCCGAGCGCAGGCGCCGCAAGGCCGTTAGATGCGCGCCGCAACGCAGGGCTTGGCCCAGTTCGTGCGCAATCGAGCGCAGATAGGTGCCGGCGGTGCAATGCGCCATCAGATGCGCTTCCGCACCTTCGATCTCCACCAGCTTCAACTCGTGAACTTGCACCGGTACCGGCTTCAGCTCCACTTCGATATGCTGGCGCGCCAGTTTGTACGCAGGCACTCCGCGAATCTTCTTGGCTGAAATGGGCGGCGGGCGCAACAGGAACTCGCCGCGAAACGCATCTAGATGCCGTTCCAGTTCCTCGGCATCCAGCACCGGCTCGCACGGCACCGATGTTGCCGTGCCTTCGGCGTCGTATGTATCGGTCGAGTAGCCGAAGCGCACGCGCGCATCGTAAACCTTGTCACTATGCGTGTAGAATTGCGCCAGGCGCGTGGCGCGACCAATCACCAGCGGCAACACGCCTGTTGCCATGGGGTCGAGCGTGCCCAGGTGTCCGACCTTGCGCGTATTCGCGAGCCGCCGCAGCTTGTTCACGGCGTCGTGCGACGTCCAGCCCGAAGGCTTATCGGCGACGATGATCCCGTCCATCGGCTCCGGCATCGCGCTCCAGTTCTTTCAGCGTTTCGATCAAGACGCGCCCCACGATTTGCAGGCTCTCCGCGCTGAGCTTATCAACCGTGTCCTTGTCGTTATGCCAAAACGAATTGTTGGGACCGTAGGTGAAGTCGATCAGGTCCAGCGCGCTGACGCCGCGCCGCAGAAACGGGATGTGGTCGTCTTCGATGGCGCCTGGCTGACGTAGAAAATGTTGGCCGTACCCTAGCTGGTCGGCAACACGCCAGACCAATTCGCGCAATGGAGCCGAGGAATTCAAGTCGTTCAAAATATCCAGGTCCTTGTCGCCGATCATGTCGACGTTGATCAACGCCGTGATGCGCGCGAGCGTGCCATCCGCAGCCCAGCGCTCGGCCAAGTGGCGGCTGCCGTAGAGGCTGTCGGACTCCGTCCATTGCGCCACCGCTTCTTCACCGTCGAACCAGACCAATTGCACCTCGTCCTGGCGCGTGTCGTGCGCGATCGCCTTCGCCATCTCCATCAGAAACCCGGCGGAAGACCCGCCATCGTTGGCACCCACGAAAAAAGTGCCGGGCATGGACTTGGTGTCGTAGTGCCCCGTGATCACAACGATGTTGCCGGACTTGCCGGGAAAACGCGCGATGATGTTTTTCATGGGCGTTGGACCCAGTGGCGTGGAGCCGGTGAAGTCATCCTGAATCACGTTGCAGCTCAGCGACTTCAACTCACCAAGAATGTAAGCTTGCGTCTTGCGGATGGCGTCAGAACCGGACGGCCGCGGACCGAAAGCAACCAAGCGCTTGGTGAATGCCAACGCTTCAGCGCCATTGAATTCGGCGGCTCGGGCACTCGCCATGGCGAGCAGGGCGAGCGTCAACACTGCTTTTTTACTGATCATGTGGATCCGAAAGTGGATTCTAGTCCATTACAACAGACGGCGGCGCGAAGGCCAAAATTGCGACTGTTGTATGATAGCGATAGAGGGGTTGATAGCAAGCCAGTATGACCTCAATCGGCGAAACGCTCCGCCGTGAACGTCTCCGCCGCGGTTGGAACCTCGATCAAGTAGCCGCAGAGACAAAAATCTCGTTGCATTTATTGGAAGCGATTGAACTGGACCGGTTCGATCGTTTGCCCGGCGGCGTGTTCGCCCGCAATTTCGTGCGCCAGTACGCGCGCATGCTCCAGATTGACGAAGAAGAGATCCTGACGGCGTTCCATCAACAGTTTGAAGAATCGGCCGAAGAGGCGCCGCAGCCGGAGGCGGCACCCGTCCAGGTTCCGCGCATTTCACCCTGGGACGCGTTGCGCGAGCGCCTGGGACCCGGCGATTCAACTTCCGCATTCGTCGGGTTGGTAGTGGTGATCCTCGCGTGCGCAGGGGTCTACAGTCTGTGGCAGAAAACCCGGCGAAGCCCGCCCGCACCCCAAGTAATAGCGGCAACGTCCAAACCGAAGCCTGATTTGGCCGTCAAGCCCGTCGAAACGCCGAAGCCGGAGTTTCGTCCCGCGGAAGTTTCGGACTCCGGAGCGATTCGCCCACCGGAGCCGCCGGCGCCGCAACCCAGCACGCCGGTTCCCGTAGGCGTCAGCATGCCGAACGAGGTTTCCGCGATGCGCGTGGCATTCACCGCCGCTGAGCCGGTGTGGGTATCGATCAAATCGGATGGGACCCGTGCATATACTGGGACGCTCGAAGGCCAAAAAACCCGGGAGTTTGATGCGTCGCGGAAGATGACGGTGCTGGTCGGTAATGCAGGGAGCCTGGATATTTCGCTGAACGGAAAACCCATTGGCCCCATCGGAGGGAAGGGCGAGATTCAGCTTCTGGTGTTGACGCCCTCAGGCGCTCACGTGGTGCCGCGTACCCCGCGAACTTCCGACGATTCCACCGCACCTACCGAACCGGTTTCCACTAGTGACCGGCCCTGACGTAGAGCGGCCAGTTTGCGCCGCCGCTCGTCCCGCAGAAGTTCTCGGCGCCTCCGAGTTTTGATCCGCACATCCACTTTGCGCCAGAACTTCCGGAAGTAACCGATTGCCGACGTCATGGCGAACACCACTACCACCCACATCATCCAGTAAGCGAGCGTGGCGAGCGAGCGGTGGCGAATACTAAGAAGCAGAAAGGAGATTGCAGTGACCTGCGCGACCATCTTGGTCTTACCCAGATCGCTGGCCCTAATGGTGTAGCCCTCGGCGGCAGCAATGCTGCGCAGTCCCGAGATGGCAAACTCGCGGCCCACAATCAGGATCACCATCCACCCGGGCACCGCGTGGACTTGCACCAACGAAATCAGTGCCGCCGAGATCAGGAGTTTATCGGCAATGGGATCAAGCAGCGTGCCGATGGTCGTGACCTGGCCCCACTTTCGCGCCACGTAGCCATCCAGCAGATCGGTGACGGCGGCGATCAGGAAAATGGCCAGTGCCAGCCACTCATTGGTGATGGTGACGCCGAATGCGTGCACCGTGACGTTCTCCTCCACCAGCGCCGCAACTAGCAGCGGTACGAAGAAGATGCGGGCAATCGTCAGGGAATTCGGCAGGTTCATCGGGCGCCCACCCCACTATAATACGAATTCGGCCAGCCGCAGGCGCAACGACTCCGGAACTTCGGCTTCCACCTCGCAGCAATCGCCGGCATAGCGAATTTCCACTACTCGCGCCAGCTGGTGCAGCAACGCGATATTGGCGCCTTCGCTCAACGGGAAACGGAACTGTACTCGCGTCACTGGGTCAAAGGGCAGGATCTCGTCGATTTTCCGGAGCAAGCTGTCGGTTCCCATACCTGTAAGGGCTGAAATTACAACGAATGGAGCATTCACGCGGCCGGCGATGTCGCGTCCCGGCTCGGATTCGCCAGCGGGCAAGCGGTCGGCTTTATTGAGCACCAGAAGCTGGGGGACGCGGCCGGCGCCGATTTCTCCCAGCACCTGCAACACGTGTGCTGCGTGCTCAGCGGCATGCGGCGATGACACATCGACAACATGCAGAATCAAAGTCGCTTCGGTGACCTCTTCGAGGGTGGCGCGGAAAGCTTTCACCAGCGTCGTGGGTAGCCGGCGAATGAAACCGACGGTGTCGCTGAGCAAGATGCGCCGGCGCGAAGGAAGCGTGGCGCCGCGGACGGTGGGATCGAGCGTGGCGAACATGCGCGCGTCGGCGAGCACGCCGGCGTTAGTCAGCCGGTTGAAAAGCGTAGACTTGCCGGCATTCGTATATCCGACCAGGGCGAGAGTAGCGAGGGGGACGGCGCTCCGCTGGCGGCGGTGGACGGTGCGTGTGCCGCGCACGCCCTCCAAATCACGCTCGATGTTCTTGATGCGGACGGCAATGCGGCGGCGATCGGTTTCGAGCTTTGTTTCACCGGGTCCGCGCGTGCCGATGCCGCCGCCCAACCGCGACATCGCAGCGCCGTGACCGGTAAGGCGCGGCAGCATATAGTTGAGCTGGGCCAATTCCACCTGCATGCGCCCTTCACGGGTACGCGCGCGGCGGGCAAAGATGTCGAGAATGAGTTGTGTGCGGTCGAGGACCTTCACGCCGAGTTGGTTTTCCAGGTTGCGCTGCTGAGTGGGCGTCAGATCGTGGTCGAACAGCACGAGATCCACATGCGTGGAAGCAGCCAGGCGAGCGAGTTCCAGGACCTTGCCGGCGCCGACCAGTGTGGCAGCTTCGGGAGCATCGCGAATTTGAAGAACCGAGTCGACAACTGTGGCGCCGGCGCTCTCCGCGAGTTCACGAAGCTCTTCGAGGGATTCTTCGGCATCGACGCGACGGCTGGGGTGGGCCGCGCTACGGCGGATCTTCCACTCGACACCGGCCAGAATGGCTCGTTCGCGTGTGCCACGAGTACGCGGAAGCTCAGCGACCGTCAACTGTCTGAAGCTTCCGACTGGGCGGCCTCAGCCGACCGCGGTGCGGCCGCTGCCGCAGAATGCGCCGTCTGGCTGGCTCCGGCGAACGCGTGGCCTGCCTTCATGACGACGACGGTTGAAATGGCGTGCTTGAAGATCAACTGCTCCTGGTTGTTGGTCTCGAGAATCAGCGAGTACTTGTCGAAGCTCTTGATGCGGCCGGAAAGTTTTACGCCGCTGAGCAGGTACAGCGTGATGGCAGTTTTGTCCTTGCGCGCGTTGTTTAGAAAGCTGTCTTGAATGTTTTGCGCCGGTTTTTCCATAGGGTCTCCCATATACGATTGGAGAAAGGCGCCTCAAAGCTGAGGCGCACGGCTACCAATTGTACACCTAACCACCAGCGTAAACCATGCTTGAAGTAGTTGGGAGAGCCCTCTTCACCAGGAGGCGCGGAAAGAGTCCCAAGGATGCCGCAGCCTCCGGCGTTATCTACCGTTCCGAATCAAAATCGTCGTCGTCGTATTGAGCGGTTTCGGCGCCAATTCGCTCCTGGCACTGCACACAGAATTTAGCCCAGGGCACGGCCGCGAGGCGCTTTGCCGAAATGGGCTCTGCGCAAGCGGCGCAAACTCCATAAGTTGCCTGTTGAATCCGGCGAAGCGCAGCCTGCACTTCACGGAGCAGCTTGAGGTCGAGGGTATTGCGATTCAGGAAGATCCACTCTTCGTGGCTCTGCTGGCTCAAGTCTCCCTCGTCGGAAGGCACGTCGAGCCGCGAGACCACCTGAGCCACTTTTTGAGCCGACATGCTGCGGCGCAAATCTTCGGCTTTTGCCTCAAGAGCCTTCTGGTACTGATCGAACTGTGTTTTGGCTCCGTTCTTATTCATCGTCTTCTGCATTTCTGAACCTTTAAAGTCGCCGTCCTGGTTCCAGCGAAAAAGTACCACCGAGATCACTATGACGATTTCCACCCCGGGAAAGTTTCAACAAAAAGAGAGGAAACGCGCGGAAACGGGTTCATTAGTGTATCCTGGCAGCCCGAATGATGTCAATCTTCGATATGTTGGATGCGTGATCTCGCTAAAGGTTAGCCCGAAAGAGCTGTTTCCTCTTCTTCACGCCTTCCTCACGGACTCCGGGTACACCGAGCCAGCGGTGTGCGAACGTCTGGGGATCCGCAGCATCGAGCATTGCCTCAAACTCCGGCCCAATCCGAACTCGCCGCGCCAGGTTCATGACCGGCCAGACCTGCTGGCCCGACTGTTCCTCATCGGTGAATTGGTCGAAGAGCAGGAGTTGAAAAGGTGGCTGCCCGAGGAGGTATTGGACGCCGCGGCCGCGCTGGAACTGATCGCGCGCTCGGCGGAGAGGCCCGGAAGCTGGTTCGCGACGGCGGCTTTGTACCCGGCTTACGGATTGCACATCGTTTCGGACCGATGGACCAACCCGGAAGGCGGACCGATCCAAACAGCCATGGACGTGGTGTTTCCGGCGATCACTGAGAATACGGGCCATTTCATGGACACTCTTCCGGCCGATGCCTGCGAAAGCTTTCTGGATCTATGTTCGGGAACCGGTATCGGCGCGCTTCGAGCCGCCTCCAGCTATGCACGGCAGGCGTGGGCACTGGACATTACGGAATCTTCTGCACGCTGCGCGGAGTTCAATCGTCTGTTGAATTGTCTGGGCAACGTGACGGTGGCGCGGGGAGACCTGTACGAGCCGGTAGCGGAACTCACGTTCGATCGCATCGCCGCGAATCCACCGTACATGCCGTCGATCCGGCCGGCGGCGGTGTTTGCTTATGGCGGGGAACTAGGAGACCAAGTCACGCAGCGCGTGGTGGCCGGCCTGCAGAAACACCTGCGCCCAGGCGGACGCTTCTACTGCATCACCGCCGGTCCGGACACGGATGGCGAGGGCTTCGAACGGCGGGTGCGCGGCTGGTTGACAGAAGCCTCAGGGCAATTCGACATCTTCGTATTCGAGCGCCGGCTTTTCGATCCCGTGTACATCGCGAACCAGCAAGCCGCCAGAAGCCGGGGCGGGGCAGAGCAGGTAGAGGAATGGAAGAGGCTGTTCGAGAAGCATCGCGTCGAGAATTTCTTCTACGGCTCGGTGGTCATCCAGCGTAAGACCGCGGCTGGCACTCCCGTGACGGTGAGGCGGCGGAAAGGCGCGCGGATTGGAAGCGCGGAGATTGAGTGGCTGCGCCAGTGGGAAACGGTGGCGGGAGATCCCGCGACGATTGGCCGGATTCTCGACTCCCGGCCGCAGGCTGCCCGCGGCATGGAACTGCATGTGACCCACCGCGTTCAGGATCTGGAGTTCGCGCCCCGGGAATTCCGGCTGGAGGCAACCTACCCGTTCACCCTGGAGTGCAAGATCGAGCCCTGGACAGCGTATCTGATTCCACGGTGTGACGGTAAGACGACCGTCCGTGATCTTCTGGCATGGTGTAAAGAGAACGGGCTGGTGGGCGCGGAAGCTCCCGAGGAAGAGTTTGCGGACTTTCTGCGCGGACTGATCTCGGGCGGCTTTCTGGAGTTGGAGGGACACAGGCTGCCAGAGCGATGAGCACTATTTGCGTATGAGGTAGATGGCGACGGCTCCCAAAGCCGTAGCCGAGGACAACACGTTGTTGGCGGAGTCCTAAGCCCCTGTTCCCCATACCAAGCGAAGGGCCGGCCATTCGGGCAACGTTTGCCGATCCGGTCCTCCAGACTCCCACTCCGACGCCTGCCGCGGCGAAAACTCTCGGCCAGTGGGAAGGCTTGAGCGAGGGCTATCCGGGGTTTTCGGTCACTGCGGTGCCACCAGACACAAACAGTAGACGAACGAAGCGATGGTTAGCGGATTCTGCGACGCACTCTTCGCACCCTGTCCCGAAGCGAGCGCGGTAAAAATGCGTGCTGCCAAGGGCGCCAGGACTCGTGTTTGCCTCATTAAGTGACTCTCCTCAGTTTGTTTGACTCTGACCTAGGTTTTTGAGTACCTGCTGTATGGCGCGACGAATCTCACCGCGGTAGGACTCTGTGTCGGTCCAGTATGACGCTGGCGCCTTGTGAGCATCCAGCAGGGCCAATGCCTTTTCGGCATGCTGCCTCGCCAGGTCCTTCTGTCCGACCGTTAAATACGCTACGGCGAGACTCTCGTGTGCGTCGGCGGACTCGGGATAAGCGAGGAGATTGAGTTTGAGGACTTCGAGCGCTAAGTTCGGCTTCTGCGCGCGCAGATGGTCCTGTCCTATGATGCTGACAGCAATTTCAGGAAACAGCTGCGCCTGGGGATCTCTTTGCCGGGCTGCCATGAGTTGCTGCTTAACCTGTGCGACTCCGCCGGGCATCCGGATTTGATTGAGGATCGGTGCAGATGCCACGGTATCGGCAGGGGCGTGACCCGGTGTCTTGACCAGCGTGGTCACAAACCAATCGACGATGATGCCGGGCAGTTCCGGATGAAGTGTGAGCAGGTCGGTTCCGTGGCTGCCGGTAGCGGGAACCTTGCCGATATCGATGGGTTCATACCATGTCCAGGGCGCGTCGTGCGTCGCGGAGTAGTGTACGAACTTCTTGCTCGAGTTGGAGGCAGTGACGTAGAGCAGTTCCATCGCCTCTACCGTGGGAGGGTATTCGTCGTCGTCGGCAACGACGAACAACTCGGGCAGCTGAGATGCCTGGCGCAGGAATTCCAGGCCGTCATGGAGGGTTTCTCCGGATAGCAACGCCAGCGATTTAACCTCATTGGGATGTTGGCGCGCCGTCTCGACGGAATTGTCGACACCCAGTAAGCCAGCGCCTCCCAGACCAATGACATTGCGCTCTACTCCAGGTTGCGAAACCAGATATTGAAACGCGATCTCAATGTCGTCAGGCCAACCGCGCCATGACCTGTCGAGTTCCGCGTCCGCGAGCTTCTCATAAGGTGTACCGCCGCTTTCACCATGGCCGCGCATATCAAGGGTAAGAGTGTTAATTCCTGCCGCCGCCAGCTGCCGGGCCACGTCATCCCACGCGCTTCGCGTGCGGTTGACCTGATGCAGAAGCAGCACACCAGGACCTGGCTTGGCTGCGGCAAGGTAGCTGGCCTTCAGGATGGTCCCGTCACACGCTTTGAGGTCAACCACGCGCGCGGCTGCGGGGCTGGCTGTACTCTGTCCGCAGGCGGCTGCGGCGAAGATGAGTACTGAAAATAGCGAACTGATACGCATTCGTGTCATCAAAGTCCCTCAATGTGCTGCAAAGTCATTCCTGATTACCTGGCCGCCCTTCATGACGAATCGAACTCGCTCCAGCTCGCTGATATCGGCGATTGGATCTCCGGCAAGGGCGATGAGATCTGCGAATTTACCCGAGTCGACTGTGCCCACGCGGCCCTGCCAGCCAAGCAGTTCCGCGGCATTTGTGGTTACCGGGCGAAGAACGTCGAGCGGCGGCGTGGCGGCGTCCCGCAGATTGACGAATGTCGAGACGCTGGCTTGCCCGCGCCCCTTCCCCGGATAAAACCAGCACATGTCGGAGACCTCAGCCCTGCTCGCGGCTTCTAGCGAGGCTTAAGCAGGCCGGTGGGTCTTCTCAATTTACGGCGGGTCTCCGTGGTGCCTTGCGTTTGTCAACAGTTAAACGCCAGATATGAAATGATTTACAATCACATATCTCCTGAAAACCAGTGCGACCTTGGCCTCCTTCTATCGTCTATTCAAAATGTCTCCACGCCAAAGACGAGGTTTGTCGGACCCGTCGCGGCCTTTCTTGAGGTACAAAATGGAACAACCTGCTCCCAATTCGTCGACGCGATTCGGAGTATTCGAGCTAGATGCCCGGACGGGCGAACTGCGGAAAGCGGGTACCCGCATCCGGCTTCAGGACCAACCCTTGAAAATTCTGATGGCTTTGCTGGAACAACCCGGCGCGGTCGTGACCCGTGAGGACCTGAAACGCCGGATCTGGCCGCACGATTCGTTTGGCGACTTCGATCACGCAGTGAACGTCGCAGTTGCGAAGCTCCGGGCAGCCTTATCGGATTCTGCCGATACGCCGCGCTATGTGGAAACGTTGCCCCGCCGCGGGTACCGGTTCATTTTCCCGGTGACTCCCCCCGTGGAAACAGCGCGCGCCAACGGAGTCGCTCCCGCCGCACTCACGCCAGCGCCTCCGGAGAAAACGGCTCAGTCCACGTGGATGCCGATCATCGCCGCTAGCTTTATCGTAGTCGCACTCGCTGGCTCGGCGTGGTGGTGGCTGTCCTTACGCAAGAAACCAGCCATGCTAACGAACAAGGACACCGTGGTCCTGGCGGATTTCGACAACACCACAGGCGACGCCGTGTTTGACGGCACGTTGCGGCAGGGGTTGGCGGTACAGCTTGAACAATCACCGTTCCTCAGTTTGGTATCGGACGTAACCGTCAGGCAGACGCTGCGGCTCATGAGCCAGCCGCCGGACGCGCGGCTCACTCCGGAAATTGCGCAGCAGCTTTGCTTGCGGACGGGAAGTGCCGCGGTGCTGGAAGGCTCCATCGCGAAATTGGGAAATCAGTACGTATTGGGGCTGAAGGCGGTCAACTGCAGGTCTGGTGCTGTCCTCGCCGAGGAGCAAGTGACCGCGGACGGAAAAGAAGAGGTCTTGAAATCGCTCACACGAGCGGCATCGCGGCTGCGAACGAAGCTCGGCGAATCTTTGGGTACCGTGCAGAAGTACAACATGCCGCTCGAACAGGTTACCACACCGTCGCTTGAGGCGCTGCATGCGTACAGCTTGGGACGTACGACGCTGATTGATAAGGAGGATCACGCCGGCGGAATCCAGCTTTTTCAGCGCGCAATCAAGCTGGATCCGAACTTTGCCATGGCCTACGCCTCTCTCGGTTTGGCGTACACAAGTTATTCGGAACAGGAAAGCGTCTGGAATTACCGCAAAGCCTATACGTTGCGCGACCGCGTAAGCGACCGCGAACGGTTTTACATCGACGCGCACTATCACGACTCTGTCACAGGCGATTGGGAAAAGGCGCGGCAAGTTTACGAACTTTGGAGTCAACTTTATCCACGGGACGATATTCCCCACTTGAACCTGGGAGGGATTTACTCCCATCTCGGGCAACACGAGGACGCGAGGAAGGAGTCAGCGGAGAGTTTGCGGTTACTTCCAGGAGATTGTCTGAGTTCCGGCCAGTTGCTGGGGTCGCTTCTTCGTTTAAACCGTTTCGACGAGGCCCACGCGCTCATAAGAAGCACAGAGGAGCAAAAGGCAGATTGCTCTCACCTGCAAGCGTCGCGATACGCACTCGCCTTCGTTCAGCACGACCAAGCGCAAATGGCGCAGATTGTGAACAGCTCTAAGGACAAGTGGAACGCGGAGTTTCTCTATGTTCAGGCACAGACAGCGGCGTATTACGGACGGCTGCGGGAGTCGCGTGAGCTGACCCGCCGCATGGTGTTGACCGCTCGCCAGTCCGAGCAGGAAGAGTTGGGTGGATTGTTCGAAGGGTTCGCCGCCGAATCGGAAGCGCTCTTTGGCAATCCTGATATCGCGAGAACATATGCCACAGAGGCGCTTGCGCGTTCCAAGGGGCGGGATGTGGAGGGTGTCGGGGCCGTGGCTCTCGCCTTGGCGGGTGATGAGGGGCGCGCGCAGGCTTTGGCCGATGATTTGGCAAAGCGCTTTCCCGAGAGCACGCTCGTGCAGACGAACTATTTACCGTTGATCCGCGCGCAGCTGGCGCTAAACCGCAAAGACGTGCCGCGAGCGCTGGACACCTTACAAATGGCGGCTCCCTATGAACTCGGCTACAGCGATGGCAGCAATGCGCTGTTTCCTGTCTTCTTGCGCGGCCAGGGATATCTCGTCGCGCATCAAGGCCAGTACGCCGCAGCGGAGTTCCAAAAAATCTTGGACCACCCTGGAACTGTCTTGAGCGAACCTATCGGCGCATTGGCGCATCTCGGTCTGGCTCGGGCGTATGCGCTCGAAGGCGACGTACCGAGGGCCAAGTCCGGTTATCGAGAGTTCTTAGCGCTTTGGAAGGACGCTGACCCTGATCTCCCGATTTTGAAGCAAGCAAAAGTCGAATACGCAAAGCAGCAATAGAGCTCGCTGTCCGCACACGGGACTAGTCACGGCAATCGCGCCGTTCCGAGATGTTCAACGCTCCCGTGAAGTATTAACGGAAGCTATCTTCGGTCGGAAGGGTGGTTGGTACGCCTCGGGCGATTCGCGGACGGGGGGTTGACTGTCCGACCCAACCGAGCCATGAATGTGCTCGAACGCGAGTTGCCATGCACATTCAGACCAAGTTCCTTCGGCTTAGCTCCGTGGGAGAAGATCGTGAAGCCTTAGACCGTCTCGCATGCCTCAGGATTAAGTCACGGCCCCAAAGTCGCACGTCACGCCGTGCAAGCGGGACGCTACGCTTTGTTCAGCACAAGGCCGTGCACTTCATTGTTGCCCTTGTAGCGCAGGCGGTACTTATAGTTGCCTGAAGCGTATTTGGCGGTGTTCCATGCCGCCATGTGGTAGCCGGGATCACAAATGGCGTTTTCGATGACTTCCAGGTTCCGGTCGTTCTCGTCAAGGATCTCTACGAGTACCCATCCGGTTTCCGGAACGCTGAACTCGATGGCCAATTGCGGATTGTTCGCGCTGGGATAGTGCTGGTTGAGCACGCGCGTCGCCGGTTCTGCGGGAATGCTGAGTTTCGTCTCACTCACCTTGGCGTAGTCGAACGGCTCGTTAACCAGATGCCACAGCGGCTCATTGATCTGACGCTGCTGTAGGTAGAACGACCGCAACGGCGTGCGTGTGAAACTGGTCAGCGGACGGCGGACTGCGACACCATCCTGCCACTCATACACAGGAATATGCATCGGATTCATCACGTCGAGCTTGCCACGCTCCATGGCAATGTGGAACAAGCCGAAATTCCCGGGCTCATGACCGCCGAGCCAATGGCCCACGTTATCGACGAGGTACGGGTTTTTGCCAAAGATGACGATGTTGGTCATGTAGTCCCAGGCTCTGCCATCGTAGTTGTTCTCGTTGCCGAAGGGATTCGGCCCATTGTTGAAATCGCCATCACGGCCGTAGATACCCTCGATGATATGCAGCCCCATGGGGGACGCCGCATGATTGTCGATGGTCCGGTGCGCCCACAATTCCATACACGTGGTGGTGTAATAATACGCCTCGTTGTAACTGGGATCGTTCTTCGGCACATCCGGGGTGTTCCACCGAGGAATCGTGCTGGTGTGCCGCTTGAAGTTCGCGTTTACGAGTTCATGAACCTTTGGGTTAATAAATTCCTTCTGAATTGCGTTCTCCAGCTTCTGCATCGCATCAATGTCGCGCCAGGCGCCACAGTAGCGCTGGAAAGGTGAAGGATGGGAGCCCTGCCAGTTCTTAGAGGTGAGGGTCAAACCCATCTCGTGAGCCTTGAATTTCGCCACATTCAGGTTCCACGAATCCGGCGCATTGAAGGGCCACAGGTAAGGGAGCTGTGTACTCACCACGCCGCCGGGAACCTCTTTCCAGACAAATGACTCGGCATCGTTCACATCTTCCGGCGTTTTAATGGTGTCTTTTACCGGGGCAACCGTCGCCCCGGTCCGCCGGGCCATAGCGACGTATCCGCGAGGTTCGATCACGCCGCCACCATTGGCATCGCGGGTATGCATCCTGGCGCCGGCGACACCCAGTTCCTTCAATGATTCGAACAGACCCTCGACGAAGAACACGTCGGTGGCAATGCCCATGGTGTCCTCAAGGGTGAGCCCTTTCTTTTTATCCACGGCGTCGTGGGCGGTGAGATTCGGCTTGGCCGCGATGTTGTGAGTCACCGGAATGCCGGTATTGTCCATGGGAACAAATATCGACCGCCCAAGATCGAGTCCGACGCGCTTGCAGGCACCGGAATTCGTCTTGTGGTCCACATGCGTCCGCAGGATGAAGACCGCTTCGGGGTGCCGTTCCACAAACGGATGCACACCAAAATATGCGGACGGTTTCGACGCGTCGGGAAAAATGGAAGCCGGACCGAGGAAACCGGCACCGCCATACAGCAACGACGAAGACGTAAGAAAATCCCTTCGACTGAACATACGGCCCTTCCTTTCCAATGGCGAGTCTCAGATATTCAGATTTGGTTCACTTGAATTGTACTGCGGCCAAGGACGTGGAGGCAAACGGAGGGTAGTGCGCTTCTCGGCAGCGGTCTTTTCACGGGCGACATTGTTCCGAATGAACCACCCATTCCTGTAGCGTGGGGATACCGCGGGGTTGGCGGGATACCCGCGGCTTTTTCGGCGTGACGAACCCGAAAGGCCGCAGGTACCCGCTAACGGCGCGTGTCCCTGCGCTACATCGGTCGATCGAAGTTCTGATGAGCCGGTGTTCGTCCCGAACCCGGAAGCATGCGAGCGCGCCAGCTACAACCGCGTGCTGCCGAGCGAGGTATTGAAAAATGCCTTCAGTTGCTTTTCGTAGAGCCGGGAGGCGGAGGAATTGTGACGTCTATGCTGGTCACAGGTCCGAAAGTGTAGAGTGGCTTGTCAAAGCCAGACGCTTTCCCCACCACGAGAATGGCCAACCGGTCCTTGTGCACGTATTTCTGGGCGACGCGCTCCACATCTTGCTGTGTCACTTTCTCAATTCCCGATCGATACCTTTCCAGAAAATCCGCCGGATAGCCGTAGAACTCATAACCCATCCGCTCTCGCAGCACTTTCTCCTTGGCGTCGAACCGGAAGACAAAGGAGTTCAGAATGGCTTCTTTGGCTGTGGTCAATTCCCGGGGTGTGACGGGATCTGTTTTCAAGGTATTGAGCTCCTCGTTAAAGGCGTCAATAGCAGCGGCAGTGGTAACGCTCTTGGTACCCATGAACAAACGAAGTACGCCGGGGTGGTCGAATTCAGCCCCCACGCCTCCGCCCACCGCGTAAGCCAGGCCTTTCTTCGAACGGATGTTGGAGAACAGACGCGAGGAAAATGAGCCGCCGAAGAACTGGTTGAATACCTCGAGCGCGAAATAGTCGGGATTGTCACGCGTTATGCCGAGATCCACCATCTGCACGGTGCTGGCTGTCACGTCGTCTTTAGCCACGAAATAGATGCCGGGCTTCGGTCCTCTCAAGGATGGCTGATTCTTCGGAGCCGGTGGCCCTTTTGGCCACGATTCCAGGGATTCGCGCAACTTCGTCTCCATTCGCTGTGCGTCGAAATCGCCCACGACACCCAAGATGATGTTATTGGGATGTACGAACCGGTCGTGCCAAGCGAGCAGGTCCTGGCGCGGGATGGCTGCGACGGTTGCATATTCCGGCACCCGCGCGTAAGGCGAGTTGGCGCCGTACACCAGTTTGGAGGCCTCGCGAAATGCGATCTCGAAAGGATTGTCATTCCGGCGGGAGATATTGGTATTCACCTGGTTTTTCGCAAGAGCGATTTTGTCATCACGAAACTCCGGCTCGCGCAGCAGTTCGATAAAGATCTTGAATGCATCATCGAAGGTATCCTTCAGGCAATCCCAACCTACGGTTGTGGAATCCGAATCTCCGGAGGTCTCCACTTTGGCAGCGCGTGCTTCCAAGAAATCATCCAACTGGTCGCCCGTGCGGCCTTTTGTGCCGCCTGTGCGCCACACCTCGCCGTAGATCTGGACCAGGCCGACCTTCTCTGGTGATTCGTCGAGCGAGCCACCCCGGATGCGCGCGGTGCCGCGAATGAGAGGCATCTCATGGTCCTCCTGGAGGAAGATGACCATGCCATTGGAAAGCTGAATCCTTTTTGGAAGCTGGGGATGGAAGGTGTGCAGCGGGGGCGCCTCGATCTGTTTCCAATCTGTGGCGACATCCGCAGCCTGGGCAGGAGAAATCGAATCAACCGCGAGAAACACGAAAACAGAAAGCATGAAAACCGGTATGCGATGTAGACGCATTTACTTGCCCTCCTTTCCCTCAGCAGGGGCTTGCGCGAGCTTTGTCGACTCTAGAATGCCGACGGTCCGATTAGATTCCACGAAGGTATGATTGGCCACGCGGCGAATATCCTCCTTGCTCACCTTCCCGATGTCGTCGACATGTCGAAACAGACCTCGCCAGTCGCCATAAATCGACTGAGCGGTCCCGAGCTGAAACGCAAGGCCCTGGTTGTCACTGAGGCGCCGGATAAGGTCTGCTTTGGCGCGCGTCTTAATCATCTGCAGCTCGTCGTCGCTGATGTCCTCATTCCGTACGCGGTCGATCTCGACATGAACGGCGTCGCGGATTTCCTCGGGCGTGTGTCCCGGCGTGGAGATTGCAAAGAAGACGAACAGGTTAGGGTACTTGGCGCCCGGAAATCCGTTGAAGCCGCCGGAAAACGCCGCGATCTTTTTGTCCCGCACCAGTGACCGGAAGAGCCTGGAGGTGCGGCCGTTCGACATCAAGTCCTGCATGGCATCGAACACGGCATCATCTTTGTCTCGCGCGCCCGGCTTGTGATAACCCTCGATGAAAATGGGCTGCGATGTCTCACGCAGGATCACAATCCTCTCCGCATTCTGGGGCGGCTCGACCGTGCGAAGTGGCTCGGGTTTGGGGCGCGCGGGCAGGCGGCCGAAGTATTTTTCGATGATCGGCAGAACCTCGCCGGGTTTGACGTCGCCTACCAGCGTCAAAATCATATTGGCGGGCACGTAATATTTGCGGTAGAAGTTTTCGGCGTCGGTTGCGGAGAACGATTCCAGATCCGACGGCCAACCAACCACGGGCTGCCCGTAGGGATGGGCCACATAGGCTGTCGCGGCAAACTGCTCCAACAAGCGGCCAAAGGACTGGCTCTCTCCCAAGCGGCGCTCTTCATGCACAACGTCCCGCTCCTTATAGAACTCGCGCATGACCGGATGAAGGAAACGCTCCGATTCAAGGTAGGCCCACAGTTCCACCTGGTTGGAAGGGAAAGAGTAGTGATATCCCGTCTCCTCGTTGGAGGTGAAGGCGTTCAGGCCCTGGCCGCCCTTCTCTTCTATGATTTCACCGAACTGGTTGACCACGACGAACGGTTGGGCTGCAGCCATCGCATCCTTCCACGCCTTTTCCAGTTCGGCTAATTTCTTTTCGTCACGCCCCGTCTCTTTCCGCCGCTCCTGATCGTAGGCCTGGTAAGCCTGCTCGACTTTTTCCAGTGCGGTCTTCTCATCGCCATAGTTCGTGGTTCCGATCTTGTCGGTTCCCTTAAACGCCATGTGCTCAAACATGTGAGCCAGGCCCCTGATGCCGGGGTATTCACGATCCGAGCCTACGTCCACGTGTGTGAAAAAGGAAAACACGGGCGCTTCCGGGCGCGCGCATATGAGCACGGTGAAACCGTTGTCGAGCACCTTGAATGTCATTCGCTTTTCGAACGACGCCAGGTCCTGAGCCCGCATGAGTGCCGGCCCAAGCGTTAGGGTACCCACAAAAAACACTGCGCCTATGGAATTTCTCATATCGTGGTTGCCTCCCGAACAGTGTAGTTGATTAGAACTCCAGTTGAGGCGGGAGTCAAGCAGGCAGGTTACAGGTGAGATGATCGAGACGGCCAAAGAACGCGACGGCCTTTTCGGGGCCTACTTACGGATCAGGTACACGGCTACTGCCGCGCGCAGGTTGGGCAATAGGTGGAGACGGTGGCGGCCGGAAAGGAAGTAATTCCGTTCGATGGTGAACCCTTCCTGACGCACCAACTGATCGAAGTCATCCACGGTTAAGAAGTGGATGTTGGGAGAATCGTACCATTCGTAGGGAAACAGACCGGTTTTGGGCGCGCGGCCGGTGAAGAGTAGCGAGAGGCGCACGGACCAGTGGCCAAAATTGGGGAAGGCCACAATGGCGTGACGGCCAACGCGCAGCATGTCTCGCATCACCTTGAGCGGCCACCGTGTTTCCTGGAGGGTCTGACTGAGGATTACGTAGTCGAAGGCATGGTTGGAGTAGTCTTCCAGCACTTCATCTATATCGCCCTGATACGCCGACACGCCGCGTGCGATGGCGCGGCGCACCTTGGTGGCGGAAATCTCGACGCCGCGAGCGTCGACACCCTTATTCTCGGCGAGCCAGGCGAGCAGCTCGCCTTCACCGCAGCCAAGATCGAGCACTTTGCTATTGGGCGCGACCAGTTCGCTGATGATGGCGAAATCGCCGCGGCCCAGCAGCTCGCCGACGAAGGGCCTGTGGACGCTTTGTGGGGCCGCGGCCATCAAGCCTTCTCCTTGTAAGTGCTTTGCAGGAAACCGCGGATGACTTCGCTCTGCTCCGCGACGTCGACTAAGAAGGCATCGTGACCGTAGTTGGATGGCAGCTCGCAGTAAGCGACATCGTGATTGCTGCGGCGCAGCACGCGCACGATCTCTTGCGATTGGTAACTGGGATAGAGCCAGTCGGAGCTGAAGCTGATCACGAGAAATCGAGCTTGGGCTTTGGCGAACGCATTGGCGAGGGTGCCGGCGCCGTTGGTGAGATCGAAATAGTCCTCGGCCTTAGTGATGTAGAGATACGAATTGGCGTCGAAGCGGCCTACAAACTGGATGCCGCGATAGCGCAAGTAGCTCTCGACTTCGAAATCCACGGAAAAATCGTAGCCGTACTTTTCCTTCTCGCGAAGGCGGCGACCGAACTTTTCGCGCATGGACTCATCACTCATGTAGGTGATGTGGCCGACCATGCGGGCGATGGCCAAGCCGCGGCCGGGCTGCCGGGTACTGTAGTAATTGCCGTCGTTCCAGTCGGGGTCGGCCATGATGGCCTGGCGGCCAACTTCATTGAACGCAATCTGCTGGGGGCTGTGCCGGGCGGTGGTGGCGATGGGAATGGCAGCCACTACGCGCTCGGGATACGAGACCGCCCATTCGAGGGCCTGCATGCCGCCCATGGACCCTCCGGCCACCGCGAGGAGACGCTGGATGCCGAGCAAGTCAATCAGCTTGGTCTGGAGCTGCACCATGTCGCCAATGGTGATGACGGGGAACGAAATGGCGTAGGGGCAACCGGTCTGCGGATTGATGGAGGAAGGGCCGGTGGTGCCCTGGCAGCCGCCGAGGACATTGGAACAAATGACGAAATATTTGTCGGTATCGAAAGCCTTGCCAGGACCGATGGTATTGTCCCACCAGCCGGGCTTACCGGTTTCCGCGCTGATGCCGGCGGCGTGCGCGTCGCCAGAGAATGCGTGGAGGATCAAAATGGCGTTGGACTTGGAGGCGTTCAACTCGCCATACGTCTGGTAGGCGACGGTGACGGGCGCGAGGGTAGCGCCGCTATCGAGCGAGATAGATGCAAACTCAGCAGTCTTCGTCTCGACGGTCATGGCAGGAAATTTCTATGATAGCAACTACAGATGTTGGGACTCGGAATCAGGCGGCTGGCGGCATGCGTACTGCTGGTGAGCGGTGGCGGTCTGGGCGCGGCGGAGGTCGAGCCGTATCGAGAAGCGGCGCCAGGCTACCATTACTCGTTTCCGCGGGATCACTTCGAGCATCCGGAGTTTCGCACGGAATGGTGGTACTACACCGGCAACGTGCATGACGCGAAGGGCAGGCGTTTCGGATTTGAACTGGTGTTCTTCCGGCAGGGGCAGCGGCGGGGGACGGCGGCGAATCCTTCAGCCTGGCGCGTGGATGATCTCTACTTGGCGCATCTGGCTCTGACGGATATCGGCGGAAAGCGCTTCTACAATCACCAGCGGTTGAATCGCGGGGGACCGGGGATGGCAGGCGCCAGCTTCAGGGAGCAGCGGGTTTGGAACGGCAACTGGTCGGCAACATGGCAGGGTGAGAGACAGGTGCTGGAGGCGACGGCGGATGAATTTCACTTCCGGCTGGAACTCGCAGCCGCGAAGCCGCCAGTGGTGCACGGCGTCGACGGCGTGAGCCAGAAAGGAGCCGCGTCTGCTGAGGCATCCTACTATGTTTCGTTCACGCGATTGCTGGTTTCGGGAGACCTGGAAATCGGCTCCGAACGGCATGCTGTGACGGGAATGGCCTGGATGGACCATGAATGGTTCACCAACCAGCTCGACAAGGAGCAAATCGGATGGGATTGGTTCAGCGTGCAGTTGAACGATCAAACGGAACTGATGTTATTTCAGTTACGGCGGAGGGACGGCAGCATTGACACTCACTCCAGCGGGACTTATGTCGATGGTCAAGGACGCGGGCGGCATCTTACCAGTACTGATTTCTCACTTACTCCAATGACCTACTGGCGCAGTGCGCGCACCGGGGCAAGCTATCCCGTGAGATGGAGAATTCGGGTTCCATCTCTTGGGATTGTGCTGGACGTTCGTGCATCGCTTGACGCCCAGGAAATGGTGAGCGAGGAAAAGACAGGTCCGACTTACTGGGAAGGTGCGGTCACTTACTCGGGTTCGGCGGAGGGCGCAGGGTATCTGGAGATGACCGGGTATGCTAAACCGGTTTCTGAACACTGAAGTTACGTGGCATAACTTGAAGTCTATTACAGGGAGAGCTGTTCTACGTTCCCGCTCGCAACATGAGGGTGCTCACGGGCCGGCCGACTCGCTCAGCGGTCGTCCTAGTCGACGGCCTTGGTGAGGCTCTTATTCTACACTTTCATGTGCTTTGACCAAAGCCATTTTACAGCTGATTCGACGTATAAGCGAAGATCCCGGCTAGACTCAAGCGGCGAGCGGACTGGGCGATAGCAGGAATGTTGACAAACGTTCAAGTAATAGCAGCAACCCGAGGCGATCTCCCGGAAGCCGAATATCGGTATGCTAGAGCAATGCAACAAGAGAACCGTCGACCCCACTCGTGGCCGCAAGTGCTCAAGCGAGCCGCGAAATTGGATGGTTTCGAGCCCAAAAGGCTCGAAACCCAATCGCGTGATCACCTGGCAATCAACAATTGTGTCCTCCTCATACTCAGCATGGACGTGTTCAAAGGGCAGGATCGGGTCGAGGATGCGGTGCCCACGGTTTTCCCAAGAAACCCATGCAGTTGCTAGGAGAATGCCACCACTGGTGACGAAATCCCTCACCAATGTATAGAATTCCTCGTTCGCCCAGTCGCGAAAGTGTTCGCCTCTGACCAGCACGATGACTCTTCGCCCTTCAAGCAGTATTCTTGACTGCTCGAGCGGTAGACCTAAGAAAGCGTGGGTGACCGAAAGCGTCGGGAAACCGGCACCTAGGAAAATGGTACCCAATTCAGAAGCAAAGGCAGTGCCGTCTGAAATTAGGAGAACTGGTTCCACCTCAGCTCTATTCAACGAGCTTTCGAGTTCTTGGCGCCCACGGAGAGCCTTTAGCAGCTTGTTATAGCCACTTTCAGTTGAAAGGTCAACCCAATGCCATTTGCGCAGCCTCTCCGGAACCTCACAAGGTTCAAGTATCGCGGGTATCAGGTATCTCTTGCCTTCAGGCTTCTTGTCCGCCTCGTCCAGTGCGAATCCGATCTCCTTGTGAACAAATCCTGACTTCGTGGAATTCTTAGAGAGGCACACAACTACCACATCACTGGCGCGAACGGCCTTCCTGATCACGTCTTCCCATTCATCACCTGGGAGGAGGTCTTCCTCATCTAGCCACGGCCGCAGCCCGTCAGCCTTCAACCGATTGTAGAGCTGTCGAACTCGATCTTTATCTTCGGACGCATGGCAAAGGAATACTCGGGGGCTTGAGTATAGCGTCATACTGTTTGCGATGTGGCCAGAGGGGGTATGATACCATTCCTGGTCATTTCGGTACCAAGCGTAGGGCAACCTTGGAGCACAATCCGAGGTGAAGCCGTGGAATTAGCTCTCCGAAGGGACTGGTGCCAACTAGCGCCTGACCGGACTGATGCGCCTGGCAAATCATCTGACAGGCCCGATCTCGTCCGAACGCTCGCCCCATGTCGAGGCCGTGGAAACTACAAGCCGTTCACCAGACTTACGAGCTCCTGTAGCTCGGCTGGGTTCAAGTCCGACGCGGCCCAGTAAGTCATGCCGGCCTTGGTCCAATACAACAGATGGTAGCCTTGAAGCTCGGTCTGCCGGACTGTTGAGTCAGACTGATTGCGTGCCGGCCAGACAAACAGGTTAATAATATGCTGCCGCCGCCGATAGACGAGCGCGGCTACGGGGCGGTTGTCGAGATAGTCGAGCCGGCCACCCGTAAGCGGGAAACCTTGGCCGGCGAAGTTGCCGACCGAGGGGGAAAAATCGAGCTTGCCATTGAACCAAGGCTTTATGGTGTGCTGATCCGTTGACGGCACATCGGTGAGGTGGGCGGCCATGAGGGAACGCACATGGCTCGCTACGACGTCCTGTGCGAGTAACTCCACGCCGGCCGGGTGGCGGGTCGTCACAGTGATGGTGAGGGCGGCGATCAACACCGCCGCGGCAATTCCTACCCATTGCCATGTGTGCCGGGCGCGCGGAGGATCGGCATCCACTTCGGCGGCCTCCCGAAGACGCGAGCGAAGCCGGCTCTCCAGTCCGGAGGGCGGACGAAAATAGGGTGCGCCCGTGGTTATCGCAGATTGCACGGTGCGAAGTCTCTCGTGCGCTCCGGAACAAGCAGGACATTCATGGAAGTGGCGCTCCATCTCAAGATTGCGAACCAGGTCCAACTCTCCGTCGACGTATCCATGGATGAGTTCTTGCACCTCCCGGCAGATCATGCGCGCGCCTCCGTGAGATCAGGCTCGGAAAGCAGCTTCTGCAGTCTGGCGCGGGCGCGGGCCAGCCGCGACATCACGGTGCCTACGGGAATGGAGGCGATATCGGCGATCTCCTTATACGACATGCCTTCGAGCTCGCGCAGGATGACGATTTCTCGAAAGCCGGGGGGCAGTGCCTCCAACGCTTGGCGCACGAGCTCGGTACGAGCAGCGGCGAGTAAGATTGACTCCGGGTTCGCACTGCTTGGATCGATCACTTGCGTACTATCGTCGAGTTCGGTAGTAGGCTCATCCATACGGTTGCGGCGCAGCCAGGTGTAACAGGTGTTGCGAACAATAGCCAGCAGCCAGGGCCGTGCGCTCTCTCCGTGAAAGCCGCGGAAGAACTTAACAGCGCGCAGGTAAGACTCCTGCACCACGTCTTCAGCATCATGTTCGTTTCCCGTGAGCCAGCGCGCCAGATTATACGCGGCGTCCAAATGCGGAAGCACGGTTTGCTCAAAGCGCGTAAGTTCTGGCTTTTGCACTCTTCCCTGACTTAGGCGGTAACTCCTGTAACTGATACCGCGCGGAATGTGAATTTATTCCCTAACGTGGAGCCTACATGGAATTGACGTTCGAAAGGGGAATAAGATTCGGCGTCGCGCAGTAAACGCAGACAGAACAGCAATTATGAGCCAAACGATCAAAGACAGACTTCTGAGCAAGGACGGCGTGGATCGCCGCGGATTCCTTCAATGCATGGCATGGGCCGGCACGGGAATGGTATGGGCAATGCGAGGTGGCGTGGCGTACAGCCAGGAGACGCACCACGGCGGCATGCATCACGACGGCTTCAGCTTCGTACAGATCAGCGACAGCCATATCGGATTTAACAAGCCGGCAAATGAAAACGTCATTGCCACCTTGCAGGAGGCGGTCGCACGGATCAACGCGCTGCCATCTCCGCCCGCGTTTGTTATTCACACGGGCGACATCAGCCACCTGTCGAAGCCGGAGGAGTTTGACGCTGTAGACCAGATCCTCAAGACGGTGAAGACCGGCCAGGTGTTCTTTGTTCCGGGCGAGCACGATGTGCTGGGCGATAACGGCAAGCAATACCTGGAGCGGTACGGCAAGAAGACGAAGGGCGACGGGTGGTTCAGCTTCGATCAAAAGGGAGTGCACTTCATCGGCTTGGTGAACGTGATGAACCTGAAGGCCGGCGGGCTGGGATCGCTGGGCAACGACCAACTGGAGTGGCTGGAAAATGACGTCAAGGGGCTCAAGAGCAGCACGCCGATCGTGGTGTTTGCGCACGTGCCGCTGTGGGTGGTGTACCAGGATTGGGGCTGGGGAACCGACGATGGCGAGCGCGCGCTGGGTTATCTGAAGCGTTTCGGATCGGTGACGGTGCTCAACGGTCACATTCACCAGACCATGCAGAAGGTCGAGGGCAACATGACGTTTCACACGGCGACGTCGACAGCCTTCCCACAACCCAAACCTGGAGCGGCGCCCTCGCCTGGCCCGATGAAGGTTCCCGCCGAGCAATTGCGCACCCTGTTGGGGCTAACGCAGGTGAGCTATATAAAGGGCAAGCACCCATTGGCGATTGTGGATACGCCGCTGGCAGATGGCGGAGCGATGTCGGGCGAAGCGGCGGGAGCTGCGGGAGGCACTGTTGCTGCCGCGACCGGTTCCGGCCATGCCATCAACATCGATAACTTCAGCTTCAGCCCCACCGCAGCCGCGGTACCCCTGGGGACGACGGTCACGTGGACCAACCACGACGACATCCCGCATAACGTGATCAGCACCGACAAGGCGTTCGCGTCACCGGTGCTGGATACCGACCAGCAGTTCTCTTTTCACTTTGACAAGGCCGGTGCGTATCCGTACTATTGCTCGATTCACCCGAAGATGACCGGCAAGGTCGTCGTAGGCTAGGGGGGGAGGGAGCCTCCCCCAATCTTGGGCCTTGCAATAAGCTTGGCATCGCAGTAATGTTTTGAAGCACAGATGTCTGCAGCTAGTCAGCAAAGCCTGGAGCAGGAACGGCCCGATAATGACCGGGCTGTTTTTGGCTTCTTTAATGCGATACAGGCTGCCGCCCACCAGTGGCAGACGGAACTGACTGGGATCCTCGACGCACCCCCTAATACACCAGATGGGAAGCAGTCGATGATTACGGAACAGCGAAAGCGCAAGCCGCAAATTGATGCGGTCGTGAGTGATAGCCTCGGCTCACTCAAGCAAATCTTTAGACTGGACGTTAAAGAGCACGAATGGGGCGCGGGCGCACTGGTGGAGCTCGACCTCGGGTGGAAAGACATAGAGAATCACTGGACTCTGGACGCGGACAACACGGAGACCGCCTTGGACACCATCCGGAAGATCCGCGACAAGCTGGATGAAATTGTCTACACCTGCATTAGCAACACGCTGACGCCGGACATCAACGACCGGCTGCCGAACCTCGAGATTGGACAGGCACTGGACCTGGAGTTCGTTTACGGGGACGACTTTCCACGCGATCCCAAGCTGAGGCAACGTCTCGTACTTGAAGTGGCGCAAGAGCAAGCCGTGATCCAGGGCGGGATTGTCGATGCCGGTAGCGGTCTCATCTACCGCATCGCCCCCACGGCGAGGGAGCGCCGCAAGAGCTTGTGGCACGTGGCCGGACTCATCGTGCTCGGGGGCGTGCTGGCGGCAGGGTCGGCCTTTCTGGGTAACTGGGTGCCCTCCTGGCCCATACAAGCCACCCAGTGGTCCGCTCTCCTTATGAACTATGCGTTTCTTTTTGTCGGCGCCGGTGGCCACACGGTGATTGACGCGCTGAAACAGAAGCGTGCGCAGACCAAGCCCACGTTTGTGGCCATGGACAATTGGATGCTTTGGCTACATGTCCACGAAATGCCGGTCTTATACAGCGTTCTGTGGGCGGACCTCGGTTTCATTCTGCTGACGGCGATGGTGCACGACCTGGATTGGCGGGGGGCCTTCGCCGCTGGCTACAGCATCGATAGCGTTACTGACTTGTTCCTGGGCCGCTTTGAGAGCCTGGTGGGCAAGGCGACGCCACAGATCAAGGGCGCGGCGAGTTCCTGATCGGCCGAGGCGAAATCGACCCGCACGGCGACATCCTGGGAAAAAGGTCCCGCAAAAAATCCGGGCCTACGTTAAAATAAGAGTTACTCAATCCCAGGAGGAGCAGCCTATTGAATCCAGCGGTTCTGGCCTTGGAGGACGGCAGCGTCTTCGAGGGCAGAAGTTTTGGTGCGCCCACAGAGCGAGCCGGCGAGGTCGTGTTCAATACGGCGCTCACCGGATACCAGGAAATTTTCACCGATCCCTCCTACGCCGGCCAGATTGTCATCCTCACCAATCCACAGATCGGCAACTACGGAACCAGCTCGGAAGATAACGAGTCGGCGCGGCCGTATATCGAAGGGCTGGTGGTGCGGGAATTTTCGCCTATTGCCAGCAATTGGCGGTCGGACGAGCTGGCGCGGACATATCTGGAGAAACAAAATATTCCGGTCGTGTCGGAGATCGACACGCGCGCGCTGGTGCGGCATCTGCGGACGCGCGGGGTCATGCGCGGGGTGCTCTCGGCAATCGAAACCGACGCCAAGAAGCTGGTGGAGAAGGCGCGCAGCATCCCGACGATGGCCGGGCTGGATTTGGCGAGCCGCGTTTCCACTCCTTCGCAGTACGAGTGGACGCACGCGGTCGACCCGTGCTCGCCTTCGGAACAGATTCCACGCGCGCCAGAGCTGCGCTACCACGTGGTGGCGTACGATTTCGGAATCAAGCAGAACATCCTGCGGCGGCTGGCGCAGGTGGGTTGCCGGACGACCGTAGTGCCGGCATTGACCTCGGCCGAAGACGTGATGGCGCTCCGGCCCGACGGGGTTTTTCTCTCGAACGGGCCTGGCGATCCGGAGCCGCTCGAAACGCAGGTGGGCAACATCCAAAAGCTGATTGGGAAAGTGCCCATTTTTGGAATCTGCCTGGGGCACCAGCTTCTCGGCCTGGCGTGCGGCGGTAAGACGTACAAGCTGAAGTTCGGCCATCGTGGCGCGAATCATCCGGTGATCAATAAGATCACGCAGCGCGTCGAGATCACCTCACACAATCATGGTTTCGCGGTGGATCGAGATTCGCTGAACCCGGCGGACGTCGAGATCACGCACGTAAATCTCAATGACGAAACGCTGGAAGGTTTCCGGCATCGCCGCCATCCGGTGTTCTGTGTGCAATATCACCCCGAGGCCGCGCCGGGGCCGCACGATTCGCACTACCTGTTCGATGACTTCGTCAAACTCATGGCGGACCGCTGACGCATGCCACGCCGAAATGACCTCAAACGAATTCTGATCGTGGGCTCCGGGCCCATCGTGATTGGCCAGGCGTGTGAATTCGACTACTCGGGGACGCAGGCGGCCAAGGCGCTGCGGTCGGATGGTTACGAAGTGGTGCTGGTGAACTCGAATCCCGCCACGATCATGACCGACCCCGAGCTGGCCGACCGAACTTATGTGGAGCCGCTGACCCGCGCGTATCTGGAAGAGATCATCAGGATCGAACGGCCGGACGCGTTGCTTTCGACGGTGGGCGGGCAAACCGGGCTGAACCTCTCGGTGGAGCTGGCGGAATCGGGAGTGCTGGAGAAATACGGCGTCGAGCTGATTGGCGCGAAGATCGACGCGATCAAGAAGGCTGAAGACCGGCTTCTGTTCAAAGACGCGATGCTGCGCATTGGCCTGGAAACGCCGGAATCGCAACTCGTGAACAACGTTGAGGACGGGCACGAGTTCCTGGCGCGTATCGGCTATCCGGCGATTCTGCGGCCGAGCTTCACGCTTGGCGGTACGGGCGGCGGCATCGCGTATCACAGCGAAGACCTGACGGAGATCTTGGAGCGCGGGCTGGCGCTTTCGCCGGTCCACGAAGTCCTGATCGAGAAGAGTGTGCTGGGCTGGAAGGAATTCGAGCTGGAGGTGATGCGCGACCTGGCGGACAACGTCATCATCATCTGCTCGATTGAGAATTTCGACCCAATGGGCGTGCACACCGGCGACTCGATCACGGTGGCGCCCGCGCAAACGCTCACCGATCGCGAATACCAGATGATGCGCGACGCGGCCATCCGCTGTCTGCGCGAGATCGGCGTGGATACCGGTGGCTCGAATGTGCAGTTCGCGATCAATCCGGCGAACGGACGCATGGTGATTGTCGAGATGAACCCGCGGGTCTCCCGCAGCTCGGCGCTGGCATCGAAAGCCACGGGATTTCCCATCGCGAAGATCGCTGCCAAGCTGGCGGTGGGCTACCGGCTGGACGAGATCCGCAACGACATCACCAAGACCACGCCGGCATCGTTTGAGCCGACTCTCGATTACGTCGTGGTGAAGATTCCCAAATGGCAATTCGAAAAATTCCCGGGTGCGAACCCGACTCTGGGCACGCAGATGAAATCCGTGGGCGAGGTGATGGCCATCGGGCGCACGTTCAAAGAGGCGCTCTGGAAAGGCATTCGCAGCCTGGAAACAGGGAGAAAATTCGGCTCGGAGACGTTCGATCCCAGCCTCATCCCGCAAAAACTCACCACGCCCACGCCGGATCGGCTGAACTATATCCGGTTTGCGTTCGAATCGGGACAGACAGTTGAGCAGATTCATGAGCGGACGGCGATCGATCCGTGGTTTCTGGAGCAGATCCGCGAGGTGGTGGCGTTCGAAGGCGAATTGAAGGACGAGAAGCTGGAGACAGCGACGCGCGAGTTGTTCGCTACCGCGAAACGGTACGGCATTTCGGATGCGCAGTTTGCCAAATCCTGGGGCGTGGCCGAATTGGCAGTGCGCGCGCGCCGCAAGGAACTGGGCGTCCGCGCGGTCTTCAATCGCGTGGACACGTGCGCGGCGGAGTTCGAGAGCTTCACGCCGTATTTGTACTCCACTTACGAACTGGCATGCGAAGCTGAGCCGACGGCGCGCAAGAAGGTCATGATTCTGGGGAGCGGGCCCAACCGCATCGGGCAGGGAATTGAGTTCGATTACTGCTGCTGCCATGCGTCGTTTGCTCTGCAAGCGGATGGCGTTGAATCGATCATGGTGAACTGCAATCCGGAAACGGTCTCGACGGATTACGACACGAGCGACCGGCTCTACTTCGAACCGCTCACACTGGAGCACGTGCTGAACATCTACGATACCGAGAAGCCGGACGGCGTCATTGTGCAGTTCGGCGGGCAGACGCCGCTCAATCTCGCGGTGCCTTTGAAGAAACTCGGTGTTCCCATCATCGGTACCGATCCGGAAAACATCGACCTCGCCGAAGACCGGAAGCTGTTCGGCAAATTGCTCGAAGATCTCGGTATTCCATGCCCGCCGAACCGCGCGGCGACGAGTGTAGAAGAAGCGTGCGAGGTGGCGCGCCGGATTGGCTACCCTGTGCTGGTGCGGCCGAGCTATGTGCTCGGCGGCCGCGCCATGGTGATTGCTTACGACGAAGAAACGGTGCGCCAGTACATGCGAGAAGCCGTAACGTTTTCTCAGGAGCGGCCGGTGCTCGTCGACCGGTTTCTGGAAGACGCGACCGAAGTCGACGTGGACGCTCTCGGCGATACTGAGAATGTTCTGATCGCGGGCATAATGGAGCACATCGAAGAAGCCGGCGTCCACTCAGGCGATAGCTCCTGCGTGCTGCCGCCAATGTCGCTCAAGCCCAAGGATGTCGCCACCATTGAAGACTACACGGTGCGCCTGGCCCTGGCGCTCAAAGTGGTGGGCCTGATGAACGTGCAATACGCGATCAAGGACGACGTGGTGTACGTGCTGGAAGTGAATCCGCGGGCCTCCCGTACGGTTCCCTACGTCAGCAAAGCCACGGGCGTGCCGCTGCCCAAGGTGGCCGTAGGCTTGATGCTCGGGCGGAAGCTGCGAGAGATGACGCATCTCACGCAAGGGATGAGTTCAGGCCGGTTGCCGGTGCCGCAGAGCTTTGTGAAATCGCCGGTGTTCCCGTTCAACAAATTTCCGGGCGTGGATCCGGCTCTGGGTCCGGAAATGCGTTCTACCGGCGAGGTGATGGGGGTGGGCGAAAGCTTCGGCGAGGCATTCGCCAAGGCTCAATTAAGCGCGGGCACACCGCTGCCCGAGAGTGGAACTGTCTTCATCAGCGTGAATGAACGCTATAAGTCTGAGGCCGCGCAGGTGGCGCGCCGATTCGCCGAACTGGGATTCAACCTGGTGGCGACGCGTGGAACAGCCGCAGCCATCGAAGCGGCGGGCTTGCGCTGCAAGGTCATTTTCAAGGTGAATGAGGGGCGGCCGAACGCAGTTGACCTGCTGAAAGCGGGCACGATCCAACTCGTCATCTATACAGCTACCGGCGCGCTGTCATTCTCGGACGAGAAAGCGATTCGCCGCAGCGCCATTACGTTTCGCGTGCCGTGCATCACGACGATTAGCGGCGCGCGTGCCGCGGTGGAGGCCATCGCCGCGCGCAAACGAGAGCCTCTTCGCGTGTGGAGCTTGCAGCAGATTCACGAAGCGAAGCGGACGGCGGTCTAAGGTGTCGGGACGGCAGGAGGAACGGTCAGAACAGCTGGATATCCTTCATCGGGTAGTGTTTTCTATTTCTTGTCCAAAGACGCAGTAGATGAATCGATGCCGTCGCGGCAATCAGCGCATCGCCCAGCTCCACGCTGTGGCTGCGGTGAAACTGCCGGAGATAATCGCCGGCTTTAGCGCCGATGGCAGAGTTGATGGGCACACAGGTCATCACCGCAAACCAAGCGCTGACGGATTCGCGCTCACCTTCTCGGGTTCCGTGCCAGACCTCTGCGGCAGTGACTGGCGAGTACAGGAGCAAAGCGTCGCTCGCGGCTAACTCAGCCCAGCGTGATTGGACCCGATCGTCGCGCTGACGCAGCACTTCAATGGCGACGTCCGAATCCAGAAGAACAGCGTTCACCGTTGAACTCGCTCGAGCCGTTTACCCTGCCTGAGGCTTCTAACGTAAGACTCGGTACCCGGAAGATCCCGGCGGTCCTTCCACAACCCCACAACGGATTTCAGAACATGTTCCCGATTCGTCTTCTCTCCCACATACCGTTCGCGAACGGCTTGGCGTACGAGGTCCGAAATGGATGTGCCGGATTGACGCGACAGAATCTGCAATACCTTCCAGACGTGCTCCTCGAGGTAGAGCTGGGTCCGCTTCATGATGTATATTGTACATCGCCGCTCGTCGAACCGGCCGACCGGCTAACGATGAGGCGCACGCAGAAGAGAAACGGGGCGCCCAAAAAGCGCCCCGTGGGAACAGGCGCGAGGCCTGTGCCGCGTCGAAAGGATTTGACCCTGTGCTGATGACTTCTTGGTCCCCTTCTCATCGGGGCATTCGCTAGCTTAACACAGGTTTCAAAAACCAACCGGCGACGCTATAATTGTCCCACGATATTGCAGGCGGACAGTGCAGTTTCAAACCTTCGACGAGGACTATCTTCGGCGGTTACGGGACGGCGACTCCCACGTGGAGCAGCACTTCGCCAGTTATTTCGGCGAGCTGATCCAACTGAAGCTGAGACGCCGCATACGCACCCGGCAATTGCTGGAGGACATACAGCAGGAGACGCTGTGCCGGGTTCTGAAGACCTTGCGGGATCCGGCCGGTCTCCGCGATGCCAGAAAACTCGGCGCATTTGTCAGCTCAGTTTGCAATAACGTGGCTTTGGAGTTGACCCGTTCAGAGAACCGCTATGAGCCGTCCGAACGCGATTTCGACGATCGAGCAGGCGCGGGGCAAGACCCGGACGCATCACTCATCAACGAGCAGCGGCAGCGGCAGGTCAAAAAGATCCTCGATAAACTCGACGAACGTGACCGCAAGCTGTTGAGGGCTATTTTTCTCGAGGAACTGACGTCCCCGGAGGTCTGCCGCCGTTTTGACGTCCAGCCGGATTACCTCCGCGTGCTGATTTTCCGCGCCAAAGCCCGCTTTCGGCAGGAGTTCACGCGAGAAGCGGGATCCGCCAGATGAAACGCTCCAGGGCCGGAGTGCACTATCTCATTGGAGACAAGGGTTGATGGATCACGAGACTGCTGTCCGAATCCAGGCGGCGGAGCGCTACGTCCTGGAGGAGTTCCCGCCGGAGGAACGAGCCGCATTCGAGGAGCATTTCTTCGAATGCCCGGAATGCGCTGAGGGAGTCCGATCCGCCTCGATTTTCGCAGCCAACGCATCGCAGGCGCTTAAGGACGAACGCAGCAAAGAAAAGGCGAAACTGGAGAGCGGGCGTGGCCGCCCAAACAGGCGGTTTTGGTGGACGCTGGCGGCGTCGGCCGCGCTGAACGTAGTACTGGTTGCGGGGATCGGCCTGGAACGCTTCGGTTCCCACGCTACAGAAGCGGGCATCGAGCCGCAGTTCTACCCGACCGTCGCAGTCGCGGCTGCGTCGCGCGGCAGTCAATCCACCGCCGCGCTTTCGGCCGGCGCACGGTTTTTCGGAGTGCGGTTTGACCTGATGCCCGGACAGCATTTCCAAAGCTTCGAGTATCAGATTCTTGACGCCCAAGGAACTTTGCGGTCGGCAAAATCGCTGGCGGCGCCAGCCGGCGAATCGTCCGAATTGCAGTTGGCCGTGCCGGTTGCATCGCTAGATCCTGGGGAATATGTCCTGGAGCTGCGCGGCAAACTGTCAGGAGATTCGACGGAAATTGGGCGTAGAGCCTTCGCAATTTCACGCTAGAATAGGTCACCGTGGCTACCAAGACTAAAAGCGCGACGAAATTCCACAGCTACACTTTCCACGCGAAAGCGTTTGCAGCTCATTTTCAATTCACGAGGGACAAGGACGACGACTTCGGTCCCGAGTTCGCCCTGTCTTTCCACGGTCGCACGCCATTTCGAGGCAAGGAAAAGACCAGGGGCCACCAGCACGAGGAATTCTCTTTCACGCGCAGTTGGGCACATGTGGTCACCAGGAAAGGGCGTGGGGGCGTTTATACTACCGTCGCCAGGGCCGGGCTGAGGAATCTGAACGTAAAAGGCAAGGTGACGGCGGACGAGATCGAGGCTGGCATCATGGCCGTCTATCGCGAGGAATGGTTTGGCGAAAAGGCTCGGCGAAGAAGCCCCCGCATATTGCCCCTTCCCCCAGTATTCAAGAACCTGAAGATCTGCGGCGAGCCTTACCGCTTAGGCAAAGAACTGATGCTGCCTGAGGCGTTTGAATTCAGCGACGTGCGCAGAAAAGAGTACTTCGAGGGTGAAGGAAAAGAGATTGAGCCAATAGAGGTTTCTGCGGCAGTCGGAAAGCGCGAGAAGTTACCTTGCGGGGAAGTCGCAATTTCTAAGGACACGCGTAGAATCGAGGTTCCGGACTTTGGTATCGTGACTTTCGCGGATTGGAAGTGGCTACCTCGCGATATTCACACCCACGAGCATACGGCGCAGTTGGTACAACTGATCGGACTGGAACTAAAGAACCCAGGATCGGGCGGCGGCGGTGGTGTGATCGTTGGCGGCAAGGGTGGCACTTAAACCGGCCACTGATCTGCTCGATTCTCTTATTGAATTGTTGCAGTCGTCCTTTCCATCCTTCTCCAAACATTCTCTTCGCTAACGCAGAACAGGCTTGGCGCCGAGGTGAACTTTCGGATGCCTTGACCGTCGCGGACAGTGGAATCGAGGCGTGCCGGAACACGAAAGATTCCGAGTGGTCTGCAAAATTTGAGCTTTTAAAGGCTGAAATCCTGTTCATTCTCGATCGCGCCGACGAGGCGCGGCCTGTCCTTGAGAGCGCAGCGCGGACGGCTTCGCAGAACCCAGAGCTGGTTTCCCGCCTGCTCATGGATCAGGCAGAACTCGAGAGGCAGTCAGATCGGCCCGAAGAAGCGCGAAAACTCCTCGTTCAGGCGCGTGAACGGGCGTCTCATTCGGCACAGCCGGTGCTTGCGCAGATCGACCTGAGACTGGGCCGGCTCCTTTACGCCCTGGACAACAATTTCGATGGAGCGGACACCGCATTTCGACGGGCACTTAAATTGGCGACCGAGCAGCACGATCAGTACTTCATAGCCAACGCATCACTCGACCTCGGCCAAATCCGGTTACAACAGTTCCGCTATGATGAGGCCCTCCCATTCTTCGATGCGGCGGACAGGACTTCGCGGGATGGGTCATACAAGCTGCTCCACGAAAGATGCCTCGGCGACCTCGGAGTATGCTACTTCCGTCTTGGCGATCTGGATCGCGCCTTGAGTTCGTATTCTGAGGCTGCACGGCTCGCTGCTACAATCCGAATGACCGACGATCAACAATTGTGGCTCGGTGATGTCGGCTCTCTCTACTACGCTCGGGCGGACTACTCCAAAGCGATCTTCTATTACTCTCAAGCACTCGAAATTGCCCAGCGGGTGGGGAACAGTGTTAATGCAACCTGGTGGATGAATAACGTCGCGCGCGCTTACATCGATCAGCACAAATGGGACGAGGCTGAGAAATACAACCGCCTGGCGCTCGGAGGGAAGCCCAGTGCGGAAGTGGCCCCCTATTTGCAGCTCAACGCTGGGCTCATCGCCACCACTCGCGGACACGCGAGCGAAGCGGAATCCGCGTTTCACAAAGCTATCGAGTTGGGCCAGAAAACACACCAGCCGAACGTCGAATGGCAGGCACATTCCGGGCTTGCAGAGCTTTACCGGCCACAAAAGCGCGCAGCCGCCCAGAAAGAGTACGCGGCCGCAGTCGGCGTTCTCGACCGCGAGTGGCTGGTTCTGAGCCGTGACGATTCCAAGATCACGTTCCGCAATTATCAGGCCGGCTTTTACCAGGATTACGTGGGCTTTCTGGCGGAGCAGGGCCAGAAAGAGCACGCCCTCGAGGTTGCGGAATCCTCGCGCGCACGGCTTCTGATGCAGAAGCTCGATGGCCGCACTGCGGCGCTGCCGGCGTTTCATGCGGCTGAGGCGGTCCGGCTGGCGCGCGAGACGGGTTGTGTTTTGCTTTCCTTCTGGCTGGCGCCGAACCGCTCATATCTGTGGGCTGCAACCGCGAAAGGCGTTTCGCAGTTCGGTCTGCCCGCGGAGTCGGCGATCAATGCGCTTATCGAGCAGCATCGCAGGTCGATTGAAAATCTCGAAGACCCCCTCAACTCCGGAGGCGTTGCCGCGCGAAAGCTATACAAGACGTTGCTCGGCCCCGTTAAGCCATTGCTGAAACGGGGGAGCCGGGTGATCATCGTTCCCGACGGCCGGCTGCATGAAGTCAACTTTGAGACTCTAATAGTCGAGGAACCGGAGCAACACTACTGGATCGAAGACGCAACCATCGCTTTGGCGCCGTCGCTCGGAGTTCTGCGCTCGGAACGGGTGCAGCCGGTGCGGACGCCGCGGCTGTTGATCATCGGCGATCCGCTGCCCGCCGATCCCGAATTTCCCCCTTTGCCGCACTTGAAAACGGAAATCCGCGAGATCGCCGCGGGCTTTGCAGCGTCGGACCGCGCCGTCTATGCCGGCGCTGACGCTTATGCCGAGCGTTTTCGCGAAGCTGATCCGCGCGCCTTTACCGCCATCCATTTCGCCACTCACGCTAGCGCCAACGACGAAAGCCCGCTCAATTCCGCCATCATCTTGTCGCCGCATGGCGGCAAGTACAAGCTCTATGCCAGCGAGGTCGCCGATCTGAAGCTGGACCCGGAACTGGTCACCGTTTCGGCTTGCCGCAGCGCCGGCGCGAAAGCGTATTCGGGCGAAGGTCTGATCGGTTTCTCGTGGGCATTTCTCAACGCCGGCGCGCACAACGTCGTGGCCGGCATTTGGAATGTAGATGACGCCGCGGCGCCGCTGTTGATGAAGGAGTTTTACAACGAGTGGCGTGGAGGACGGGATGCAGCAGCCGCGCTACGCGGGGCCAAGCTCCAGCTCATGCGTTCCGGCGGAGCTTTCCGCAAGCCCTATTATTGGGGACCTTTCGAAGTCTTCACGCGTCAGGCCACGCGTTCGGCGATCGACTTGGCCTGGAGAAACAACAGTAAGTAATCGGGGCCGCCGGCCTTGGAATCGGTACCCGACATGTTGAAGCCGCCGAAGGGATGCGCGCCCACCATCGCGCCGGTGCACTTTCGATTCACATACAAATTGCCCACAAAGAATCGCTCGCGTGCCTGACGGATATGATCCGGCGTGTTGGAAAATACGGCGCCGGTGAGGCCGTACTGCGAATCGTTGGCCAAATCGAGCGCTTGCTCGAAATCCTTGGCCTTGGTGACGGCAAGTACCGGCCCGAAAATCTCTTCCTGGAAAATGCGCGCGGTCGAGGGCACGTCGGCAATCACGGTCGGCTGGATGAAGTAGCCGTCACCCGGCGCCGGGCCACCTCCGACCAACGGTTTGCCTTCCTTTGATCCAACGGCGATGTATTGCAAGATCGTCCGGCGGGCGCTCTCGCTGATCACCGGGCCCATGTAGCTGCCCGGATTGTCGGCCGCGCCAACGGTGAGCGCTTGGGTCTTCTTCTTGACACGACTGAGAAACTCGTCATATACGCGCTCATCCACAATGGCGCGCGAACAGGCCGAGCACTTCTGGCCTTGATACCCGAATGCGGAGGCTACCACGCCATCAACCGCCTTTTCCAGATCGGCGTCCGCATCCACGATGATCGCGTCCTTACCGCCCATCTCGGCTATCACGCGCTTGATCCACCTCTGGCCGGGCTGCGTTTTGGCGGCCAGCTCGTTAATGCGCAAGCCCACATCGCGCGAACCCGTGAACGCGACGAAGCGCGTCTTAGGATGCTGCACTAGAAGATCTCCGATGGCCGAGCCGCTTCCGGGAAGAAACGCGAACGACTTAGCCGGGAAGCCCGCTTCCAGCAAAAGCTCGGCAAATTTCGCCGCCACGGTCGGCGTTTCGCTCGACGGCTTGATAATCGCTGTGTTGCCGGTTACCAGCGCCGCCACCGTCATTCCGGCGAGAATCGCCAGCGGAAAATTCCACGGCGGGATCACAATGCCCACCCCCAACGGCAGATAATGCATCTCATCCTTCTCGCCGGGCATCTGTACCACCGGTTGCGGACCGGCCAGGCGCAGCATTTCGCGCGCGTAGTATTCGCAGAAGTCGATGGCTTCCGAGGTGTCTGCATCCGCTTCCGGCCAGGTTTTTCCGGCTTCGTACACCAACCAGGCGTCGAACTCGAACTTGTGCTCGCGCAACAGGCGAGCGGCGGCTAACAGCTTGCGGATGCGATCCCCGGCGCTCGTCAAGCTCCATTCGGAAAAGTACGCGTAGGCCGATTCCACCGCGCGAGCCGCCAATTCCGGCGTGGCTTTTTGATGGACGCCCACCACTTCGGCAGGGCGCGACGGATTGACCGAGCGCAGCTTCTCTGGCGTTTGGAAACGGTCGCCGCCGATCAGGAGGTCGTATTCGTGGCCAAATTTCGCGCGCACTTCTTCCAGCGCCGCCTCCATGGCGCGCCGATTCGCCGGAATCGAAAAATCCGCGACCGGCTCGTTACGAAATTCGGGTAAAGACAACGCAGATGCACTCATGAGTTTTCTTCAGGGTAGGACAGGCATTCCCGCCTGTCCAATGTCGGCTTCCGCACACGGTGAAGCGAAAAACGACTGCCCCGCTTTCTTGATGCCGGAGAACGCCACCTCGGGCTCATGCCCGAATCCGCAGAGCCACTGCCCGCGAGCCGCCTCTTCCAGCCAGCGGCCCTTGGTGTCGATCGCCTCCAGCGGATACAGATCAAACGCCGCCACCCACGAAGGCGTGACGTGTGCAGCCGTGGGGACAAGGTCCGAGAAGAAGCAGAACGTTTGCCCGGCGGAAGTCGCTGTGACCACCAACATGTCGCGATTATGGCCCGGCGCCAGTTTCATTTCGATTCCGGGCGCAACCTCGAAATCCGTATCGAGCAACCGCATGCGGCCGCTCTCGACGAGCGGATCATAGTTCGCGTCGATATAACTGATACGATCGCGGACGTGCCGCTCATGGGCGTGCTCCCACTCGCCGCGCCTCGTGTAATAACGCGCGCGGGGAAATGCGGGTCGTGCCGCGCCGCTGGCGAGGAACGTGTTACCCCCACAGTGATCGAAGTGCAGGTGAGTATTGATGACGATGTCGATGGATTCCGGATCGATGCCGTGCCCCGCCAGAATCTCCGGCAGCACAATTGCGGCTTCCGGCAGATTCATGCGCTCGCGCGCTTTGTGGTCAGGCTTATCGCCCGCGCCGGTTTCGATCAGAATCGTGTGCTCGTCCGTGCGGACAACGTAACAGTTGAAGCCTAGCCGCACACGATTCGACTCATCTGTTTCGAACCGCTTGCCCCAGAGGGTTTTCGGGACGACGCCGAACATCGCCCCGCCATCCCACCAGTAGAACCCCGCGCGGACCAGAGTGATTTCGAAATCACCCACCGTCGCGCGGGCCGTCATGTCCGAATCCGGCGTGCGGCCTCAGCCGCGCACGAGCCGGCGGCCGCGCTCGAACAGATCCGCCGCATCGTCGGCGATCTGCTTGCCCTTGTCGTAAATTTCCCGGCCTTTTTCGTACACTTCCTTGCCAGTCTCCGCCAGGACTTCTTTCCCTTCCCCCGTCTTCTTATTGATGAATTCCCGCGTTTCCTTCCCTGACTTGGGAGCATACAGCAACGCCACCGCGCTGCCCAGGACTGCGCCAGCCAAAAACCAGCCGAGCTTCCCGCCTTCGTCTTTTTCTGCCATCGAGTTCCCTCCAACCTAACTAGGATTCTCTTTCATTCTACTGTAAGTGCCCCTGCGATATGCTAGAAAATGACAAGCCGAGCGCCCTTTCACTCGACTGTTACCCGTCGATAACAAGGGGATATCATGCCACAGGATACGGAAAGCTTTGAGGTTAATCCCTCACACGATCTGGATATGGTGACACTGTTCAGTTCCCAGAATCACGATGCCGAGATGGAGGCCAACGCGATTCATGGCGTTTTGGAGGCGAACGGAGTTCCCTCGATGGTGGTCGGGACGCCGCAGATTCCTTCGTTTGAATTCCAGGTGCAGGTTCCCAAAGCGCGGCTGGAAGAAGCGGAGCGTGTGCTGGCTGAGGCGCGGGAAGCCGGGCCGGCGGCAGCCGTGGAAGCCGAGCAAGCGGGCGAAGAGTCCAACGGCTAAAGCCCCGGGGCCTGCGTCTCGACTTCAAACCGGTGGCCATCAGTGCGCACCGTGATGGCGCCCATCTGGTCTGTTCGCAGCACATCGATGTGGGCCTGCTGTAAACGCTCCACCACCTCCGCGTTTGGATGTCCGTATAGATTCGCAAAACCGGCCGAGATTACCGCGAACGCAGGATGTACCGCTTCCAGGAACGGCTGCGTGGTCGATGTCTTGCTTCCATGATGTGCGACCTTTAAGATGTCGGCATGATGAACCAGGTTCGCTGCCACCATCTCGTATTCGATCTGCCGTTCCACATCGCCGCTGAGTATGAGGGAGCGCTCACGGTAAGTCAGCCGCAGTACCAGTGAGTCATTGTTGCGCGCTATGCTGGCAGGCAAGTAATCCGAGAACGGCGCCAGGACCTCAAATCTTGCGCCGCCGTAATCGAACTCCCGCCCCTGCGTCTGGTGGACGATTCTGACGCCGAGTTGCTCGGCTTTGCGGCGCAGGTTGGCCCATTCGGGACTTTCTTCCGGTGTCGCGCCCGTCCAAAGTTCCTTGACGTGAAAATTCTCCAGGACCGCCGGCAGCCCGCCGATGTGGTCCTCGTGAGCATGCGAGAGCACCACCACATCGAGCTTCCGGATGGACCGGCTCCACAGATATGGCGAGACCACATCTTCGCCAATGTTCATGCGGGTCTTGACGCGCTTGCCGAAGCTCGCGATGCCGCCGCCATCCACCAGCATCAGCTTGCCTGCGGGCAGCGCGAGAAAAATGCTGTCGCCCTGGCCGACGTCGATGGCGGTCATCTCGAGTGACCTGGGAACGACCGCCGGCGGAAACGGATGCCAGATCATCACGGCCAGTAGCAGCGCCAGCGTGCCCACTGAAGCCAGCCGCAACATGCGCCACCTGAGCCCCGCACTTCGGCGCGCCAGCAGCGAAACGGCGATCAGCGCGGCCGTGATGCTGATTGCCAGCCAAACGGGCGGGCCAGGAATCCGCCAGTTGGGCTCCGAGTGCGCGTGCCAGGCCGCCGCCGACTGCGAAGCCGCCAGCAGCCAACCCGCGATCTTCGCCGGCACGCTCCACCCCGTAAACACGGCGATGAAGCCAACAGGAACCGCCAGTCCCAACAGGGGCACGATCACGGCGTTCGCTGACAGCCCAGAGAACGAAACGCGGTGGAAATATATGGCCATGGGCAGCGCCAGGCCGATCTGGATCATGGCCGACGTCAGCGTCAGCTCGTAGAAGAACAGCAGGACACGCGCGGGAACGGCGACGGCGATCAGGCAAAACCGTTCCGGTAAGCGCGTCCACAGACGCAGGGTTTCGGCCAGCAGACGCAGTTCCACGCGAAACTGCGCCGCACGAGGCTCCATATGGAGGTCGCGATCCTTCTCGGCGAGACCACGGATGCCATAAGTGAGCGGGCCCGACGTCCGCTGCAGCAGCGGGACGGCGAATGCCGCGATAAACGCCACCGCGCCAAAGGAAAGCTGGAAGCTGGCATCAAACATCTGCTCGGGGTCGAGTACCAGGAACACGATGGCAATCGCCGCCAGCAGGTTCATGGCTCGGCCACGGCGGTAAAAGAAGCGCACGATCATGAAGAGCGTGAAGCCGGAGGCGGAGCGGACCGCCGGCGCCTGAAAGCCCGTCACCAGCGCATAAATCCAGATTGCCAGCACGGTGACCAGGTTTGCCGTCGCGGGCGGAAACAGAAAGAGCCGCAGTAGAAGGTACAGGAACGCCGCCAGGACAGCCACATGCGCGCCCGAAATCACGAGCGCGTGAAAAGTACCCGTAGAGCGAAATTGCTCGGTCCAGGCTTTGTCCAGGTTCGCCGTTTCGCCGATCAAGATCGCCTGCATCATGCCGGTCTCGTACTGGCTGCCCGAGTAGAGGCGCGCCAGTCGATCCACCGCAGCCGTGCGTAACCGGAAAATCGCACTTCTGAAGGCCGAGCCGCACTGGCCAGGCAGAATGTGGATAGGCTCCGCGGCGCGTGCAGATCCGGTCCAATAGATTCCCTTGCGCGCGAGGTAATGCGCGTAGTCGAACGATCCGGGGTTATTGAAGTTGTGTGTGGACCGCACCTTCGCGTCCAGTTCGATACGCTGGCCATAGCGCAGGACCGGCGGCTGCTCTCCTTCCTTAACGTACAAGGTCACTCGCACGCGCGCGCCCGGCTCGAGTTCCAACGTGAACTGGTCGCGATCGGGAGAGATGGCGGAAGGCTCGACCACGCAGCCCGTGAGGATCGAAATTTCTGAGGCGTCTGTATTCAACTCCGGCCGCGGCGGCAGCCGATGCGCCATCTCCACCAAGGTGCCCCCGGCCAAGAGCGCCAACAGGGCGCAGACACCAGCCAGCACGCGGAGCCGCCGCCATAGGCAGACTAAAGTCAGGATGCCGAACGCCGCGATAAGTGCCGCCAGTTCGCGAGTTTCAAACGGAACGAGGCGCGACAACAGGATTCCGGCCGCGATCGCAACCAGGGGCAGAACGAGAGGATCTCGCAAGAAAGAGAGTGGTCATGCGATGGCATCTCTCTCGAAAAGCGGCGCTTAGAGGGGATTCTTACGGTTTCCCGCCCGACTGCTGCGTCCGCCCATGCTCCTGCGACGCGGCGATAATCTCATCGGCCACCGCATGCGGAGCGTCGATATTATTCAACGTCAGCCGGCTGGCCTCGCCTGAGGTCTCGATAGAAATATTACCCACTCCCAGCATGCGCTGCCCGAGTGACTGATCCACTCGCACATCCTGTACTTTGGAAAGCTGAATGTTGCGGGTCGTTTTTGAGAGCAGGCCGAGATCGTAGCGTAGCTTGTCGCCGCTAATCGTGACCTTTACGGCCTGCCGGCGGATCTGGCGGCGAATCGGAACCAGCAGCAAGATCAATGCGATCGCGGGCACCCACGGCGGGTATTTGACAGGGTCCTGGCGATAGAGGTAATTCGCATACGCTGCAGCCGTGGCAATGATCACAATGATCGCCAGGACATAGAGCACCTTGATCTGTTTCATGCTGGGACGGATCACTCGATCGGCCATCGCTTCACTCCCCGGCTGTGCATTCCGCCGTGGCACCTATTATAGCGATGCGGTCAGGAGTGCTTGCGGTCCGGCAGCGGGCAGAACGCGCCCCTCCGAGAATCCTTCGGCTGGAGGAAGCCGCGGGGCTCCGGCCAATCCCGCGCTACGGCTTATTCATACCTCAGGGCCCTCATCGGGTCTACGCGGGAGGCGCGGCGGGCGGGGATGTAGGCGGCCAGCAGGGTGACGGCTAGCAGCAGAGGCGCCACGACGCCGTACATGGCCCAATCAATTTCAGTGTCGGAGAAAATGACGTTCATGGCGCGTTCGGCGGCGTAGCCGACGACGAGGCCGACTGCGATTCCAATGAAGGCCAGACGGAGACCCTGGCGCATGACCATGCGGAGCACGCTGCTGCGCTGCGCGCCGATAGCCATGCGGATACCGATTTCGCGGGTTTGCCGGCCGGCGGTATAGGAGACCAGACCGTAGAGACCCACGAGCGCGAGGATCAAACCGACCAGACCCATTGCGCCAATGGTTTGGATAATCATGTTGGGATTGGAAATGGCGCGAGTTCGGTAGAGATCCTCCATGGTGCGTACGTCAAAGATGGGCTGGTTGGCATCGAGCGAACGGACGACTTCGCGCAGTGGGGTCACCAAAGAGGCCGGATCACCGTAAGATTCGGCCAGGAGCGTGATCCGTTCACGGGGATGTTGGGCGAGGGGCAGATAGAGAAAATCGGTAGGTGGTTCGGCGAACCACAAGTACTTGGTCGTTTTTGCAACACCGACGATCTCGAACCAAGGGCCCTTGGCATCATCCAGGCGAATGCGCCTGCCGATGGGATTTTTGTTCGGCCAGTAGTGCTGGGCTAGCTCCTCATTGACGATGGCGACGTGGGGAGCGCTGGCGGTGTCGGTCGCGCGGAAGGCACGGCCGCGAACGACCGGGATGCGCATGGTGTCGAAATAATTCTCGTTAATCGTACTGGACATTACGTCGACACTCTCTTTGCCCTTGGGGAACTGATAGCCTTCGGGGATGATGGTGGCGCCGTCCTGGCCAGTGCCCATGGGAACGACATTGGCGAGCGCAACAGACTTGACGCCGGCGGCGGAACGAGCGCGCTCGGCTAACTGCTTGAAGAACTGCTGCGACTGAGCCTCGTTATAGCGGACCAGGCCAGGCTGGAAGCTCATCATCAGCAGGTGGTCGGTACGATAACCGGGACCGCCGCTGAGAGCGACACGGAAACTGTGATAGAGGATTGTCGCAACCAGCAGCAAAACCATGGAAAGAGTCACTTGAGCGGTTACCAAGAGGTTGCGGCCGACGAGACGGCGACGACCGGGAGTATCGGCGCCAGCGGTTTTGAGCGCATCCACGAGGTTAGGGCGCGTGGTTTGCAGTGCGGGCGCCAGACCGAACAGGATGGCGCTAATGACAGAAGCGGCGAGAGCGACAAGCAGAACTCTGTAATCGAGTTGCACAGCAATCTTGATGGGCAGATCCGAGGGGACTTCGATGCGGCCAGGAACAAAACACCGGCGTAGGCGACAGCGATGCCTAACGCGCCACCGGCCACGGCGATGAGCAGGCTTTCGGTCAACAACTGTCGAATGAGACGCGGGCGGCCCGCTCCAATGGCGATGCGAAGGGCAATTTCCCTTGAGCGGACACGCGCACGGCTGAGCAATAGGCTGGCGACGTTGGCGCAGGCCACAAGCAGTACGGCCCCCGCCAGAGCGAGCAGCATTTCAGACAACTGGGAATCGATCGGGTCCTGGCGGAACCTTTCCTGCATCTCGGTGTTTACGGTCACGCCGATGTTGCGATTGGTGTCGGGATAGCTATGCTCGAGGCTTTTGGCGACGACCTGCAGCTCGGCGCGCGCCTGTTCGATGGTGACACCGGGTTTGAGACGGCCTTTGATGGTGAGATCGCGCTGGCTGCGTGACTCGAGCAGATGATCGTCGGGGCTGGTGCTGAAGCGCGGCGACATCATGAGGGGAATGTAGAGCGCCGGATGGATGTACAGATCGAGCCCGGTGAACTTTTCGGGCGCCACGCCGACCACGGTGAAGTCGATTCCACTCAGCCGGACCTTGCGGCCGATGATGGCTGGGTCGGCGGCAAGCTGCTGCTGCCAGAGCTCATGGCTCAAGATAACAACGGCATCACGACCGGGCACCTGATCTTCCTGCGGAAGGAAGCCGCGCCCGAGTTCCGGCTCTACGCCCAGGACTTGGAAGAAATTGCCGGTGACGCGCAGGCCGTACTTCATTTGGGGAAGGGTGTCGGGCCGCGGGCTCATGCCGAGAGTTATCTCGGTATACGCAACTAAGCCGGCGAAACTCCGGCTGTGATCGTGAAGGTCGAGGTAATCGCGATAGGAGACACCGGTGGCGCCATTCAGAGTGCTGGAATGTACCGTGACTACATCGCCGGAATGTGGGACCGGGAGCGGCCGCAGCAGCATGGCATCGGCGAGGCTGAAGATTGCGGAGTTGATGCCGATGCCGATGGCGAGGGAGGAAACGGCAATGATCGTGAAGCCAGGATTCTTCGCCAGCATGCGGCTGCCGTGGCGGAGATCCTGCCAGAGGCGCTCGAGCCAAACCCAGCCCCACACGGCGCGCGTGTCTTCCTTGATGTTGAGGACGGGACGGCCGAACTTGCGTTCCGCCGCCTGGCGGGCTTGGTCGGGCGGCATGCCGGCGGCGATATTGTCCTGTGTCTCGCGCTCGATATAGTCGCGGATCTCGTCGTCGAGTTCGTGCTCAGCGTGGTCGCGTCCGAAAATCATGATGAGGCCTCCTCTTCCGCCGGACGCATGATGCGTCCGATGGCCTGCGTCAGACGGTCCCACTTGGAGTTTTCGGCGGTCAGGTGCCTTCGGCCTTTGGCGGTCAGGTTATAGTACTTGGCTCGGCGGTTGTTTTCAGAAATGCCTGATTTGGCCGATATGAGCCCTTGCTTCACCAGGCGATGCAGGGCAGGGTAGAGCGAGCCGTGCTCTATTTGCAGGACGTCCTCGGAGCCGCGCTCGATGGTGTGCGCGATGGCGTGGCCATGCGCGGGACCGAATAAAAGAGTGCGGAGAATCAGCATGTCGAGGGTGCCTTGCAAGAGCTCGACCTTGCCGTTGGGCATTTGGGTAGACATTCTAGCTGAAGGATAAACCGGCTTGGGTAGAATGTCAAGGGGTGCTCAATCTTGAAGGGCTACCCTTGGCTATATTTTTACACCAGCGAAGATACCAATGATGATCACGACATCCGCGCCCGCATGAAATAGGGCTGAGCCCCAAAGCGCGCCGGTTTTTTGCATGATATAGCCCCAAATCAGCGCAAACACCAGGGTAATCGCCATGAAGGTGAGAACATCCGCGGTATAGGTGACGCCCGCGTGGCCGATCGTGAACACGAGTGCAGTCACAATGTTGGCGAGGTGAGGGCCGACCAGCGGCTCAAATTTCTTCAGAAACAACCCCCGGACCATCAGCTCTTCAAAGAACCCGTTGGCCAGCACGAACATCAGCAGCCACGGAGCCCATCCGATAAGCCGGCTCATGCTGACACCCATGTCGCGAGCTTCGAATGCCCCGAAGGCGGCCATGGCCGAGAATCCAGCAAAGCCGATGGTGAGACCGAGTTTGAGCCTTCCTTTTTGCAGGAAGACAGATGGCAGGCCGACTCCAAAAAGTCTGGTGAGCACGGTGACGGTAAGAATCAAGAGCACCGCGTCAAACACTTTACCCAGGGCCATAGCTGGGGGACTTTTCGCATCCAGTCCAAGCCATTGGGCAGGGAACTTATCCAAGAGCCACATGAGAAGGAGCGCAATCGCAACCACGGCATATGAGAAAAAGGCGGGCCCATAACCGACGAACCGCCGGCTCTTGCGCAGAATAGCCGCAATCGCCGAATAAGTTATGGGGAGGCCGATAAACGTTGCGACTTGGAAAGGCTTACCACCGCCTTTGAAGGCGAAGAATGCCAACTCGAACAGAAGCAGGCCCGCAGCTAGCAACACAGTGAACGAAAGCAAACGCGAGGGCTTGACATCGACGCCAATGGCCTCAGGGGCCTCCGCGGGAACTTTTAGCTGCGGAAACACTGAACCCCGGACCTGCTGTTGGGCATTTGGGTAGACATTCTAGTTGAAGGATAAACCGGCTTGGGTAGAGTGTCAATGGGTGTCCGATTTTGGAGGGGATGGTCTCAAAAACGGACACTCTGGCACGAAGAGAACGGTGAAAACATAACTGATTTCCGCGGCCAGCGAAGTGCAAGTAGTGCGCACATGCGAAAACTAATTCTTCCCGTGGCAACGTTTTTCTTCTTGGCGGCCTTCGCGATGGCCGATGTTTCCGGCAAGTGGAGCGGGTCCGCCGAGCTACAGACGCCCGACGGCACCCAGACGATTCCGATTACGGCGGAGTTCAAGCAGCAGGACAAGTCGGTCAGTGGTACGACCGGGAAGGAGGGAGAGGAGCAATATCCCATCGAGAAGGGGCAGATCGATGGCAGCAAGCTCATTTTTGAATTCACGGCTCCCGAAGGCGATGAGGATTCCGGAAAGCGGACCTACAACCTGCGGCTGAATGTCATCAGCGAGAGCCAATTGCAAGGCGAGTTTGACTTTCTTGCGAATGGGACGAAGGTTACAGGCATGGTGAAGTTGGCGCGGGCCAAGTGAGATCGGCTAAATGGCTTCCAGTTCTTCTTCGAGCATCTGCTTTTGCGAGAGGTCGGCGTAGTAGCCGCCGGTCGAGACCAACTGCGCGTGGGTGCCCTGCTCGACTACGCGACCTTTCTCCAGGACTACGATGGAGTCCGCCTGGCGCACGGTGGAGACGCGATGCGAGATGAGGATGACCGTCCGGCCATGCATGACTTCGGAAAGGCCGCTCAGAATGCGCTCTTCGGTGAGAGTATCGACGCTCGAAAGCGCGTCATCGAGAATGAGGATGCGCGGGTCGCGGAGGAGCGCGCGGGCAATGGCGGTGCGCTGTTTCTGGCCTCCGGAGAGGGTGATGCCGCGCTCGCCTACCATGGTCTCGTAGCCGTTAGGGAACGATTCGATGTCACCTGCCAGGCCGGCGAGCTCGGCGGCGCGGCGGATATCATTTGGGGTCGCATGCTCCACGCCAAAGGCGATATTCTCCGCAAGCGTGGCGCTGAACAAAAATGTCTCCTGCGGTACGAAGCCGATGTGGCGGCGCAACTCAGCGGGATCCAGATCGCGCAAATTGACGCCGTCCAGGTAAACGGCGCCCGCGGTCGGGTCCATCAGACGGGGAACCAGGCTCACGAGCGTGCTCTTGCCGCTTCCTGTGTGGCCCACCACCGCGAGTGTGGCGCCGGCGGGAATCAGCAAATCGACGTGATTGAGGGCGCGTCCGCTGGGATATTCCAGGGTGACACCGCGAAACTCGATTTCGCCGCGCGTGCGGGGCATCGGCACAGGCGACAAGGGAGCGGCGATGGTCGCCTTTTCGTGCATGATCTGGTTGATGCGGCTCATGGATGCCGTGCCGCGTTGCATCAGGTTCACCACCCAGCCGAGGGCGATCATGGGCCAAACCAGCATGCCCATGTAGGTGTTGAACATGACGAAGCCGCCCATAGATATGCGATGTTGCAGGACCTGGGATCCACCCTCCCAGAGCACCATTAAAAAGGTGACACCGATCAGGCCTTCGAGCAGCGGCTGGAACAGGCCCGATATGCGGACCAAACGAAGGTTCTGGCTAATGTAGTCCTGGTTGAGTTTCTCGAAGCGGCGGAGTTCCGCGGCCTCCTGTACAAAAGCGCGGACCATGCGCACGCCCGATAGGTTCTCCTGCACGCGGCTGCTGATGTCGGAGAACATCGCCTGGATGGCCTCAAAACGCTCGTGAATGGCGCGGCCGAACAGCATAACGGCGACACTCACCAGGGGCGCCGGAAGAACCGCCAGCAGCATCAACCGCCAGTCCTTGAAGGCCATGACGGAAATAGCGAGCACAAAGGTCAGGCTGGTTTCAGCCCAATACATGATTCCGGGGCCCAGCATCATGCGGACGGCGTTCAGATCGTTGGTGGCGCGCGCCATGATATCGCCGGTACGCTGGCGCGCATAGAAATCCGGTGAGAGCGATACCAGGTGCGCGAACAGGTCGTTGCGCAAGTCGTATTCGATGTCGCGCGAGATGCCGATGAGAATGACGCGCATCCAGAATTGAAAAAGGCCACGCACCGCCGCGAGCGCAACCAACAGAAGCGCGAAACGAAGAATCACCAGGAATGGCCGCCGGGCGGTGAGCGCATCCACGGCGAAGCCAATCACCAGCGGGACGGCCGCGTGGGCCAGATCTTTTAAGATGAGCGATCCGATCCCGAGCCACAAACCGCGGCGGTAGCGCCGCATGTAGGGCCACAGGGTTAGGAATGATTCGCGCATCGGTCTAGATTCTCGCGAAACTCGTCAGCGTCTTTAGCCATTCTAGAAAAAAAGTCTTGCGGCCCTCGCGGTTGTGCCACCAGCCGCTGGCGCTGAAGAAATCGTCCGGGGCCGTCACCATGCGAATTTCGATACCCGGCCAACTGGCGCTGAGCAGGCGAAGAGCGCGCGCGGAATGATAATCGGTGGTCACCACAATCACGCGGTGTGCATGCAGCTTGATCAATTCCGGATAGAGTGCGTGGCCTTCTTCCTCGGTCGAATGGGCATCGTGAGGAACGGCGATGAACCAGTCAGCGGGATAGCCGTGGCGGAGCACGAACGGGATGGCGAGATCGGATTCATGCAGATCGTAGAATCCCGGCGGGCCACTCACCAGTACCCTTGGTGCGAACCCACTCTTAACCAGCTCAGCCGCTTTCAGAATGCGGTGCCCGTAGGGATCGCCGGCCAGGGCCACGATGACATCCGCGTGAAAGGGAGGATCGCTGTGTACCAGCCATGCACCCATCCAGCCCATCCACAACGAGTGCGTGAGAATTGCGATTACAACCAACGCGGTCACTACTAAGGGCTTGCTCTTCAGAGAATGGCGGGCTGCCACGAACTACTTCTCGTCCGTGGTGTTCTTCTGGTCCAGGTGGCCGACCGTTTTGAGGCGCTGGTAAAGTTTTTCCACCTCCGCCTCATCCTCGGGCCGCAGCAGGCGGTAGCGCGGAGAGGGAAGCTGGCGGCGATCCGGCCCGGGGTTCAGCGCTTCGCCCCAATACTGCCGGTAGGGGACGCCATCGATCAAGGCATCGCGCGAAAGGCGGCGCAGGTTACGCAGCAGTCCATTGCAGGATTCGAGATCGCCGGGATAGACCAGCAACAAGCGCGAATCGTCAAACAAGGTCATGCGCAGGATGAGGGGGGAAATCCAGCCGGTCCGGTCCAGGCGGCGAATATCCATCCAAAGGATGCGCTGTTTGCCGATGGCCAGGTATTCTTCGTGGATCTCGAGCGCGGGACGAAACGCCAGTGTCAGCAGTAACGCGGCACTCAGGACAAAGAGCCCCGCGGCAACGAATGCAGCTCTCAATTCCAGACCCAGCCAGCCGGAAAAAGCCGCAAGCGCCAGTGCCGTAATTCCGAAGGTGAGGTAATGCCGAGCCGGCACGTAGCGTGTCATTCCAAACCCTGACACCTCTAGCCTACTCCGGCCCGCCGCCTCCGTCAATGCGCTTTTAGGAAGCGAAATCCGCGCCAACTGTAGTGGAGTCCACTCCAGATAGTAATGGCTGCGACAGGCCAAACCAGAGCGGGTGCCAGTACGTCTAGAGAGGGCAGGTTCAACGCGCCTCGCGCCATCCAAGTCGTTGCGCAGGCGATCTGCACTAAGGTGCTGGCCTTGCCCCACACGCTAGGACGGAATTCGCGATAGGCGGTGAACAACAAAGCGATTCCAGACGTCGCGAGGAGAAAAATGTCGCGTCCTAGAATGAGCACCACGAGCCAGGAGGGTATGCTGCCGGCAACGGCAAGAGAAATGTAGACGCCGCTGAGCAGGACTTTATCGGCAATAGGGTCGAGATACGCACCAAGCGGTGTGATCTGGTGGATGCGGCGGGCGAGCAGGCCGTCCAAGCCGTCGGTCAGGGCCGCAACGGCGAAAAGGGTGAGGGCCAGTACGTGGCGCCCGCTGACGATTGCGGCGAAAATGAACGGAGCCAAAAGCAGCCGGGCGATTGTCAATAGGTTAGGGAGCGTCGCGAGCGAGTTCATGGGCCGCGTGACCCGCTAGTGAGCGTGAGTATGCGCGCGCCCTTGGTAAGGGGAGTGCGCGTCGATAAGGTTCCGGCGTTCGGGAATCGCCAGGTGCCGCTCCACCCAAGAGACGACGTCGGAAAGTCCAGTACCATTTTTCAAATTTGTAAAAACAAATGGACGGCTCCCGCGCATGCGGCGGGCGTCGCGGTCCATGATGTCGAGCGACGCGCCCACGTGTGGGGCGAGATCGATCTTGTTGATCACCAGAAGCTCGGAGCGCGTGATGCCTGGGCCGCCCTTGCGCGGAATTTTGTCGCCGCCCGCGACATCGATCACATAGATGGCCACGTCCACCAGCTCCGGGCTGAACATGGCGGCCAGATTGTCGCCGCCACTTTCCACGAAAATCAGCTCGAGATTCCGCAGTTTGGATTCGAGATCCGCGATGGCTTCAAGGTTCATGGAAGCGTCTTCGCGAATCGCCGCGTGGGGGCAGCCACCGGTCTCGACGCCGCGAATGCGCTCCGCGGGTAACGTGCCCTGGCGGATGAGGAACTCCGCGTCTTCTTTTGTATAGATATCGTTGGTGACGACGCCGACACTGTAGCGGCCGGAAAGCTCGCGGCTCAGGCAATCGACCAGCGCAGTCTTGCCGCTTCCCACTGGTCCCGCCACGCCAACCCGAAATGCACGCATCGACTTAAGATTAGAACAGGAAATAGCGCTGGGCCAGCGGGAGCACGCTGGCCGCCTCGCAGGTCAGCAACTCGCCATCGGCCCGAACTTCGTAGGTTTCTGGATCGACCTCGAGCTTGGGCATGGCCGAATTGTGAATCATGTCCTTCTTCCCGATGCGCCGGCAATTTTCCACGGCGACAGCGCGCTTTGTGAGACCGATTTTCGCAGGCACACCGGCTTCGAGCGCACTTTTGGAAACGAATGCGAGGCCGGTAGACGCCACGGCACGTCCGAACGAACCGAACATAGGGCGATAGAACACCGGCTGAGGCGTGGGAATGGATGCGTTGGCATCGCCCATCACACTCCAGGCGATGAACCCGCTTTTGAGCACCATCTCCGGCTTGACGCCGAAGAAAGCAGGCTTCCACAGGACGAGGTCGGCGATTTTGCCGGGCTCGATGGACCCGACGTGCACCGCGACGCCGTGAGTGATCGCGGGGTTGATGGTGTACTTGGCGATATAGCGCTTGACACGGGTGTTGTCGTTGCGGCTGGAATCGCCGGCAAGTGGACCGCGCTGCACCTTCATCTTGTGCGCCGTCTGCCACGTGCGCGTGACTACCTCGCCGATGCGGCCCATGGCTTGCGAATCGCTCGACATCATGCTGAAGACACCGAGATCGTGCAGGATATCCTCGGCGGCAATGGTCTCTGGCCGAATGCGGCTCTCGGCAAAGGCGATATCCTCCGGCACATAGGGGTTGAGGTGGTGGCACACCATGAGCATGTCGAAGTGCTCGTCAATTGTATTGACGGTGAACGGCCGCGTGGGATTCGTCGATGATGGCAGCACGTTGGGCTGTGCTGCGATGCGGATGATGTCGGGCGCGTGGCCGCCGCCCGCGCCCTCGGTGTGGTACGTGTGAATGGTGCGCTCGCCGATGGCGCGAATGGTGTCCTCGACAAAACCGGCTTCGTTAATGGTGTCGGTGTGGATGGCGACCTGGACATCGTACTGGTCGGCGACTTTAAGGCAGGTGTCGATGGCCGCGGGCGTGGTGCCCCAGTCCTCGTGGAGTTTGAGTCCGCAGGCGCCGGCTTCAATCTGTTCTGCGAGCGGAAGAGGCGCCGAGGCGTTGCCCTTTCCCAGAAAACCGAAATTCATGGGCCAGGCTTCCGCGGCTTCGAGCATGCGATGGATGTTCCAGGCGCCAGGCGAGCACGTGGTGGCGTTGGTGCCCGTGGCGGGGCCGGTTCCGCCGCCGATCATGGTGGTCACGCCGTTGGAAATGGCTTCGAAAATCTGCTGCGGTGAAATGAAATGAATGTGAGTGTCCAGCGCCCCCGCGGTTACTATCTGGTTCTCGGCGGCAATCACTTCGGTCGCGGCGCCGATCACTAACTCGGGGTCGACTCCCTCCATGGTATCGGGATTACCTGCCTTGCCGACCTTGACGATGCGGCCATCACGGATACCAATGTCTCCCTTGACAATGCCCCAATGATCGACGATCAGAGCATTCGTGATGACCAAGTCGAGTGCACCGGCAGGACCTTCGCGAACTGCGGTGCTGCTCTGACCCATTCCATCCCGAATTACTTTACCGCCGCCGAATGTTACTTCATCGCCATAAGTGGTGTAGTCGCGTTCAACCTCCACGACTAACTCGGTGTCGGCTAGGCGGACACGGTCCGCTTTCGTCGGCCCGTAAAGATCGGCGTAGGTGCGGCGTGGAATGGGCAGGCTCATTTGTTCAAAGCTCCATTCACGCGTCCGTTGTGGCCGAAGACTTTGCGCGCCCCGGCAAAGTTAACCAGCGTGACTTCTTTTTCCTCGCCCGGCTCGAAGCGTGAAGCGGTGCCAGCGGCAATGTTGAGGCGCATGCCGTAAGCTGCCGGACGGTCGAATTCCAGGGCGCTGTTGACCTCAAAGAAGTGGTAATGGCTACCCACCTGGACGGGGCGATCGCCGGTATTCTTCACAAGCAGAATGACGCTCTTACGGCCGGAGTTAGCGATGATATCGCTGGATTCGAGAAAGTATTCTCCTGGTTTCATAGTTATGACACCGGGTCATGCACAGTCACTAACTTGGTTCCATCCGGGAAGGTCGCTTCCACCTGCACCTCATGTAACATCTCGGCGATTCCGTCCATCAGGTCCCGGCGACGGAGAATCTTGGTGCCGAGTATCATGATGTCGCCCACGCTCTTGCCGTCACGGGCTGCTTCGAGAATCTCGGCCGAAATGATAGCGACAGCCTCGGGGTAGTTCAGCTTCACACCGCGCGCCTGCCGTTTGCGCGCAAGCTCGGCAGCAACAAAGACCATCAGCTTTTCCTGCTCGCGAGGGGTAAGATGCAATGGCTCCTCCCGGAAAATTCAGTAAATCTTGCGAGGTACAACGGCTTCCTGGCCGTAGAGCGCTTGTTTCGCGACACGCCAGAAGGCGACCAGCCCGCGTGCGATATCGCGGCCGTTCTGGCTTAGCGCGCGGACAACGAGGCCGTGCGCGGGAAGTCTCGTGAGGCCCCATATTATCACAGGCGAACTCATGCTTTCTGCGATTTCGAGGAGCTGTTTTTCCACTGCGAACCAGACGGAATCGGCCGTGCCCGCGCGGCAGATGTAGAAAGACGACAAGTAACGGTAGGGTCCGAGACGCGCCGGCGAGGTCAGCGGACGCAAAGCCGGATTGAGGTCGCCATTCTCCATGGCAACCGGCATGCCGGCGACGCGCAGATCGAAACCGAGGCGCAGCTCGTCATAGGAAAAAACCTCGCCGCGGGCTTCGCGGCCCGGCGCAAGCGTCTCCCACCAGAACAGGCCCGCTCCTTCGCTGAGCTGCACCTCGGTGCGTTGACAGTATCGTGCCCCGGCGAATGGTATGAGCGAATCGGGCAGATATTCGAGGAGCGCGTCTTCCCGAAGCTGGACGTGTGTTGTATATTCGGCGGCGCGCGCTCCCGGGCGGCTACGGTAAATGCGCGTAGCGCTGGTAGAGGTGATCTGCGCGGTCGCGCCGGCGCCGATAGCTACATCGAGCGATAGTTTGTCTCCCGCTAATATGCCACCGGAAAGATTGTGCAGATGTACCAATGCCCCGCCGCAGGGCAGGTCGAATGCCCGCACCACCTTGAGCGGCTGGCGCTGTTCGAGCACTTGAAGACGCGTCCGCGCGGCTTTCGAATCATATTCGAACCGCAGCGAGAGACGGCCGTAAGTATCTGGCATGTCGTCAACTAATGAACAGCCGCGTCTCAAGCGCGAGATGCCGCATCGACGCTATCTCCACCATCGGAGTGAAGGCGGCGACGGTCCCGACCTCCGCCATAGCACTCGCTTGCACCGCATCCAGTATCTCGGGCTTCAGGTCCCAGAGCAGACGCGCCGCGCGTTGCTGGCCGATCGGTATCAACCGCTGGCACGCGGACACAAGAGCGGTGACGGATTGCTGCAGGTGGACCGCGGCGGCGATTTCCTCCGCAACGCCCAACGCACGTCCGGCATAGCCAAAGGCTGTCGCGTAGTGCGCCTCGCCGGCCGGAATGTTGCAGCCTTCGAGTCCACAGAACAGTTGCAGGAACCGGCGGCCCAACGTCAGGCTCGCTTCCCGGCTTTCGTGCGCCAGCTTGCGCGCGCTGAGCTGCCGATTGAGCGCCGGCCAATCAGAACCTGGGGCACGATAAGCCGCGCGGCAAAAGGTGGCTTCCAGCACACCTGTCTCCTCGAGATAGTCGCGCAGGAAGCCCGGCAACGTTTCCGGCGTGAGCAGTCCCTCCGCCACCAGCGTTTCGAGGCCAAACGAATGCGCCGCGCCGCCAATGGGCAGTGCGCTATCCGCCAGGTGGATTAGCTTCAACAGCCGGAGCGGATCAGTAGGTTCGCTTGTTTGGTTGCTGGTCAAAGAAGTGAAAAAGCGCGATGCCTTCGTCGCGCAGAAAATCGCCAACGATCTCGACCGGACTTCCGCCCAGTTCCTTCATGCGAATGTTTGCGATTGCCAATTCATGAAACCCGCTGGCATGGGCGTCGCGAATGCTGGCGCCGTAAAAGATTTTTGAAATCCGCGCCCAGTGGCAAGCCGAAAAGCACATGGGGCACGGCTCACAAGTGGAATAAATGACGCAGCCGGCAAGATCGATGCTGCGCAGCTTGCGGCACGCCTCACGGATCGCGTGGATCTCGGCGTGCGCCGTGATGTCTGTCGTCTGCCACACCACGTTATGCTCGCAGCTCACTACTTCACCCGAGCGGGCGATACAGGCTCCAAAAGGCGACTGCCCCGCTGCCACGCCCTGCCTGGCCGTGCCAATCGCAAGACGCATGAAATCTTCGTCCGTCAAAGCACAAATGTAACACGATGCCCGCGCTCACAACGCGCCAGCGTCAACATTCAGGACGGGATACTTCCGCCAGTCTTTGTAATCGAAATGCCACCACTCAAATTCGTAGACGGTGAAATCCTCGTCCTCCATCATGCGGCGCAACAGTTGGCGATGCCAACGCGCCAGTGCGGTGCCGCCGGGATAATCCGGATACGAGCGCTCCGACATCTCATCGTAAAGGCCCATCATTTCGGCGGGCTGGCCGGTCTTCAAATCGTAGAGCGTCAGATCGACTGCGCACCCACGATTGTGGCGTGAGCCATGCGCGGGGTCTGCGACGAAGTGGTGTTTATCGGGCGGCGTGCCATCCCAGAACATTTTCGTGACGTACCACGGGCGGTAGCCATCGTGGATCAACAGCCCATATCCCAGGGCCTTCAGTTTGCGATGTGCGCGCACGACGGCCTCGGCAGCCGGCCGCTGCAGAAATGCCCGAGCCTGTGGATAGAAGACCGTCTGTAAAAAGTTGTTGGTCGTCGCGTACCGGATGTCGAGCTTGATGGTGGAATCGAGAGACGTCAGCTCCACCAGGTCCGGTTTGCGGAACTCGCCCGTCTCGTGCGGCGGCGCGGCGGCCAACGCGATGCGGCGTAGCTCATCAGCCGGTTTCACCGCCTCGATATGCGCGATGCTTTGATCCTCACCGGCGATTTTGCGGCGCTGAAAGATAACAGCGTCACTTAGCACCACGCCGGTAGCGCGGCCATTCGCGCCGCGATGGAATGTCAACGTCTCGCCATCATAGAGGCCCCAATTCGGAAAACGGAAAACGTCCGGCGAAGCCTCCTCGAGCGGATAGTAGTCGTACCATTCGATCAGCGCTGTGAGCTTGCTGTCTTTTTCGAGAATGTAGAGCGTGTCGTGATCCCAGCCGTACTCGCCGATCAGGCCGCGAAAGCGATCGCGTGCGGGCGCCGGTTGGGGCGCGGAAACACGCGCCAGATGGTGCTGGCCGGCAAGAACGCCGCCGCTCTCCGGAACGATCTGCATGCCGTAGCCGAGCTTGCCGTCAAGAATCAGCGCATCGCGGCTCCGCCGAACCTCAATCTGCTCCCCACCGCGTTCGGGCAACGCGTAGAGTTTCCCGGTGCGTTCGGTCAGATCGATGGCTTCCGCTCCATCGCCATATCGGCCATCCAAGTTGCGTGCGAGTGCGGGATCGACCGGCTTCGTAAGCGGAATCTCGAGGAGCGGCTTCCCGGCGCGTGCGGCGAGCATCAACCGCAGCGCCTCGTGTGCGATGTGGTTGACGACGGCATTCGCGCTGTCATCGGTGGTGACGGCGACGACACCCAATTTGTCGTCCGGCAAGGCCGCCAGCTCCGTCGCAAAGCCGTAGATCGCGCCGCCGTGTCCAACCAGTCGGCGGCCCTCGAACTTAGACAAGCGGAACCCGATGCCGAAACCGGTTGTTTCTCCAGGCGCTGCGAACTGCGGCTGCCACATCTGCTCCAGCGTTTCCGGTTCCAGTACCGGGCCGTTGGCGCCGCGTCCGCCCGCAAACAGAACGCCCAGAAACTTCCCGAGATCGGTGACGCTCGTGTAGAGAGACCCTGCCGGTCCGATGCCAAGTTGGAACGCCGGCGCGGTGAACGTGCGCCCGTCATAGGTCCACATGAAGGCTTTGGCCAGGTCAGGTGCGAGGTGCGGCTCCAGTTCGAACGCGCTCGTTGCCATGCCCATCGGCTCGAGCACGGCGTGCTTGAGATATTTCGCGTAAGGTTCTCCCCTGCGCTGCTCGAGAACGTAACCAGCCACCGCGATACTTGCGTTGGAATACTTGGTGTGCGTACCGGGCTGGTAGACCAACGACGTCTCGTTTAGGCTCTTCACGGTGGCGGCGAGCGTTGGTTCGGTTGGGTCGAAATAGTGGCCGACTGGCGGCTCGCGTACGAGGCCTGAGCGGTGCGCCATCAGCTCACGCAGCGTGATTGGCTTACCAAATGGATTCCGCGGATGAAAGTTTGGCAGATAGTCTGTTATGGGCGCATCGAGCTGCAACTCACCGCCCTCGACGAACTGCATAATCCCGATGTCCGTGAACAGTTTTGAAACCGAGCCGACGCGATAGATCGTGCTCGCCGTCGCGGGAACTTTGCTTTCCGGGTCGGCGTAACCGAATCCCCGCGCCCACACGATTTGCTGATCATCCACCAGTGCGATGGAGATCGCGGGAAGTTGCTTCTCGGCCAGCTCGTGTTGGATGAATGGTTGAAGCGCATGAGCGACAGCGGCGTAATCACCGCGCGGAGCAACATCAGCGGCCCAGACAAGGGAATACGCGATAGACAGCAGGAAAACGGAGAATCCACAGGCGCGGCGCATTGTCAGCCGCTATTTTCTCAGGAACACATCGACGCGGGCGGGCTGGATGTCCAGACGGTCGATCCGGTAGCTCATTTGGAACGGCTGGCCGACTTTGGCATCGGGATAGTAAACGTTCAAATAATTACGGATCAGATAATCCAACAGGCGGCCCTCGATGGTGACGCCGGAAATCTCGACGCTCTGGACGTCGACCGTGGCGCGTCCGTTTGCAGATGTGATGCGCGCCGTCACGATCACCGGGTGCTCGCCCTGCAACAGTTGCCGCATCAGCCAGCTGGGTGGATTTCCAGAGGCGTGCTCGAGCTTCAGAAAGTCAATGAGCGCGGAGCCGGTGGCCGTGCCAGGGCCTAGCTCCAGCTTCGGCTCACGAACGCCCTGGGGAACTGATTTGGGTAGTTCCTGCTCCACATAGGCGTTCAGCTCGCGCTCGGTGAAACTGACGCGCGAGCCTGGACGCAGCCGGCCGCTTTCGATGAGATCCAATTTGTGCTGGGCCGCGGAGTATTCTGAACGCGAGCTGAAAAGCAGTAGCGGAATTGCGACAAGAGTCAGCGGCCAAAAGCGCTGCATACCTTAATTATACGGACCTGCCGCGCGGCGTGTTCCAACCGGGACCGCACGGTGTATATTGATGGATCGACCCAGGGAAAATGAGTTCCATCATCCCCAGCGTGGATGGCGCCGGCGAAGAGCCGCTTGCATCGGACCTCGCCGACTGTTTGCGGCAGCTCGATGGCGTGGACGCGGACACGGCCAGCCTGTTGAACGGGATGACGGAAGTTCAGTTTCATTGGTCGCCGGTCGCGTCGCAGTGGTCGATCGAACAGTGTCTGGTGCACCTGGTGATCGTCGGCGCCAAATATCTTCCTCTCATCGATGAGGCGATGGAGAATGCGCGTGCCGACCGTTTGCTCAGCCGAGGCCCATTCCGCTACGGTTTCATCGAGCGATGGTTTGTGCGCTCCACCGAACCGCCGCCCGGTATCCGCCTGCGAACACCGCTTTCCGCGCGTCCGCCCGATGATCAACCTCTTCCCTTCGTCATCGCCAATTTTCTGACCATGCAGGACGATCTTCGCAAGCGCATTCGCGCCGCCAACGGGCTCGATCTGGCCCGCGCCAAGGTAACTTCGCCGTTCATCCGAGCCCTCAAAATGGGCCTTGGGCCGTGTTTCGAATTTCTTGCAGCCCATGAGCGCCGTCATCTTTGGCAGGCCTGGCAGGTGCGCAAGCACGAAAATTTTCCGGTGGATTAGCTTGTGGCGAAGAAACTGAACATCGGCTTAGTCGGCTACGGGTTCATGGGACGCACGCATTCGAACGCCTTCCGCCAAGTGAACCACTTCTTCGATCTGGACTATCAGCCGGTATTGAAGGCTATCTGCGCGCGTGATGGTGGGAAGGCGAAGGCCTTTGCTGCGCAGTGGGGCTACGAAAGCGTGGAAAGCGACTGGCGTAAGCTGGTGGCGCGAACCGATATCGACCTGATTGACATTGCCAGTCCGAACGACACCCACGCCGAGATCGCCACTGCCGCCGCGGCTGCGGGCAAGATGGTGCTTTGCGAAAAGCCGCTGGGCCGCAATGCCGCTGAGGCTGAGCACATGGTGGATGCGGTCGAAAAAGCCCGCGTCGCCAACATGGTCTGGTACAACTACCGGCGCGTGCCCGCGGTCACCCTGGCCAAGCAGTTGATCGACGAGGGCCGGTTGGGGCGCATTTTTCATTACCGCGCGAAGTTTCTCCAGGATTGGACGATATCCAAAGACCTGCCGCAAGGAGGCGCCGCCCTCTGGCGGCTCGACGTCAACGTCGCCGGTAGCGGCGTCACCGGTGATCTGCTCGCGCACTGCATCGACACCGCGCTGTGGCTGAACGGCTCGATTGACCAGGTAACCGCCATGACCGAGACCTTCATCAAAGAGCGCAAGCACAACCTCACAGGGAAGGTGGAGAAGGTGGGGATCGATGATGCCAGTGCTTTTCTCGCGCGCTTCTCGAACGGTTCACTCGCAACCTTCGAGGCCACGCGGTACGCCCGCGGCCACAAGGCGCTCTACACATTCGAGATTAACGGCGAGCACGCATCGATTTTTTGGGACCTGCACGATCTGCATCGCCTCCAATACTTCGATCATGGTGATGAAGGTCGCCTGCGCGGCTGGCGCTCCGTGCACATCACCGACGGCGATCATCCCTACATGAAACACTGGTGGGTGCCCGGTTTGCAGATTGGCTACGAGCACACTTTCATCCACCAGGCCGCGGATTTTCTCGAGAGCTTGAGCACCGGCAAACCATCCGCGCCGTCATTCCGCGACGCCCTGGCAACCGACTACGTCACAGATGCCGTGCTTCGCTCCGCTGCAAACCGCCAGTGGGAGCAAGTGAAGAAGGTAAGTTGAGCATGAATCGTCGGGACGCTTTAAAGATAGGTGGAACTGCGATCGCTGGTACTCTGGCCGCGACCGCTGCTCCGGCTCAAACGAGCGGAAGAAAGAAAAAAGTCATCGTCGTGGGCGGCGGTATTGCCGGTCTGGCCTGCGCTTACGAACTCATGAAGCGCGGGCACGAGGTGGTTGTGCTCGAAGCCACCGGCAGAACCGGCGGCCACGTCCGCACCATGCACGATCCTCTGGCCGACGGCCTCTATGCCGACGTGGGCGCGGAGCACTTTTATTATCCCGGCTACACCGCCTACTGGCGCTATCTGCGAGAGTTCGAGCTGACGCCCATCGCTTACCCGCGCCGTGAGCACATGGTCCGATTCTTCAACGGCAAGCTGTTCACTGAAGAAGACCTCCACAGCCACGATGCGCTCAATCAACTCGGTTTCAACCAGCGGGAAATCGATTTCCTGGCCACGCATCCGTGGCCCGAGCTGCCGCTGCTGTACCTGCAGCGATACGTCGATCGGATTGAGAAGGAGACGGATCCGCTCGGCGCGGGGTTGAACGAGCTGGATCAGATCAGCGTGTCGGATCTTCTCAAGCGCGAGGGAGCTTCTGCCGCCGCGCTCGCGCATTTCGGCGGATCGGGCTCCGCCTTGGTGTGGATCTGGGGCGCGGCCGTGAAAAAGCTACGCGGCACGCCCCTGGTCGCGACCAAATTGTTTCGCATCCAGGGCGGCAACCAACGCATGACCGACACCTTTGCCGCACGGCTCGGCGAACGCGTACACTTGGGCTGCCCGGTCACCGCGATCCGCCACGATTCGGGAGGCGTGACGGTCACCTGCCACGAATTCGGACAAGAGAAAAAGATGACGGCCGATCATCTCGTGACCTGCATCTCTCTCGTCGTCCTCCGCCAGATTCCGGTGACGCCAGCATGGCCCGAGGCGAAGAGTTTCGTCATCCAAAACATGCCGTACTACACCCGCACCCGCGTAGTTTTTCAATCGCGCACGCGCTTTTGGAAGACCGATGGCGTAAGCCCCAACTGGGAGCCGCCGGATTCCCACTTGAACGAGCTCTGGAGTATTGCCGACGAAGTGAACACTCCTCGCGGTGTTCTGATCGGTGGCGCGGAACCGGGAGCGACGGCTGACTCCGCGCTAGCCGCGTTTCACAAGCTCTATCCGGGGAAGTCAGCCGACATCGAGCAAGCGCTCATTTACAACTGGGCGGCCGACCCCTACGCCGGAATGTGCGAACGAATCACTTATCAGCCCGGCGAGCTCGCGAAATTCTGGCCCGAGGTCACGCGCCCCCAGGGCCGCATCCATTTCGCGGGCGCCTACGCGGCCCAGATGAGCTGGGGCCAGGAAGCCGCCCTCGAGTCCGCCAACCGGGCAGCCGAGGAAGTGGATCAGGCGTAGCCGCGATCAACGGCGCCGTGATTCCTCGAGTGTTCGCCGCAAGATGGGCAGCATAGCGCGGTCCTTCTCTCTCCCGGCCTCTTCCTTAGTGGCGATCTGAGTTTCGAGATCGAGGACTCTTACGACAAGTCCATCGGCCACATCGATCTGTGTCGCATGTGGCGCGAGATCCTGATACGACCGCGCGTTCCCGACAGTGCCTAGCAGATCTAGAGGCCCCCAACGCGTGGATAACAGGTTGTGACCGCCGGGAGCAAGATGAGAAAGGTTTGGTTTCAACCGTCTTTCCGGCTGCATTCGATAATATCCCTCCAGATCGTCAATTGCGACAAGCAACCGCCTTAGATTGCCTTCGTCAGTGGAGTAGACTACATCGAGGTCCAAGGTCATCACCGGTGCGCCGAGCACCACGGCCGCTACTCCGCCGACAAGGATGAAATCAACTTGGTGTTTGCTCAAAACGCGCAGGATCGGCAGAAAGTCGGGTTTGAGAATTTCGGGCACGAATGGTAACCACGGAGTTCACATACTGCTGAAGCGTTTCCAGCCGCTCCGCTGGTGTCAAGGATAACATCCAGCGGATCAGAGTCAGGTCCACGCCGTCGTCAGAGTAGGCGCTCTCAATTCCGCTGTCGTCTTCCATGGGAATCATCTGTCTCCAGGATATCAAGCCTTTCACCACGAGGGCTCTCTCAGCGCCGGCTCGCCACATTCGTCATCCAGCCACCGCCTTCCCACCGATTTCTATGCGTTCTAGAATGACTTTGGTACAGGAGGCTTATGAGATCCAATTTGGCTGCCATCGCGAGCGCGGTGGCGCTGACCTTCCTGGTCTTCCCCGCGAGGGCGCAGGAAAGCACCAAAAGCGCGAATATCGAAGAGTTACTGAAGATGAGCAATATGGAGTCATTGTCTCAGCAGATCTACAGCCAAATTCGCACGAGGACCAGTAAGCAACTCGATGCAGTTGTCGGCTCGGAAAAGGCAAAGGCTGAGGCGGCGCAGGTCGTAGATAAGTTGCTGGCACAAATCCAGGATCGTTTCAGCTGGGACAAGATGAAGCCGGAGTATGTTCGCCTGTACGATGAAGTCTACAGCGACGCAGAAATCACGGGAATCTTGACGTTTTACAAGAGTCCCGCGGGACAGGCTTACCTAATAAAAATGCCGCAACTGATGGCGAAATCCATGGAAATGGCTCAACGCCCAATGGCAGACGTCATGCCGGAAATTCAGCGCATTACCAAAGAGGCAGCGGAGAAAAGCAAGAACGATGCGTCCGCGAAATAGACCACGTACTTACTGAAGCTTGGTCTCTCCCATGAGATACTGATCCACGCCCCGCGCCGCCTTCCGCCCTTCGCTGATCGCCCACACCACCAGCGATTGCCCGCGGCGCATATCGCCCGCCGCAAACACGCCCGCGACCGAGGACATGTAGCTCTCATCCGTCGCCACGTTGCCGCGCGTATCCAGCTTCACGCAAAGCTGCTCGATCATGCCGTTGCGCACTGGGCCGAGGAAGCCCATGGCTAACAGCACCAGATCTGCGTTCATGGTGAATTCAGTCCCAGCCAGGGGCTCGAACTTAGGCGGCGGACCGACGCGCACCGCATGTAACTGCTTCACGTTGCCGTTTTCGTCGCCCGTGAATCTGGTGGTCGCGATGCTCCATTCGCGAATGCCGCCTTCTTCATGCGCACCTTCGACGCGCAGCTGCATCGGCCACAGCGGCCACGGCGTGAGCGGCGAGCGATCCTTTGGCGGCATGGGCAGCAGTTCGAACTGATGCACCGAAAGCGGCTTCTGCCGGTGTGCGGTGCCCAGGCAATCCGCTCCCGTGTCGCCGCCCCCAATAATCACCACGCGCTTGCCTGTACCCAGGATCTGGCCGGAAATCGTGTCACCTTCGCAGACTTTGTTTTGCTGTGGCAGATACTCCATCGCGTAATGAATGCCCCGCAGCTCGCGGCCGGGTACATTCAAGTCGCGCGGACATTCGGACCCGCCCGCCAGCAGGATCGCATTGAAGTCCTTGCGCAGATCCTCCACCGGCACGTTACCGCCGACGTGTGAATTCGGACGGAACTCTACGCCCTCGGCCGTCATCTGCTGAATACGCCGGTCGATCAGGTGCTTCTCCATTTTGAAGTTCGGGATGCCGTACCGCAGCAGCCCGCCGATACGATCCGCCTTCTCGAATACCGTCACCCAGTGCCCCGCTCGCGCTAGCTGTTGTGCTGCCGCCAGACCCGCCGGTCCCGACCCAACTACTGCGACGCGCTTCCCCGTGCGCACCGCCGGCGGCTCCGGCCGGATCAATCCCTGGCTGAACGCATAGTCGACGATGCTCTTTTCGATTTGTTTGATCGTCACCGGCGGCTCGTTGATGCCGAGTACGCACGCGGCTTCGCACGGGGCAGGGCAGATGCGGCCCGTAAACTCCGGAAAATTATTGGTCGAGTGCAGCACGCGGATGGCTTCGCGCCAGCGCCCGCGATACACCAGATCGTTCCAATCGGGAATGATGTTGGTGAGTGGGCAGCCTGTGTGGCAGAAGGGCACGCCGCAATCCATGCAGCGCGCTCCTTGCGTGCGGAGCTTCTCTTCCGGAAAGTCGAGATAAATCTCGAACCAGTCGTTGACGCGCTCGCTGACGGGGCGCCGCTTGGGCGTCTCGCGCGCGTACTCCACGAAGCCTGTATCTTTACCCATGGGCCACCTGCCGCGCGGCCATTGTGGATGGCACTGGCGCAAACGCATGCGCCGGTTTGCGGGGAATTCCCAACACGCGCTTGTACTCATGTGGGAACACCTTAACGAACTTGGGCAGCATCGCGCTCCAGTTTTCCAGTATCCACTTGGCGCGCGGGCTGCCCGTGTGCTCGAAGTGCTTGTCAATCAGGCTGCGCAGCACGTCGATGTCCGCCTTCTCCATCACGGGCTCGAGATCGACGCCCGCCAGGTTGCAGCGCTTTTCGGCGAAGTCGCCCTTTTCGTCGAGCACATACGCGATACCGCCACTCATTCCCGCGGCGAAGTTGCGCCCGGCTTTTCCTAGCACCACGACCAGACCTTTCGTCATGTACTCACAGCCGTGATCGCCCACACCCTCCACCACCGCCGTCGCCCCTGAATTGCGCACGGCGAATCGCTCGCCCGCCATGCCATTGAAGTACGCTTCTCCGCCGGTGGCGCCATAAAGAACCACATTGCCGATCAAAATGTTCTGCTCCGGCAGGAACGTCGAAGTGCGCGGCGGGTAAACGATCAGTCTTCCCCCCGACAATCCCTTCCCTGTGTAATCGTTCGCGTCGCCTTCGAGCGACAGTGTGATTCCGCTGGCTAGAAACGCGCCGAAGCTCTGCCCCGCCGACCCCGTGAACTGGCACTGAATCGTGTTGTCCGGCAATCCCGCCGATCCGTACCGCCGCGCCACCTCGCCCGAAAGCATGGTGCCCACCGTGCGGTGCACGTTGCGAATGGGCAGCTTGATCTCTACCGGCGTCCGGTTTTCGATGGCTTCCCGCGCTAGATCGATCAGCGTATGATCGAGCGCGTTGTCCAGACCGTGATCCTGGGCTTGCATCTTGCGTCGCGCGATGCGTGCCGGCATCGGTGGATTGTAAAAAATCGACGAAAAGTCGAGCCCCTTGGCTTTCCAATGATCCACCACCGCGCGCATGTCCAGCATGTCCACGCGTCCCACCATCTCATTGAAGGTTCGGAAGCCGAGCTGCGCCATGAACTCTCGCACCTGCTCGGCGAGGAAGAAAAAGAAATTGATGGCGTGCTCAGGCGTACCCTGGAATTTCTTCCGTAGCTCGGGATCCTGCGTCGCGATGCCGACTGGACACGTATTCAGGTGGCATTTGCGCATCATGATGCAGCCTAGCGCTACCAGCGGCGCCGTCGAGAACCCGAACTCCTCCGCGCCCAATAGCGCTGCGATGGCCACGTCGCGGCCGGTTTGCAGCTTGCCATCGGTTTGCACGGTGATACGGCCGCGCAGATCGTTCAGTACCAGCACCTGCTGCGTCTCCGCCAGCCCCAGTTCCCAAGGGATGCCGGAGTGCTGGAGCGAAGTGAGCGGCGATGCACCCGTGCCGCCATCATGGCCACTAATGAGCACGACATCAGCGTGTGCCTTCGACACGCCCGCCGCCACCGTCCCCACTCCCACCTCGGCCACCAGCTTCACCGAAATCCGCGCCTGTGGATTAGCGTTCTTCAGATCGTAAATCAACTGCGCCAGGTCTTCGATCGAGTAAATATCGTGATGCGGCGGCGGCGAGATCAGCCCCACACCCGGAATAGAATGCCGCACCTTCGCGATCACTTCATCCACTTTGTGGCCTGGAAGCTGTCCGCCTTCACCGGGCTTGGCTCCCTGCGCCATCTTGATTTGCAATTCGTCGGCGTTCACCAGGTAATTCGTAGTCACGCCGAAGCGAGCTGATGCCACCTGTTTGATCGCACTGCGCCGCCAGTCGCCGTTTGGATCGTGTTGGAAACGCGCCTCGTCCTCGCCGCCCTCGCCGGTGTTGGATTTGCCGCCGATGCGATTCATCGCGATGGCCAGCGTCTCATGTGTTTCCTTGCTGATCGAGCCAAACGACATCGCGCCCGTCGCGAAACGCTTCACGATATCCTTCGCCGGTTCCACTTCCTCCAGCGGCACTGGCTTGCCCGGCTTGAATTCCATCAGGCCGCGCAGCGTGCAGAGCTGCTGGTTCTGCTTGTCGATCAGATCGGTGTATTCCCGGAACGTCGCGAAGCTCGACTGCTGCACCGCATGCTGCAGCTTCGAAACAGTAAGCGGGTTGTAAAGGTGATATTCGCCTCGCACCCGGTACTGGTAACTGCCTCCCACCGCCAGCTCCGTGTCGAATTCAGTTGCCGGCCGCAGCGCGTGCGCGTGCTTCCGCCGCGCTTCTTCCGCCAGAACCTCCAGACCCACACCCTCAATTCGCGAGGCCGTGCCCGTGAAATATTTGTCCACCAGCGATTTGTTCAGCCCGATGGCTTCGAAGACCTGGGCGCCCCGATAGCTTTGCAGGGTCGATATTCCCATCTTGGAAGCGACCTTCAGCAATCCCTTGTTGATCGCCTTAATGTAATTCTTGAGCGCCTTTTCGAACGTCACCCCTTCCGGGAAAAGGCCGCTGTTGGCCATGCTCTCCAGCGTTTCGATGGCCAGATATGGATTCACCGCGCTGGCGCCATAGCCCATGAGCAGGCAGAAATGCATCACCTCGCGTGGTTCGCCCGATTCCATGATGAGCGCCACCTGCGTGCGCGTCTTCTCGCGGACTAGGTGATTGTGAACCGCAGTCAGCGCCAGTAGGCTCGGAATGGGCGCGTAATCCTCATCCACACCGCGGTCCGAGAGGATGATCATGGTGTAGCCGTTCTTGATGGCGAGTGAAGCCCGGCGGCAGAGGCCATCGAGAGCGCGCTCCAGTTCCTTCGCTCCGCCATCGGCGCGATAGAGCGTGGGCAGCGTCGTGCAAAGATAGTCGCCCTGCGAAACCCTCCGCAGCCGCTCCAGGTCCCGATTCGTCAGAATCGGATGCGGCATCCTCAGCGTGTGGCAATGTTTCGGTGTTTCGTCCAGAATGTTGCGCTCGGTCCCGATGTAGCTGATCAGCGACATCACCATCTCTTCGCGAATCGGGTCGATCGGCGGGTTGGTCACCTGCGCAAAAAGCTGCTTGAAATAGTGAAATAGCGGCTGCGGCTTGTCGGAAAGGCAGGCCAGCGGCGTGTCAGTTCCCATCGATCCCACCGGTTCCTCGCCCTTCGCCGCCATGGGCGCAAGCAGAATGCGCAAATCTTCATCCGTATACCCAAACGCCCGCTGCCGCATCAGCAGCGTTTCCGGATCGTAGCCATAGACACGCGGCGGCTCGGGAAGATCGTCCAGGTGGATTTGGTTCTCCTTGAGCCATTGCGCATACGGCCGGCGCGTGTACAGCCGCCGTTTCAATTCTTTGTCGGGTACGATCTCGCCCGCCACGGTATCCACCAGCAGCATCTTGCCCGGTTGCAAGCGTCCCTTCATTCGCACTTCTTCCGGCTTGATCGGCAGCACGCCGGTTTCCGACGCCATCACCACCAGATTGTCGTGCGTCACCAGATATCGCGCCGGACGCAATCCATTGCGGTCGAGCGTCGCGCCAATTACGCGCCCATCTGTGAAAGCAATAGCCGCCGGCCCGTCCCATGGCTCCATCAGCGAGGCGTGATATTCGTAGAACGCTTTCTTTTCCGGATGCATGTGCTCGTTCGAAGCCCAAGCCTCCGGAATCAGCATGGCCATAGCGTGCGGGATGTCGCGCCCCGCCAAGTACAGCAGCTCGAGCACATTATCGAAGCTGGCCGAGTCACTTCCACCCGGCGTCACGATCGGAAACAGCTTCCGAATGTCGTCGCCGAAAAGAGGTGAGGCCAGAATCGATTGCCGCGCGTACATCCAGTTCACGTTGCCCTTGAGTGTATTGATTTCGCCGTTGTGCGCAATGTAGCGATAAGGGTGGGCCAGCGGCCAGCTCGGAAACGTGTTGGTGGAGAAGCGCTGGTGCACCAGGCACAGCGCGCTCATTACGTCGGGATCGGAAAGCTCTCCGTAGAATTTGGCGATCTGCGGCGCCAGCAGCAGTCCCTTGTACACGATGGTGCGGCAAGAGAGCGACGGGATATAGAAGAAATCTTTATCCGGAACGTCCGAATTCGCGATTTCGATTTCCGCGCGCTTGCGCACCACATACAGCTTGCGCTCGAGCTGATCCTCGGTCATTTCGTGGCCGCGCCAGATGAAAATCTGCTCGATATACGGCTGTGAGTTGCGTGCCACGCGGCCGATGGCGGAGCCGTCAATCGGCGTATCGCGCCACCCGAGAACATGCAGCCCCTCCTCGCGTGCGATGCGCTCCAGAATGCCCTCACATTGCAAGCGCTCCGGCTTTTCCACCGGCAAAAAGACCATGCCTACGCCATACTCGCCTGGCTCCGGCAAACTGAACCCGAGCGCGGCGCACTCGCGCACGAAGAATTTGTGGGGAATCTGAATCAACACACCCGCGCCATCGCCGGTTTCCGGATCGCATCCGCAAGCGCCGCGATGCGTCAGGTTGATCAGAACCTGAATGCCCTTGAGGATAATGTCGTGCGATTTCTGGCCTTTGATGTTTGCCACAAAGCCGATGCCGCACGCGTCCCGCTCGTTCGCCGGGTCGTACAGGCCTTGAGGTTTGGGTAGACCTGTGCTGTTGGTGGGATCAATCATGGTCAAGCTCCAACGGGGAGTTGAATAAATATACCAGCTAATGAATTATAAGGCAATAGAAGATTTAATTTACTTGACATTAGATATTCTTATGTTATGCTCATCCCGTGCTCTTCGATAACTTGAAGCTGTTCCGTGATATAGCGCAAAGTAAGAGCGTCAGCCGTGGAGCGTCACTGAATGGGATCAGTCAATCCGCTGCCAGCCAGTATCTCCAGGAAATGGAGCGCCGTATGGAGGTCGCCCTGCTCGACCGCACCACTCGCCCTCTCGCCCTGACGCCCGCCGGAAAGCTATTTTACGACCTGTGCCGCGATGCTTTGCGCCGCGAAGAACAGTTTCAGGTGCAGCTAGAAAACCTGAAAGGCTTCGCCGAGGGCACTGTGCGCGTCGCCTCCATTTATTCCATCGGGCTGTCTGAAATGTCGCGCTTGCAGGAGGAATTCACGGCGCGATTTCCCCACGCACAGCTTCATGTCGACTACCTACGCCCCGACAAGGTCTACGAAGCCGTGCTGGCCGACCAAGCCGATCTGGGCCTGGTCAGTTATCCCGAAGCGGCCAAGGATCTGGCCGTGATCCCGTGGCGCGAAGAAGAAATGACGGTGGCCGCGCCGCCCTGGCACCCGCTAGCCGCGAAACCCGTGCTCCTACCCGCCGATCTCGATGGTCAGGACTTTGTCGGTTTCGATGAGGAGCTCATGATCCGCCGCGAGCTGGATCATTTTTTTCGCGAGCACTCGATCGAGATCCGCATGGCCATGCAGTTCGATAACATCCAGATGATCAAGGAAGCGGTCGCCCTTGGCTCCGGCATCAGCATTCTGCCCGCCCGTACCATGCAGGCCGAGATCGCGCAAGGCCGCCTGGTCTCGATTCCACTGCATGCACCGGAACTCGTGCGTCCGGTCGGCATTGTGCATCGCAAGCGCAAGCGCTTCAGCCACGCGGTGCAATCGTTTCTGGAGCTGCTACTGGAACAGCCCGCGCCAGTGGGACAACGTTAACTTACTGTCCCGTTCTTGCCCCAAAGCCCGGCTGCGCATCCAACGGCAAGAATGAATTGCTCATGACGCGCCAAGAATGTCATGCGGTGAGACGATTGCTGACACTTAAGGGTGAGATCTCTTACGCTACCGATTCCACCGGAAGCATACCGACTTAGCGTTCCTGGAGCCATGTCCTTAAAGGGCTGTATGCGGTGACGCTGGTTCGGTTGATCGTGCCCCGCGAACCCTGTAAAATTGCCATTAGTTTCAAACAAAAAGTTCGCCAATCGAACCTTGCTTGCGCATCGCTCTCTTGCAGCTCAATCCGACCGCCGGTGATTTGGCCGGAAATGCAGCGCTGATTACCGCCGCGGTGCGCGAAGCCCAGCGCCAACAGGCTGACTTGGCCCTCACGTCGGAGCTGGCGCTTATGGGATACCTGCCGCGCGATCTGCTGATGAGCCACGGCTTCGTGAAGCAGAGTTGCGAAATGCTGCACTCCATGGCGCGCGAGCTGGCGGATGCGCCGCCGGTGCTCGTAGGAGTGGCCACCTCCAATCCCGCCGAGATGGGCCGCCCGCTGTTTAACAGCGCCGTGCTGCTCGAAAAGGGCGGCGTCGGGCCGTCGTTCCACAAGACTCTGCTGCCCACCTACGATGTCTTCGACGAGGACCGCTACTTCGAGCCGGCACACGAGCCGCAGATGATGAACCTGAACGGCAGCCGCCTTGGCATCAGCATCTGCGAAGACGTCTGGAACGATCGCGACTTCTGGCAGCGCCCGCGCTATCACCAGGACCCGATCACTTCGCTCGCCGAAGCCGGTGCCCAAATTATCCTGAACCTTTCCGCCTCGCCGTTCGTCGTCGGCAAACAACTGCTGCGTGAAAAGATGTTTGCGCACAGCGCGCGGCGACACGCCATCCCGCTCGTGTACGTGAACCAGGCCGGCGGGAACGACGACCTGATCTATGACGGCCGCAGTTGCGCATTCGACGCCAAGGGCCGCCTGATTGCGCGCGGTAAGCCATTTGCCGAAGACGTTGTGGTGGTCGATCTCGCGACTGGCCGGGGAACCATCGCCGAGGACGATTTCCAGCCCGAAGCCGAGATCTGGCACGCGCTGGTTTTGGGCGTGCGGGACTACGCGCGCAAGACCGGTTTCAAGAACGTGCTGCTCGGCCTTTCCGGCGGTATCGACTCCGCCCTCACAGCGGCTATTGCAGCCGATGCCATGGGACGCGAAAACGTGCTCGGCGTCCTGATGCCGTCGCCCTATTCAAGCGCGGGCAGTGTCGACGATTCGGTGACGCTTGCGCGAAACCTGGGTATCAAGATTCTCACACTACCCATCGCGCAGATCATGCAGTCCTATGAGGGCGCCTTACATGAAGCGTTCGCCGGCCGATCCGCGGATGTCACCGAAGAAAACATCCAATCACGCATTCGCGGCAACCTCCTGATGGCGCTGTCGAACAAGTGCGGCGCGCTGCTGCTCACTACAGGGAACAAATCCGAGCTTTCCGTGGGCTACTGCACGTTGTATGGCGACATGTCGGGCGGCTTGGCCGTCATCGCCGATCTGCCTAAGATGATGGTTTATCGTGTGGCCCGCTGGCGCAACCAGCGCCGGGCCGATATCCCGGAAGCCGTCCTGACCAAGGCGCCCTCGGCGGAATTGCGGCCGAATCAGACCGACCAGGATTCGTTGCCGCCCTATGAGATCCTCGATGAAATCCTCGAACGTCATGTCGAGGGCAGCGAGTCGGAAGAAGAAATTCTGGAGCACGGCTACGACCCGGACACGGTGCGGCGGGTGCTGCGCATGGTCCGGAACGCGGAGTTCAAGCGTAAGCAGGCCGCGCCCGGCCTAAAAGTCACTTCCCGCGCCTTCGGAACAGGCTGGCGCATGCCCATCGTTCGAAAACAATAACATCCTCCCCAGTGGCACTCCTCCGCTGCGTTCTCTCTGTCGCAAGGCAGCGCACACCAGCGCCGAGCACCAGTTCTGTGCGTCCTGAACCGCCGAGCCACCGGCGTGTTGCGCATCAACTAGCTTAAATTCCTGCGCGTTCTCGGCGTCTCTGCGCCTCTGCGGTGAAAGTAGTTTTTCGGTTTGGTGCTATCTACGGATTCAGGCCATGATTTAGTTTGTTAGAAAGTTCTGTCCCTAGCGACTACCTTTCATGTGAGCAGAAGCGAGTCCATCTCCAGCCCGGAGGCGAACCCGGATAATCGCTACAAAGACGCGGCGGACCAGTACGGGTCCGCGCTCGAACGGCTCGCACGCGCTTACGAGGCTGATGCGGAGAAGCGGCGGGACCTGCTCCAGGAAATTCACTTTCAATTGTGGCGGAGTTTCCAGCGGTTCGACGCCCGCTGTTCCATCCGGACTTGGGTCTATCGCGTGGCGCATAATGTCGCGGCTTCACATGTGATTCGCGAGCGGCGGACTTTTTCGAATCTGGTGAGTCTTGAGGAGCTGGAGCGGTTCCCCGATAAACGCGCGTCCGGGGCGGACAACCGCATCAATCTGGAGCGGCTGTCAGCACTAATTCAGCAGCTCAAACCGGTCGATCGCCAGATCATGGTTTCGTATCTCGAAGACATGGATGCAACCGCGATCGGAGAAATCACGGGCCTCGCGCCGGCGAATGTAGCCATGCGGGTTCACCGGATCAAAAACATCCTGGCGCGCCGGTTTCACGAAGGAGTTGACCATGCAGAATAATCCTTCCGGAAACGATCCAAGAACAATTTGGCAAAGCCAACCAAGGGGGATATCGACCGTGACGTTGGAAAAAATGATTCGTCGAAGGGCGCAGAAGCTTCACAGAAAGGCGGTGTGGGAGCGGCTCGGCAGTGTCGCGGGGCCGATGGGTACCGTCGCCTTTTCCGCACTCGGCATCGCTACCGGGTACAGTCCGGTTCAGCTCGTGGTATTCGCGATAGCCGTGGCCTGGAGTCTGGGCGGGGCGTATGTACTGAATCGGGGAACGTGGCAGGGAAGGCTCGCCGAAGACGCTGCTTTCGCTACCGGTCTCGAATTCTGCCGGAGGGAAATCGAACGGGGAATCTACTTTCACCGGCGGTTTCTGTTGTGGGTTTTCGCGCCGATAATCCTAGCCGTCGGCGCGCTTGTTGTGCCGCAACTGGCAATTGGGTTTAGGGCAGGGGGGATGTTAGCAAACTCGATTCCGTTCCTCACGCTGTTCGCGCTCTGGGTGATCGGGGTCTTCGTTATTCGCAGTTGGAAGTGGAGGACAATGCAGCGGGAGATCGATGAACTGAACGACATCGAAAGGGAGAACAGAATATGATGCGAGAAGCGATCTACTTCGCCGCCATGGGCATTTTGACAGCTACCGCCGGCGCACAGGAGCCACCCGGCTCTCCTATTCCTCCGGACTCCGAGATCCGCAACATTCTAGTGCAACGGATCGATGAGTTTCACCAGAGCGTCGGAATCGTGGTTGGTATGATCGGGCCGAATGGCCGTAAGGTGGTCAGCTACGGCGCGCTGGAAAAGGGCGACCCGCGCGTTCTGAACGGCGACACGGTTTTCGAAATTGGTTCTGTGACGAAAGTCTTCACTTCTCTGCTGCTGTCCGATATGGTGCAGCGGGGCGAAGTAGCACTCACCGACCCGGTCTCGAAATACCTCCCTGCCGGCGTCAAAGTGCCCCAAAGAAAGGGCAGGCAGATCACCCTCGAAGATTTGGCCACTCACACGTCAGGTTTACCGCGGCTGCCCGGCAATCTGAAACCGAAAGACGCCACCAACCCTTACGCGGACTATACGATCGCTCAGATGTACGAATTCCTGTCATCGTACGAGCTGACGCGCGATATCGGCTCGCAGTACGAGTACTCCAATCTCGGCGGTGGGCTGCTCGGCCATGTACTGGCATTGCGCGCTGGCCAGGATTACGAATCGCTGGTCCGCTCTCGGATCACGGGGCCGCTCGGGATGAAGGATACGGGAATCGCTTTGTCACCCGGGATGAAGGCGCGGCTGGCCGTAGGTCACGACGACAAGCTAAAGCCCGCTGCCAATTGGGATCTGCCCACGCTGGCCGGAGCGGGTGCGCTCCGGTCCACAGCAAATGACCTGCTGACGTTCCTTGCCGCAAATCTCGGCTACACCAAGACGCCGCTCGCCCTAGCTATGGCCGCGATGCTCAATGTGCGCAGACCTTCAGGAAACGCCGGCCTGGAGATCGCCCTGGCGTGGCACATCCTGAGCGCAACGGGCGATGACGGCATGATCGTCTGGCACAACGGAGGAACTGGCGGTTACCGGTCATTCATTGGATTCAATCCAAAGACGTGCGTGGGGGTAGTTGTTTTGGCGAATGCCGAGACAACGGCGGGAGTCGACGACATTGGTTTACATTTACTCCGCCCTAAGGCGCCATTGCTCGATGCGAGCGCGTTTCGTCCGCCGAAGGAGCACAAAGAGATCGCCGTAGATCCGAAGCTTTTCGGCCGATACGCAGGCCGATATGAGCTGGCCCCGAATTTCATTCTGACCATCACACGGGAAGCGGATCACCTGTTCGCGCAAGCCACCGGCCAACCGAAATTCGAGTTGTTTGCAGAAGGCGAGAAGGAATATTTCTTGAAAGTGGTGGACGCCCAAATCAGCTTCGAAGTGGATGCTGCGGGGAAGGCCAATCAGCTCGTGCTGCATCAGATGGGGCGAGACATGCCGGCAAAGCGTATCGAGTAGCGCGCTATGGCTATTTCGGTTGCTCCGCCGTCGGCTTTAAGTTTCCGTGCTCGACGTAATTCTTGAGCCGCGTGAGCTGCTCTGTAAGGACGGAATCGACGGGCGCCGCCCAGGTGTTCAAGCCGGCCGGAAAATACCCGCCGACCGCGTAGGTCGCCACCAGCTTTGTGCCCCCGGCATCGGGAGAGAGATCGACGCTCATGGCGCCCGTAACGGCCAAAGGTTGTAGCGGCCCCAGAGCGCCCAGCATCACCAGTTTCTCGCCCGGCGCGGCCATCACAACTTCCATGTGCCGGGCCGTGCCCAGGTTCGGCAGCCTCTCGCAGAAGCACCCCGGCGCGCGACTGTCGATGGTCAATGCACGAGCGTCTCCGGAGAAAGTGTGTGCCGGGTTCCACCAATCGCCGACGTTGTGCACCAGGCGGCGGTAAACATCGTCCGGAGTGGCCTGGATGTTGAGCGTGATCTTGACCGTGAATCCGGCAGCGGAGGAATCCGCTACAGCGGCTCGGGCAGAAACCGAGGCGAGAAGAAAAGCAACGGCGGCAAGCAGGCTTCTGATCATCATATGGTGGAGTCTCCAGCTGATTCTGGCAGATTTCGAGGATTTACGTACTCGTCAAGCTGGAAGTCAACCTCGATGATTGTGAGGACGCGTACCGCTTTGCCCCTTTCCAAAGTCGGGCGATAAACTCAGCGCTTCACCCGCCTCACGCGCCGCAGGAGTTTCCACTCGGGCATGGCGGGAATGCGGAGAATCAAGGGTCGGCCTCGCAGCCTTCGGACAACCCCGTCACTTGCGACTTTGCTCGGTGTCCAAAATCCGCAGTTCGCTTTTGATTCCGTCCACGCCAACGCGAGCCTTCTCAAACGGCAAAACAAACCAGAAAGTCGATCCCCGCGCTGGCGTGCTTTCGACGCGGAGTTCGCCACCCATGCTTGCGATCAATTGCGTCGAGATGGACAGGCCTAAGCCAGTGCCGCCATACTTGCGCGCCATCGAGCCATCCGCCTGAGCGAACGGCTCGAAGATGCGTCGTGTCTCCTCGTCGGAGATGCCGATCCCGGTGTCCGTCACGGCGAATCGCAGGCTGACGGAGCGTTCGGATTCCGACTCGACCGTCACCCGCAGATCGACGAGTCCATTCTCGGTGAACTTGATCGCGTTGCCGACCAGGTTCATGAGAACCTGACGCAGGCGCATCGGGTCTCCCCGAACCTGGTCTGGGAACGGCTTGGGTATCCCGTAAACAAACTCCAATCCCTTGCCTTTGGCTCCATCCGCAAGCAACCTCCAGACTCCGCGAACCACCTCCGCCGCATCAAAGCCGATCTTTTCGAAAGTGAGCTTTCCGGCCACGATCTTGGAGAAGTCCAGGACGTCATTGATGATGGTGAGTAATGCCTTAGCCGAATCGTGCGCCGCTTCCGCGAACTCCTGCTGGTCGGAGGTGAGCGGTGGGGTCTCCAGCAACAGACCAAGCATCCCGATCACGCCGTTCATTGGCGTGCGGATCTCGTGGCTCATGTTGGCCAGAAACTGACTTTTTAGTTCTGTGGCTTCCTTGGCGCGGGCAAGGGCAACCTCCAGCTCCTTGTTCTTTTCCTCCATGGCAACCTGCGCCCGCCGGATTCGGCTCGCTTGCCACAACGTGAGAACGAGCAGAACGACGACCGTGGACATCCCCGCGATGAGCCAACGCTCTCTCAGTTGGGCATGGATCAACTCGTCCGCCAATTCGAGATTTCGGCCGGAGAATGAGCGCCAACGCGCGCCAATCTCGGCAAGTGTACCGTCCGCCGCGATGTTTCCGATTTCCTTCCGGATCGCATCGGCGACGGGCCTCGCTTCGAAAGTAGAACCAACTCCCAGACGGCCACTCAGTTCGGGAACTTCGATGAAACGCAATCCTTGTCCTCCGCACGCCACGCCGTCAAGCAGTGTTGTGACTGCGGTGTATTCATCAAAGTGGGCGGCATCGACGCGTTGCTGGCAGACGGCTTCCAGCCTCTCTTTCGGAGCGTCAATGATCGAAAATCGCGCGTCCGGGAGACGGGGTTGAAGCAGCCTGAGGTCGATGGGCGTTCCGTCATACGAGATGGAGGAATGCCGGAGATCTTCCAAACGCTTATAAGGGCTGTCGCGGCGGACAATCAAGCACACCACATTCTCGCGGTACGGATCAGTGATGTACACCACTCCTTTTCGCTCGGGCGTGATGGTCATCATCGGCCACAAGTCCACCTTCTTAGACTTCAGGGCAGCTTCAGCGCTTTCCGGCTCCAGTTGCCACTGGAGGCGGATGCCGCTGCGTCTCGCCGCTTCACCGATCAGGTCTATCGCGAGACCGGCGGGTTTTCCATCGCTTGCCAGAAAGTGTTGTGGCGCCTGATTATCGAAGCCGATACGATAGATCCTCCCGCTCAGCTTGGACTGCCGCGCGGCCATCCAGCCAAGAACGGCCGCGACCACAAGGACAAAGCAAAGCGTAAAGATCCGCTGCGGCCTTTTCAGCACCACGCTCATAGAAAACTCACCAGGCGTTGAATCGCACGGTTCCTATGAACACAGTTTGATCCGGGTGCTGAGATACGTCAATCCACATAGGTTAGTAAGGGCCGCCTGGGCGATCCCCAATGATTGCGTTGCTTTCAGGCGTGCGCGGCCATCGTGGGCTGATAAACGCAGCGTGGATCTTCGGCCAGATAGTTCCCGGTGAGTGCGTAAGCGCGGGCGCGCGAGCCGCCGCAGATTTTGGCGTATTCGCAGACGCCGCACTTTCCTTCCCGGTGATCGGTGTCGCGCAGAATGCGAAACAAGCTGGAATCGCGGTACACACTCACGAGCGAGTCTTCGAGCACGTTGCCCGCGGACACTGGCAGAAAACCGCTGGGATAAATCTCGCCGGTATGCGAGATGAACACGAATCCCCGGCCATCGCTGACGCCGGAGGTCCTCCACACCACGCCCCGCGTGTTGATGGTTTCCGGTGTGGCCCCGGGCTCGGCCTTCATGCGCTGCGCCACATAGCGGCGGTAGTGCATGGCTTCGGTAGTCTTCACGTCGAACGGGGCGATTTTTGAGATCTGGTACATGAATTCGAACACGCGCTCGTATTCCTCAGCGCTCAGATCGTCGTCGGCGAGCGCGCGGCCCGTCACAATGAGAAAGAACAGGCTCCACATACGGGAGTGCACTTCGGCGACGCGCTCCGCCACTTGCGCCAGCTTGTTCACGTTGCGGCGCGTGACGGTGGTTTGAAACTGCGTGTCAAGCGCGATATCGCGCGCATGGCGCAGGGCGAACATGGCCCTGTCGAAAGTTCCCGGGACACCGCGGAAACTGTCGTGCGTCTCGGCATCGGGGCCGTCGACGCTAATCGCCATCCGCGAAACTCCGTTTCTCTTGAACTTGTCGATCGCGCTGGCCGTCAGAAGTGGAGTTGCACTGGGCGTTATGTTGGTGCGCAGTCCCAGCGTGGCGCTGTAGCGAATCAGATCGAAAATATCGGGCCGCTTCAGCGGATCACCACCGGTGAACACCATCAATGGGTCGCCGAAGGTGCGGATCTCGTCCAGCAGGCGGTAACCCTGGTCGGTGGTCAGTTCGGCCGGGTTTCGCTCCGGCATGGCAGATGCCCGGCAGTGCACGCAAGCCAGATCGCAGGCTTGTGTGACCTCCCAAATGACTAGCAGCGGTGACTGGTTAAAGTCCATGGCAGCTCCAAGTTTGTGGCGTATTGAGTTGCAAGCGGTTAACCACGGACGAAGGCCCTACCATCCCCTGTATTTCCGGGCGAAATAGCGTTGGGTAACGAGCCGGCTAGTACCTAAACCGTGGGTGAAAGCACGCAGTGGGGTGGTTGTCTACCGCAATGTGGCTGGCCAGAGGGCTGTAACCATTCTTGACAATCCCTTGGAAGCGCGGAAAACTATGCGATCAATGCCGGGTGATGCCCCCAAATTTGCACGATTGCTCGACCGTCTGGAGAAGTTCTACGGCAAACCTAAGCCGCCGTATCCGGCGGACCCGTATGAAATGATTCTGTATATCAACTGCGCGTATCCGGCGACGGAGGCAGCCTGCGCCAAGTCCTTTGAGGCGCTCAAGAAGTCGGTTGGTGTGAAGGTGGATGATATTCTGGCGGCGCCGCGAGAGAAGCTGGCCGCAGTGACGAAGGTGGGCGGCAGCTTCCCCGAGAAGCGCGCGGCTCGCCTCCAAGAAATTGCGGCTATGGTGAAGTACGAGTTCGCAGGCGACCTGCGGACTGCCTTCAAGAAGCCGCTACTGGAAGCGAGAAAAGCGCTGAAGAAGTTCCCATGTATCGGCGACCCCGGTGCGGACAAGATTCTGTTGTTCACGAAGACCGCGCCGATCGCTGCCGTACCATCGAATTGCGTGCATGTGCCGCTGCGGCTGGGATTGGGCGAGGAAAAGAAGAATTACGCGGCCAGCTATCGCTCGGCGCAGGAAGCGATCGGCGCACGGTTACCCGACGAGTGCAGCGCGCTGATTCGCGCGTATCTATTGCTGAAGCAGCACGGACAGGAATTGTGCAAGAATTCGCGGCCTCGATGCGACCTATGTCCGGTTTCATCGGATTGCGTGTATTTCAAAAGGACCAAAAAACCGCAGGTCGCGGCCCCGCGCGTTGCACCTTCTGTGGATTAGGCCCTTACGCGGAACGTGCCTTTATTCGTGCTTGAAATCCGTGAGTTGCAGGCATAGAATGCAGGTACAAAGGACGGTGAACGGGATGAAGCTGTCTGTAATGGCACCCCTGTTGGTGCTGGCCGCGGGGGTTCTGTACGCGCAACAGGCCATGCCGCGCATGACGAGCGTTGACCCGGACACAGGCAAGGCCGGGGACATCATCACGGTAACCGGGGAGCATCTGAGTAAGGGCGAAGTGGTCGAGGTTTATCTGACGGACGGCAAGAAGGACACCAAGGTGCAGGTGACCGAGCAAGAGGCGACATCCCTGAAAATCAAAATACCGGACAAGGCCGTCGCTGGGCGGTTCGCACTGATGGTCTTAACCAGCGGCAAAGAGCCGAAGCTGATCGAGCAGCCTGTCAAGGTTAACGTCGAGTAAACGCGCTGGCAAGCCGCCAGCGGCGCCTGCCCATCCTCGCATTGTCCCTCCGAATCCAGTGACCTCCAGTTCATTTGCATCGACGGACCGGAAGCCTCACGTCGCAGTCATAGGCGCAGGCGCGTTCGGCGGCTGGACCGCGCTCTATCTGTTGCGAAACGGCGCCAAGGTCACACTGCTGGATGCTTGGGGGCCCGGAAACTCACGCGCGAGTTCGGGTGGCGAGACGCGCATCATCCGTGGCACCTACGGTCCCGCCGTGCAGTACACCCGGATGGCGGCGCGGGCGCTCGAGCTTTGGCAGGAGAACGAGAGGCGCTGGAATCAAAAGCTGTTTCATCGCACGGGCGTCTTGTGGATGACCAGCCCAGACGACACGTTCGAGAAAGCTTCGCTGCCACTGCTTCGCGACGCGGGCATCGGTTATGAAGAGCTGAGCGCTGCCGAGGCGCGCGGCCGGTTCCCGCAGATCAACTTTGAAAACGTGCAATGGTGTATCTGGGAGCCGGAATCCGGGTTTCTCATGGCACGCCGCGGCTGCCAGGTAGTCCTGGATCATTTTCTGGCCGATGGCGGCGAATACCGGGAGGTTCCCGTGACGCCCGGGCCTGTTCAGGAGCGCGAGATGAACGGGCTCACTCTGTCCGACGGGACAACCCTTCGAGCGGATCATTATGTTTTCGCGTGCGGCCCTTGGTTGGGGAAGCTGTTTCCAGAGGTCGTCGGCAACCTGGTTCGGCCGACGCGCCAGGAAGTTTTCTTTTTCGGCACTCAGGCCGGCGATGCGCGGTACTCGGAAGGACAAATGCCGACCTGGATCGACCACGGCTCGGACTACCTCTATTACGGTGTTCCCGGCAATGAGTGGCGGGGGTTCAAGGCCGGTGACGACGCGCGTGGTCCGGAATGTGACCCAACTTCCCAGGAGCGCACGGTCTCCCCGGAGGGGCTGCGCAAGGTTCGCCAACACGTGGAGTTTCGCTTTCCGGGATTGAAGGACGCACCAGTCGTCGAGAGCCGCGTGTGCCAGTACGAGCAGACGCCGGATGAGAACTTCATCATCGATCGCCATCCCGCGGCGGCAGACGCATGGCTGGTGGGAGGCGGCTCGGGCCACGGATACAAACATGGTCCGGCGGTGGGAGAACTGGTTGCGCAACTGGTTCTGGGCAGGAAGGCGATCGATCCCGTCTTCGGTCTGGCTAGGTTTGCGCGTTAGCGGCCTGTCGCATTGAGCTCGTTCGCTCGAAAAAACCGCTCCCTCTGGTCGCGGCTTTGATGGCACGCGCTTTGCCGAGCCGCGCCCGGAGGAAGCGGTGCTGACGTTCCGGCTTTGGTGGACCGCTGTTATAATCGCGCCGAGAACTCACATGAAAACCAAATTCCTGTTGCCTGTTCCTGTGGTCGCGATGGCGGCCCTGTCGATCGTGCGCTGGTCGAGTGCTCAGCCCGCTCCCGGCGATCCGCTCATCGAAGGTTTCCGCACGGTCGAAGTCGCGTCCGTGGCGGATGCCATCGAGCAGCTCTACGGCCAGCGAGCCCACATGTCGCACCAGATGCGGCCGCTGTTCATGACCAAGTTCGCCGGCCCGGCTGTGACTGTTCTGCTGAAGAAGGAAGAGCACCACGAAGGCGCGGCTGCTTCCCAAGGCATGCTGGATGCGATCGACAACGCTCCCGCGGGATCGGTGTACGTCATGGTCCTCGAGGACGGCGCGGACACAGCGGGTATCGGCGGCCTGATGGCTACGGCCATGAAAGTCCGCGGGCTCACCGGCGCCATCGTCAACGCCGCCATTCGCGACACGGCGCAAATCCGCCGTCTGCAATTTCCCGTGTTCAGCATAGGTGTGGCGCCATCTACGTCGATCAATCACTACCGTTTCGCGGGCACGAACGTACCGGTGACTTGCGCCGGCGTCCGCGTGAATCCGAATGACATCATCGTGGCGGATGACGACGGCGTCGCCGTTGTGCCCCGCGAGCACGCGGCCGATGTTCTGAAAAAAGCGCAGCAGCTCGACTACACCGAGCACAGCATGATGCCGTTTATTGAAAAATTCAAGTCAATTAAAGAGGCGGTGGAGAAGTTCGGGAGGATTTGAAGGGCTAAGAAAAAGGCTCCCTTTGATCGCGGTTCAGCTCACCGGTCACGCCCACAGCAGCCGACTATTCGGGGGCTCTTGGGGAACAACGGAGCAGCGAATGGAGTCTGTGAAGAGGTGAGGCAATTTGATAGGCAAAAGTTCGTGCTTACGCTTTTCCTATTCTGCAGCTGCTCGCGTGCACCGCATATTGTGTATCGGCACTTGACCGATAAGGAACTGGTTGAGCAGTCTCCCATAATCGTTGTCGGCCGGATTGAAAAGAAGGAGACGATTTGGGAAGAGCGTGTGCAGCATGGTAGCGAAAACGGTGTCCCGCTCTTTTGGTTTCACGTCAATGTAACAGTCGCCACCGAGAATGTCCTGCGGGGCGGTCTGAAGGCGTCGCGCCTGGAGTACAGCTATTGGCTTCCGGCGGCAGGAGCGATCGGAGAGTGGAACAGCCCTCTGGAGGGAGGCCGTTATGTCCATTTCTTACGGCGGGATGGTAACCAGCTTCGATCAGTGGTCGACTTCTATCTGTCCACAATCCCCGTGACAACCGGCCGACATCGCTCATTCAGCCAAACAGAAGGGCTGCCGCAAACAATTGCCCGACTCCTGTTAAGCCCAGGCGATGATTTTGCTGTCGAACACTTCAAGATTCGGTCTGGCGTCTCACATGCGTGGGCCTTAATCGGCCCCACGGCAACTGTGCCCCTGGTGGAAGCTCTCGGCGGAAACGGTAACCCTAAGGTTCGAGCACTGGCCTGCGAAGAACTAAGGGCGGAGGCAACGATATTGCGGGTCGGTACCTATCGCATCTACTTCTACAGCCACGAAACGGCCGACCCGCCGTACGTTCACGTCGACCGGGATGCGCTATCGGCCAAGTTCTGGTTAGATCCGGTGAGCATGGCTCGCAATCTGGGGTTAACACGGTCGAATTGCGCAAGGTACAATCGTTGGTAGCCGAGAATCGACGAAAGTTCCTGGATGCATGGCATGGGTATTTTGGCACTCGCCGCTGATGAGCGTGTATCGTCCGTCGGTTTTCCTGACGAGAGCCTGAGCGTCGGGCTGATGGATGGGAGGACTATCACCGTTCCCTTGGTCTGGTATCCGAAGCTGCTGGATGCAACCGAGGAGCAACGAAACCGTTGGGAGATTTCCGGTGGCGGCTATGGCATTTATTGGCCCGATCTCGACGAAGATCTCAGCACGGAAGGGCTGCTGCGCGGTGCGCCTGCTCCACGCCGACCAGTGAGCGCGCGCTAGGAATCTACAATTCCCGTCTCAGAAACGCGCAGATGTGGTACCCGTCCAGAAACTTGAACGGCGCTTCACCCAGAGTGTAGTGCCCACAGGGCAGGGCAGCCACCGAGTGGTCGAGATCCAGTTCCCGGAAGCCGTCTACTACCTGCTGGGAGAGTTCTGGCAGAAACGTGGTGTCGTACTTGCCGTAGACCAAGAGCGACCGCTTGCGCATGCCGGCGAATCGATGGATATAATGGACCGGGCTGATTACGCCCCAAACTTCGCGTAAATCTTCCAGCGTGAGCACGCCTTCCATACTCTGGCGAATGTGCTGGCTGGATAGGCCTGTCCAGACCACATCGGCGAACTGGGTGGAGCAGTGATTGAAGACGTTAACCTCCAGGCGCTGGTCATGCGCGCTTGCGAGAAACGCATAGCAGGAACCGAGGCTCGTGCCCACGATGCCGAGCTTCTCGTAACCCTGCTGCTCGAGCCAATCGAGGCAAGACCGTGCGTCGATGACGGCCTGGCGCGTGGCATCAATCGTCCGCGCTATGTTCGAGGAAACGGAATAATCGGCGCGCTTCAGCTCGGGCGGCATGCGCAGGTCGTGATAGGGCAGGCTCAGGCGCAATGTTGAAATGCCCAGCAGGCTGATGCCCCGGCAAAGCCCTACATGCTGCTCGGCGCGCGCGTTCCAGTGCGGCAGCACGATGACGGCTTTCTTGCCTGGCTTCGGCTCCATGGGTGAAGCTTTCGCCGGAAACCATTGCGCGTGGACGGTATTGTTCTCCAGGTAAGGTGATTCCACCGGCGAAGTGAAACGCAGCATGTTGCTGGCCAAGTGGAAATCGCCCGGGGTGCAGTAGCCGTAAAACTCGTCGCTCTGCTCGATGGCCGACTGATTCAGCAGGCGCAGCCAGGCATCGTCGCCGTGGCCGTTGCGCTGGTGAAGGTCCGTGCACGGCCAGTTGCGCGTCCATTCCAGACCCCACTCGAACGGGCGCACCACGCGGTCGGTGGCGCGCGAACAGAGCCGCTCCTCCCACGCATGCATCCACTGGCGATAGGCTTCGGTCATCTCTAGTAGCAACTGTAGCAAAGCAAACGCCTGTGGCAGGGTCCGCGGGGCCGAATGTAGTAAAATCGGCATCGGAGCTGACGAAATATGAATCGAAGGCACTTCCTGATGAGCACCGCCGCGGCCGCCGGTGCACTCTCAACCAAAGCGCTGGCTAGCGCCAATGACACGGTGCGCGTAGCCTGCGTGGGCATCCGCGGCCAGGGCAATGCGCACATCCGCGAGTATTCGAAAATGCAGAACGTGGAGATCGCCGCGCTCTGCGACGTGGACGAGAATGTTCTGAACAAGCGTCTCGGCGAAGTCGTCAGCTCCGGCAAGAAGAAGCCTGCGGCCTTCACGGATGTGCGCAAGCTGCTCGAGGACAAGTCCATTGACGCAATCTCGATCGCTACGCCCAATCACTGGCATTCGCTGATCGGCATCTGGGCCTGCCAGGCGGGTAAAGATGTCTACTGCGAGAAGCCCTGCTCGCACGATATTTTCGAGGGCCGGCAACTGGTGCGGGCGGCCGAGAAGTACAACCGCATCGTGCAACACGGCACCAATAGCCGCTCTGGTCCAGCGGTGCGTGAAGCCATGGACAAGATGCGCGAGGGGCTGATCGGCGACGTCTACATGTCGCGCGGATTGTGTTTTAAGTGGCGCGACACCATCGGCCATGCGTCCGAAGAGCCCGTGCCCGCAGGCGTGCATTATGATCTGTGGACCGGCCCCGCCGAACTGCTGCCATTCACGCGCAATCGCTTCCATTACAACTGGCACTGGAACTGGAACTACGGCAACGGCGACATCGGCAACCAGGGCATTCACGAAATGGACATCGCCCGTTGGGGCCTCGGCGTGAAGTACCCGACGAAGGTGAGCTCCATGGGCGCCCACTTCATGTTCGACGATGATCAGCAGACACCCAACACCATGGTCTCGACCTTCGAATTCGACGAAGGCGGCAAAAAGAAGATGCTGGTCTTCGAGGTGCGGCACTGGATGAGCAATCACGAAGCCGGCATCGGCGAGGGTGTAAAGCATAAGGACCCCAATACGATTGGCAATCTGTTTTATGGATCGAAGGGTTACCTTGCCATCGATGGCTACGGCCAGTACAAGACATTTCTTGGCAAGGATCAGCAACCGGGTCCCAGCCGCTCGGAAGACGGTAATAACTGGGCGAACTTCATCGAAGCCGTGCGCAGCCGCAAGCAGTCGGATCTGAACGCGCCCATCGAAGAAGGGTACATGTCGACGGTGCTGGTCCACCTCGCCAACATTTCCTACAGGCTGGGCCGAACCATCGAATTCGACGCCGAGAATCTGACCTGCAAGGGTGATGCGGAAGCCACCGCCATGTTCACCCGGAAATACCGCGAGCCCTTCGTCGTTCCCGAGAAGGTCTGAAATTGGCCGATCCGCTGGCGTATCTCGGCACGCAACTCGAGGCTTGGCGGAAGGCGGGCACCTATCAGCGCCTCCGTGTGCTGGAATCGGCCAGCGCCGCCGAATCTCGCTTCGACGGCCGCGAGGTCATCAACCTGGCGTCCAACAACTACCTCGGGCTCACCACACATCCCAAGCTGATTGAGGCGGCGAGGGAAGCTGCGCGCAAGTTCGGCGCTGGTTCGGGCGCCGTGCGCACCATCTCCGGAACCATGACGCTGCACATGGAGCTGGAGGAGCGCATCGCCCGCTTCAAGAATGTCGAAGCCTGCGTGGTTTTCCAATCGGGATTCGCGGCCAATGCCGGAACAGTGGCGGCCATTCTCACGCCTGAAGATCACATCATTTCCGACGAGCTGAATCACGCCAGCATCATCGACGGCTGCCGCCTATCTAAAGCAAAGATTCATGTTTTTCCGCACAAGGACGCTGCCGCTGCTGGCCGGATCCTCCAAGAACTGGCCTCAGCTTCCGGACGCAAGCTGTTGATTACAGACGGCGTATTCTCCATGGATGGCGATATCGGTCCGCTCCCGGCGCTGGTCGAAGTCGCGGAGAAACACGCCGCCATCATGATGATTGATGACGCCCATTCCTCGGGCGTGCTGGGACGCAACGGCTGCGGCACCGTCGATCATTTCAACTTGCACGGGCGCGTACACATCCAGGTCGGGACGCTTTCGAAAGCCATCGGCGTGCTCGGCGGTTACGTGTGCGGGAGCCGGGATCTGATCGAATTCCTCTACCATCGCGCGCGACCGTTCCTGTTTTCGACTTCTCATCCGCCTGCCGTGGCGGCGGCTTGTTTGGCGGCGTTTGATGTTCTGGAGCAGGAGCCGGAACGGATTCAGAATCTGTGGGATAACACCAAGTACTTCAAGCAGGGCTTGGCTTCGGCGGGGTTCAACACGGGGATGAGCGAAACGCCCATCACGCCGGTGATTGTGGGGGAAGCCAAGACTGCGCACCAGCTTTCAGCCGCGCTGTTTGAGGAAGGTGTGCTGGCTACGGGCATTGGCTTCCCGACAGTGCCCGAAGGCAAGGCGCGCGTAAGGACGATTGTGACGGCCACGCATACGCGAGAGGAACTCGATCGTGCGCTGGATGTCTTCACGCAGGTGGGTCGGCGGATGGGGATTTTGAAGTAAGGCCCGGCCAGGGTGCCATCGCCGGCTCCTTCTCCGGCAACTTCACTCGCTTCAGCACCAGCGCCAGCAGCCCCGAAACCAACGCCAGCAGCGCGCTACTGTAAAACGCGGCCGACCAGCTTCCGAACTTCTCGAACAACACCGCCGCGAGGCCTCCGCCGATGATCGAGGCGATGCCTTTGGCGCTGTACATGAAGCTATAGTTGGAGGTTGCGTTTGCCGCGCCGAAGTAATCGCCTACCAGCGACGGAAACAGCGAAAATGCTTCGCCGTATGTGAAGAACGTCAGGATCAGCGTGATGGTAAACAGCTTGCCCGACCAGCTCCCAATTGCGAGCACGCTGACGAGACATGCGGCCTGCAAGATGAACGCGATGGCCATCGTGGTTTCGCGACCGATGTAATCCGAAATCCAACCCCACGCAAACCGGCTGACACCGTTCGAAACGCGGTCGAGCGCCAGCGCGGCCGTGAGCGCGCCTCGCGAGATGCCCCACTCCGCCGCCACCGGTCCTGCTTGGGCCGTGACCAGAAGGCCGCCAGTGGCCATCGCGATGAACATGAGGTAAAGCAGGTAAAACTGCGGCGTGCGCAGCATTTCCGGCGTCGTAAATTGCTCCGTGTTCCGCCGTACGCGGGGGTGGCTGGCGTGGCTGGCGGCATACGAGGCGGCGAACTCGGCACCAGGGTGCCGTAGTATCTGCGCCACGGCCAGAATGACCACGCCCTGCACAATTCCGGTGACAAGAAATGCGGTGCGATAGCCATGATCGTGGATCAGCGACGCGATCACAGGGATGAACAGTGCGGCGCCTGAGCCGAATCCGCCGGCGATAATGCCTGCCGCCAGCCCGCGCCGGTCCGGGAACCATTTCAGCGCGCTGGCAATGGACCCGCTATACACAAACGCCGCGCCCACGCCGGCGATCGCATAAAACCCGTAGAGCTGCCAACGCGTAGTGGCGAACGCCAGCCCGGACCAGCCGACGCCACAGAGCACGCCCGCGATCGTCGTGAAGATGCGCGGACCCATGCGGTCGATCACCCAGCCTTCGAGCGGCATGATCCAGGTTTCGAACACGATGAAAATCGTGAAGCCCCACTGGATGTCCGAAAGTTTCCAGCCGGTAGCCTGGCGGATCGGCTCGACGAACAGCGTCCAGGCGTATTGCAGGTTGGCGATCATGATCATCGCCACCAGCGACGCCGCAAGCTGGACCCAGCGGTTCTTCACTTGTTACCGGATTCGACGGCGTCTACAGGCCTTCAGCAACGGTGCCGTGAAAGATGCGCGCTGAGGGCCTGCGATGCTCGCAGATGGTCGCCCCGAAGTCGGATTGCTTGGGCAAAAGCGCTCGACTGGCTCAGACCACCTGCGGAACGCCATGCGAACAATTCGCTGATCGCCGGCAGATTGACGGGATCGAGTGGGAGGCCCGATTCGTTAACCACGCTTGCATAGGCGTCCCACGCAGCGCTGCAGTTGTGTTGCAGCTCTTCCTTCTCAGCGCACCTCATAGCTACGCATGATAGCCTACTTCACCATCACCGAGGCCGGCATGCTGCAAACGGGCTGGTTCCCGCCGATGGCCACGGCGCACACTTCCACTTGGGTCGCGCCCGCGGGAATGCCGGTGGGAATCGCTACTGTGACTTGCTGAACGCCGGGAACGCCGGCCAACGGACCCGCCGAAGCCAGCTTCGTGATATTTTGACCCGCGATGACCGCGCTCATGGCCCCGCTGCCCGGTGAAATCAGGCCAGTGCACAGGATCTCAATCGTACTGCCTCTCGCCGCGGGATTCGCCGCTGTATTCAGAGTATTGTTCTGGTTCAGTATCCCGGGATTGAAAATGCCCGGGGCGGCGGCCGCTAGCGGCACAGCTTGCGGGGCGCTCGAATGGCCATCCACCATCACCACCATTTGCGACGATGCTTCGCCCGCTATCGAGACGGGTACCTGCAGATTGATCTGGGTGGCGCTTTTGTAAAGGAAAGTGGCCGGGGCGCCGTCGAACGTCACGGAGACCTGTTCGCCAGCGAAGCCCGACCCGAAAATGGCAGCCAGGGATCCGGCGACCAGTGGCCCGGGCGCCAAACTTGCTGCATTGAAAACGTTGGCAATGAGCGGCCCGCCCAGGCCTGGACCGGTGACCGTGAAGGTCACGGGAAAAGTTTGGGATCCAGCCAGAGGTCCCGCGTCGACCGTGAGGGTGGCCTGGTAGGTGCCGGGCGGTACCTTTTCCGGATGCGCGTCCACGCGGATGGTGCCGTCATCGATGCCGGAAGCCGGGTCGACCACCAGCCAGCCGGAGCCGCTTTGGTAGGTGACGCTGGCCGTCCAGTTCAATTCGCCTCCGCCGCTGTTCTGCACTTCGAGGTACGCAGTTTGCAGGAACGCATTCTGGGACGCTGCAAAGTTCAGCCCAGCCACAGGCGCATTGATTCGCAGGTGCGGAAAGTACGACGCGTTGCAATCGCCGAGGGCGGTGCAATCCGAAGGCGGCGCAACGTTCACGAATCTGGGGACGGGCGCATCTCCGGCGACGTGCACCGTGGAGACCGGCGCGAACGAAAGGTTCGCGAAGGCGACCGTGCCGGAACCGCCGCCAAATGGAGCCAGGCCCAGGAACGTGGGAAACTGCGCGCTCTCGCGGATATTGGGATTCGTATCTGCCACTTCATAGACGGCCGTGCCCGCGCCATTGGTAAGCGGCACTTCCGTGACTGCATTGAACGGCGTCAGAAAGGCGGGCTTCGGCAAGATCATGGAGCCGCCGGCGCCGTTCTGGTCTTCGCCGGAGACCAGGATCAGTAGCAGCGATCCCGCGGCGGTAGGCGTATACGAACCTCCCGAAGGCAGCAGCCCGAGGTCGCCTCCGGAAGTGGGCACCACGGCGTCCGATCCGGCCACGAAATCCGGCACAAAAAGGCGCGCGCCCGCGGGAAAATTCGAATAGCTCACCATAATTCGGGTGCCTGTGTCGGAGAGCGCGTCTTTCACCTGAAACGCCGCCGCGTAGCCCTCGGTAATTCGTGTAGAGAAGAACCGCGTGCCCACCGCGAACAGGTTCCCGATGTTGATCAATGAAGGCAAGGGCGAACCCGTGCAGGTCACCCCACCGGAGGAAAATGTGGCGAGAAGGCCCGGCAGCGTGAAACCAACCGCAAAGTGGGCGTTGTTGCCGATCGCCAGCCCTTCGGAACCGCTGACGGCGACGTTTGCCGTGATGGCTTGTTCCGGCGTGGTTCCTAACTGGCTGGCGTCTCCGCGCAGATTGGTGAGCCGCAGCGTCACGTTACCGGAAGCCGGCACCGTGAAGGTAACACCGTTGAACACCACCGCATCCGTGCCAAACGCTTGCGCTGGGACATTCACCGGCGTGGGGCCGGAGCCAGTATCGACCGTCAGCAGAACATCGGTGAACGTGCCATTCGTCGCCAGTTTATTGGTCACGTTGACACTGAGAAAGAACGTGAGATTGCTGTTGACGACATTGCCGGGGATTCCGCCGGAGCAGCTAAGCACAATGTCGCCGACTCTTTCCGCAATACCCTCGGAGCGCAGTTGAAACGGCGAGGCCAAAGGTGTGCACAGCAGGGCGTTCTGCGCGTGGGCCAGGTTGCCGCCTCCCACCACGGCGAGGAAACCAAATATCAAGAGAAGTAGGGCGAACTGCCTCGAAATAGCTTGTGCCGGGCGCCATCGGAAGAGCGCTATAGCTGTCATGATGAGACCTCTTGGACTACGACTTATCTCAAGTGTACGGCAATTCACGCGCCAAAGAGGTTAACTGTTGAAGTGCATCCGGTAAGCGCGGCCCAACCGCGGCCCATTTGAGTCATTTGGACGCACAGTTTCCCACTCAAGGCACGTTATGGAAACAGATGTAAAGATTCATCACCCGGCATCCGGCAAGATGCCAACGCATCAGTGTGGTTCAATTGCAATAGACGGACGACTAGTACTAAGGGTCTATGCGCTCCCTTCTCATCGGATTGTTCTTTGCGCTGACACCGGCCGGGCTCGCGAGAGGGGATCATGGCTGCAACGTAGATCGGAAGCTGTCAGATGTGATCACAGGGGTACATTTCGCTCGGGCCACCAGGCTTGCAGCCCTGATACAACTTGGATACGAAAAAAACATCTGCTTCGGTCTCGAAGCTCCGGATCCAACGATGTTGACCGAAGTTGTGCATGTCAACAGTTCTCGTACAACAGTCGAGGCCGCCATCCGCCAGATCCTGTCGAACCAACACTCGTACGAATTGTCTGAACGGAACGGCGTGATCCTGATACGTAGAGCTGATTCGAGCGGCGGAATATGGCTTGATCACAATGTGCCGAGCTTTGTTGTGGATCGGACCACGGTCCAATGGGCCAGCATGTCGTTGTTCATGACGGTTGCAAGATTAGCTGATCCGTCGATCGGAGGTTTCGCTGGAGATTACAACCCGGGCAACACAAACGATTTCGTCGGACCGGTCAATGAGCAAAACAAGCGCCTGTGGGAGTTGCTGACGCTGATCGTCGGCAGTTCTCGAGGCGGAGCATGGATCTCCGGCCGTTGTGGCGTGACCGATGAGTCAATCCCACGTGAGCCTTGCTGGACAATTCTGGAATACAGCGTTCCACTGCAGGACTCCATGACGCAAGCCGCGGCGTTTCTGAAGAAACCCCACTGACGCCGGGCTCATCACAGTCGTTACCCGCAGCGCTTCCCTAAGTGTCGGCCTGCGTCGACAATATTGAAACCGGTATCCGCGCACCGCATAATATCGAAAAGGTTGTCCGCATGTCCCCAATTCGAGGATGTAACCTTTATCTCCCCTTACCTGTAAAATCAGGGGCTCGGGATCGTGGCCGCATGGCACGCTGATCCTGATCCGGGTCACCTGCCTCTTGTGGCTCCTCTTGGTCCCGTTGAAGGGTCAGTCACCGTACCCCTCGTACCCACGCGCTACGGGCAGACGGATCGCGCTGGTTGTCGGCAATAACGATTACCTGTCGTTGCCCAAGCTGCACAACGCCGTGAACGACGCTCGCGGGATGACCAATGCGCTTCGTGACGTCGGGTTTGACACCACCGAACTCGAGAACGCGACTCTCGAGCAGTTGGACGGCGCGATTACTGAATTTGTGCGCAAACTGAAGCGGGGTGACGTCGCGCTGCTCTATTACTCGGGTCACGCCGCGCAGATCAACGGCGATAACTATCTCTCGCCCGTCAACCTCGTCGTCTCCAACGAGACACAGGCCAAATACCGGAGCCTCAACGCCCAGGAGGCGCTCGACCAGATCGAAGCCACCGGTGCGGATTTGAAAATCGTCATCCTCGACGCTTGCCGGAGTAATCCCTTCGGACAAAGATCGATTGGCGGAAAAGGCCTGGCCGCCATGAATGCCGGTACCGGCACGCTAATCGCATACGCCACTGCTCCCGGCCAGACTGCGGACGATAACACCGCCGGCAACAATGGCCTGTTCACCACTTACCTGATCCAGTCGCTCAAAGTACCCGGTCTCTCGCTCGAACAGGTGTTCAAGCGGACCAACGGTCTGGTGCAAGCCGGATCCGGCGGCACGCAGGTTCCCTGGATCGCATCCAGTGTCAACGGGGATTTTTACTTCCATCTCGGCAACGCCGCTACGGACTTCAACTCGTTCACATTCCCGACCAGCCGGCCTCGCGCGGATGATTTCGCTGCCGCGCGGGCCATCACGAACCTGATTGATCGGGGATTGTCCCAGGAAAGAGATGGCAATGCCCGGGAAGCTTTTTCGTCTTTTCGGGAAGCGTATGAACGGGCTCGCGCCGCAAGCGACAACCTCCCGCCGGGGCAAGCCCCGTCAGAGGCGCTCGAAGCCGCCCTGATTAACGCCGACTATCAGTATGCGTGGACTTTGTTCACAACGGGCAACACCGAGGATGCGTCCCGGATTATGTTCGGGTTAGAGTCGCGGATCGGTCGTTCCACTCCTGCCACCGCTCCTTCGGACTGGCTGGTTTCTTATGCCCGAGTGGAGAATCTTTTGCGCCGATACTACACATTCGAGGCGAACCCCAAGCAGCCCGAGGAAGGCAAGCGCCACTATACAAAAGCCCTTGAATTCGCGTCACGCGCCGCCGAAGCGCCATGCGCCGGCTTTGACGCGTTGCGCTTCGCAGCGTGGTTGTGCAGCAATCCTCCAGGCCCATTGTCAAATGACCTAGTTTCGAAGGTCTGCGAGTTGTCACAACGTCTTGTTGCGAAAGGGCCCTCGGACCCGCGGGCTGTCGAGTCGCGTGTCTGGTGTCTGCAGGCGCAAACTCAGGCCGCTACCGGGCCGCAGAAACTGACCATTCAAATGCAGAACGTGACCGCTGCGATCCGGACGCTGTCTGATGCCCTGAAATGGCACCCCGAGGATTCCTATTTAATGATTTCCCTGAGTGATCTCCAGGTTCAGCGTGCTGATTTACCCGGAGGCACTGAGGATCTCCGCACACGGGCCAGAGACCTGTTTCTGAAATCCCTGCGGGGCAAAATAGTAATCGGCTATGAAGTGAAAGAGCAGTGGGAACGAGTAAGGAGTCCGAAGCTTCCCAACACGCAGGCCGAATTGGCCTACTATCGCGAGGTGCTGGAAGCTGTCAAACCCAGCATTGAGGCGTTTCCGCAATCCCCGGATCTTGCTTTCGTGGCCGCGGATGCCTCGTCCAGGATGGGTGAGTACGCCAATATGGCCGGCTATCTCGAATCCCTGGCGACGAAGCAGGGGACTATCAGGTTTACGATTTCTGCCGATTTTGCGGGGATCAAAAGTGATTTCAACTTCTACGTCCGTGAATGGCCCGCGGAATATCCGTTTCTCGGCATTGACGACCAGGTTCGATGGTTAAAGGAAGCCCGCGGCGGCACTATTCCCGACGCAATCGCTGACAAATTCCGGAAGCTGCACAAAACCGCACGCGAAACCAATGCTTCCTTTCCCGAACTGGCTCGCGGCAGTAACTGACAGTTGCACAGTTGCCGCAGGAACTTACTCACCACTCCGCGTAAGGCGTGCCGTCCAGGCTTGTCTTATCCGACTCACTGTGCACGTCGAAGATACCCGGCTCGGTCTGGTCGACGCTCTGTAGGGAATCTTCCATGACGATGCGCCAGCTATTCGAGCCCGTCATGGGGTCTTTGGGAACCTCTCGCAGGTAACCTTCCTGAACTAAATCCTGCAAAGCCTGCGGAGCTTTCTGTTTGTCGTACGTGTATTCGTCGATAACATTTCGGATAGTAAACAGGTTGTTTTTGAGCACCGTCTCTTTAGCACGCAGAATCGATCGCTGATACACGGGTATGGCCAGCGATACCAGGATCGTCACGATGGACATCACGATCAGAAGTTCGATGAGGGTGAAGCCGCCACGGCGGTTACCACTCGGAGTACGCAGTTCCATCCGCCGCCTTGTCTGTAGTTTTGCTGTAAACATCGAATACATTTTGACCGCCCCAACTCTGTGACGAGGGGTCATCCTGCATGCTGCGCTTGCCCCAGTCAGTGGAGTTTGTCATGGGATCCTTGGGGATCCGCCGCAGAAACCGGATCTTCTTATCCACTTGTCCGGCGAGTTTGACGCCTTCCACCAGAACATCGAGACTTTCGGGATAGCCGTAGGTATCGATCTTCGCCGGCCCGAGCAGGCCTTGATCGGAGGCGTCCTTGTACTTATCGATGGCGTGGCGCATCTCATCCAACGCCTGGTGAAGATTCCGCTCCTTCTCGGTGCGTACTTTGGAACGGGCGAGCGGGACCGACATGGAGGTCAGGATGAGCAGGATCGTGAACGCAACGATCAGCTCGATCAAGGTCAGGCCACGCTGGTTGCGACGAACCGGCATGTCAATCCTACTTAACACTCACCGTGAGCGCCGGGGTGGCCGTGAGGATGGGCTGCGATTGCGAGTTGCGCAATACCAGACTGGGCACCGTCACGACGGTATCGCCGGGCGCGATGGCCCGGAAAACCAACGTCACGATCGTTCCAGAACCCGAGACGCCGCCGGTCGTGGGGAAGCGGCTGACGTTTACCGTGGCCTCACCGGTATCGTTCAAGACATTCTTCGAAAATGCCACCTGCTGCCCATCACTGGCCAGCAGATTGCCGCGCACCACATCGCCTAGCTGGAGAATTTTAGGATCGAAGCGGATCAGCATGGGCGTGGACGCCAGGTCAGCCGCGTTATCCACCATCAGGCTCACGGTAACAGTTCCGTTGACCTGCGCCGTGGTCTGCGCGGGCACGAATTTTACGCTGGCTTTACCGGCCGCCTCCTGGGTGGGCTGTGGTTTAGCTGGCTGTACAGGCAGACCCATCGGGGGAGCACCGGCTGGCGGCGCATTCACGCCCGGGATACGCGGAACTCCAACCGGCGCCACCGGTGCACCCTGCGCTGGTACTACAACGTTCGGCACGCCCGCGGCAGGCGGCGTCTGTGGCGGCACGGTAACATCCGCGGCGGCTGCAGGCGCTGGCTGGGGTGCGGGGGGAGCAGTCGCTTGCGGTTGCGGAGCCGGTGGTGTTTCCGGCTTCTGCGGCGCGTAGCGGAGATGCACACTCGTGGAGTTGCCGGAATCAATGGTTTTGAGATTGACATCCGTAATATCGACCGAGCGGATGATGTGGGGAATGAGCACGATGACCAGTTCACTTTGTTTGGTCGTCGTGGTCTCACTGGTAAACAGCCGCCGGAGGATGGGAATGTTGCCCAGACCCGGCACACCACTGACGGATTTGTCTTCTTCCACCTGCATCAGCCCACCCATCAAATTGATTTCACCTTGCTTCAGGCGGACATCGTTGATGATCTTAGTCTGGGCCAATTCCGGTTCGTTGATGCCACCCAGCGGGACTTCACCCGTCACATTCGAGATGTCAACTTCAACGTGAAGAGACACCTCGTTGGCGTTGTGGACGTAGGGAGTGATATCCAGGTTCACGCCCGTCTCGAGAAATTGGAACTGGGTGTTGACCAGCGGGTTGATGCCGACGCCGCCAATGCCCGGCTGGAAGCTTCCCGTAGCGTACGGCACCTTGTCGCCAATCTTCATGCTGACCTTCTGCCGGTCCACCGCGCGAACCTGCGGCCGCTGCAGCACCTTGGTGCTGGCGTCCGTCATCAAAGCGTTGAGCAAGCCCCCGGGAAGCGTCAACGAAAAATCGCGCGTGCTGATGCGGGCAATCTCAGAGAGAGGAATGGTGGTGGATGTGGAAGCGGTGGGGGTCGTGGTTCCGTTGACGCCGGTAGTGCTGCTGGAGTTGTTTGGCACGGCGATGCTCGATCGCGGAGTAAAGCTAATAGCCGAATTGATGCCGTTGGGGGCGATGGCCGCGGCGAGATCGCGCTCTCTGTTCCGGTTGACGGTCATCACCAGAACATCCACCAGGACTTCGGACCGGGGCTTGTCCAGATCGGCGATTATCTTTTCCGCCAAAGCCACCTTGTCGGCTTCTCCGCGCACGACGATTGCGTTCTGCGCCCCGTACTGGAATGCCTTCGCCAATTCCGCCACACTGCGCACCGTGCCCATGATCTCTTGCAACTCCTGGGTCGTGAGGACGTTGTTCAGATAAAACACTTTGGTTACCCAGTCCTCGAAGTTGCGGCGGCTGGTGGGGTTATCTTGCGTAACGAAAATCGTGTTGGCGCTCAGGGGTTTCCAGAAGGATTTCGTGATCAGCGCCAGATCGTCGAGGGCCTCGTTGAGCGTGGAGTTGTTCAGTTCGATCGACTGCGGCTTCGTGCCCCCCGAGGTGGTGTAATCCGGATCGAACAGGACGTTGATACCGGCATACTTACCCACGGTCTCGAACAGGACCTTGGGAGGCTGGTTGTTCATCTTGAGGTAAATGGGCTCGGGATTCAGAGGCTTCAGCTCGGGCAGGGACTGCATGGCCTCGAACTTCTTCTGTTCCTTCTGCTTGGCGACCTCCGTCGGCGTGAGCGCAGCCTCTTCGGGCTTGCGTTCCGCGGCAGGTTTCTGCTGCTCGCGCTCGATCATCCGCCTGGTGCGCTCGATTTCTTCCGGCGCCATGGTCGAAGCCGGGTTGATGCCGTAACCCTTCTGGAACTCAACTAGCGCCTCAGCGAGCTTCCCCTGTTCGCGCAGCCGGAGGCCCTGCTCAATATGAAACTGGCCGGCATAGAAGCGCAGCCGCGAGGCCACCAGCTGATAGGAGATCTCCGCGGGATCTTCGCTCAGGGCTTGCTCGGCAAGCGAGATGGCTTTATCCCAGTCTTTGCGCACCTCGGCGGCGTGGCTCTGCACCAGCAGCTTGTCACCCTTGCGGGTGCGTGCCGCGAGCGTGGAGGCAAGCGTCATGGCGAGCCATGCACAACCGGCCCCTTTTGCTAACCGATGAAAAGTCAGCATGTTATCTCTGGCATGATGATATTGTTGCAGGATGCGACACCGCAAGCGCGTGCTTTATCATCAAATGGTCTGACGTACAACGGCTTTCGGGCGTTGAGAGCAATTTCGGATCAGAGACCTCTCGGAACGTAACTTTGGCGGCAAAAGAAGCTGAATTCAAGATTTTAAGCGACAATCGCCAGGCCGGTCACAATTATTTTCTGATGGACCGCGTGGAAGCGGGCATCGTGTTGACCGGGACGGAGGTGAAGTCCGCCAAATCGGGCAAGATCCAGCTTCGCGAAAGCTACGCTACCATCGAGAAGAACGAAGCCTGGCTGGTGAACGCCCACATCAGCGAGTACTCGCACGGGAACCGCGAGAACCATTCGCCCGTGCGCAGCCGGAAACTGCTGCTGCATCGCCGCGAGATTGATAAATTGTTGGGCAAGACCCGCGAGAAGGGTTTGTCCCTGATTCCGACCAAGATTTATTTGAAGGGCGGACGGATCAAATGCGAGCTGGCGCTGGCTCGCGGCAAGAAAATGCATGATAAGCGTGAAGCCGAGCGGGCGCGCAGCGCTGAAAGTGAGGCGCGCGACGCCGTCCGCCGGAGCAAAGCCAAATACGGAGTGTAAATGGAAATTCATTTAGAGCGAAAGCCGGCCGAAGCGGTGGAGTGCGATGCGCTCGTGGCCCTGACGTTTGAGGATCAGCCCAACGGCCGGTTCCAGGAGTCACTGAGCGAGGTTTACAGCTCGGGCGAAGTCGCCGGCAAGATTTTCGAGATGACGCTGGTACACCATCCCGCCGGATTCAAAGCCAAGCGCCTGCTTTTGGCAGGCTGTGGCAAGAAGGAAAAGTTTACATCTGCGGAGCTGCGCCGCGTCAGCGGAGCAGCATTGCGCCACCTGAAATCGCGGTCGCTGAAGTCGATTGCCCTGCTGCTCGATGCCAAATATGCCGGGGCGGAGCTGGTGGAGGCGGCGGTCGAAGGCGCGCTCGTCGGCGACTTCGAGACCGATCGCTACAAAAGCGACAAGAAAGACGTGAAGGTGGTCGATCGCTTCACGGTTGCGGTGCCGGGCGGAGGCGCGGAGCTCGACGCCGGCCTGAAACGCGGCCGCATCACGGCGGAAGCGCAGAATCTGACGCGCGAGCTGGCGAATGAGCCTGCCAATCGGCTGACGCCCTTGCGGCTGGCGGAATCGGCTCGCAGCACGGCGGCGGCATACGGCCTCGAGTGCGATGTGCTCGATCAGGATCGCATGAAACAGCTCGGCATGGGCTCGCTGCTCGGCGTGGCCATGGGAAGCGCTGAGCCTCCGGCTCTGATCGTGCTGCACTACCGGCCGGCAGGTGTTCCCAAAGGCGCCGTGCAGTTGGGGCTTGTCGGTAAAGGTGTCACGTTCGATACCGGCGGCATCTCCATCAAGCCGGCTGACGGCATGGAAAAGATGAAGTACGACATGTCGGGCGGGGCAGCCGTGATCGGGGCCATGCGGGCACTGGCGCAACTGAAGCCGCCGATCCCCGTGACAGCGCTGATTCCGGCGGTCGAGAACATGCCCGGCAGCCGCGCGCAGCGCCCGGGGGACATCGTGACCTCGCTTTCCGGCAAGACCATCGAGGTGATCAATACCGACGCCGAAGGCCGGCTGATTCTGGCGGATGCGCTGACCTACGCCAAGCAGTTGGGCTGCACGCACCTGGTGGATGCCGCGACGCTTACTGGCGCCGTGGTGGTGGCGCTGGGGCACGTCAACATCGGGGCCTTCAGCAACAACGATGACCTCGCGGAAAGAGTGCTCGATGCCGCGCGCGCCGCGGGCGAGAAGATGTGGCGCATGCCGCTGGACGACGACTACAAAGAGCAGTTGAAGAGTCCGTTTGCCGACCTCGCCAACGTCGGCGGCCGGCCCGGTGGCGCCATAACCGCGGCGCTATTCCTGCGCGAGTTCGCCGATGAGACACCGTGGGTGCATCTGGACATCGCCGGGACGGCATGGCTGGATGAAGCCAAACCGTACGCGTCGAAAGGGCCTTCGGGAGTAGCGGTGCGAACGTTCGTGAATCTGGCGATGAATTGGAAGCAATGATCGCCTGGGACAGGCCGGAATGCCTGTCCTACGTGGCCGTCGCCTCGCGTTTTTTGCGGCGGGCGCGCAGCACGTCGATGACGAACTGATCGCGGCCCGCTTTCACTTCTTCGATGGATTTCTTCGACCAGTCGTAGAAGCCTTTGCCGGTCTTCGCTCCCAGGTCGCCATGCGCTACTTTGGCGCGATAGAAATTCGGCGCCTTGGGCAGGTTGTATAGATCCTGGGCGACGTAATCGAGGATGCTGATTCCCATATCCAGGCCAACGGCGTCCTGATGCTCGAAGATTCCGTAGGCCGGCATGCGCAGTCCGAAACCGTTCTTCGCCACCAGATCCACATCCTCCACGTCGGCGATTCCTTCCTCGACGATGTAGGCGGCCTCGCGCACCAGCGCCATCTGCAATCGATTGCCGAGCTGCCCGGGACGGTCGCGTTTCACGAGCACGGGAACCTTGCCGCAGGCGGCCAGAAGCTCGCGCACGCTCTGCGCGACTTGCGGTGAGGTCTTTTCACCTTGCACGATTTCGACGAGTGGCATCAAGTGCGGCGGGTTCCAGAAGTGTGTGGTCAGGACGCGCTCGGGGCGGCGGCAGCGGGACGCGATGGCCGTGATGCTCAGCCCGCTGGTATTGCTCGCGAGCACCGCGGACTTGCCCGCAAGCGAATCCATGCGCGCGAACAATTTCTGCTTCAGATCCATATTCTCGGGAGCCGATTCGATCACCAAGTCGGCATTTCCGATGGTACGGTCGAACGCCGCGGATGCGCTGAGGCGCTCGAAGGCTTCGCGCACGTCGATCATTTCAGCCAAAGCGTTGTCCGCCAAAATGCGGAGCTGCGCGCGTGCGGATGCAAGGCCCTTGGCAGCAGTCTCCTCACTGCGGCTCAGGATCGTGGTATGCAGGCCCCCGAGCGCCAAGGCGCCCGCGATGCCTGGCCCCATCATGCCGGTGCCGATTACGGCGGCGGTGCGAAAGCTGGTATTCGACATGCAGAGATTGTATCGGAGTTGAAGCGAGCCGCCACGTTAAGTTACAATCCCTTTTACTTGAGCTCGTAACCGCGCCATTTGAGGTCACGTCTTACACCGGTGCTATTCTTCAGGTTTTCATCAACATCACGCCATCTCCGTAAGCTGGCTGCGTCTGTCGCTTGGTTTGGAATGACTGCGGCGGTGGCGCTGCCGGCAACGGTGACGGTTCCCATCCGGAGTGTCACGTTTGAACCCAATGTGGGCCAAACCGACACATGTGTGAAGTACCTGGCACACTCCGCGCACTCCACGCTCTGGCTGACGCAAAACGGCGCGGTGCTGAAGGCCGCGGCGGGCAGCGGGCGGAAATCCGCGGTTCTGAAGCTCCAGTTTGCCGGTGCGAATCCCGCTCCGCAAATGGAAGCCGAGGAGCAGCGTACAGGCGTGAGCAACTACTTCATCGGGCGTGATCCGAACAACTGGCATCCGGGCGTCCCCCAGTTCGCCATGGTCCGCTACCGCAATGTTTATCCGGGGATCGACGCGGTCTTCCATGGAAACGCGAGCGACCTGGAATACGACTTCGTAGTGAGCCCCGGCGCGAACCCGGATAAGATCCGATTGGTCTTTGATGGCGCCGATGCCATCACGGCCGATGCGTCCGGCGATCTGGTGGTAAAAATCGGCGGCGCGGAGATGCGCAGCCGTAAGCCGCGCATCTACCAACGAGGCGCCACCGGCGACGAGCTCGTGAAAGGCCGGTACGCCGTATTGGGAAAGCGATCCGCCGGGTTCGTGATCGATGGGTATGATCCGGCGCGGGCGTTGGTAGTCGATCCCATCCTCAGTTACGCGACCTTTCTCGGCGGAGAAGGCACCGATACCGCCAACGCCATGGCCATGGACGCCGAGGGCAATATCTATGTCGCGGGCAGCACCAACTCCGGCCAATTCCCGACCAAGGCGGCCTTCAACCCCGGCCTGACCAACGCCACCGACGTCGCCTTCATCGCGAAATTCAATCCGGCGGCGGCGGGCGAAAATTCTCTGATCTACTCAACGTACCTGGGCGGCAACATCAGCGACGAGGCGTTCGGCCTCGCTATCGACGCGAACAACAACGTCTATGTCACGGGGCGCACACTCTCGACCAACTTTCCCTTGAAGAATGCGTTTCAGACCGCGTTCAGCACGGCGACCAACTGTAAGGACTCAGCGGGAAACCCCGCGACATGCGAGCACGCATTCGTTACCGAGCTTGCCGCCAACGGGAAATCGCTGGTCTACTCCTCAAACCTGGGCGGGACCAGTCAGGATGAGGCGATCGGCATTGGCGTGGATGCCGCCGGCAACGCGTACGTAACAGGACAAACCTTTTCCACCGACTTCCCCACCGCCGGATCCCCATATCAGAGCAGCCAGAAAGGCTCCGCCGACGCGGGCGACGTTTTTTTGTCCGTGGTGACGGCAGGAGGGACGAGCCTGTCGTACTCTACCTATTTCGGCGGATCGGCCGTGGATACAGCTGCGGCGATCGCCGTGTCACCGTCTGGAATGGCCTACATAACCGGCACGACTGCGTCCACCGACCTGCCAACCACCTCGAACGCCCTTCAGGGTAAGCCCAGCGGCGGCCCTGGAGACTCGTTTCTGGCCGTATTCAACCCCAAAACGGGGGGCACCGGGTCGCTGACCTATTCCACCTACCTGGGGGGAAAGGACGGCAGCACCTTAGCCAACGCGGTAGCGGTCGATGCAGCCGGCGTGATCTATATAACGGGGGCGACCAATGCGGATGATTACCCCGTGTCTTCGGGGGCCTTTAGCAGCAAGTATGCAGGCTCGCTGTCGGCCGGCGGAATTGCCGGTGTGGGAGACGCATTCATCACCAAGCTCGATACCACCGCCTCGGGATCGGGGCAAGTGGTGTACTCGACGTTTTTCGGCGGAGCGTTGAACGATGAGGGTCTTGGGATCGCCGTGGATTCCACGGGACGGATCACCGTGGCCGGGCAAACCGACTCCCTTGCATTCCCCGTCACCGGCGATGCGTTCCAAAAATTCAATGCCGGCCCTTCTCCCACTGGCCAAGGTTTCATCGCGCGCTTCGATCCTTCCAAGTCCGGAACCGCTTCCTTGCTCTACTCGACCTATCTGGGCGGCAACCAGAACGACCAGTTGATTGGTGTGGCCGTAGACAAAACCGGGAACCTGGTAGCAGCAGTAGGGACTGTCCAATCCTCCAATCCCCCGATCACCATTTCGGCCTTACAGAGATCCTATGGCGGCGGCGGTAGCAATGCTTACATCGCGGAATTTGACTTCACCAAAAGCGGACCCTCTCCCCGATCGGTTTTGAATGGAGCGAGCCTAGTGGACACGGGCTTATCGCCGGGGCTCATCTTCACGGTCATGGGTTCGGGCTTCGGACCTTCGGTGCCGGAACTTGGGGGACTCGATGAAAATGGGCACATGCCCACCACGCTGGCCGGCGTCCAACTCATGGTGGACAACTTTCCTGCGCCGCTGCTTTACGTGTCCGAGAACCAGATCAATGCCGTGGCGCCCTACGAGTTGTCCAATCGACTTGGGGGCAACGTGAGCATCCAAGTGGTCTACAACGGCGTGGGCGGCAGCCTCGTCTCCGATCTGGTGGTGATTGCGGCCCCGGCAATTTTTTCGTCTGGCAACGGTCAGGGAATCATCCTGAACCAGGACAACAGCCTCAACGGTCCGGGTGATCCGGCGGCCGCTGGGTCCAAGATCCGGATTTTTGCAACCGGAGAGGGCCCGATTCAACCGGACGGAGTCGATGGCCAGTTTGTCAGCCTGAACAATCCGCCACGTCCCGTATTGCCCGTGGTGCTGATGATCGGCGGCGCAAATGCCAACATCAGCTACGCCGGAACGGTGCCCGGCTCGTTCGAAGGATTCTTCGAGGTGGACGCCACAATTCCCGCCGGCGCCTCTTCGGGCAACAATCCGGTCGAGCTGATTGTAGGCGGCATCGCCAGCACGGCGGTCAATGTCGTGGTGAAATGACGGCTCACGCGCCTCATTTCAACTCAATCACCAGTGTGCGGTAAGGCTTCGATCCCAGGTTGATGAGCTGGGGCGCATCCTCGCCCTTGTCATGCCAGATCACGTCGCCGGACTTCCGTTCGCGTACCGTCTTCTCATGCGTGGTGGAGTCGGTGCGCTCGTAGCGGCAATCGTCCAGGAAGACGATGATCTGGTTGCTTTGGCGGATAGATCGCTCGCGAGGCACGCCCGGGTTATAAGTCACCTCGCTGACGCGCACGTGCGCATTCTCGAGCGCCACTTTCGCGGGCAGCGCCGCCCAGCCAAAACTCCATACGGCGCCAAGCGTCAGGGCCGAAGAGATCGCCGCGCTCAGCACAATCGCTTTTCGCATCCCGCATCCTCGCTTTCCGGATCAAGATACCACAGGGTTGCAAGCGCGGGGATTCTACTGACACAATATCCTGCGATATGCGATTGCGCGTGCTCGGCATCGTCCTCGCCGGAGGAAAAGGCACCCGGCTCTACCCGCTCACCAAGGAGCGTGCCAAGCCGGCGGTTCCGTTCGGAGGGAAGTATCGCATCATCGATTTCGTGCTCAGCAACTTCATCAATTCGGGAATCTATTCGATCTACGTGCTCACCCAGTTCCGCAGCCAGTCGCTGTTGCAGCACCTCAACGAAGGCTGGCAGTTCGGCAGCCTGCTCAAGAACCAGTTCATCATTCCTGTGCCGGCGCAGATGCGCTCCGCGGACGAAACCTGGTATCAGGGAACCGCCGACGCCATTTTCCAGAACATCAACCTGATCGAGCAGGCGAACCCCGACGTCGTCGCCATCTTCGGCGCCGATCACATCTATCGCATGAACATCGCCACCATGGTGGACTATCACGAGCAGAAGAACGCCGCCTTGACCGTGGCGGCCATCCCCACCGATAAGCGGCAGGCGGCCGAGTTTGGCGTCATCGAATGCCGGCCCGATGGGCGTATCGTACGCTTCCACGAAAAGAAGCCCGACGCGCCAACAATACCCGGCGACCCGGAGCGCGTCTTCGCCTCCATGGGCAATTACGTCTTCAACACGCGCGTTCTGTTGCGCGAATTGCAGGACGATGCCGCGAATGAGCACAGCTCGCACGATTTCGGGCACGACATCTTGCCCTCGCTCGTAACACGGGCGGAGGTGTACGCTTACAATTTTCAAGCCAACCGGATCGCTGGCGAGCCCGAGGGCTCCGTCGCCTACTGGCGCGATGTAGGGACCATCGACGCCTACTACGAAGCCAACATGGACCTGCGCAGCGTCTGGCCCGCTCTCAACCTTTACAACCGTCTATGGCCGCTGCGCACATCCAGCTTCCCGGATCCGCCGGCCAAGTTTACCTTTGACGACGCCAACCGGCGCGGGCAGGCCATCGATTCCGTCATCGCCGGCGGCTCGATTCTCTCCGGCGGCGTGGTGCGGAATTCCGTGTTGGGCCGTTGGGTCAAGGTACATGCGGGCGCGCAGGTCGAGGACTCGATCATTCTGGACAACTGCGACATCGGCCGCCGCGCCAAGGTACGCCGCGCCATCTTAGACAAGAACGTGCATATCCCCGAAGACGCCACCATCGGGTACGATCTCGAATACGACCGCCGCTTTCACCATGTGACCGACAGCGGCATCGTGGTGGTGGAGGGGAACCGGTCGCCCGTTGAAGTGGGAACCCTTGTTGTGTGAGTCCGGGTAAACTGCTTTCGTCCACACTCCACTACTAACTATTGCCGACTTTTCGAGCGCCAGCCGCCGCCCGTAGAATCGGAAGGAATGCTTCGCTTTATCTCCGCCGGCGCCCTAGGTTTGGCGTTTCTCGCGCCACTCTTTGGCCAAACGCCGGAAGCTTCCCAAGATACGCTGGTCGTCACCCTTCCAGCCCCGGAAGCTTCCGCCGCAACGCCCGAGAACGAACCCGCCTGGCAGCCCGCTGCGGAAGCAAAGCGTGGCCTCATGTGGAGGGCTTCCTCGGCTCACAACACGGTATATCTGCTCGGTTCCATCCACCTCGCCTATCGAGACTTCTACCCGCTGCCGGAGCACGTAGAGCAGGCGTTCCAGAAATCAAATGTGCTGGTCGTGGAAGTGGATCTGAACCGGCTCGACCAGACAAAATTCCAGGGCTTAATGGCGGCCAACGGACTCTATCCCCGCGAAGATTCGCTGTGGAACCACATCAGCCCCGGTACCCGCCAGCTTGTGTACGACTTTTGCCAAGAGCGCGGTATGGATGCGCAAGCCTTTGCCCGCATGAAACCGTGGCTCGCCGCCCTTGCCGCGACCCTCATGCCGGCTGCCGCGATGCCGCAGAATCTCGCGCCTGGCATAGACAAATACCTCCTGGATGAAGCGGGCGACCGCATGCGCGTCGAGCCCCTGGAGTCGGCGGAGTATCAGTTCCGCCTGCTGTCCGGTCTGCCCGAGGTCCAACAGGAGCGAAACCTGCGCACCGCGGTCCAAAACGCCGGCCAGAGCGCGGAAGATTTCCGGAAGTTGCAAAACATCTGGCTGGAGGGAGACGCGGCGGGACTGAGCTCCTATTTGTCGTCTTCCATGCGCGACGATCCTGAGTATGAGAAGCGCGTGTTTGCGGACCGCAACCCACGTATGGCCAACCGCGCCGAGCAATGCCTGAAGAGCAGCGACCGCTGCTTCGTGGTAGTAGGGGCAGGGCACATGGTGGGAAAAGACGGCGTGGTTCGCTTGCTCGAAAACCGCGGATACAAGGTCGAGCAGGTTCTCCCGTAGGCCCGCCCGTCCATTTCGCTAAGCGGCCCGCTCCCTCGGCCGAACCCACGACACCGCCAGACCCGTCACAATCACCACCACGCAGCCAATGACGTTGTACCACAGAAATGAAATGCTGGTGAACCAGAATGCCGCGAAGATCGCTGCCTCACCCACCAGCATGCCGATGAATGCGCCCGTGCCCGTGACGCGCCGGAACCAGAAGGCCAGCACGAACACTCCCAGGAGCGATCCGTAGAATAGCGATCCCAACAGATTCACCGCTTCGATCAGAGATCCGAGCTTCTTGGCATACTGCGCGAAGAATACGGCATATGAGGCCCAGAATCCCGTGGCCAGGCGCGAGACCCACAGGTAGTGGCGGTCGGTGGCGTTTGGGCGAATGTGCCGCCGGTAGACATCGATCACCGTCACGGTGGCCAGGGAATTGACTTCGCCTGAACTCGATGACATCGCCGCGGCGAAAATCACCGCAATCAGCAATCCCACCACGCCCGCCGGAAGGTAGCGCGTCACGAACGATAGAAAAATGTAGTTGGTGTCGTTGAAGCCTTTCTCTCCACTGCTGTGTTCGTAGAGCTTCGCACCAGATGCGCGGAGATCGTTGATCTGCTTTTGCGCAACACGGTACTGTTCGAGAGACGCGGCGCGTTTGCCGTCGTCGTGCGCGCGCCGCGCTTCAGTCATTCCGATAGCCGCCTGCTTTCGCTGTTCGAACGCTTGTTCGAAACGCGCGCCGATGGGCGCAAATTGCTCGCGCAGCCCGGGAGATTCCAGATCGTGCATGGCGACCGTCTGGAACAGCAGCGGCGGCCGCTCGAACAGAAAGAACACAAAGACCATGGCGCCCACGAACAGGATCAAAAACTGCATCGGGATCTTCGCTACGGCGGTGAACAGCAGGCTCAGCTTGCTCTGCGCGATGGATTTGCCGGTAAGATAACGCTGCACCTGAGATTGATCGCAGCCGAAATACGAGAGTGCCAGGAAGCAGCCGCCGATCAGCCCGCTCCAAAGGTTGTAGCGGTTGTTGAGATCGAATTTCAGATCCACGGCGTTCAGCTTGCCCGTCGCTCCCGCCAGGTACACAGCATCAGTGAACGAGATCCCGCCCGGCAACATGTGGACAATCATGATAAATGCCACCACCAGCCCGCACAGAATGATGATCATCTGCTGCACGTCGGTCCAGGTCACCGCCTTGATGCCGCCGGAGACGGTGTAGATCGTGATCAGCGCGCCCATGACCAGTGTCGTAATGCGGTCGGGCCAGCCGAAAATCACTGCCAGCACGATCGCCGGCGCATAGAGCGACAACCCCACCGCCAAGCCGCGTTGTATCAGAAAAACGATGCTGGCCAGTGCGCGCGTCTTGGTATCGAATCGCTTCTCCAGAAATTCGTAAGCGGTGTAGACATTGGCGCGATGGAATAACGGCACCGCGGTGGAGCAGAGAATCACCATCGCGATGGGCATGCCGAAATAGAACTGGACGAAGCGCATGCCGTCGACGTAGGCCTGCCCGGTGGTGGAGATGAACGTGATTGCGCTCGCCTGCGTGGCCATGATGGAGAGCGCCATGGCATACCAGGGCATGGTCCGGCCCCCCAGCAGGTATTTGTTCAGAGTGTCGCTGCCGCGGCCCTTGTACAGGCCGTAGATCACGATGCCGGCCAGCGTGCCGCTCAGCACCACCCAATCGAGCGGTCTCATGAAAACATGCGCGTGAAAACGTAAAACAGCGTGATCAGCAAGGCGAGATAGATCAGAACCGCGGCGTACACCCGCGGCCAAGTACCCAGAAATGGAGGCGGCTCATCGGGCAACTGCGCGCGGTCCGTCGGCATCACCGAGGAGTGTAGCACGGCATGCGCTAAGCCTTTTCGAGGATTGCAACGTATCCCGGTCCTGGCGATGCCACGATTTTGGCGACCCGCCATCCCGTGTTCTCCACGATGGCGCGCAACTCGCTGATGGAAACGAAGAGGTAATCGAACCAGTTGCCCCGAAACTGCCGGCAACGGATGCGCAGACGAAGCTGGCCGCTCATGCGCCCGCGTTTTCTGTTTCGCGAATGATAGGCCAGGTGTACGGGGTCATGAGTATGATACGGATCCGCGGCCGCAGCGATGATCCTCGCGTCCGATGGAGTCATCCGGTGCATCACCCCTAGCAAACGTCGCGCTCTTTGTATGCTTCCGAAGAGACCAAAATTGTTTCCGTATAAGACGATGCTATCGAACCGGCTGCGAAGCTTGTGAATGTCTTGGATCGAGAGTACTCGCGCGTTCTTAACGCCGCGGAGCTTGGCGACTTTGATGGCCAAGGGCGAGTTGTCGATGGCGAGCACTTTGTGGCCGCTCTGCTGTAGGTAGAGAGCCACTCTGCCCGCCCCACAGCCGACGTCCAGCACCCTGCCTCGAACCAGTTGAATCGCTTCGCGCTCGTGAGCAGGCCAGTTGGCGTACTCGTGGAAATACTGTTGCGCGTTGCCGACATCAATCAGGCCATCGTCACGCTCGACGATCTCGTAACAACTATGCCCCTTGTAGCAGTGCCAGATTTCCTGCCCGTAAGCATCGCGATCAGCTCGCATGGCGGTCGCTGCGCGGCCCGCCGGCCGTCTACTGGTTGTGGCCGATGTTGTAGCCGACCCAGACCATGCCTGCCGGCACCAGGTTGCTGCCAAACACATTGTCGAGACCCGGCGCATAGTGCAGATCGAATTCCGGACGGATGAAAATGTGTTCGGTCACGTAGATCTGCACACCCGCTCCGAAATGTACATCAAAATGGTTCGCAGTGGCCACTGGCACTACTTGGCTGGAGCAAGCCACACTGCCTAAACAAGAGCTCTGGTTAAATGCCAAACCCGTTCTGGCGAACCCAACTCCGCCGAGCAATTTAAGGCTTACCTTCTTCGTGCTGACCGGCTCATAAACGCCGTCGAAATCGATGAATGTCTGCCGGTATAGAAAAGGACCGTAGCTGCTCCTGGCAGGTTTAAAGTCGGCGTTCGCGCCGAAACCGAACTTCTTGCGGAACATGACGTCTCCGCCGATTCCCATAAAGAAACCGCTTAGGGCCGGGGTACCCTGGCAAAACGAATCTCCCGAACCCGGCACGCAAGGTCCAAAGGCGTTTGTCGGGGAACTTCCGTTGTCAAAGCCGATAGTGGTGTTCGCTTTGTCGTGGGCGGAACCGAATCCCAGGTTGATATCAACGCCCGCCTGCCCCCTGGCGAACTGAGTGCAAAGAAGCGGCAGGGCAAGCAGGGGCAAGTACCGGAAGGTTCGTGTCATGTTCAGCAATTCTCCTCTAGTGTGCAGTATGCGCGCGGCGCTACGCAACTCCTCTGGGATAGCTATTTCCCCTGAAGGATGGCAGCCGCTCGGACCGTTGATTGACGCCGTATTCTCCAGTAAAGACGCGGTTTCCGCGATTGAGGTTTCAGCGAATCGCGCGGTGATTGCCTAACCATGTTGGTGCAAAATCTCACTTGGCAGTAGCACTATAAAGTGGCGCGCAGTTTCTCGGCTCGTCACACCGGCGCGCTCGACCTTGCAAACAGGCCATCGCTATTGTCAATGTTTACAACCTTTTAACAGGTCGGAAAATGGCTTGAATGCTATCATCGCCTCACCAGGGTATTGGTCTCGTTTTGTGACTGCTATTGACCGCTTGCTTTGCGCGCGGCTCAGAATGACGTCTGCGCGCGTGCGGCTGCATGCTGAGCCGCAACCAAACGGAGCGGTCAATGGCACGATCAACCCACTCCGCTAGAACGCGTAATACGGTCCCGTGCCTCCGGTCGTGCTCGCGCCCTCGATCGCCACGTACACCGTGCGGCCGAAGAAGAACGGCAGGCCGAGATCGAACCCGCCGACGTTTGGGCCGCCGACATCGTTGAACACAGTGTTTGCGGTGTTGAAGAGCGTATTCGCGTTGGCGATGCTGAAGGCGATCGTATTCGCGGTTCCGTTAGTCCCGGTGGTGATGGCGGAGTAATTCACGGTCGAGGAAGGGCAATAGAAATTTGTGTTGACGGGGCAGGTAGGAACGCCGAGTGAGTTGGCGTTCAAGAAGAAGAGTCCGTTCGACCCGGTATCGATAAAGCTGCCGGAGTAGGTGCTGCCATTAAAGGTGACCGAGAAATTACCAAACCCATCAGTGGTATAAACCTGCACACCGTTGAGCGCGTTGTCGGTCTGAGTCCCGATGCCAAAGACCATCTGACCCGAAGCGGATGCGTCACCGCTGGCGTCGAGCGCGGGAAGAGAAATCACTACGCCGTTGTTATCCTGCGGGAACAGCCCTACCGGGTTCTGAACCTGCTGCTGCGTCGAAACGGCTTCAGCCAGGCATCCGGTACTCGGGCATCCGAAATAGACCGGGGGTAGCCCGGAACCGGCCGTCGCGCAGGCGCTGCCGCAATCCTGCTGCGTCACGCCGACACCCAGGATGCCGTTGGCACCCAGCGAGCTGGCATCGGTGTTGGTTCCGCCCACCGAGCAGGCTTCCGGGACAGTAGGAAAACCTGAGGCGTTGATAATCTGGATGGGCACCTTAGACGCGATCTCACCAGCTAGTTGCACGTCCGCTGTAGCCACTGCCCCCCAAGCGTATGTATTGCCACTGAAAGTCGCACAATTGCCAAGAGGACTGCCGGCCGCATCCGAGACCGCCGGCAGCGCGATCGTCAGGCTCGAAGCGAGAAGGCGCAGGCCGGTAGATCCGGTATCCACGAGAACATTCTGGATCGTCTGGCATGTGCTGGTGCCCGGCACACAAACCGTGACGCTCGCCAGGAGCATGTTGAAGAACTGATTAGTTGTTTCTGAGCCGGCCTGAATGGTGACGGTGTTGGTAACCGGAGTCGGTGTGGGTGTGGTGCCACCCGGCGTGCCACTGCTGCCGGAAGAGCTGCTGCCGCCGCAGCCGCTGGTGGCGAGCAACACCATCCCGCCCGCCAATAACGCGCCAACCTGCCGGGCGCGCAGCGCCGTGAGATTCGGTGCGCTCATTGCACCACGTCCTCGGAGATTCCGCTCGGCAACAGGTCCAGCCGGTAAGCACGTACGCGGAACGCGCGCATGTGTCCGCCGGTCTCCACCACCAGGTCGCCGACGTGCACCGAAAGCGGTCCGCGATGACGGGGCGCCTGAGTGGCTTTCTGGAACGCATCCGCGGAGGGACCCAGCAACTGCGTCAGGTTGGGCATCGTCATCCCCTGCCACGTAATTCCGAAAATATGGCCTTGTGGCGAAACGAACTCGCGGAGAATGGCGCCATCCCCTCGCGTGATCTCCTCCACCGAATAGCCGGGCATTTCCCTGGTGGCCCGTTCACCCTTCATCATCTGCATGTCGAACTTGACCGATTCGTGCGGTTGGCCCAACGCCGCCCACGCTGGAACCGTGCTGGCGCACACCAGGAACGAGACTGCTGCGATGATTTTCATCCGCTTAGGCCCTACCACCAATTTACATGACGCCGGCTGGAGCGTCGACGTTGCCCTAAAAAGCAACAATTTCTGCTCAGGTTTACCCCGAAATTGCCTGGAATCAACGGGTGCGGTGTACGAATTCGAACTCGGCGGGAACGGCGATAGGAGCGTTGTCCTTCATGGCAGGGTGAAAACGCCAGTCGCGCAAAGCGGCGATGATGAGCTTTTCCATATCTGCGTTGGACGAATTCTGCACATGAAGATTCATCGGGATCCCATCCGGGCCGACCTCAAAAGACATGGTGAGTCTGCGCAAATGCCCTCGCGGCAAGTATCGCCGCGCAGATTCGAGTCAGACTGTTCGGTGGCATGGCCCAGGTCTTCATTCGCGTCCATTCGCGTTTATTCGCGGCTCGAAATTTTGAGCTTGTTTTCGGTGCACTCGTTAGGCGTGACAACTCGATTTTACGCCTTCGTGATGGCGAAGGCCATGGCGCTCCACCGGTCACTGACGGAGCAGATCTTGTAGTCGACCAGTCCCACGGAATTCGCGGTTTCGCGAAGGTATGGCTGGCTGATGCCGGTCCGCTGGCCGCCCTTCTGCCAGAGAATCCAGAGCTTGGTGCGTGCAGCCAGCGCTCGTGCGCGGCGCAAGCGAGATTGGTGGACGCCGGCATCGGTCACGAACCACAGTGTCACCCGGCAATTGCGTGCGGCGCCTTCAAGGAAGCTCACGCCATCCGGTATGGGGCCGAGGACGCTTTCGTAATCTCTAGGCGGATCCAGCAGGCCGACAGACGTTCCTTTAATGATGCCGAGCTTTTGGGCCGTGGTGCGTGTGCCATACCGTTCCATCATTTGTGGCGGCACGATGGGCGCGGCGGGAGGGTTGGCGAGAGCCTTTTGCAACGCGGGATCAAGGCGACTGAGTGAGGTGTAGGCAGCGTCGGGAATCTGACGGCGGATGCAGTCGACTTTTTCGGGTGTGCCATCGACGAAGACGATCGGGATGTGGCGCGTGGCCTTGGAACCGCGTAGAAATGCGGCTACCTCACGGCCCTGTGACGGCAGCCGGGTAAGGGCGATGACGAACGCGTCTGGCGGCGATGCGCGGATTTTGGGAAACAGCCCGGACCCGATTTTCTCGTCGTAGGCGACTTGGTGGCCCGCGGCGCGGAGAGCCTCGATAAACCGTTCCGCTTCCTGAGCTTTCCAGTGAAACAGCCGGATGCGGAGCATGTTGGCCATGATAACCGACCGCCCTAACGGAAGCGCAATAATCCGCCGATAGCAATCTTATGAACTACCGGGTTTCGGCAAGGACGATTATGCCGGCGCTGGCCGCGCTGGCTTTACTGGCAGGAGATGTGGCGCGTGGCCAGAGCGTGACGGTTACGGCCGCACCAGGCAACATCAACCTCTATTACTTGCAGGGGGCGACGACCCTGCCGGCGACGCAGAACGTGAACGTGACATCCAGTGCGCCTGGGGCGACCTACACAACCACCATCACTCCGACCGGATCGACGCCGGCGGCGCTGTGGCTCACAGCCACCCCGGATTCCGGAACTCTGCCGGCCAAGGTGGCCCTGCGCGTGAATCCGACGGGACTGGGGGTCGGAACATATACAGCGTCGGTCGCCTTCACTCCGGCGGCGGCGGTGCCACCCGGTACGGCGGGCCTGACCAACGTGAAACTGGTGGTGACGACGCCGCCGCCGACGCTGACCCCCAGCCCGTCGTCGTTGACGTTTTCGGCTCCGCCCAACCCGGTGGCGCAAATTGTGCAGTTGACCACCAGTGCAGGGCCGATTTCCTTCACGGCCTCGGCCGGGACAGCAGCGTGGTTGTCGGTCGTGCCAACCAGTGGCGTGGTGCTGCCAGGAGGTCCGGTCACTCTGACAGTAACGGTGAACGGGGCGGCGCTCGGCGCTCAAGTGACGGCCTACACAGGAAAAATCACACTGACCGAGACCGGCTCAGCCACCAAAACACAAACCATTCCGGTCACTTTTACAAACAGCTACCAGGGTCCCACCGTGTCCGCGCTGTGGCCTCCCACCGGCAAGGCGGGCTCTCCGGCTACGACCATTACCGTCTTCGGCACGAACTTCGGCGCGGCTTCGATTGCGAAAATCCAGGGGCCTCCCGTGGTGGCGTTGACCACGAGTTTCATCAGCTCGAAGATCTTATACGCTGTGATTCCGCTGGCGCAAATGGCAGCGGGTAATACGCTGATCATTTATGTTACGAATCCGGCGCCAGCCGGCGATTCCCTAACTAACCAGAATTTCACTTTCACGCCGACCGTCGACGAAGCCGTCAATTCGGCGAGTTACCTGACCGGCGGAGCGCCAGGCGAATTGATCACTTTGTTTGGTGACAACATCGGACCGGCTGCGGCGGCGTCGATGACTGTCGCTGCAGGCTACGTAACCCAAACTCTCGGCGGCGTATCCGTGCAAGTGGACGGTCATCCGGCCGCAATGGTATACGTCAGCCAGCACCAGATCAACGTACAGATTCCGTATGAGGCCGGAATTGGCCCGAACAAGGCCATTGTCGTCACCAATGGCGCGAGTCCCTCAGCCAACGGCACCATCACCATAGCGGCCACATCTCCCGGTATTTTCACAAGCGATGGCACGGATGTGGCGGCGATCAATACCAGCAAAACCACTGGCGACACTTCGATCAACTCTTCTTCGAACGCCGCCCACATCGGCGATTCCGTCAGCCTCTATGTTACGGGTGAGGGTACATACACGACAGCGGTTGCGCCATTGGACGGCTACATCATCCCGCCAGGAACGGCCGTGGGGGCCATGCCGGTGCTGAATGCCGCGGTCACAGCCACCATTGACGGAGCGAACGCCCCGGTCACCTACGCGGGGCCGTTCGATGGAGGCATGCTGGGCGTGCTGGAAGTAACCCTCACGGTTCCCACGCATACTACGAGCACTAAAGGGGTTCCGGTGGTGATCACCATAGGTGGAAACACCACGCAGCCCGGAGCGATGATCGCCACGCAACCATAATCGGGAAACCGGAAACGCCCGATGCGCGGCGGGCGTACTGTTATACTGAAAGTGCCGTTTATGAATAGCCGCGCGAAATACCTGGTTGTGATCAGCTCGACCTTGTTGGTGCTCTTGCTTCTGCTGGGCACCGTTTTGGGTAAAGGCACTGCGTCGTCTGAAGGGCCTTACCGTCAACTCTCGGTCTATACCGAAGTGCTCTCTCGCATCAAGAGCGAGTACGTCGAAGAACCCGACATGAAAAGCGTCACGCTGGGCGCACTGAACGGGCTGCTGGAATCCATTGATCCGTTTGCCAGCTACCTCAACGCCGACCAGTACAAGGAGTATCAGAAGCACAGCGACGCTAAAGGTGATGTGGGCCTCGTGCTCTCTAAGAGGTTCGGCTACATCGGCGTGGTGAGCGCGGTCCCCGGATCTCCCGCGGCGAAGGCAGGCCTTTCCACCGGCGACATCATCGAGACGATCAAGGGAGTGGGCACGCGCGATATGCCGCTGGCCTATGCCACGCTACTGCTGCGCGGAGCGCCAGGCAGCACGATCGATATCACGGTACTGCGCCACCGTCCCGAACCACAGAAGATGACGCTAACTCGCGCCGTGCTGAATCCACCGCCGGTGGTGTCCAAGGTCATGCCGGGCGATGTCGGCTATATCCGCCCGGAGATCCTGTCCGGCGAGCGCGTGCAGCAAGTCGCCGCGGATCTGCACGATCTGGAGAGCAAGGGCGCCAAGAGGCTTGTGCTCGATCTCCGACAGTGCGCCGTGGGCGAACCCCGTGATGGAGTCGCTCTGGCGGATCTGTTCCTGGACAAGGGCCTCGTGACGTACGTTCAAGGCCAGCAGCAGGCGCGGCAAGATTTCAAGGCTGACGCGTCGAAGGTAGTTTGGAAACTGCCGGTGGTCGTGCTGACGAATCGCGGCACTGCCGACGGAGCTGAAATCGCGGCGGCCGCGCTCGAGGATAACAATCGCGCTCGAGTGGTTGGCGAGCGCACCTACGGCGACGCGTCTATGCTTCGCGCGCTCACCATGGACGACGGCAGCGCAATTATTCTGTCGGTCGCAAAATATTATTCGCCGGCGGGCAAGGCCATTCAGGATACGGGCGTGACTCCCAACGAAGCCGTGCAAGAGCCGGAACCGCAATTGGAAGCCGCCGATGAGGACAACGACGGCGCTCGCCCTGAAGCCGCCGAAGCCGAACAAAAACCGGGGGACGATCCGATCCTCAAACGCGGCATCGAAGTGCTGGCGAAATAGCTGGCGCGACTCCAGACAGTCATCAGTCGCAGATAGCGTTATCCTCATCTCACAGCCCGCTGGGGTGACATCCTGTCACACAAAGGCGTGCGCTCCGCTGGATCATCCCGCTTAACTCCGTCTATTTTCAGTTACGAAGGCATCCGGTGGATTTGGTACGGGGATTGCCCTAACAGAATCGGAGTAAGATGCGGATTCAAGCAAAAATTCTTCTTACCCGTGCTGTTTCATTTCCGCGGGCGATCGTTACGCTGCTTCAACTGCCCGCGCCAGATCCGAAGCTGCCCCAGGCAGCGGCCCTTCTCCCGGGGCTGTTCGCGATTCCATCCAGGCCACGGTGTCGCTGGTCACCCACGCTGCGATGGCCTGGGGCGCTTCGGTCTTTTTCCGCTACGCGGACTTGGGATGGTGCGCCGTCCTGGTTCAGCCCGGAGGAATACTACTGATGCCGACGAAAGCGAAATTCTTTATTGCGCTCGCCATAATTCCTGGTCTCATCATGCTTTCGCTAGGGGTATCGCACTGGGAGTCGGCCGATCCCGTACGGTTTACGATTTATCTGCTGCTCGCCCTGGTAGCCTCCACGCTGAAGGTACGGCTTCCGGGGCTCACAGGCACCATGTCGCTGAATTTCTTGTTTATGCTGATCGGCATTTCCCAGATGAGTTTTTCCGAGACGCTGGCGTTAGGCGCCATCGCAACCGTGACGCAATGCCTGTGGAACTCGAAATTGCGGCCCAGCATTCCCCAGGTTCTGTTCAACGTTGCGGCGCTCACCATGGCGATTACGAGCGCCCATTTCATTTATCACCTGCCGCAAATCCAACAGGTGAACGGACGGATACCTGTTCTGCTGGCGCTGGCTGCCTGCTTCTTCTTTTTGACGAATACCGTACTGGTGGCGACGGTGTTATCGCTGGTTGAAACCAAGCCGTTCACACGCACCTGGCAGCAGTGCTATCTGTGGACGTTTCCATACTATCTGATCGGCGCCGCGGTAGCCGGAATGGTCAGTGTTTCCAGCCAGTATGTTGGCTGGAGAACGGCTCTACTCATCGTTCCGATCATGTACTTGACGTACTTGCACTATCGCCTTTACGTAGAGCGGCACGTCACGCAAAGCGGCAAGATCGAAGCGTGAGCTAAGTCAGATTCCGCGATCACCTTATGGCGCCAACCAAAGGCGCACTGTCGAGTGGTGCCCGCATGGAGTGACAACTTGTCACTTCTTCTGTCTTTTCCCCCTCATGATGGACAGGGTTATTTTGTCTTTCTTTCTAACACTTAGGTCTGGTTAGCGGCGATGGAAGACAGCTTGCTGTTAACTTCCGGTAATGGTGCTGAGTAGTTCGGAAGTCAGACTCGAATCCCACCCAGGCCTCTGCTGTGATTCCGTGGTGTGGGGCGATATACGTCCCGCGCCTTTTCCAATGATGTGAGCTCCGGCCGTTTACCTGCAGGCATCGACTCGTGCTATCCTCATCCCGCTCTGCTTGTGGACAAAAGAACGTTCCTCTCCACCGCCGCAGGCACGGCCTTGCTCGACCAGGACGCCTGAGCCTTAAGCCACCAGCAGCGACATCTTGGCCAGTGCCTCCAGGCTGGATTCGAGCCTTTCCGCCGTTACTCCCTCGCACCGTTCGCTCATCTCCGCCAGCAGGTGAGCGCGGTCCCGCGTGCCATCCAGCAAGGACAGCAAGATCCGGCCGCTCTCATCATCCACGGAAACAGACGCGTGCCGGAGATTAGTAACCTCGTGCCCGGTACGGAGCTGGGCGCGCACCAGCGCACTGGCAACTGGCTTCGCGGAAATCTTGGTCGAGCAGGCAGGCACGTACATATGCAACTCCACAAAGTGGGCAGCGTAGAGCTTCAAGAGCAAGTCGGAGAGCCAGGCAGAGTCTTCTTCTAAAGGCTCACTGGCGGAAGCGGAGTCCCGCCCCACGAGACTTCGTGCCGTGTGCAACAAATTGGAAAAGGAGACGACGGCCGGCCAAACGCCGCCCAGATGCAGGATGGCGGCCTTGGCGAGTGGATGGTTGGTGGACATGCTACCGCCGTTGGGGAACCGAAATTCCTCGGCCGCCGGGGAGGAAATGTCGGGCACCGCCGAGGCCGGTTTTGCGACCGACGCAGCCAGCATCATCTTCACCCGAGATGTATCGACTCGGCGCTGTAATTGCACGGTGGAGTGGCACAAGAGGCTCTGGCGAAAATTGCGCAGCTTTACAAAATCCAGGTATTGCTGGCGGACGAGTTCATCGTCCTGGCTGAAGGCGAGCATCTTTTCCACGGCGTCAGGTGGAAGTGTGCTCGCCTGACTGGTAAGCAAGCGCGCCTCAGAGAGGTACTGCAGACCATGGCGGGAAGCGTCTCTCACAAATTCGTAAAAGTAGAATCGGTTGTTGCATTCACTCAGTTCGTCGTGAAAGAAGTGGGTTGGGCTTCTCTCCAGAAATGACTGCAGTTCCGACCGCAGAAACGCATGATAGATATCCTGCTCCGCACGCGCTTCCACCAGAAACTCCAGCAGCGCGCGCGCGCGTCTGCATTTCTCCTGAATTCCGGCGACGCCCCGGACGTGAAACTGCATCATCCTGCGGATGGCGTCACGCAGATGGCCGCCGGGATAGGCATTGTAGCTGATGTAGGCGACACCGTTTTGGGCGAGATGCGTCTTGCAGATCTCCAGGATACGTTCCCGAATTTGGGGCGGCACCCACGAGTACAACCCGTGAGCGATGATATAGTCGAATTCGCCGAAGCTGGAATCAAACTCCAGAAGGTCGAGCTGCTGCAGGTGCAGGTTGGTAAGGCCGATGTGGCCAGCAAGCTCCTGACCACGCGCGATAGCGCTTCCGGCTAAATCGATGCCTGTGAAACTGCAGTCCGGAAGCTCAAACGCCATGGGGAGCAGATTCCCCGCGTCGCCGCAGCCAAGTTCGAGCACACGGCAGCGATCGACGGGGGCGGGCGTCATGCCAAACAGAGTGGCCAAGATCGCGAGGCGCTCGGGATGTGTTTCCGCAAAGGGCAGCCCGGGGTAGGGAAGCTCGTCGTAGAGGGTGGGCATTCGCGATCAAGCAGTGGGACGAATTACTTTGGCTTGGCGCATCGCCAGATTGGCAAGATGCGAGGTGCGTGCCGCCTCCACGCCGGCGCGGACATTCGCGTTGGGGACGCCGCGGGTGCGGATGCATTCCAGCCAGTTTTGCAGGTTGGTTTTGGTGCCGTCGCCGGTGCTCTTCATGACAATTTCGGGTTCGGGAAGCTCACGATCGGTGCGGCGCTCATTGCCTTCGTTATAGACCCAGAAGCCGGCGCGGGTCAGCTTCATGATGCCGTTCGAGCCGCGCAGAACGATACCGCCATCTTCGAGCGAGCTGACCAGCGTGCCGCTGTACACGGCAGTGTAGTTTTGCGGAAAAACGATGGAAGCGTTGACGGTATCCGGGCATTGCAGATCGTGCAGGGCATGCGTTGCGCCAGCCGCTACGACAGAGCTGGGTAGAGGGCTCTGCATGTACCACTGCACGACGTCGATCCAATGCGTCATCAGGTCGGTAAAGTTGCCGCCGCCGAAATCCCAGAAGAAGCGCCAGCGGCGGTATTTGACGGAGTCGAATGGCTGGCCGGGAGCGGAGCCGAGGAATTTCTTCCAGTCGATGCGGCTGGGATCGATTTCCGTTTCCAGACCCTGCCAGCTCGGCCGGACGTAATTCTGATACCAGTACATTTCCGCCAGCGTAATCTGCCCGAGGCGTCCGCCTTGCACCAATTCCTTAGCGATCAGATAGTGGTCCCAACTGCGCTGCTGCGTACCGGTGGCGACCACGCGTTTCGACTTCTCGACACCTGCAATCAGGGATTCACCCTCTTCGATAGTGTGGGTCACGGGCTTTTCACAATACACGTCTTTGCCGGCGGCCACGGCGTCCAGCGTCATGCGCACATGCCAATGATCCGGCGCGCCGATGACGACTGCGTCGATGTCGTTGCGATCCAGCACTTCGCGATAATCGCTCGCGGGCTTGGCCTGTTTGCCGACCGTGTCCACGGCGGCGAAGCGCCGGAGTTCGTTGATGTCGCAGGCGGCGACAATTTCGTTAGCGGGGAGGCTGTCGAGCAGTTCCGCCAGGTACATGCATCGGCCGCCGGTACCGATCAGTCCGACGCGGATGCGATCGTTTGCACCGAGCACGCGACTGCTCGCGAGAAGTGTGCCGGCTGCGGTAGTCAGGAAATCTCTGCGTTTCACAGGAGTAAAATATCACAACGCCACGGGGGTGGCGTCCGCTGATTTCAGGAGAGCGAGTTTCTCTTGGGCGAGGCGCTTGACTTCGTGAATGCTGGATAACTTGATTTGCTCATAACCGCGGATTTGGGCGGGCAGGCTGGCAATTTCTATCGCGAGGCTGAGATTGTTTGGCGCGACATGCTCAAGTGTTTCTTGAAGTAGATCACGGTACCAGGGGATAAGCGCGCGCTCCTCGCGACGGAGGACGGCATGGCCGAATGGATCAAACGGTGTGCCGCGTAAGCTTTTCACGTTCGCGAGAATGCGAAGGGCTGGGCGGAACCACGGACCGAGCTTCAATTTTTTCTTTAAGCCCAGGGCGCGGAGCAGCGGAGGATGCAGGTTGTAACCGATGGACTCGGGGGATTCCCACATGTCGCGCACTTGCCGCTCGAATTCAGGTTGCGTGAGCAGGCGAGCTACTTCATATTCGTCCTTGTACGCCATCAGCTTGAACAAATGTCGCGCCACGGGTTCGGCCAAAGCGGGTTCGCGCGAGGCCACGTGTTTGACGAAGGCGCGATATTCTTCGGCGTATTTCCCGTGCTGGTACCGCTCGAGATCAGCCGCGCGGCGGTCGATCAACGCGAGTGGCTCTTGCGCCGCTGGCGTAGGCGCGAGGAGCTCTTCTACGGCATTCGCGTTTTGGTAGTATTTGCGTCCCCAGAGAAACGCCTGCACGTTGCGTTCGGCGTCCACGCCGTTCAGGCGAATCGCTTCTTCCAAGGATTTGGCCGAAACGGGAAGCAAGCCGCCCTGGTACGCCACTCCGAGGAGAAATACGTTGACCGCCAGATGGCTCGCAAAGAGCGTCTCGGCGATTCGGCTGGCGTCGACATAAACGTTGAGGCCCTTGCGCGTGCAGCCGTCGATGATATCCACGACTCGCGACGGCCCGTGCAGTACAGCACGGCCGCGGATGACGTCGCCGGTGGGGATTTCGGCGGTATTAATCACTGCAATAGTGCGGGAGGGATGCGCGCGATTGAGATTGTCGGCGCTGCCTGCGCCCAGCAGATCGAAACCCAAGATCAGATCGGCATTCCCGTAGCCGATTTTGGCCGCGACCTCGATGGGACGATCGCTCAAGATGATGCTCGATACAACCGCGCCGCCTTTTTGCGCGAGACCGGTTTGATCGAGCGTGACGACGGATGTGCCGTCCAGCCATGCGGCTGTCGCGAGCAATGCGTTGATGGTGACGACACCCGTGCCGCCGATGCCTGGAGCGAGGATGGCGTAGCCTTCACCTGCCGAGACCTTGCTTCGCGGCTCGGGCATTTCGGCAGCGGGCAAACTCGGCACACTTTTTTTGCGCGCTCCGGTGCCGGGCTTGAGTGTCACGGTCACGAACGACGGGCAGTCACCGAGTATGCAGGAGTAATCTTTGTTGCACGACGATTGGTGAATCCGCGTCTTGGGGCCGAAGTCGGTTTCAACCGGATAGAGGCTCATGCAGTTCGACTGGCGCACGCAATCGCCACAGCCCTCGCAAACCGCCTCGTTGATCACCACACGCACGGCCGGCTCCGCGAGTTTGCCGCGCGAACGCAGGCGGCGCTTCTCGGCAGCGCAGAGCTGGTCATAGATGATTACGGTGACGCCGGGGATTTGTTCCAACTCGCGCATGACTTCGGGGAGGGCATCCCGATCGAGGACGGTAGCGTTGGCGGCAAGCGGAACGTCGCTGTATTTTTCGAGCTCGTCCGTGAGGACGACCGTTTTGCGGACGCCTTCGGCTTCGAGTTTGCGTGTGAGGGCGGGAACGGGAAGCGCGCCACTGGGTTGCTGGCCGCCGGTCATGGCCACAGCGCCGTTGTAGAGAATCTTGTAGGTGATGTTCACGCCGGCGGCCAGCGCAGCTTCCATGGCCAGCGAGCCGGAATGAAAATAGGTGCCGTCGCCGATGTTCTGAAATATGTGTTTTCGCTTAACGAACGGCGCCATGCCGATCCAGGGCGCACCTTCTCCACCCATGTGGGTTAAGAAAGCATAGCCACGGCCCGACTGGCCTTGCGTGGCGGACATTCCGTGACAGCCGATGCCGCCCGCGGCAACTTGCCCCTCAAGCAGCAGCGTTGACCGGTTATGCGGACAGCCGGAACAGAACACCGGGGTGCGCGAACCGATCTTCTCGCGGTGGCGCGTTGCGATTTCCCGAATCTGATTCAGGCGCTGCGTAGTGGAGTCGCGCGGCGGCAGGTAGCGGGCGAGCACGCTGGCGATCTTTTCGGGATCGAGTTCGCCCGTGGCGGGCAGCAGCACTTGGCCGTTCTCGTCGTTCTTACCGAGGATCGCGGGATGTGGGGTTGCGTTGTAGAGCAATTCGCGTAACTGCAACTCGAGGAAGCTGCGTTTCTCTTCGATAACCAAAATCGTCTCCAGGCCGCTGGCAAATTCAGCCACGAATCGCGGCTCGAGCGGAAACGTCAGGCCAAATTTTGCGACCCGGACGCGGAGAGCTTCCAGATCGTCGCGGCGGATGCCCAGATCGCGCAAGGCTTGCGTGAGATCGTAGTAGGGCTTGCCAGCGGTGGCGATACCGAAACGCGCGCCGTCGCGTGCTCCGAACATATGATTCACACGATTGACGCTGGCAAATCCACGCGCCGCTTCGAGGCGCCGATAGTTCACTTCGTGCTCGAGTTGCAGAGTGAATGGGATAACGAGGCGCGCATCGGAGTGCTTCTGATAGCCGGACGGGAGGGTAATCGACGCGCGGTCGGGATCGAGCTCGACTGTTCCACCACCGTCGCACACGTTGGTGACCATCTTCATCGCCACCCATGCGCCGGAGAAACGTGAAAGCGCGATAGCCAACAGGCCGTAATCGAGGATCTCCTGCGTATTGCCGGGATAAAAAATGGGAATGCCAAAGTTGTAAAAGCTGAGATCGCTCTGGTGAGGGATGGTGGAGCTTTTCGAGATGTGATCATCACCGGCCAGCGCGAGCGCCGCCGAATTAGGGCCGGTGCCGGCGAGATTCGCGTGGCGGAGGATATCGCCCGAGCGGTCCACGCCGGGCCCTTTGCCGTACCAGATGCCCACGACGCCATCGTATTTCGATTCGCCGAGCACGTGCGCGATTTGACTGCCGAAGATCGAAGTGGCGGCGATGTCTTCATTGACGCCGGGAACGAAATGGATCTGATGTTCGGCGAGTAACGGGTTAACGCGTGAGAGGGCGAGGTCGTACCCGCCGAGCGGCGAGCCTTCATAACCGGAGATGAACGACGCAGTGTTCAGGCCGGCGCGGCGATCGCGGCGCATCTGATCCATGGGGAGGCGCACCAGCGCCTGTATGCCGGTCAGATAGGCGCGGCCACGCTCCAGCCGATACTTGTCGTCGAGTGTCATCGTGAGAAGGGCTAGAGAAATTTTAGCAGCGTCGGCACGTTATAATGCGCTGCGGCACGTGCATGTCGCGTTATTTGGCATTCGATCTCGGAGCGGAGAGCGGCCGCGCCACGCTGGGGACCATCGAGAAGCAGCGGCTGACGCTCGAAGAACTGCATCGATTTCCGAATCAGCCGGTGCGCGTGCTTTCGGCGCTGCATTGGGACATGCTGCGGCTCTGGCAGGAGATGCGGCACGGCTTGGCGGTTGCGGGGCGCGAAAAGCGAATTCGCCTGGATGGGATTGGCGTTGATACGTGGGGCGTGGATTTCGCGTTAGTGGGCCAGGACGGGAATCTGGTGGAGAATCCCCGCCACTACCGCGATGCGCGCACAAACGGCATGCTGGAGGCTGTGTTTCAAATAGTCCCGCGCGAAGAGATCTTTGCGCACACCGGTATCCAGTTCATGCAGATCAACACGCTGTATCAGCTCTACGCGATGCGGATGGCTGGTTCGCGCGCGCTGGGGTGTGCGCGGACGCTACTCATGATGCCGGACCTGTTCAACTATTGGCTCACGGGCATAGCGAAATCGGAGGCGACGATCGCCAGCACGTCGCAGTTTTATAATCCTCGCCTGCAGCGTTGGGCTGTTGAATTGTTCGACCGTCTCTGCCTCCCCAAAACAATTTTGTCTGAGGTTGTGCAACCCGGCACGCGACTGGGGATGCTGCTCACGGAAGTTGCGGAAGCGTGCGGGCTAGGCGCCACGACGGTTTATGCCACCGGTTGTCACGACACGGCGTCCGCAGTGGCTGCGGTACCGGCTTCGGGCGAGAGTTGGTGCTACATCAGCTCGGGGACCTGGTCGCTCATGGGCGTAGAGTTGGATGCGCCCGTGATCAACGCGGGATCGCTGGCTCTTAACTTAACCAATGAGATGGGCGCGGGCGGCAAGACGCGGTTGCTGAAGAATATCGCCGGCTTGTGGTTGTTGCAGGAATGCCGGCGCGCGTGGGGGTTGGCGGGCAAGCAGTACGGATACGAGGAGCTGGCCCTCATGGCTGGCGACGCGCCGCCGTTCTCCGCGATGCTAGATCCCGATGCGTTCCTGGAACCGGGCGATATGCCGGCGAAGATAGCCGCGCATTGCCAGTCGACTGGGCAGAAGCCGCCGGATTCGGTTGCGGCGACGGTTCGCACGATTCTCGAAAGTCTGGCTTTGCGCTACCGCGAGGTGCTGGAGAGCCTGGAGAATCTGCTCGGCCGCAAACTGGAAATCATTCACATCGTCGGCGGCGGCTCGCGTAACCGCGTGCTCAATCAGTTTGTCGCCGATGCCACCAATCGCACGGTGGTTGCAGGGCCGTCTGAAGCTACGGCCATGGGCAACATTTTGATTCAAGCGATCGGGGCAGGCGAGTTGTCGGGCCTGATGGAGGCTCGGGGGATCGTACAGCGATCGGTGACCTTGGAGACTTTCACGCCGAAGAACTCGGCGGATTGGGACAGCGCCTACGAGAGATTTCTCTCGTTGACGCGGCGCGGCTAGCGGCCGGTGTAGCCGCCATCCACCATCAAGTGCGTGGCGGTGATGAAGCTGGATTCGTCCGAGGCCAGAAACAGCGCAGCATTGGCGACTTCGCGTGGTTCGCCCAGACGGTTGAGCATGTGCAGCGGCGCAGCCCGGTCGCGCCATTGCTCAAAGGTCAGGCCCATGCGTTCGATTTCCCGGTAGGACGCGCTGGTCAGAATGCAGCCTGGGCAGATGCTGTTGACGCGGATTTTATATGGGGCAAGATCAAGCGCCATGCACTTGGCCATGGTGAGCATCGCGCCCTTGCTGGAGTTGTAAGTAGCGAAATCCGGCTGCGCGATAATGGCGCTCATTGAGGCGATGTTGACGATGGAACCACCGCGCGCCTTCATGTGCGGAATGGCGTGCTTCGAGACTAGCGCGGTGCCGATCACATTTACGCCCAGCACTTTCTGCCAATCGGTGACCTCCGCGTGCTCGACGCTCTTCTGCGTGAAGTCGGCCGCGTTGTTGACCAGGATGTCGATCGAGCCGAATTGCTTTATTGCGACGTCCGAGATGGAACGCGCTCCGGCTTCCTGAGAAATATCCGCCACCGCCAGCACTGCCTGGGCGCCGAGATCAGTTACTTTGCGCAGTGTCGCCTGAGCCGCCGGCTGGCTGATGTCGTTGAGCACCAGGCGGGCGCCTTCCTCGGCGAAACGAATCGCAATGGCTTGGCCGATTCCGGCGCCGACACCGGTAATGATGGCGGTCTTGTTGGCCAGCCGCACGCGAGTGCTTACTTCGACACCGGCATGGGAGTGAGTTCGCGGCTGGTCACCACTTTGTCGATCATGCCGTAATCCACGCCCTGATCGGGGCTCATGATGTAATCGCGATCCACGTCGCGGGCAATCCGGTCGACCGGCTGTAACGTGAACTCGGCGAGAATCCTATTTAGCGTCTCACGCATGCGCAGGATTTCCTTTGCGTAGATGTCAATGTCAGCGGCTTGGCCGGCCAAACCCTGCATGGACGGCTGATGAATCATGATGCGTGAATTCGGAAGGCTGAAGCGTTTGCCCCTGGTGCCGGCGGCGAGGAGCACGGCAGCCATGGATGCCGCCTGGCCGACGCAGAACGTGACGATGTCCGGCCGGACGAAACGCATGGTATCGAGAATGGCCAAGCCCGAGGTGATGGAACCGCCGGGTGAATTGATGTAGATGGAGATGTCCCTTTCCGGATCTTCTGCTTCGAGAAATAGTAATTGGGCAATGATCAGATTGGAAACCGCGTCATCAATCGGCGTGCCCAGGAAAATGATGTTCTCCTTCAACAAGCGCGAGTAAATATCGTAGGCTCGCTCACCCCTGGAGGTCTGCTCGACCACCATGGGGACCAGAACAGAATGCCCCATCGGATTCGTCTCCTCAGCTTTCTTCGGAAGATACCGCTTTACTTCTTCACGGCGGCACGTTTGGGCCGGCGCTGCTTTTCGATCAACCGCCGCTTTTGCTCGAGAGCCTTCGCCAGATCCGCAATCGTGTTGCGCCCTAAATAATCCATGATACGCGAACGAACGGCTTTCCACGAGTCATGAAGTGGACACGGCATATCGTCAGAACACTCGGACAGACCTGCCGCGCACTGTTGATATTCGGTGAGGCCGTCGAGCGCTTCCACAATGTCCACCAGGCGGATCTCGTCGGCAGGAACGCGGAGTGAAAATCCACCAGTGGGACCCTTGCTGGACCGCAGCAGCCCTTTGCGTGCCAGTTGCTGCAGGATCTTCGCGAGGAAGTGTGACGGAATCTGCTCTTCAGCCGCGATGTTTTTGACCATCGCGTACTTCCCTTCAGGAACTTGTGCCAGGTGTACGAAGGCACGAATCGCGTATTCAGCAGAACGGGAATAGATCATTAGTTTACCCGGATGTCCCATTCTACCGCGTTGCGGTTGAGATCTTGCAGCCTACCGGGCAAATTTCTCACATGCGGCTCAGATACGCCGGGGGAACCAGGAGTGTTACGGCATCAGGAACAAGCGAAACGCGGGTAGGCAGATGTCCCGCACTCTCGCCATCCACCTGAATGTAAATGCGCCGGTCCTCGGGGTCGGAGACGCGAATGCATTGTGCCTTCAAGAAAGAAACGCCGCGCATGCCGGCCAAACGTCCGGTCGTTAGTCCAAAAAGATATTTGAAGTAGGGAAACGGAGTTCGCCCGCGGAACAGCACGACTTCGAAACAGTTGTCCAGAAGACCGATGCTCTGTGCAATCTCAAAATCGCCGCCATAGTTGCGCACCCGGCTGATGAGAGCAAACGAGCAAACTTCGCGTGCGGCGCCGTCGATTTCCACCTGGAACTCCGGAAACCGCCCGGCGACCTGGGTGAATCCACCAACCCAGTAGGCGGCCTTTCCCAACCGCTGCTTGAGGCCGGCACTCAGGTTGTAGACGATATGAGCATCAAAACCAACGCCGGCCATAGAGAGGAAGTGGCGGGGCTTGGACCCGCAATCCAATCGCCCGATAGCAATGCGCTTGGCAACGCATTCCGACATCGATGTGGCCGCGTGCCCCAGGCCGTGTGGCAAGCCGAGTTCCGTCGCCAGAACGTTGGCTGTGCCAGCCGGGAGAATACCCAACGGAACCGGCGTGTTGGCTACGCCATCCAGAACCTCATTGATCGTTCCGTCACCGCCGGCAGCCACGATGAACTCAGCCCCCGCGGCGATCGCCTGGCGCGCCATGTCTCCAGCGGTGCCCGGGCCCGTGGTAGGGCTCATGGAAATGGCGTGGCCAGCCCGCTCGAGGATCTTGGCGGCGCGGTCCAGCCGTGCGCGGCTCCTTCCACGAAGCCGGCCCGCGGCAGGATTGTAGATTAGAGTTGTGCGACGTGAGTTGATAGCAAGACCCGTCTGGCTGGAGCCATGTGAAGATGCGTGCGCCTGTACTCGGATCATTATAATGGGAATCGGATGAAGGCCAAACTCGTTGATGAACTAGAAGACCTTCGCAAGACGCTCCGCCGCCACGAATACCTCTACTACGTTCTCGATCAGCCGGAAATCAGCGACGCCGAATACGACGGCCTGATGAACCGGCTACGGGACATCGAAACACAGCATCCGGAACTGATTACGCCCGATTCGCCAACACGCCGGGTGGGTGGCAAGCCTCGCGAAGGATTCGTCAAGGTGGAGCATAGTTCGCCCATGCTCAGCCTGGATAACGCGCTGAACGAGGATGAGCTGCGGGCATTTGATACGCGCGTCCGCGAGGCATTGGGTAAGGAGCCGTACCGCTACGTCGCGGAGCTGAAACTGGACGGACTCTCGATGGCCGCCCACTACCGGAAGAACGTGTTTGTTCAGGCAGTCACTCGGGGAGATGGGCGGGTTGGAGAGGACGTGACGGAGAACGCGCGCACCATCCGCTCGCTTCCGTTAAGCACTTCCAGTTCGCTCGATCACTTTGAAGTTCGCGGTGAAACGGTGATGCTGCGCCGCGCATTCGAGAGGCTCAATGCAGATCGGGATGAGCGCGGTCTTTCGCGCTTCGCCAATCCCCGCAACGCCGCGGCGGGATCCTTGCGCGTATTGGACCCATCAGTCACGGCATCGCGGCACTTAGAGTTCTATACATACTTCTTGCTGGTGGACGGGGAACGGCACTATCCGAGCCACTGGGAGTCGCTCGAAGCGCTGGTGCGGATGGGATTCAAGGTGAATGCCCACCGCAAGCTTTGCAAGAATATCGACGAACTGCTGGCATTCTGCCGCGAGTGGGAGTCGAAGCGCGACGATCTGCCGTTCGAGATCGACGGGGTTGTGGCCAAGGTCGATTCGGTGGCTCAGCACAACCGCCTCGGGTACACGGCCAAAGCGCCGCGATGGGCCATCGCATACAAATACGCGGCGAGGCAGGCGGTCACGACGGTGGAGAACATCGAAGTGCAGGTGGGGCGGACGGGCGCCCTTACTCCGGTGGCACATTTGACCCCGGTCGTGGTGGGCGGTGTCACGGTATCGCGCGCAACCCTCCACAACGAGGATGAAATTGCGCGGCTGGGACTGCAAATGGGCGACTCCGTGGTTATAGAGCGCTCGGGTGACGTGATTCCCAAGGTGGTTCGCGTCCACACGCAGGGGTCGTACCGGCGCCGCTTTCAAATCCCCAAGCATTGTCCGGTTTGCGGCGGAAACATAGTGCGCGAGGAGGGCGAGGCCGCCAGCCGATGCATCAATACCAACTGCCCGGCGCGATTGAAAGAGTCCATTTTGCATTTCGCTTCGCGCAACGTAATGAATATCGATGGTCTGGGAGATGTCTTGGTCGAACAGCTCGTGGATCGCGGCAGCGTAACGAGTGTGGCCGACATCTACGACCTGACGGTTGAGAAATTAATGCAGCTTGACCGGATGGGAAAGAAATCGGCCGCCAACGTGGTTCGCAACATCGAGAATTCGCGACAGAATCCGCTACCACGCGTCATCCAGGCCCTTGGAATCCGATTTGTCGGCGAGCGCACGGCGCTGTTCCTGGCGGAGGAATTCGGCGACCTCGATCGGATTGGTTCCGCCACGTTAGACGATCTGCAAAGGGCGGAGGAGGTCGGCCCCAAGGTGGCCGAGAGCATCTACCAGTTTTTTAGCGAGCCGCGCAACCAGGAACTCGTGGAGCGGCTGCGCTCCGCCGGCTTGCAGTTCGAATACAGGACCCGGCGGCGGCACGGGGGTCCGCTGGCCGGCCTGACATTTGTGCTGACGGGCACGTTGAACATGAGCCGCGAAGAAGCCAAGCAGCGGATCGAGTCCGCCGGCGGAAAAGTGGCAGGCTCCGTAAGCAGGAAGACCGACTTCGTGGTCACCGGCGAAGACCCGGGCTCAAAGCTCGACAAGGCTCGCGAGTTTGGAGTCGAGGTAATCGATGAGACCAAGCTACTCGGATTGCTTGACCGCAGTTCCTGATATTTTCGGAACGCCGCTTTCAGTTCACACGTAACTTTTGCTATGAAGCTCGTGCTGCTGTTTTTGATGGGAACCACAAGTGTCTTTAGCCAACTCTCGTATGGCGTGCGGGGCGGCCTTCCGCTGACGAACTTCTTTCAAGCGGCATCGAATCCGGGTGAGACCTTTACTTCTACCGCAACGCGATTCATCGTTGGTCCGACCGTGGAATTGCGTTTGCCTTTCGGTTTGGGCCTGGAGGCGGATGCTCTGTTCCGTCATTTTCAATACAACGGTTCCACGAATGCGGTTGACGAACTGCTCCGCAGCACCGCGAGCAACGCCTGGGAGTTTCCGCTGCTGGTGAAGTATCGGACGCCAGGGGTGTTTGTAAAGCCATTTCTGGATGGCGGCGTGGCGTTTGATCACTGGAGCGGCCTGCGGCAGATTACTGCCCCGGTCGGCGCGCTCACTTCAAGCTCGGGCACGTCCGGTTCGAACGCTGGCTTCGTGGTTGGCGCTGGCATCGAACTCCACCTCCCGCTCGTCAGGCTTTCGCCAGAGATTCGCTACACGCGGTGGGGAGCTGCCAACGTTACGGACCTTGGTGGCGCCTTGCGATCGAACCAGAACCAGGCGGAGTTCTTGGTGGGGCTGACCTTCTAGGACGAGCCGGCGGCTAGATGGAGTTTCTCGACATCTGCCGCCTCGCCGAACTTGATGCCATGTAGCATCGGATCGATGCTACGCAATAAACCCGTCAAAACCCCGCCCGGCCCGACTTCGAAGAATCGATTGACGCCCTGAGCGGCAAGGTGTCGTATCGCAGCTTCCCAACGAACCGGATTCGGGATCTGTTCGATCAGCCCTTCGCGGGCTTCAGAAGCAGTATGGACTTCGCGGGCCTGCCAGTTGTTGATAAGCGGCCAATCCAGGTCGTCGAAGATGGCGGCGTTCAACTCTGGTGTCATGCGCTCTTGTGCGGGCTTCATCAACGGACAGTGAAACGGGGCGCTCACGGCCAACGCGACGGCCCGGCGCGCGCCGGCGGCCTTGGCCAATTCCATCGCGCGGTTCACCGCGCCCACGTGCCCGGCAATCACGACCTGATCAGGAGCATTCAAATTGGCAGCTGTCACTACCTCGCCCTGGGAGGCGTTGTGCAGCACTTCCTCCAGCCGGCCTGGAGGGAGCTTGAGGATTGCAGCCATGGCGCCTACTCCTGGTGGAACGGCTTCCTGCATGAATCGGCCGCGCTTCCTCACCAAGCGCAACGCATCGCTAAAGCGCAACGAACCCGCAGCCACCAGCGATGAGTACTCGCCTAAGCTATGGCCCGCGACGTAATCGGGCCGCACACCGAGCTCCCGGAGGACGGTGAAGGCCGCGATCGAAACCGCCAGCAGCGCGGGCTGCGTGTTTTCGGTGAGCCGCAGATCCTCGTCGCTACCTTCGATGCAAAGCCGCGAAATCGGAAAGCCCAGCGCCTGATCGGCAGATTCGAAAACCAGCCGCGCCGCGGGATAGGCCTCGGCGAGCGTCCTGCCCATGCCGACGTACTGAGATCCCTGTCCCGGAAACAGCAATGCGGTTTTTCCCATTGGATGAGATTGTATGATGTACAAATGCGTTCCGCTACCTCGGCCGGTGTTTCAGAAGCGCAGCACATCATGGAACTCGAACGCGAGTTTCTGGTTCAGAACTATGCACGCCACCCGCTGGTGCTGGAACGCGGCGAGGGATGCTACGTATACGACTTGGATGGGAACCGGTATTTGGACTTCATTGCCGGAATCGGCGTGAACGCGCTGGGCCATGCGCATCCACGGATCGTCAACGTGATCCGCGAGCAGGCTGGGCTGCTCATCCATTCCTCCAACCTCTACTACCACCGTTTCCAGGGAGCGCTTGCGAAGCGCCTAGCTGAAATCAGCGGTCTGCAACGTTCTTTTTTCGCCAACAGCGGCACCGAGGCCATGGAGGGCGCACTCAAAATGGTGCGCGCGCACGGCAACAAAATCAGCCCGGAGAAGATCGAGATTCTGTCGCTCGAAAACTCATTCCACGGCCGGACTTTGGGTGCGTTATCGATTACCGGCCAGCCCAAGTACCGGCATGACTTCGAGCCGCTCGTGCCGGGTGTGAGGTTTCTGCCACCGAATGACATTGCCGCGCTCGAGCAGGCTTGCGGTGAACGGACGGCCGGAATTGTCATCGAGTGGATTCAAGGCGAGGGCGGCATCTTCCCGATTTCCGACGAGTACGGACGCAAGGCGCGTGAACTCGCGGACCGGTATAACGCACTCCTGCTGTTCGATGAGATTCAGTGCGGCGTTGGGCGGCCTGGTACCTGGTTCGGATATCAACTTGCCGACCCAGTCGTGCTGCCGGACGTGATGGTTGCAGCAAAGCCGCTGGCGTGCGGTTTGCCCCTCGGCGTCATTGTTGCAAATGAGAAGGCTGCCGCGGCCATCGGCTTGGGAATGCACGGATCGACGTTCGGGGGGAGTGCGTTGGCATGCCGGGTGGCTCTCGAGTTCTTTGATATCCTGGACGGCCTGTTGCCCTCGATTCGGCGAGTGGGTCAGTACTTTCGCACCCGGCTGCAGGAGTTGGCTTCTAAATATGCATTCATTCGGGAGGTGCGCGGGCACGGCCTCATGGTTGGCGTGGACATGAGCGTGCCGGGGAAACAGATGGTAGCCGACGCGCAGGCACGTGGTCTGCTCATCAACTGCACACATGACACTGTGTTGCGGTTCTTGCCCCCTTACATCGTCACGGAAAAAGAAGTGGACCAAGCGATCGGCATCTTGGACGGCATCTTCGCCGCACAAGCGTCACAATAGATCGTTGCGGCGATTTTGTTCAAGCAACTTGACGATGTCTCCCACCTGTTGCGCGCGCTCACGGTCGGCGATCAGCAAGGCATCCGGAGTATCCACCACAACGAGATTGTGCGCGCCCAGCAACGCCACCAGTTTGTTGCCGGCATCGATATAGTTGCCGCTGCTGTCCGAGGAGATGACGACGGATCGCGCCGCATTTCCGTCGCGGTCGCGGGCCACCAACTCATAGACGGCGTTCCAACTTCCCACGTCATTCCAGCCGATGTCGTCGCAAGCGAACCCCACCACGTTATTCGCGCGCTCCAGCACGGCGTAATCGATGGAGATGTTTTCACAGCGCGGAAAAACCTGGGCGAGTTTTGTCTGGAACTGGCGGCCGGAGAAGGCGGGCAGGGCTGCCAGCAGCGTCGCGGTTTTCGGTAAATGCCGGCGCAGAGCGGCTAGCAAAATGTCCGCTCGCCAGAAGAACATGCCCGCATTCCAATAGAACCGTTTCGCGGCGAGATATTTCGACGCAGTCCTGGAATCCGGTTTCTCGCGGAAGCTGGTAACCAGGACGGGATCCAGTGACCCGGAGCGGGTGCCGCGCGGAAACTCAACGTAGCCGTAGCCGGTTTCCGCCCACCGCGGGATGACACCGAGGACTGCGATCTTGCCATGGGCGGCGGCGCGAAAGCCCGCGCGCGCGAATTGCAGGTAGCGCCGGGGCTTCGCGATCACGTGGTCAGCGGGGAACACGCCCATAACGGCATCGCGGTCCAGCGAATGCAGGATATGGGCTGCCAGCCCGATTGCCGGCGCTGTGTTGCGCTGCATCGGCTCGGCCAGAATTTGGCGTCGCGGAATCGATGGCAGTTGCCGCACGATCTCTTCGCGCAGATGTTCGTTCGTCAGAACCCAGAGCCGCTCGGGCGGAATCAGTGGTGACAGCCGGTCAACGGTGGACTGAATGAGCGACTGTTCGCCGAAAATTTTGAGCACCTGCTTGGCGCGCGAGCGCCGGCTGCGGGGCCAAAATCGTGTACCGCGGCCGCCGGCGAGGATCAAACCGTAGTCATGGCTCATGAGGTCGGCTAAACGATGGGATAGCCGTGAATCAAACGGAGCGTGCGGCTCCAGCGGGTTTTAGTAAAGAAGTGCTCCGCCAGATCGATGAGGTGATCGATGCCGATGGCCGGATTCGAGAGCGCCTCGGTCGTCGCGGCATACGACCAGTAGATGATCAGCGGCTTCCCGATGATATTTTCTCGCGGCACAAAGCCCCAGTAGCGGCTGTCGAGAGAGTAGTCACGATTGTCACCCATCGCAAAATAGTGGCCCGACGGCACTACCACCTCTCCGTGCTGCACGTTATTGAGCAGCATTTCCTGTCCCTGCGGAGACAGGCTCACATTAGGGATGCTGGGAAAGTTGTCGCGATAGGAGTCGGTGTAATCGGCTTTGTTGTACCTGTAAGGCTCGGTAAGCGGATGCCCGTTCAAGTACACCTGCTTGTTCTCCATGTGGATGTGATCTCCCGGCACGCCGATCACGCGTTTGACGAATGTTTGCTTAATATCCACCGGATACCGAAACACGATAATGTCGCCTCGGTGCACGTCCTCATACGGCAGAAGCCGCTTGGTCAGCGATCCGGGCGGCGCGTAAGCCAGCTTATCTACCAGCAGATGATCGCCAATGAGCAGGGTATCCTCCATCGATCCCGTGGGAATGACGAAGGCTTGCACGAGCGTGGTCGTGCCGAACAGCAACAGGATGATGGTGACCGTCCACTCCGCGATCACGCCTCGAGGGATATCGTTTTTGCGAGGCTGTGTGACTTGCTCCGGCGTCTGCTCGGCCACGCTGGTATTTTCTGGGCTCACGATAAACCCATTGTATAGGAGCCGGATTCAAAAAACGGGACGAGATTCAATCCGCGTCTGTTATGCTGTGAATCGTGACACCGTCCGCCACTGTTCCCGTGTATCACCGGCCCCTCAGCCGGACGCAGTCTATGGCGCTGGTCTTTGTGTGCACGATCCTCGGTGCGGCCGCGCAAATGCTCATGAAGATCGGGCTGGGCCATCTGAGTCAGCCGGGGCTTATGGGTTATCTCACCAGCATGCCGCTGTTAGCGGGCTATGGCTTGTACGGCCTGAACACAGTGCTGATGGTATTCGCCCTGCGTGACGGGGAACTGTCGATTCTATACCCGATCATTGCCTTGACTTATGTCTGGGTGACGATCCTTTCCGTCATTTTTTTTCATGAATCGCTGAATCCGTTTAAGCTGGCCGGCGTGGCAGTGGTGGTTGCAGGGGTAGCTGTTCTGGGAAGGGGCAGCCGATCGTGAACACGCCCCTTTCTTCGATGTTGCTGGTATTGGTCGCATCGTTGTTCGGATCATTTGGTGCGGTGTTTCTCAAGTCCGGCGCGCAAAAGCTCCGTCATGGGTTGCGGTACCTGGTCCTCAATCTCCGTCTGGCCGCGGGTGTTGCACTATTTTTGGCATCGTCGGCGTTTTATGTCGTCGGTCTCAAACGAGGCGAGGTATCCGTGCTTTATCCCATGGTTTCGCTGGCCAACGTCTGGACCCTGGCCTGGTCGCGCATATTCTTCAAGGAGCCCATCACGCGCGCGAAAACCATGGGTCTGCTGCTGATCATGGTGGGGGTGTTCTTTATCGGCCTGGGCGCGGAAACCCGCTGAAGATCAAAGCTTGTTTACGTGGTCGAGCGCCAGGAATTGCTGGATGTGCGGGTGGTCGGATTTTTCGAGATCCTGCACCGGTCCGAAGAAAATAACCTGTCCCTGATGGAGAAACACAACGCGGTCCGCCACACGGTACATGAGGTCCAGATCGTGCGTTACCACGACCGAAGTCAGCCGTAGCTGGCGCTTCAAGCGCAACATCAACTCAGCGAGATGGTCCGACATGATGGGGTCCACCATTGTGGTGGGCTCGTCGTAGAGGATGCATTCCGGCTGCGCCGCCAGGGCGCGCGCAATAGCGACCGCGCGTTTGTACCCGGTGGATAAATCCGCCGGATAGGCGTCACGAGCCTCGTAAATATCCACCATTTTCAGCAGTCCATTGACGACGTCTTCTTTGTTCTGCTCATCGTAATCATCGCGCAGTTCGAGCGAGAACAGCACATTTTCGGCGGCTGTTAGAGAGTCGAACAACGCCCCCGATTGAAACACCATGGTCACTTTCTTGCGAATGCGCCGCAGTTCTGGCTCGTCGAAGTTGGTTGTGTCTTCGTGCGCTACGATGACCCGCCCCTGGTCCGGTTTCAAAAAGCCCATGATATGCGCGAGGGTGACCGACTTACCCACGCCGCTGCGTCCGATAATGGCAACGGTCTGGCCGCCATCAATATAAAAATTGCTGTCGGCCAAAACTGGCTTATCGAACGTCTTATAAACATGGCGGAATTCTATGTAATGGGGATATTCATCTTGTGGCATGCGAGTAAGCCGCCCATTCCTCGGGCGTGTTGAGGTTACGGAAATAGTGAGAGTGGGGCACGGGCCAAAAATCGATGTCGAGTGCTGCCAAAGCCTGGGTTAGCTTATGAACGCGATGCTCCAGCGCGCGGGCGGCCTCAACCGCACACCGGCGGTGATACGCGGCACACAATGGCTGCGGAACGGCATCCGGCCCCACCGGGATTACGGCGGAGGCTTGGCCAGCTTCCGCGCGCGCCATAAGCTGCACCAAGAACGCTGCGGTGACTTGCGGCATATCGCAGGCCAGAATCAGATTCCACTCGGAGCCACTATGAGTGAGCGCTGCATGTATGCCCGACAGAGGCCCGCGCCCTGGGAAGACATCTTCAATGACGGGATAACCAAGGTTAGCATACCTGCTGATCTCTCCGACCAAAGTTATGTTATCGGTCACGCCACGTGCTTGCGCTGCAACGTGTTCCACCAGCGAACGTCCTTGAAGTAGGAGGTGAGCTTTGTCACAGCCCATACGCGAACTGTGCCCTCCAGCCAGTACGAACGCGGCGCGATTCATGCAGAAATGATAACATTGGAAAGATCTGCCGGAATTATTTGAGTGACGGAGAATTAAAACATTAGAATGCGGAATTGTTTTATACTGTTTTCGGTGACCGCCGCAACCGCCGCTTCGTTGTCAGCAGCCACCGTGATCAATGCTCTCACGGTGACCCTGGTAGTGCGGCCGGACGCCCACACCGGACGCCTAGTGCGCAGCGTGGAGCGCGCCGCACGTGTGAAACCGGAAACATCTGCTCCGCAAATTGAACTGCCTCCCGCACCAACCGAAGTTCCCGAAGCGTTTTCCAGACTCGTGGACGAGATTGCCGAGCGCCACGCGGTGGACCGTGACCTGGTCCATTCGATGATCTCGGTGGAGAGCAATTACAACCCGCTGGCGGTATCAAACAAAGGAGCACTCGGCCTCATGCAGCTGGTGCCGTCCACCGCGCGCCGGTTTGGTGTGTCCGATGCCTTCAATCCCGCGCAGAACGTGGAAGGCGGTGTCCGGTACCTGAAATACCTGCTCGATCTTTACAACGGAGATCATCGGCTAGCGCTGGCAGCCTATAATGCCGGCGAGGGGACCGTAGAGCGTTTCGGCGGCGTTCCACCATTCGCCGAGACGCGAAGTTATGTGTACCGGGTAGGGAAGGCACTGGACGCCAAGAAGGACGCGAAGAAACAGCAGGAGTCGAGTTTGCCTGCCAAGCCTGACGAAGACTTCAACCCCATCCGCGCCTTTGTAAATGCGATGGGACGGATATCTTACAGAACACCCTAGGTTATGGAACGGCGCTTCACAACGGCGATGATGGTGGCGGCAATCGCAGCGACCGGAGCTGGGCGCGCCGCCGACCTCGAGGTTACCGCTGTCCGCCACTGGTCACTGGCCAATACGACTCGTATCGCGATCGAAGTCACCGGCGAAGCGCACTACCATTCCGATCGAGTGGAGAATCCGGACCGAATCTTCTTCGATATCGCCGGCGCGCGGCCGCACATAGACGGCAAGCGGCTGTATGCAGACGAGGTCGGCGACAAGCTGGTAAAACGCATTCGCGTGGCGGAGACAGCGCCTGGAATCACGCGCGTGGTCCTGGATCTGCAGTCCGACGCAGATTTTACGGTGTCGCGGCTGGACAATCCTAGCCGGCTGATCATCGAGCTGCGTCCTGCTGGCGGCACGCGCAGATCCGACCAGGCCACTGAAGTGGCTGAGGCTGCATCGGAAAGTGAGACCGTGCGGAGATCTGGCGTTAAACGCGAAGCCAGTCCGATGCGTGAGCCGCCCAAGTCAGTGACCTCGCCGCCGCCCGTAATGCTGCCGGACCCGCCCGCGGTAACTCGGGAGATCAACAAGACTTCAGCTTCACGCATGGCGGCCAAGGCAATTCCGGCTCCGCTGGTTGTTCTACCCGATCCTCCTGCGAACGCACCGCCGGCGAAGGCTCCCCCAACCGAAATTGACGACCCTGAACCTGCCGTGGCCACGTCCCCTTCGACTCGTGCGGTCCCCAAGGCCGCGCATATTTCTAGCGATGGCGAGCGATCTCTGACTCGGGCGCTCGGGCTAAAAATCAACCGTGTGCTCATTGACCCCGGCCACGGCGGCGCCGACCAGGGAACCGTGGGGCGGCACGGGTTGATGGAGAAGGAATTGGTTTTAGATGTGGCCAGGCGGCTCGGCAAGCTCATCGAAGAGCGCATGGGCAGCGAGGTGATCTACACCCGCCAGGACGATACGTTCATACCGCTTCACGCCCGCACTGAACTGGCAAATGAAAAGAAGGCGGACCTGTTCCTATCGATTCATGCAAATTCCTCACCACATCCCAAGGTGGGTGGTATCGAGGTGTATTACCTCAATTTCACGCATTCGCCGGATGCGTTGGACGTAGCGGCGCGTGAGAACGCGAGCTCCGACAAATCGGTTTACGAGTTGCGGGATCTGATCCAGACGATCACGTTGCATGAAAAGGTCGAGGAGTCGAAGGAATTTGCCTCCAAGGTTCAGGGCACGCTACAGACCTTCGAGACCCGGTACAATAATGCGGCGAAAAACCGTGGAGTGAAAAAAGCGCCCTTCGTCGTTCTAATCGGTGCTTCGATGCCCTCCATCCTGGCGGAGGTGGGATTCCTGAGCAATGCAAAGGAAGAGCAGCTCCTCAAGCGGCCGGAGCACCGGCAGCGCCTCGCCGAGGCACTGTATCAAGGCGTCTCGCGATACGCGCAATCGCTGAGTCATTTTCAAGTGGCGCAGCGCGCTTCCTCCGAATAGCCGCCGGTGCGCGTTCTCGCCTTTCGGCATAGCCCGTCGGATGGTCTGGGGCTGATCGCGGCCGTCTTGGATGCTCATGGCATCGCCTGCCAGTGCGCCGATCTGTACGCAGCGCCAGGGAAGACTTGCATCACGGATGCCGACACTCTGATTCTCCTGGGCGGTTCGATGTCCGCGAACGACAATCTGTCTTTCCTCAACCGCGAGATCGAATGCGTGCGGGCTGCTGTCCAGGCCGGCAAACCAGTGCTGGGCATCTGCCTGGGCGCGCAATTGATCGCGAAAGCGCTGGGCGCGAAGGTGTACCCGAACGGGAAGAAGGAAATCGGGTGGGCGCCGGTAACGTTCACCGATGCGGCACGGAACGATCCACTATTTCACGGCCACGACTCCGAAGTAATGTTTCACTGGCACGGAGAGACTTTCGACTTGCCTGAAGGCGCCGAACTGCTCGCTTCGTCGGCCGATTGCCGCCATCAAGCATTTCGGTTGGGCGACCGAATCTACGGCCTGCAGTTCCACCTGGAGGTTACTCCGGAGATGATTTCGCACTGGTGCCAGGAAGACGAGGCGTGCGGGGCGCCGGAGGCCACCGAACCTATCGACCCACATGCCCATTCCCCACGAGCGATGGATCTGGCTCGACTCGTTTTTGGCCGCTGGTGCGATCTGGTCAAAGCACAGATGCAATCTCGGCGGGATTCTTCCTCACATTGACGATTCCGCGGCCAGCAGTTGCTCGAGAGCCAGCTGGGCCGCTTTCTGCGCGGCATTTTTTTTGGAGTACCCTTCAGCCTGCGCGGTCCAGTCCTTTCCCACGCGAACTTCCATCGTGAAGGTCTTGGAGTGTTCCGGCCCTGTCTCCTGCAAAATGACATACCGTGGCAGCGGCAAGTGACGCGCACGGGCCAACTCTTGCAACGCGCTCTTGAAATCCGTGAGTGTGGATGGCGGCTGGTCCGCGGAAAACATTCCCGCTACGGCTGGGTCGCCCGCGATGTGGTGCTTGACGAATTGCCGGGTGTGCTCGATGCCGGCGTCCAGGTAAAGGGCGGCGATCAGCGCTTCGAGCGCATCCACCAACAGGGTGCGCTTAGAACGCCCTCCGCTCATCTCCTCGCCGCGGCCGAGCTGAAGATACTGGCCCAACTGAAGCCCTTCTGCAACGCCATAAAGGTGCGCGGCGCTGACCATGTGCGCCTTGAGCTTGGAGAGCCGCCCTTCTGAATATCCTGGCAGGCGGTCAACTAGCGTCTCGCTAATGAGAAACCCGAGGATCGAGTCACCCAGGAATTCGAGTTGCTCGTTGTCCGCCATTTGTCTGCCATCGGCGGACAATCTTTCATGCACATGAGAGCTGTGGGTAAGCGCACGCTGCAGCAGCTCCCGATTTCGAAACTGGTACCCGATTGCGGTCTCGAGACAGGAAAGATCGGGGCGCATCACGGCACGCCAGTGTACACGCTTATTGCTTCTTGATTTCGACCGGCGGAGGAGCCGATGACGAGGCCGGATTCGCGCCACCAGACTTCATCTGTGTGGCCCGCACCTTCTCTGCCTGCGCGTACTGCTTGACTGGGGCCGCAGCGTCCGGCATGGCCATCACCTTCTCCAGTAGGGGAAGAGCATCATCAGGCTTCTTTTGCAGATCGTACACTACGGCAAGCTGTATCATCATGATCGGATCAGGAGCCAGATCGATCGCCTGCTTCAGTTCGGAGACTGCGACATCATAGTTCTTTCGCGCTTTTGCCGCGTAGCCAAGCGCTGCGTGTGCTTGCGACAAGTACTCGTTTTTGGCTTCGGTCCATTGATCATCCGTGACTTGTGGATTGGGCTTGGGGGTATCCTTGACGATTTCCATGGCGTCTTTGGCGTACTTCTCGGCGCGCGCGAGCTTCTCTTCACGGTCCAGATCAAACTCGCGGGTACGCTGCGCAATGGCTTGGCCTAACAGCAGCATGGCCTGATACTGTTTGGGGTCAGCCTGGACCGCCTGTTCGCCGTAAACCACCATTTTTTCGTAGTCATTTTTCTGCTGATATGACATCGCCTCCACATAAAGCGCCAGGCCTTTGTAATCCGTATCCGCGTACTTGGTCAGCAGTGTTTCGGCGGCCTTGATCCGCGCATCGGGATCCTGCGATTGCAACATTTCCTGCAACGCATCCCGTTCCCCCTTGGATTTTGGCGCAGGCTGCTTCTGATCCGCCGGCATCGAGAGCGCCGCACAGAGTGCCAGCATCGGGATGGTGAAAATTCGTGGCATAAAAAAGCTCCTTCAGTTTTGTGGTTTCTTGTAGGGTTGCTGTATACCTTGTTCCGCGGCTTGCCGTGCCGCCGCTGACACCCCATCTACGGCCAGTGCAGCCTGAAAGTGCTTGGCTGCCTCGTCGCGATTGCCCGCAATGTCGGAGAGCCGCCCCAGATAGACGTGCGTCCACGCCATTACCCAAGGATCCGGCCCGGAGTCCAGAACTTTCTGAAAAAGCCGCTCTCCCATCTCTGCGTCGTGCTGCAGCACGGCGATCCGCGCCAAGCCATAATACGCCCGTGCGTGTACGGATTGCTCGCTGGTCACCTCAAGCACTCGCAGGAAGGCTTGTTTGGCGCGGTCATAATCCTTGGCGCCATAAATTTTCTCGGCTTCCTCGATGGCTTTTTCGCCAGGATTAGGCTCGCGAGGGCGCGGTTGGGCTTCCACGACCTTGGCGGTGCGGACCCTGGCGCGTTCGGCGAACTGCACCTTGGAAAGGCGCTGGTCCTCGCGCACCACATCGAGACGCTTGATCATTTCGGGAAAAAACAGGCGCATGGCTTGCGGCTGCTTTTCGAATAGCGTTAGCTGCTCCGCAAAAAAAGGGGTCAGGATGTAGCCCTCGCGCAGCGATTCGTCAACGGTTTCGGCATTCCCGGGCAAGCGTGCCTCAAGCGCCTTGATCAGTGACTCGGTGGTCAAGAGCAGGAAGTCCGACTTGTACGACTCGGCGAGGGCCGGGGCGCCCTGCGCATAATCGATGAGCGAATTCCTCTTCAGGATGTCGTCGCCATACTTGGTGGCCAAAGGATCCAGTAAATAGTGCAGATAGGCGTGGCGGATGTCCATGACTCGGGGCTCCGCCGATGGCGTTACCACCACGAAATAATCATCGGCGTAGCTGCGCGTTTGTACTTGGTTGGGAGCGCCAAGTAAATCCAGATAGATTTGGAAGTTCCGGCCGAGGAAACCAGCGGTCGCATTTCGCAAGTAAGCGTTCGCTTCGAGGATAGCGCGGGAAACAGGCGCATGATACTGGGCAAGCGTGCGCTCGCATGCCGGCTGCGATTTGTTCCACAGTTCCACGATATTCGCCTCGCGGTAGAAGCGAACCAGCAGCGGCCCAAATGCCTGCATTTGGCGGACATCCGGGGGTAGTTCTACGTCCCGGTATCGGAACTTGAAATCAGGTGGATCGCCCACCGAGAGCGCGAAGGAAACGTATTGGCCCAGGTCGGCGGTTGCGTCGTCTTGGTGATGTTCCGCGACGAACTTCTTGAGGTCTGCCAGTACCGGTGCACGCGACGCCGCAACTGCTCGGCGCACTTGCTCGCGCAGAGGATCGCTATTTGGAGAGGTGAGATCGGCATCGTAACCGGCCGCGTTGATGGCCGCCATGACCGTGAACAACGAGGGGCTAAAATCCAGTTGCCCGCGTTCGGCCGCCGAACCTGGGACCGCCAACGCCGGAACAAGGAAAGATGCAAACAAGAATCGATTCAAACGGGTCTGCCTTGGATGTCTTCAGTCTAGCGTATCTTAAGATTCCGGCGTCTCGGTTTGGCGATGTAGCGGATGTGTGTTTTGTCACCCGATCCATAGCGCCTTGCCCGTGGCCACCGCACATGACGGGCAGCGTATAATTAGAACGAACTACAGTTCAACCCAATGAGCGCTTCTGCCGCTCGGAGAAGGATTTCGCATATAGATGTCTACGATTGAGGTTTCCCCGGCCTCGCCACGTTCCGGCGAATTTCAACAACCTGTCGTCAACGATTTCAGCGTCCAAGTCGCAACCATTAACGGCTCAGGCAGCCAGACCGCCAACAGCGTTTTGATGCGCGCTATTTTCCAGATGGGTGTTCCGGTCTCGGGAAAGAACATGTTTCCCTCGAATATCCAGGGACTGCCCACGTGGTTCACGATCCGTGCAAGCAAACACGGTTACGTCGGCCGCAAGAAGGAAGTCGATTTCTTGGTGGCCATGAATCCCGAGACGGCGCGCGAAGACGTCATGAAACTGGATCGCGGCGCCGCAGTGGTGTACGACGAGCCGCTCAAGCTCGATGCGCTTCGTTCCGATCTGCATTTCTACCCGGTGCCATTCGACAAGCTTGTAGGGCCGGTTTGCCCCGAGGCAAAGTTGCGCAAGCTGGTGCGCAACATGATCTACGACGGTGTGGTGGCACAGCTTCTCTCCATCGACATGGAGGAGATCCACAAGGCGCTGTTCAAACAGTTCGGAAAGAAGAAGGCGAAGGCCGCGGAACTGAACTGGGGAGCTTGCCAGGCGGGGTTTGATTACGCGTCGAAGACTTTCGCCAAGGCCGACCCGTACCGAATTGAGCGACTGAACGCGACGGCGGGCAAAATTATTATCGACGGCAACGCCGCGGCGGCTCTTGGCTGCGTTTTCGCTGGCGCCACGGTTGTGATCTGGTACCCCATCACGCCGTCCTCGTCGCTCGTGGAATCCATGATTGGCTACCTGAAGCGTTTCCGCATTGATCAGGAGACCAAAAAGGCTACTTATGCCGTGGTGCAGGCGGAAGATGAGTTATCGGCGGTCGGCATGGTATTGGGAGCGGGCTGGGCAGGAGCGCGTGCGGTAACGTCCACAGCCGGGCCGGGCATTTCGCTCATGGCGGAGTTTGTGGGCTTAGGCTACTACGCCGAGATTCCCGCGGTTATTTTCGACGTCCAACGCGTTGGCCCTTCGACGGGCTTACCCACGCGCACCGCGCAAGGCGACATCCTCTCGACTGCTTTGCTGTCTCACGGCGACACTCGGCACCCGTTGCTGTTTCCCTGCTCGCCCGAAGAGTGCTTCAGCGTGGCCGGCGAAGCGTTCGATCTCGCGGAGCAGTTCCAGACCCCGGTGTTCGTGATGACCGACCTGGATCTCGGCATGAATAATTGGATGGCCGATGCCTTCGAATATCCAAGCAAGCCGCTGAACCGCGGGAAGGTTCTAACGGCCCAGGATCTCGAACGGCTGGGCGGCTTCGCTCGCTATAAGGATGTCGATGGCGACGGCGTCGGCTACCGCACGTTGCCGGGAACGGGGCACCCGCAGGCCGCCTACTTCACGCGCGGGAGCGGCCACAACGAGAAAGCTCAATATACGGAGCGCGAAGATGATTACGTCCACAACATGGACCGCCTGGCGCACAAGTTCGAATCCATTCGCAAGCACGTGCCGCGCCCGGTAGTGGAGTACAATCCCCGGGCGGAAGTCGGTTTTGTTGCGTTCGGCACTTCGCATTACGCTGTCGTAGAAAGCCGCGATCAGTTGAAGGCCGAGTTCGGTATCGAGACCAGTTACCTGCGGTTGAAAGCTTATCCGTTCACGCCGGAGGTGTTGGATTTCATTCGGCGCCACAAACGCGTTTACGTGGTGGAGCAGAATCGCGATGCGCAGTTGCTGGGACTGATGCGCCTGGATTTTGAGGCGGCGGACATCGATAGATTGCGCAGCATGAAATACTACGGCGGCCTACCGCTAGACGCGCGAACCGTCACCGATGATGTCGTTCACCAGGAGGAAAAATGAGCACCACCGTTACGCCGCCACCCAAAAAGCTCAATCGGATTGGCTTGGAAGTTGCCAACTACAAGGGCGCCAAGACCACCCTTTGCGCCGGCTGCGGCCACAACGCGATTTCCGAGCGCATTATCGAGTGCTTCTACGAGCTTGGCGTGCAGCCTTGGAATGTGGCGAAATTTTCCGGCATCGGTTGTTCATCGAAGTCGCCCGCATATTTTCTGGGACTCTCCCACGGGTTTAACGGAGTGCATGGCCGCATGCCGTCTGTCGCCACGGGAGCGATGCTCGCGAATCGAACACTAGTGGGAATCGGCGCCACGGGCGACGGTGACACAGCATCCATCGGCCTCGGCCAGTTCATGCACCTGCTGCGCCGAAATCTGCCGTTCATCTACATCATCGAGGACAACGGTGTCTACGGACTCACGAAAGGCCAGTTCTCCGCGACCGCCGATCTGGGATCGAAGCTGAAGACTGGCGTGATTAACGAGCTCCCTCCGTTCGACTGTTGTGCGTTGGCGCTGCAGTGTGGAGCGACGTTTGTGGCGCGATCCTTCTCCGGCGACAAGCGGCAGTTCCAGACGATCTTGAAAACCGCGATCGCCCACAACGGCTTATCCGTGATCGACGTAATCTCTCCTTGCACCACCTTTAACGATCATGAGGGCTCCACAAAGAGCTACAGCTACATCAAGGAACACGACGAACTCCTCAATGAGATCGACTTTGTTCCGTTTTATGAAGACATCTCCGTAGAGATCGCCGAGGGAGAAGTGCAGGATGTCCAGATGCACGATGGCTCGACGTTGCGCATCAAGAAGCTGGGTAGAGAATACGATCCCGCCAACAAATTCGACGCCTTGAGAGCGATCGACGAAGCGGCGAAGAAGGGTGAAGTGCTCACCGGCGTGTTTTACGTCGATACCAGCAAGCCGAACTTCATGGAGCTTCTGGATCTCGAGGAGGCTCCGCTGGCGACTCTGCCGGAGTCGAAAGTGCGTCCGCCCCGCGAGGTGCTGGACCAGGTTATGGAAGAGCTGCGCTAAAACGCGGATAGATGTACGCGGGCTACGGCCCGGGCGGCGCGCCTGAACAACCATGTCACGAGCTACCGTCTCTCCCGAAACAGAAATCATCAGCCGGGGAGAACTGACGCCTCTGTACCGGGTGGTGCTGCTCGACGACGATGACCACACATACGACTACGTGATTGAGATGTTACAGAAGATTTTCGTTTTTTCGCTCGAGCAGGCTTACCGTCACGCGGAAGAAGTAGATACTTGCGGCCGGACCGTTCTGATCACTTGCGAGCTGGGTGAGGCTGAGTTTGCGCGCGATCAAATCCACGCCTACGGCCCGGACTGGCGTCTTCCGCGATCGAAAGCCTCCATGTCAGCGGTGGTGGAACCGGCTGGAGTGAGCGAGACGCGCTAGCCTTGTTGATATTATGAATGAATGCATTTATCAAGCCTTTTTGTAATTTCCGTTGGCGTTTCATGTCTCTCGGCGCAAACGCCGGCCAGCCCGCCAGCGGCTCCTCCTGCGCATGTGGCCATTACTCCAGGCACTCCCTCCATTTCACCGCCTACAGCAGCGGTTCCGCCCGACAAGGTCGTCCTCACGATCGGGGACGAAAAGATGACCGCTGGCGAGTTCGATCAGCTCGTCGATGCTCTCCCTCCGCAGGCCCAGGCGCAGGTGAGAGGTGCACAAAAGCGACTGTTTGCCGAGCAGCTAGTGCGAGTCAAGGTTCTGTACGCGGAGGCGCGCAAGCAGAAGCTGGATGAAACCCCCAGGGTACAGCGGCAGCTCGAACTCCAGAAAGAGAACCTTCTGGCGAGCCTTCTGATGCAGGAGATGACCGCGAACGCGCAGGTGGATGACGCCACGGCGCGCCAGTATTACGATCAACATAAATCGGATTACGAAACCGCCCGCGCGCGCCATATTCTGATTCGGGCGAAGGGGTCGCCGCTTCCCGTCCAGCCGGGCAAGAAAGAACTCACCGATGAGGAGGCTCTCGCGAAGGCGCAGGAGATTCATAAGAGACTTCTCGCCGGTGAGGATTTTGCCGCGTTGGCCAAGGCCGAATCCGATGACGTCCGCTCAGGAGCGAATGGCGGCGACCTGGGGCCACAAAAACACAACCAAACGGTGCCACCGTTCGATCAGGCGGTGTTCAGCTTACCGGTGGGTGAGATCAGCGAGCCGGTGAAAACTCAGTTTGGATACCACATCATTAAAGTGGAGCAACGTGAATTGAAGCCGTTTGACGAGGCGAAGCCCGAGATCGAGAAAAAGCTCCGCCCCGAACTGGCGCGCAGTGCCGTGGATAATCTTCAGAAGAAGACCACCGTTATTCTGGATGACAGCTTCTTTGGCGCGCCACCCGCGGCGCCAGCATCCACGCCACCAGCGCCCGCGGCGAAATAAGCTCCGACTCCCTGGCGCAGCTACGGTCGGCGAAAAAAAGGACTGTTGGATTCCTGTGGTGTAGGAAACGTCTTGGAAATGTGGTCGTGCCAGGTCAACTTTTCTTCATCCACCAGTGCCCAAAGCAAGCCGGCCCCACCGGCACAGCAGCTCAGACATGTGCCAAAGATACGGAGGACCCTGTCCCGCCTGCCCGCCGGAAGCCCGTCGAAATCGATCAACCGAAGCTTTGTCCATCGCATGCCCAAGGTCTCGCGGCCAGACCAGATCCACAGCAGGCCATAAAACAGCGCCAATGTTCCGAACACCCCGATGAAGAAGGGAATGGTTTGCCGGTTCAGGTGAAACATCCCACCCATGAGGTGGAAGGTAAAGAGAAACGCGCCGAATCCGATGAAAATCATCCCGCCATCCAACGCGGAGGCGATCGCGCGATGCTTCGGGCTGGCGACGGTGGCGTCGCAATAGATCACCGCTTCTACTTGTGTTTTCAGCGTCCTTGGCCCCTGGGGCGGAGGCACGAGAAAATCCAGACCCGGCTGAAGATCCTTCGGCTGCTGTGCAACGGAACGGCGGCGAGGCTCGCTCTTGGGAGTGGCAGGCCTCCGAATCGACGCTTGGCGGCCTTCCGGTATTTGCAGCGCCGGTGGCGCCAGCGGCTGAATGCGATGCGCCGCGAACGATTCAAACGGAATGATGTTGGATTGGGGGCTTTCGTCGAAGCTGAGTCTTTGTGGAACCGGTAGCTGGTTCGTGGCGGGCAAAGGTGGCGCCTCTGCTGTCAAAGTGGCCGCCGGCTGGTCTGCCAAGGCGAGCGCATGGGCGGACCGGCTGGCAGGTTGCCGCAGCGATCCGGATGCGGCCGTCTTCAGCCGGCGCCCGCAACAGCAGCATCGATGTTCATCCTCGGCGTTCCAAGTTTGGCAGTACCGGCAATTCATCCATTCACCCGCGCGCGACCGCGCTCAGTTGTGCTACGTTGCTCGATTGGGGCCCTTCGCACGTCATTCCTCTTTCTGTCTGAATAGCACGCTGACTCCGGTTTGTCACGGATTTTTCTTCTCCGCTAAGATTTTCCTTGCCCTGATTTTTGCGGTTTGTCTTTTGCGGGCGCAGACTGGTGATGCGCCGAAGGCCACGCCGCCGGCGCCGGTGGCAAATGCGGCGCCTGACTTCAGCCTCAAAGCTCCGCCGAACGCGCCTCCACAGGGCTTTTGGGACGTCGGCTATGACAAGGCGGACAACCAGGGATCTAAGCATCACCTCATTGGCCACGCCAAAATCGTGGGCGCGGACGTGCTACTCACGGCGGACGACATTGAGGACGATGAAGATACGGGTGAAGTCAAAGCCAAAGGAAATGTAGTTTTCCACCAGTACACTCACGATGAAGAGCTTCACGCCGATCGCGTCGAATACAACACGCGAAATGAAACCGGAAAATTTTACAACGTGCGCGGCTGGAGCCGAACCCAGGTTATATCAAAGCCCAATGCGCTCACCTCCAGTACGCCCCTGTACTTCGAGGCCGAGTGGGCGGAGCGGGTCGAGGACAAGTACATCCTTCACCACGGCATGATCACCAACTGCAAGCTGCCCAACCCTTGGTGGACGCTGCGCGGGGCCCGATTCGACATTGTCCAGGATGACTACGCTACCGCACACCGAGGCGTGTTCCGGCTGAAGGGGATGCCCCTGCTTTACATGCCATACTTTTACAAATCACTGGCGAGAGTTCCGCGACAGAGCGGCTTTTTGTCGCCTACGATCGGCCACAGCTCGCTGGGTACGGGAGGCTACTTCGTCGGAATAGGGTACTACTGGGCCATCAACCGCAGTTATGACGCCACCTATAACATTCTGGACTACACAGCTGGCGCAGTCTCACACAACGTAGAGTTTCGCGGCAAACCGAGCGCGCGTGCGGATTTTGATGCAATTGTCTTGGGAGTCCAGAACACCGGGCTGCTTGTCGGCGGACTCAAGGCGGAAGGTTACGACATTACCGCACGAGGACGGGCGGCTCTTGGCGACGGCTTCTATGCCGGCGGCGCGCTCGATTACCTCAGCTCTCTCGCCTTCCGTGAAACCTTTACACAATCCTTCAATGAAGCCGCATTCTCGGACAGCGCCTCCGTGGGGTTCGTCGGCAAGGATTGGTCGTCATTTAGCTTCGATACCGTGTTCTCGCGGTTGGAAAGCTTCCAAAGCGCAACGCCCGTTCAGGTCACGGTGGGTTCGCACACAACCACGGAGGCAGACGCCATTTTCATCCGCAAATTGCCCGAAGTGGATTTTTCGAGCCGTGACCGGCAAATATGGCAGAATCTTCCAATCTGGGTCTCGTTTGATTCGAGCGAAGGCCTCCTCGACCGCAGCGATCCTCCTGTTACGGGGCAGCCAACATTCCAGACGGCGTTGATTACTGAGCGCACGGATTTCTCGCCCCACGTGATGACAACTTTCGATTGGAAGGGTTTTCACATCGTGCCTGGATTTTCACTGGAGGAAACCAATTACACGGTCAGCCAGGCGAATCAGGAACTCGTCGAGCACGGCCTGAACCGCTTCTCACGCGACGTGGACGTCGATCTAATATTCCCGACACTCGAGCGGGTATTTAACCGGAAAACGGTTTTCGGCGAAAAGCTCAAGCACGTGATAGAGCCGCGTGTATCCTACCGGTACGTCTCGGGGGTTCAGAACTTCAACGAAGTGGTGCGCTTTGATTCCACGGATGTGGTTTCCAATACGGATCAAGTGGAGCTTTCCTTAACCAACCGCGTGTACACCAAGCGCGGAAAGGATATCTGGGAGCTCTTCACCTGGCAACTGTGGGAGCAATTTTATTTGGATCCGACTTTTGGGGGAGCCGTCCTGCCTGGGCAGCGAAACGTCGTGCTCAGCTCCATTGAGCTGACACCGTTCGCTTTTTTGAACGGTCCGCGCAGCTACTCGCCGCTGGTATCGGCCATATCGGTCAGCCCCAAACCGGGATGGCGGTTAGAATGGCGGACCGACTACGATCCCTACGTGAAGAAAATCGTGGACAGTCTCTTCTTTGCCGATTTTCGCAAAGGGAATTTCTTTTTCTCCCCGGGCTACAACTTGGTTACCTGCCGGCCCCTGACTCCCGCCGATGCGGCGCAATGCAAATCGCCAAACCCGGACACTACCAGACTTCTATCTCCCCAAGGGAACCAACTACATGGGCGCGCCGGTTGGGGCGACCCAAACCACCGGGGCTGGAACGCCGGATTCGATACGGCTTACGACTATCGCACTGGAACTCTGCAATATGGCACTTTCCAGGTGACCTACAACACGGACTGCTGCGGCTTGAGCGCGCAGTACAGGGTCTACAACCTCGGCATCATCCAAAATAAAGCGCAGTGGGGGTTCGCGTTTACGGTGGCCAATTTTGGAAGCGCCGGGAACCTGCGCAAACAACAGCGGATGTTCTGATCTCCCGGGGAATCACGCTGCCGCGCTTAGAGCTGCCCAGAGCGGGAAACCGCGGCCATTCTGGTAATAGCTTCCTCAATCGCGCGCGTTGCCGCGACCTCATCCTGCTCCTGTTCAAAATGCAGTGGCGCCCCAAACGTCACCTGCACGGTACCGCGCCGGGGCCAACTGTCGTGAATCGAGTAGATCTCGAACAGGCCCCTCACATGAACCGGCACAACTGGTGTGCGTAGCCTTGTGGCCATCAGCCCGATTCCGCTTTTGAACGGCTGCAACTTGCCGTCCGGCGTGCGCTTTCCTTCCGGATAAACCAGCGGGCAGTACTCCAGGCCGATCAGTTCGCCGGTGTACTTGAGTGCGCGCCGCACGCCGGCCATGCGCTGGGGCAGGGGATAGGCGTTGAAGAACTCAGTCGCCAGGAAATACTCGACCATCGACGTCATCCGCTCGCGGAATGGGGCGCTGCCCGGCTGCAGCCATGCGCGAAAATAATCTTGCGACATCGCTGGCGCAACCCGGTAGCGCCAACGCCGGGGCAAGGCGGTGAATATCGCCGGCGTGTCCAGATCGCTCTGATGGTTGGACGCGAACAGCACGGGTCGCTCCAGGTTGGCCAGGTTTTCGAGGCCTTCCACTTCCAGCGTCAGCAGGCCACGAAATAGCGGGGTGACGAGACACTCGATGACCAGGAAGCGGAGGGCTCGCGCCGGCAGGCTGCGTGCCCATCGCGGCAGCAGCATCGCCTCCCGCTGCGGTGTTTGTTCGCCCGCGTTGCGCACGAGGGCATTTAGCTCATCCAGCGAAGATGCCTCTGCAAAGCGCCTCTCGTCCAACTCAACACCATAGTGGGTCTCCAGCTCCGCGAGCAGCTCGACACGCTCCAGCGAGGAAAGACCCAAATCGTGATGCACTCCGCCGGATTGAAGCCGCGCCCAGATGCCGCCGGCACTCTGCTCCCGCGGGGCTCCGCCGCCCTGGGCAATCCGCCGGGCCACTTCCCCGCGCTTGACTTTCATGGTGGACGGGGTGCGCGGGAAATCCTCGTCCGGCCACAGCGACCAGCTTTGCACCCGCTGGTGGGACTCGAGCTTTTGATTCGCCTGGGCAATAATTCCAGCGGGATCGGCAGCGGCATCGCGGAGGAGCAGCGCCGCATGCACCTGTTCTTCGCCGCCGCGCCGCACCGCCACTACGGCGCTGTCCTTCACCTGGGCAAGGGAATTGAGCACACGCTCCACGTCCTGCGGGTAGACGTTCAGGCCTTCGGACGTGACGATCATCTCCTTCTTGCGGCCCTTATAGTAGAGGCGGCCCTCAGCGTCGATTTCGCCGATGTCTCCGGTGTGCAGCCAGCCTTGCTCGTCGATGCGCCCTGCTTCACCGGCACGTGCGCCCACGTAGTCGTGAATCACGCTCTCCCCGCGCACCAGAATCTCGCCATCCGTTGCGATCCGGACCTCCTGACCGTGCAGCGGCTTTCCAATCGAGCCGCTCCGCGCGTTAAACGGATGATTGAGCGCCACCACGGGGCTGGTTTCGGTGAGGCCATAACCCTGGACGACCAGGAAGCCGAGCCGTGTCCAGAACGCTTCGACCTCCGGATTCACTTCGGCGCCGCCGACGATCAAGGCCCAGAATTTGTATCCCAGGGCCGCGTGCACTTTCCGGTATCGCCACCAGCGCTCGAAAATCCCCGGCACCCCTTTCCGTTTCGCCGCGATGTTCGGCGGATCAAGCCTGCGCTCGATCTCGTGCTGCAAGTTCATCAGTAGCTTCGGAACCGAAACCAGCACGGAGACGCGCTCGCGCCTCACGGTATCGAGAATGGCTCCGGCGTGCAGCTCTGACATGAACACCGCGGCGCCGCCAAGCAGGGGAGGAATGAAAATCCCCAGCGACTGGCCAAAGAGGTGGCTGAGCGGGAGCATGTCGAGAATGCGAACGGGCTGAAACGGCCGCGCCCATTTCTCATATTTCCGCATCTCGGTTTGGATGGGAGTCAGATTAGCGCAGATATTGTGATGCCGGTGAACCACACCCATCGGTTCTCCGGTGGTCCCGGAGGTATACACAATTTCAACCACGTCATCCGGCGACAGCGCGGCTGGCTCGAACCCCTCATTGGCTGGAAGTGCGGCGAACTGTGACAGGGGCAGTTGCGGCACGTCGAGGCCTTGGCACGCCACCGAATCGCCGGTCACGATCAAACGCGCATGCACTTCGTGTTGAATTCGCTTCACCAGATCGATAGATGAGCGGAAATCGACCGGCACCACATGGACACCGCGCGCCACGCAGCCCCAGAATGCGCTCACCCACTCCGGCCGGTTTTCTGCCCAAAAGATCGCGCGGTCGCCCTTCCGCATCCCGGCGCGGTCGAGATATCCGCCGAATGCTCCTATGTCGCAGTAAAGCTTGCGGTAACTCAGGCGCCACGTACGAAATCCGTTATAGAAGCGCAGAGCTTCGCCTTGATCCAGACGGCGAATCTCCGCGAGAACTTCGAGAAGGGTCTGCATGCTGGAGGATCAGCGGAGAGTTAGCTGCTCACGATACGTCGCTCGACTGCGCTGATACGCTCACTTGCCACTATGGCCTTGGGGGCTTTGCATGTCTACCAGGCATCCAGTGTAGGGGCGAGGCATGCCTCGCTCGACACTTGCCCAGCGTCGAAATTCCTTGGACAAGCCACTGAAATCGGAAAAATCGTTCGATGAAAAAAACTGGGCCACCCGGCCTTCGATTATAGAACAGCCGGTGTCCGCGGCTTCGTCAGGCGGTGCGGGCGAGGCTACGCAGTTTGGCGGATAGGGTGGTGCGCTTCAGCCGAAGCATGCCGGCGGCCTGGGCTTTGTTGCCACCGGTTTTACGGAGCGCCTGTTCGAGTATGGTGCGCTCCATCTGGGCGACAGTCTGTTCGAAATCGAGGCCTTCGTCCGGCAGCGCGATCATGGGAATGGTAGCGCCTGCGCCGGATCGAAGCACCGGGGCCGAGGGGAGCGGAAAATCCGCGGGGTACAATATCTCGCGTTCGCCGCTCAGCGCGATGGCCATCTCGACTGCATTCTCGAGTTGGCGCACGTTACCGGGCCACGGACAAGCCACCAGCCTGTGCAGGGTTTCGCGCCCGACCCGCTTCGGCGCCAGGCCCTCCTGCGCGCAAATCTTGCGGATCATGTGCTGCACCAGCACTGGAATATCCGACGCCCGCTCGCGCAACGCCGGGACCCGAAGAGGTACCACGTTGAGCCGGTAATAAAGGTCTTCGCGGAACTTACCTTTGCGCACACCCTGGGCAAGATCGACATTACTGGCGGCAATCACGCGCACGTCGACCTTGACGGTTTCCGAGCTGCCGATGCGCTGAAACTCTCGCTCCTGTAGCACCCGTAGTAACTTGGCCTGGATATCGAGCGGGAGATCGCCGACCTCGTCGAGGAACAGTGTGCCGCGATGTGCCTGCTCGAAGCGTCCGATCCGATGGTTTATGGCGCCGGTGAACGCTCCTTTGACATGTCCGAACAGCTCCGCTTCCAGCAGGTTCTCCGGAAGCGCGGTACAGTTTACGGCAACCATGGGAGCGTGCGCCCTATGGCTCGCCATATGGATGGCGCGTGCAACGAGTTCCTTTCCAGCGCCGGTTTCTCCGGAGATGAGCACGGTCGACTTGCGAGGGCCCACCAGCCGGATCATCTCCAGAACTTGCTGCATGGCCAGGCTTTCGCCGACCAAGAGTTCACGCCACGGTTCAGAGGCCATGGCCGTGGAACGTACGGCAAGCCCGCGCGACCGGCCGTATTCGGCGGCCCACTCGATCACTTGCCGGAATTCCTCGACATTGTCACCCGTCAGAAAGTGGAAGGCGCCCAACTTGATCAGGCGTACGGCATCGGACGGTGTACCTTCGGGGTCGTGAATGATCACGGGCAGACCGGCATGTACGCGCTGGATCTGTTCCAGCAGGTCTTCAGCGCTCAAGCCATCGAGCGGGAGGCTCACCACCACGGCATCACATGCTGATCCTCGGAGCTGATCGACGCCCTGACAGGGGAGAATGTCATCAACGTCATGGCCGTTCAGGGCTTCGAGCCAAGCCGGCGGGATCGTATCGCCACCCGATATGTAGACTAGCTTCATTGCCTTGCTACTGGAACCATCGACTGAAGGCGGTAATCCTTTAATCTCTTTTGTGTCTTAGTGTCTTGAGGGGATCGCTCTAGGCCAGCACGGGCTTCTTATGGATAGCAGAGAGAATGCTGCCGGCGATGGCTGGCAGCGGTTGTATGTGGTCCACAGCTCCCAGGCGGATCGCCTCCCGCGGCATCCCAAACACGACGCAGGTGGCTTCGTCCTGGGCGATGGTCGTCGCCCCTGCCCGCTTCAACTGGAGCATTCCGGCCGCGCCATCGCTGCCCATGCCGGTCAGCAGAACGCCAACGGCCTTGGCGCCGGCCGCTTCCGCCACCGACTGGAACATGACGTCGACCGAGGGGCGCTGGTAACATACGCGGGGGCCATCTTTTACGGAAACGCAGTAACCGCCGGGCCGTTTGCGCAACAACATGTGAAAGTCTCCGGGTGCCACTAGCGCTAGACCAGGCCGCAGGTCGTCGCCGTCCACTGCCTCCCGCACCTCCATCTGGCAGATGCGGTTCAAGCGCTCGGCGAAAGCTCGCGAGAAGTTCGCGGGGATGTGCTGCGTTACCAAGAGGGGCGGGAACTGTTCCGGCAGATGCACCAGAACATCGGCAATGGCTTCGGTTCCCCCCGTGGAAGCGCCGATGGCCACGACCAGGCTGGGATCCCAGGCACCCGGTGCGGCCAAAGCGGGCCGCGCCACCACGTGGGCCGGGGCCGGCGGGCGCTCTGCGGGTCTGGCGGCGCGAGTGCGAATTCGTGCAGCCGCCGCGGCGCGAATTTTGTTTGCCAATACCAGACGCAGTTCGCCCACCGAGTAGGGGCCGCCGGGCTTGGCCAGCACTTCAACGGCGCCGGATTCGAGCGCGTCCAAAGCGGCTTTGCACGATGCCTGTCCGAGCGAGCTGATCACGATTACGGGCATGGGATGGTACTGCATCAGCTTGCGCAGAAACGTCAGCCCGTCCATCCGCGGCATCTCGATGTCCAGGGTAAGAACGTCTGGTTGGAGAGTCAGGATCTTGTCGCGCGCCACGTACGGATCGGGCGCCGTCCCCACCACCTCGATATCCGGCTCGCCAGACAGCGCCTCGCTCAGGATCTTGCGCACGATCGCCGAGTCATCCACGATCAGCGTCTTGATGGGGCGCGCATCATTCATGATTGCACGTCCATAGAAAGAAAGATCGCGATTTCCCCGTCGCCTATGTCGAACGCCCGGGAGACCGCTTCCGGCTGTGCCACTTCGGCCGCGTCCACCATAGCCGGCTGGCCCAGATCAAAGTGCGCGCCGCGGTCCAACCGGCTCAGCACAGAACCGCACATCATGTTGGTGAGTTCGCAAATCACCTCCTGCACTTGCGGCTTGGTCGGCTCGGCTGTCTCTTCGGCCAGAAAACTGGCAGCGACAACTTGGGCCGCGCCTGCCGTCAACCGGACGGCAAAGGCGCCCGAGCGGGCGCCCGAAAACTCCAGCCGGGCGGCGACTGCGCCCGCAGGCGGAGTCGCGCTCACCGGCGCTTCTCCGATCACCGAACTGAAAAACATGGTTTCGAGAACATCCGCGGCTGCCGCCGCCAGCGATTCTGCCACCCCTGTGTCAGTCATGCGATACCCCCAATACCCGTTCCAACTCCCCGCGCAGCGCTTCCGGGGAGAATGGCTTCGAGATATACCCCTTGGCCCCCAGCTGAATCATGCGTTGCATGCGGTTCTCGGTGGCGTCGGTGGAGATCACCACCACCGGTATGACCCGGTACTTGTCGTGCTCCTCGATACGCCGCAGGAACTCCTCGCCGTTCATCTCGGGCATGTTGATGTCGGTCAGGATGATGTCTACCGCCTGTTGCTCGAGTAGCGCCAGCCCCTGCGCCCCATTGCCGGCGTTCAGGCAAGTGTCCACCTCGAAGCCGGAGAGGTCGATCACGCGGCGCACGAACGCTCGCATGGACGGAGAATCATCCACGATCATTACGCGATATGCCATCGGTTGCTCCTTTCCAATCCGCGCGGACAGCCGGCATCTCCTGCTCGGCTTCTCCCGCTGTCCGCAGCCAGAATTTTCCGCTGCCCACCTCGAGCCGCACAGTCCGCGAAACTTTGCCGCCCACGTCTTCCGCGCTGACCAGAACGCCCGCTTTCCAAAGAATCTTGCGCACTGCCAAGTAGTTGCGCTTGCCAATGTTGAACACGCCGTTTTCGTCCATCACTTGCGCTCCACCGGCCAGCCGCACCGTCAAACGCCGCTTTTCAGCGCCGCATTCATAGGCGTTCCGGAAGAGCAGCGGTATCCCGGTGTCGGCAAACATGTACGGATTGGATTGTGCCTTGGCCCGGTCGATGCCCGATTCCGGCAGCATCAAGTGCAGCATTCCCCCCACACCGGCGGCGGCGTCGTGAATGGTCACTGCGATGCAGGAGCCGAGCGCGTACGTCACGAGCGATCCGTCGGGGTCATTGCTGATCTGACAGTCCGCCACCTGCACGACCAGCGGTTTCATCGGCCCCCCTTTCTGTAAATCGTGGGACGGACGTAGGCGAGCGGGTGATCGATGCCGGTTAGGCTCTCCGAATGGCCGATGAACAGATACCCGCCGGGCTCCAGGTGCGCGGCCAGCCGCTCGACGAGTTTTTGCTGGGTAGGTTTGTCGAAGTAGATCATCACGTTCCGGCAAAAGATCACGCGAAAAAGTTCGCTGCCGGACGTCTGCTCGATCAGGTTGAGGCGTCGAAACTCGACTCGTTTCGCTACTTCAGGTTTGACGCGATAGAACCCTTTCCAACGGCCGTCGCCCCGCAGAAAGTAGGCTCGCAGCCACGCAGGTGAGAGATTTTCCACTTTTGCCGCCGGATACACGCCGCGGCTGGCCTCCGCCAGCGCCTTAGAGGAAATGTCGGTTGCCAGAATGCGCAATTGAGGTCCGGTAGCGCCTCCCAGGGCGTCGAGTACCGAAAGAGCGATAGTGTACGGCTCTTCGCCCGTTGAACAAGCCGCACTCCAGATCGAAAGACGGTCCGACCGGGCGCAGGCGGGCAGCACTTCTTTCAACAGGAAGTCAAAGTGCGACGGTTCGCGCAGGAAGTTGGTGAAATTGGTAGCCAGAGCATCAATCAGTTCGATGAGAGATTCGCCGGTCCGGTCGTCGACCACCCGCTGGTAGTATTCCTGGAACGACCGGCACCCGGCCGCCCGCACCTTCTTTCCCAGCCGGGCAGTCACTAGCTCGTACTTCTCCGGCTTCAGCTGCAACCCAAATTTCTCGTATGCCAGCCGGCTGATGTTCGAAAACTCCCGCTCGGTCAGCGGGCGGATCGGCTCGGCCAGGGGAGTCGGGCTAGGCATGAGAGGCTCTCCCGTAAATGCCCTCCATATCCAGGATTAGCCCCACACGGCCGTCTCCCAGGATGGCGCCGCCGGCTACCCCGGAAATGTTCCGCAGACTCTCTCCCAGGCTCTTGATCACGACCTCCTGCTTGCCCAGAACGTCATCCACCATCAGGCAGAAGTCCTTGCCTTCACTTTCGGCTATGATCAGCACACTCGAGGCATAATCCTCGGAGCGCGGCTTCACCAGGAACCGCCGGTAGAGCCGCACCACTGGAAACAGCCGCCCGCGCACCAATGCCATCTCTTCGCGGTTTTCCAGCGTGAACATAATCTCTTCGGTGGGGCGAAGCATTTCCTTTACCGCGAACACGGGTACGATGTAGCGCTCCTTGCCGACCCCCACCACCAAACCCTCAATGATGGCCAACGTCAGGGGCAGCTTCAAAAGAAATGAAGTTCCCTGACCGGCCACGGACTGGATCTCCACCCGCCCTCGGAGCTGCTGGATTTTCTTCCGGACTACATCCATGCCCACGCCACGTCCCGAGATGTCGGTGACTTTGTCGGCGGTTGAGAAGCCCGGTTCGAAAATGAGATTGAAGATTTCGCTATCCGAAAGATGATCCGTGCTATCGATCAGCCCTTTTTCCCGCGCCTTGGCAACGATCTTTTCCCGATTCAGTCCGCGGCCGTCGTCCGCGATCTCGATCGAGATGAATCCCGCCTGATGAAACGCCCGCAACGTCACCCGGGCGACCGGGCTTTTGCCGGCCGCGCGGCGCGCATCGGGAGTTTCGATGCCGTGGTCAATGGCGTTGCGAACCATGTGCATCAGCGGATCCGCTAGTTCCTCGACAATGTTGCGATCGAGCTCGGTTTCTTCACCAGCGGTTTGCAAGTCCACTTGCTTGTTGTGTTTTCGCGACAGATCGCGCACCAGACGCGCCATCTTCTGGAAGAGTTGGCCCACCGGAACCATGCGCATGGACATGGCCGTCTTCTGCACTTCGTTGGTAATGCGGCCGAGCTGCGCCAGGGTGCGCACCAGTTTGGAGTTACTCAGGCCGGCCAGCTCCGGGTTGTGCCGGACCATGGATTCGGCGATCACCATCTCGCCCACCATGTCCACCAGGAAGTCCAGTTTTCCGGTGTCCACTTTCACCGATCTGGTTTCAACGTTCGCCGATGTCTTCTTCTCCGTTCGGGTCTCTGGTTTTGCCGGCGCTTCGCCCATTGGCACAGCGTCTTGCGGAGAAGAAACCGCCTGCGACAGGGCGCGGAGATCGCCACTTCCGGGCGCGGCCGGCTCTGGAGCGCTGGTACCGCCGGCGCCAACGCCTAGCAGAGCGCGCAGAGATTTCACCAGCGCTGCATTCTCTTGCGGCGGCGAAGCGGGCCCGCCGCGCAACTCGCTTTCAACGCGTTGAATCTCCCGGCCCAGATAATCTTTCGCCGCGAGTGCCCCGTCGATCACGGCTGCGGTCACCGCCAGTTCCCCATTGCGCGCCCGGTCGAGGAGGGTTTCGACCTCATGAGCAACCGCCTGCATGGCGGAAAATTCCAGAAATCCGGCCAGGCCCTTGATGGTATGAAAACCTCGGAAGACCGAATGAATCGGCTCCATTTCGGCAGGGTTCTGTTCGAGCGCCAGAAGCTGGACCTCGATGTTGGCCAGATGCTCCCGAGATTCCAAGATGAAATCCGAGACCAGCTCCGCATCCTGCGCCAGGGCGTTGGCCGCGACAGGCGCCTGCGGTGCCTGCGGCTGAGCCGTGTAAGCTCGCTCGAGCGCTTCCTGAATCCAGGTAAGGCCTTCGCGCATCACCAGCTCCAGCCCATTGCGGTCGCTCGTGCCGAGCCGCACTTCCGCCACCTGCAATTGCAGTTTGACGGCCGCGGTGTGGATGTCGGGCCGGCCGCTCAGCTCGGCTGCGGCGCTCATCCTGCCCAGCGTGGAAGCCAGGTCCTGCAACTGTTTATCCGCCCAGTCGCCGTCTTTCATGACCAACTGCGCGGCCAGGCTATCCACCAGCTCGCGCACCAGGGACGTTTCGGTTAACTGATCTTGCCGGGAATCAGACATGGATGCTCACAAAGGCGGGACCCGCCCAGTCCTCTCTTAGAACTCCTTGAAGTCGTCATCAAAAGGTATCGCCGATTTCTGCGATTTGCCGCTGGAAACGGGGTGGCTCGAATGGGTGTTCGTGCGCGGACGAGCAGCTACTGCCTGGGCCGAAGCGTTGCGTGCCCCCTGAGGCCGGCGTGACGTCGTTTGCGACGCTCCTGCTCCACCCACCATCTGTTGCAACTCCGCCACCACCGCGTGCATGGTCTGCGCTTGCGCCGACAACTGCTCACTCGCGGATGCGCTCTCCTCCGCACTGGCGGCCGTCTTCTGCGTCACCTGTTCCATCTGGGTGACTGCCTTGGCGATCTGCTCGATCCCCCGCGCCTGCTCCTGGCTGCCGACACTCACTTCATCGACCAGCGTCTTCACCGCGTTCGAACTCTCCGTGATCGAGTGAATGGCCGCGGTCACCTGGTCGAGCTTGGACTTGCCATCGTTGGACTTGGCAATCGACTCCTCGATCAAGCCGGCCGTGTCCTTGGCTGCCTGGGCGCACCGCTGTGCCAGGTTGCGGACTTCATCGGCCACCACGGCAAATCCCATGCCCGCCTCGCCCGCGCGTGCCGCTTCCACCGCCGCGTTGAGAGCCAGAATGTTCGTCTGGAATGCGATTTCGTCGATGACTTTGATGATCTTAGCCACCTTGTCGCTCGAGGCAGTGATCTCTTTCATGGAGTCGACCATCTGGTCGACCACGCGATTGGCTTCCTGAATCTTGGTGGCTGCCTCACCCATGAATTCCGCGGCCGATTTGGAGTTGGTGGCATTCTTTTGCGTCATCGAATGAATCTCTTCGGTAGACGCTGAAGTCTCCTCCAGGGACGCAGCCTGCTCGGATGCACCCTGCGCCAAGGCCTGGCTCGAAGCTGCCACCTCATTAGAGGCGCTGGCCACCTGGTTGCCGCTATCGTCCATCTGCTCAGCCACCTGGCGCAATGCGTTGCTGATCTGCCGCACGATGAACAGCGCCGTGGTACCCACGACGAGGCAAATGCCGATCAGAGTAAGTGCGATCCAATAGCTGAGAGAGGTCTGTTCACGGCCTCTTTGGGCCGAAGCCGTAAACTGTTCACGTTCGACTGCCGCAAGGTCATTCACCGCCGTTCGCATCTGGTTCGCTTGTGCCATGGCGGCATCAAGTGCGGCTTTTAAACTGCTGTCAAACTGCTCTGCCGCGCAGAGTCGTTCAATTTCCTGAGAAGCAAGCAGCCAAGATGCGACAGAAGACTGTATTTGCTCGACGGCTCGCTTGCCCGTTTCCGTCGTCAGCAGCCCCTGGATTTCGTTCGCCAGCTTTTCGGTGCCCGCGGCATATTTGCGGAAATGATCTTTGTTTTCCTGCGTGAGCGCGGAGTTTTTCATCATGGCGTAGACGACTACTCCCCGTTGCGCCGCTCTCATCTCACCAATGCTCGCGAGGAGTTGACCCGTCAAATCCAACTTCTTCCCGATCACATTCGCTGTGAGGTCCAGTTCTTTGCCCAGGCTGCGGACCGACGACAGCGACGAATACGCCAATCCCAGAGTCAGCGCCACCAGGGCGCCGAGCGCCAGCATCAGTTTCTTACCGATTGTCATTTGTGAAAACATAAGAATGTCCTTAGAATGTCCTTTAATGTTGATCGACGAAAATCAGCCGCGCCTTACTGCATCACCGAGTCCAGCCCTTGCAGTTCCTGGCTGCTCAGCACCTGGTCGATATCCAGCAGGATCTTGACCTTCCCTTTGCTCTTCGCCATGCCCAGAATGTAAGGCGTAACCACCCCGCTGCCAAATTCGGGTGTGTCTTCGATGTCGGCGGCCGCGAGGTTCAGCACCTCGGATACGCCATCCACCACGATGCCCATCATCAGTGAGCTCGCTTCGAGCTGGACTTGCACCACAATGATGCAGGTGCGCTGCGTGTATTCCAATTCGGGCAGACGGAACTTCAGGCGCAGGTCTACTACGGGGACCACTTTACCCCGCAGATTAATAACGCCTTTCACGTGCGCGGCTGTTTGCGGGACGGCCGTGATATCCTGCACGCCCATGATTTCTCGCACTTTCAGCACCTGGATGGCGAACTCTTCCCGCCCCAATTGAAAGGTGAGGTATTTGCCGGCGCGCCCATCCGTTTTGACGGCGCTTTCCCGCGGATTGGTCAGAACAGCTGTCTCCATGGTTTCTCCTGTCACAGGTCTAAGGCAGGGGTCCCACCTAGGGGGCTCACATGCCAACTCAAAACACTGATCGTCATCTGGCATGCAAAGCTTTAGGCGGCCGCTGGAAAGCATGCGCCCGAGACTAAAGAGTTTCCCCCGCTATTGAAGAACCGCGACCCCGAACGTACGAAGCCAGGCACTGCAAGCGCTCATTCGGGTTCACTGCTGGTCCGGTGGGGAAGAGGCCGCGCCTCGCTGGCGAGTTGGGGCATCCGTGGCGCTGAAACCTATTGCTGCTTGCCGTCCGCGGGCTGCTCGCCCTTCCGGTACAGGGTGGGGGCCTTCCGCTTGTTTTCCGCCGCCGCAGCCTTCTTTTCTTCCGCCTTTTTCGCCTCCAGGTCCTTGGGCTGCATCATGGACTCGAGTTCTTTCTTATCTCTCTCTTCCTTGGCTTGCACTTCGGCGGCTCGCTTGCCGAGATCTTCCGTGGAGCCCTCGATCGAATCCCGCGTGGTCTCGATTGCCTGCTTTAACACAAACTCGTACCGTCCAAAATCCTTGGGTTGGCTCTCCTGGATCTTCTCCAGGCCCGCGAGCAGTTCTTTTTCACTCGCCGACACCGCCGCCATGCCCTCCTTGATGTCCAGCTTGCGCTTTAGAGCGTCGTCAGACACCGTATCGATGGCGTCGATGATCTGGCTGAAATCCTCCAACGCATCGTGCACCAGGATCGATCGGCCAGGTTTCTCTTTGCTCAGCACACTCTGGGCGATGTTCAGACGTTGTTTGGCGAAGTGCAGGTAGAGCTTGAGCCGGTCGTTGGGATCCTGCGCCAGCCGGACCTGGTCGGCTTCGTCGCTCGTCAGAAAATCCCTTTGCGCGGACAACTGGCCGGCGGCCAGAAGACCCAGAAGCAATACCCCGTGTTTCATTTCTTTTTCCCCATGATGCCATCGAGCCAGGCATCGTGTATTTTCTGCACGGCTTCCACCACGCGTTCCGCGCTGGCCCTGTCCACCACGCTCATCTGATCCCGGAAGCCGTCAAGTTTCCGCAGCAGATCACGGGTTCTCATCTCCGCCTGCTTGAAATGTTTCGGGCTGCGGCTCGGATTCTTGCCCGTTTGCTTGAGGGCGCTATCGGCCAGTTCGACCGACCGCTGCACCTCGTCGAGGCGCGCCGTGGCGGCCCCGTCATCGCCCTTCGCGTACGCTTCGCGCGCCTGTCTCAAGGCATCGTCCGCGTTGTCGAGAGCGGCATGGGCGCGTTTCTCGAGATTCGGCTCGGCCTCGACGCGTGCGAGATCATCATCCGGCGGCGCCGGTTGTCCGACAGCGGTGCCAATGGCCAGCAAGAAGACGGTGAGTCTCATCTCTTGTTCAAGATGTTCTCGATAGTGACAATTCTATGCCTCGCCTGGAATTCCTGGTTCGGGTTCTTGCCGCCGCTCGTTTGCAAAAACTTCTGATACGCTTCCAGCGCCGGTTTATAGTCGTGCAGACGGTCCAGGATGATGGCGCGTAAGAAATAATCGCCCGGCACTTCTCCGCCCAATGCACGCACATGATCGAGCGCTGCCAACGCTTGCGGATATTGTTCCGCGGAGTTCTGGACGGCGGCCATCTCATTCCAGGCCTCCTTGGAATCCGGCTTGAGTTTCGCGGCCGCGGCGAACTGATTGGCGGCCGGGACAAATTGCCGCGCCTCGCGCAGTTCCCGACCGTAGCGCATGTGCAAATCATAGCTCTCCGGTGCGGCCGCCATGGCCTCGGCCAGTTGCGCCAGCCCTTTCTCGGAATCGTGGTTCATCTGGTACGCGGTGGCCAGCGCCAGGCGATTGGCAGGCGTCGGATCGTGTGCAGCGGCTTTTTCCAGGTACGGAATCGCGTCCGCATAGCGCTTGGTTTCCATCAGCAGCTCTCCCAACCGCTCCTCTGTCGCCACGTTGCCAGGAAACTTCTGATAAATCGAAATGGCTTCTTCGGGCTGATGGTTCTGGTCATACAATCCCGCCAGTTCCACCAGCGCGTCGTTGAAGCTTGCGTCGAGCTCAGCAGCCTTTCGGAAGTGCCCGGCAGCGTCCGCCAGGTGATTCTGTTTTGCCTGTGCGCGTGCCAATCCCAGCTCGGCCGCGGCCGACTTGGGATCCAACTCCGCCGCTGCTTGGTAATGCGCTTCCGCCTGCGCCGCGTCACCCGATGCAAGCAGGGCCTCCGCCAGATGCCATTGCGGACGAAACTCTTTCGGCTTCAACTGCACCGCGGCGTCGAGAAGCGCTACCGCCTCTGGTGCGCGCTTCATGCGAACCAGTAGGATGCCCAAATTCAGCTCAGCCTGATAAAGCCCAGGTTTCAGCGCGAGCGATTTCTGGTATTCAGGTACGGCCTCGGCGTCCTTTCCAAGTAGGCTGTACGCAAGCGCGAGATGGAAATGCGCGGCGTAGTCCTGTGGATCCGATTGGATGGCCTGCGAAAACAGTTGCGCGGCCCGATCGTACTGCTTACCGTCGAGTGCCTTCAGGCCCTCCGCCTCAAAATCCGTTGCGGGCGCGAACAGCAGAACGAGAACGGCGCCCGTAGCCCACATGCCCCCATTTTACCTTTAAGGCAAAAGGCAAAAGAGGGAAGGCAAAAGTCAAAAGGTGCCGTGCGTCCCTTTTGCCTTTTGAAATTTGCCTTTTGTCTTTTGCCTTGCGCGATGTCTTAAGCCGCACCGACCAGCGTGGTGAGCTTTTGTGCGATCTCGTTGGTTGCGATGGCCTGCGCGCTCAATTGTTCACCGGCCGAGGCGCTTTGTTCCGCGTGCGCCGCCGCGGATTGTGTCACGGTTTCCATCTGGCCGATGGCTTTGGCGATCTGCTCGATGCCGCGCGCCTGCTCCGTGCTGCCCGTCTTCACCGCATCGACTAAGGTCTTGATCTCACCGACCTTAGCCGTGATGTCGTGGATGCCCTGCGCTACCAGGTCGAGCTTGGCTTTTCCATCGTGCGTCTTCGCGATGGATTCTTCAATCAGAGAAGCGGTATCCTTGGCGGCCTGGGCACTGCGCTGCGCTAGGTTGCGAACTTCGTTGGCGACCACGGCAAAGCCCATGCCGGCTTCGCCCGCGCGCGCCGCTTCCACCGCCGCATTGAGCGCCAGGATATTGGTCTGGAACGCAATCTCGTCGATCACTTTGATAATCTTAGCGATCTTGTCGCTGGAGGCATTGATCTCCTGCATCGAGACGATCATCTGCGCCAGATGCCCATTGGCAGCGGTAACCAGACCGGTGGCCTGCGTGGTCAGATCGGCGGCCGAACGCGAGCTTTCTGCATTTTTGTGAGTCATCGAGGTAATCTCGGCAGCCGATGCCGATGTCTCCTCGAGCGACGCGGCCTGTTCCGATGTCCCTTGTGCCAACGATTGCGCCGAGCTGGAAACCTGACTGGCCGCGCTGCTGACCTGCTCGGCACTGGCTGTCAGGTCAACCGAGACTTCCCGCAGCAGGCGGCTGATTCCGTATACCACTAGTGGCAGCACAACGCTCACAACCAAGCTGAGACCAATCAGCAAAAAAGCCATCCACCGGCTTTCCGTCACGGTGGCGCCCGCGTCCTTGCCCGCCGCGATCATGACATCCCGCTGCCCGTCAGTCAGCATCTTCGCGGCTTTGTCAACCTCATCCAGGATCGGAGACATCTTGTCGCGGATGACCCCGTGCGCCTCCCCGTAGTCATTTCGTCCTACGTCCTGCAGAAATTCCTGGTAAAGCGGCCCCCATGCGGAAACACCTGCGTCAATCGCCTGGAGCGCCTTCTTTCCGTTCGCGTCGGCTATGGCCGGCCGCAATTCGGCAACGTGTTCCTTGATTTGCGCAGCCAGGGCTGTAAATTCACGGCCGTTACTCTCAAAGCCATCCATCGTGTGGCAGGTAGTACACTCCATACCGGAATTTACCGTACCTTCCAAGCGTTTGATGTGACTCACCACATACGTGAGTTGGGCAAACTTCGCCTGTTCGATCGTTTCGTGCAGGGCCAGGCGCACGGTGCCGACCAGGTCCATCGTGCGGGCGGTGTTCGCGGTGAGCGCTGCGCCCAGCCGGCCGATCGCGTGCAGCGAATACCAACTCAGCCCCAGCGTCAGAGCCAGCATCACTCCGAAGCCAGTCATCAGTTTCTTGCCGATTGTCCAGGATTTCATTCGAGAACCTATTCAGGGGATGACGCGCGCAGGTTTCGCCCGACAACGCATCTCAAAATACTCATCGGCAGAAGAATGAGGAGGCTATAGACATCGTCAAGGCAAAAGGCAAAAGAGGGAAGGCAAAGGGCAAGAGTTTCCGGCAACGGGCGTTCCCTCTTGACCTTTGCCTTACGTCCCGTTCTCGCACTCCCCCAGCCGCCGCCGCAAGAACCGCCGCTCCGGCTCTGAGCACGGACACGCCAGCGCCTCGCGAAAGCACGCCGCCGCTTCTGAGCGCCGTCCCAGTTCCATCAAAAGATGTCCGCGCACCGCCAGCCGCAGATAGTAGTCGCGCAGCTTGGGGTCATTCTCCAGCGGATCGATGCTCTCCAGCGCCTCCCCGGCGCCGCGCACCTTGGCCACGGCCACCGCGCGGTTCAACGTCACCACTGGAGATGCATTGATCGCAACAAGCTGATCGTACAATTTGAGAATCAACGGCCAATCCGTCGATTGCGCGGCAGCCGCCCGCGCATGCGTCGCCGCAATTGCTGCCTGCACGTGATACTCGGTAGCTTCCTCCCCTGTCATCGACTGGTCAAAGTGGTGAAATCCAAGCGCGATCAACTGCCCGTCCCATCGCCCCCGATCCTGATCGTCCAATAGAATCAAGTCGCCCGCCTCATCCACGCGAGCCGGCAACCGCGCGGCCCCGAGCGCCATCAGCGCGATCAGCGCATGCACCCGTGGCTCGGCAATCGACGAGGCTGCCAACAGACCTCCCAACCGCAGCGCCTCAATACAAAGGTCCTGCCGGATCAGCTCCTCGCCCTCATGCGCCGCGTAACCTTCATTGAACAGGAAATACAAAACTTCCAGTACAGAGTCGAGGCGCCGCCGCAACTCTGGCCCGCGCGGCATCTCGAGCGTTAGCCCCTGATCGCGAATCTGCCGCTTCGCGCGCACCAGCCTTTGCGCGATGGCCGCTTCATCGGCCAAAAACGCACGCGCAATTTCGCGCACGCTGAAGCCGCCCACCGTCTTCAGGCTTAACGCCACGCTGGCATCCCGCGCAATTCCCGGATGGCAGCACATGAAGATCATGCGCAGCTCGTCGTCGCGCAGTTGCTCTTCCAGGTCGGGATCGCTGTCGACAAAGACCGCCGAACGGGTGAGTTCGCGGACGATCGCCTCTGTCTTATCACCCAGGATCCGTCGATGACGAATCGCGTCGATCGCGACATTCTGCGCCACGCGAAAAAGCCATGCCGCGGCGTTCTCCGGCACGCCCTGATGGGGCCATACCTGGAGAGCGCGCAGCATGGCTTCCTGCACGGTCTCTTCGGCAAGATCGATCTGCGCCGGGCCCAGCAAACGCGCCAGGTGCGCCACGATGCGGCCCGCTTGATGCCGGAACAAATGCTCCAGCAGAGGCCCTGTCTCGGAACTGGTACCTATGTCCCCCAGACCTTCCTCACTTCGATCGTGCCCCCGTGCTCCAAATGCGGGTGATCGAGCGACCGCTTCACGGCTTCGTCATAATCCGCCGCTTCAATCGTGTAATAGCCGCCCAGCACTTCTTTCGTCTCGCTGAACGGCCCGTCGGTGGTGCGAGGTTTGCCGCCGCGCTCGCCGCGCATCACCTTGCCCGTGTCCTCGGCCAGCCGCTTGAAATCCACCATGAACGGCTTCTTCCCCCAGGCCATGTATTTCTCCACGGCCTTCTGCATCTCCTCCGGGCTCATCTTCTGGAATTGCGCAATGTTCGCCGGATTGTCATAAAGCAATAGCATAAATGTCGACATGGTTTTCTCCTATCGTACGCGAGTGTACTCCGCGCTCTCCGTGAATTTCTGGGCGCCGTTCTCGTAAAACGCCCACTCTGTTTTCAGGTGGTCGGTGTCCACAAAGTGGATCTTGGCACTGTGCATATGCCCCCCACCCGCCGCCAGGTTCGTTGCGTCGAGGAACTCGAACTCCAGTTTGCCCGACTCCACGTCGAACGCCCTCGCCCGCATGCGCGGCTGATTCCCCGCCATGCAGTAATGCGTCAGGACCAGGCGGTCGCCGTCCAGATGATAGACCGTCAACATCGCCGGCATTTTCTCGCCCGTCTCTTTCTCCACCAGTGCCGTTCCACCGGCAATTAGTTCGTAACTCAGATGGGCTTTGCCCATCTGTGTGTTGGCTTCCCACTCTCCCACCAGCGTTTTGAGACGGGCAAAAGCTGCGGCGTCGCTGGATTGTTCAGTTTTTGGCCCGGCGTGGACCGTGGCGGCCAGCACCAAACCTGCGATCAGAAAATAGTGTCGTTTCATCGGTTTGTCCTTTCGGTGTTGTGTTGCTGCGATGGAATAACGAACGAGGGCGACGGAAATCGACAACAAGCCGACGAAAAAATTCAGGAGCTCACGCTGCTTTGACCGTCAGCTTCATGCCGACTCTCTTCTGCAAGACTTGCAGAATTGCAAAGAAGTTGACTGTCCCGAAATGTTCTTGTCAGTGCCATTTTCTATGCTCCGTGTCGCCGCCGTCGTCGGCGTCAGGTCCGGAAGTCAAGGCCCGACGATCAAATCCACCTGGTCATGAAAGCTATCCGCCGTCTGGATCGCCAGCGGAAACGGCCCCGTCGCCGTCACATTGAGATCCGGCGGCACAACCACATTCATCACATACAGTCCCGGATAGTCCGGCGCCAGTCCCTGAAAGAGGATTTTCGCCGGCTGCCCGCCCACCAGCACGTTCACCGGCGCGGTCACCACGCTCAGCGGAGTTATCCCACCGGCCGTCCCGTCTGCGACCATCGGCGTTACCGCACCCAATCCGGTCAGGAAGATCGACACAATCTCCCCGCGCTTCGCGGGATGTGCCGCCGTCACAATCGAGTAATCCAGATGCAGCACCGCCGCCGGGCCGATCCCCGTGCCGTTCAACGAGAAAATGGCCGGCGCCGTCGGTGCCACCGGCACCTCTACGGCGTTCGAAACAGTGCCGTTGTTATTCACCACGATGGTCGCCGTCGGTCCTGCCGTTGTGTCGGGCACCAGCACGTATAGGAGCGTAGGGCTGATGGATCGCACCGGCGCCGCAACTTTATCGATGGTTACCGACACGCCCGCCACCGAATCCGGATACGGTGGCTCCACCGCCTGCGTGGACGGCGCCAGGTTCGTCCCTTCCAGCGCCACGTACTCGCCGGGGCAAATCGAGTCGATGGCCGGCGCAAATCCTGCGCCATTCAAGACCCCCAACGGATTCAGAAAAACGCCAGTGCCCGATAACGACGGTCGCCCGACTCCCAAGTAAATCTCATAACCCGCTGCGTCGCTCGTATTGTCCGACGTGCCGGCAAATCCGGCGCCGCCTGCACCCACCGCCACGCTGGTCAGCTCCGCCGTACCCAACCCGCCGCTGCTTAGCGTGAATGTCTCGGCGCCGGTGAAGTCGTACGTCAGCGCGCCCGCCGGCTGCAATTGATGCTCACGGCGCGTGAAAGTCAACTTCGAAGCGCCGTCGGCATAGAGCGATCCCGTGTACGCGCTCGCATTGCCCGAACTTTCGAAGCGCAGCCCGGCGTTCCAAAAGTACTGGCTCCACGTGATCCCGCTGCCGGCCAGAAAGCCCACGAAGATGTCCTGCACCGACCCGTCAGTTGATCCGCCGAGAATCACGCTCCCGTTCGCGGACGAATAAATGGTTTTGTTTCCGCTGACCAGTTGCGTCGTAGCGTCGAAGCCGGATTCGAGCGGAAAGCTGGCCGGCACGCTTCCAGCGGATTCGACCGCGTAGGTCGCGCCGGCAACGGTCTGGGTCACCGGCTGGCCCAGCGATAAGTTGGCGCTGTGGCCGTTTACCGTAATTGTGTTGAACGACCCCTGACCGTTGCCTTGCAACTGGAACTGTGCACTGCTCACGAGCGCCGCCGAGGCGAACGGAAATGCCAGCGTGCTCACCCAATACCCGCCATTCAGCGGTGCGGTCGACGCGCCGGCCGGCGCCTGGATTGCCACCAGCAGATCAAATGTATTGCCCGCGCCGTCGGTACTGGACCCCACGAGCATGCCTTCGTTCGCGGTCACGCTGCCCCACCGCGCGTTCAACATGAGCGCACTGTCTTGCGGATTGGTGAGCGTAACGACACCGGCCGGGCTGACCGAGTAGCTTCCCGTGCCACCCAGTGGCGCCGGAGGCGCCGTGCCCACCGCGGATTGCCCTGAAAATAAGAAACTCCCGTTGCCGGCGAACTGCATTACCCCCCAGAGGCTGCGAATATCGGTGATATTAGCCGAATTATCCGTGACGAATAGCAATTGGCGGAAGAAATATTTGCCTGATAGCGTCTGATTGTTCAAAGTCTGGCCCATCAGGCCAGCCGTCACCAGCAGTATCCCAACCCCGCAGCGAATTGCCATCAGGACATTCTATCGGGAACCGCCCGTTCCGTGCCCTTACTGCGCCGCCGGTTTTTTCGCATCGGGTTTGGCGAACACCGCGTCATCGATGGGCGCGTTGAATCGCACTTCGCTCAGCTTGCGATTCCACTTCAATTGCGCGCTCGAGAAACTCGCGCCGAACGCAAATCGCAGCGTGCCCACCGGTCTGTAGTCTCCAATCAGAATGCTGTATGAAGTCTCCGGCTTCCCCGTCTCGGTATCGAACCGGATCATCTCGCCTTTCCCCGTATCGAAATACCATCGGTACCTTGCCCCGTCGAGCGTAGCTTCGAGCACCCATGCATCCTGCCCGTCGACGGTCTCACGGTCCTTGATCTTGATTCCCGGATAGTACTCCTTCAGCTTGATCGGCCAGTGCGGATCGCTCCGCCGCACCATATCGGATAGCTGCTGGCCGGTCATCTGCCGCAATCCGGCCTGCGGATTCTCCGACCATGCCGTCGTCCCATCGCAAACCATCCGAACCGTTCCGAATCCCTCAATTTCCGTGACAGCCGCCAGCCGATTCGGCCTTTGGAAGTACTCGGTCGTTGTCCCCGAGGCGCCAAAATCCGGAAAATCGATGGTTCCCTTGATCACCACCGACGTGGTTTTCTCATATTCCGCCTTCCCGCCAAGCGCCTGCGCATAGCGGTCAAGAACCGCATCGAGGGATGGCGGCGGCTGCTGCGCCCTTAGAATCGGCGCGCTAAACGCAACAACCCACAACACTATGACCGGTCTCATCGTCGAATCGCCTCGCTCTGCCTCACGATTGTATATGTAGCGCGGGGACACGCGCAGTCTGCGGGTACCTGCGGCCGTACTCCCAAATAGTGGCGATGCGCCGCTTGACCCAACCGGCATCCGAGCGATATGGTGTTACGCATTGAAGAAACATACCCGAGAGAAGTTGCACGCACGGTTGCTTGGTCTGGAGTACCGCCAGCAGGCGCGGGAGCAGCAGCGGTCAGAGCGCCAGAAAGCCTACCGCATTGCCGCGATGATGCGGGAGCAGGGAACCCTGCGCGGAGCCCGCAAATACTTCGAGCTGAAATCCATTCCCTACCACGAATCGGTCGATGCGGCCACCGGGCGCCACGAGCTGACCGTTCCCCGGCAAATCACCCTATCCTACGATGCCGAAGGACGGTTCCTCTCCAGCCGTCCTCCCGGTCTGAGCGCCGGCCGCTGAAGAAGGCAAAAGGCAAAAGTCAAAGGGCAAAAGGAAGCCCCATCCTCCAATTTTGCCTTTTGCCTTCCCTCTTTTGCCTTTTGCTTTTTGCTCCCCCCTAAACCCCTCCCTCCACCACGCCGATAGTTTAGTTGGACATCAGTCCACCGGAGCTTCCTGGTCTAGATGTTTGCCATTATCGGAATCGTCGTGGTCTTCGGCGCCATCGCGGGCGGCTACCTCATGGAGCACGGAAATATCATGGTGCTCTTGCAGCCCGCCGAGCTGCTCATTATCCTCGGCGCCGCCATCGGCACAATCTTGATCGCCAATCCGCTACCCATCATCATTCGCATCGGCAAAGGAGCAATAGGCGTCTTCAAACCCGGCGTTTTTTCCAGAGACTACTATCTGGAACATCTCAAGATGCTGAACGAGTTGTTCCAATACGCGCGTAAGCATGGCGCCGCCAAACTCGAAGGCGACGTCGAGGATCCCCAAAAAAGCGCCGTGTTCTCCAAATATCCGCGCTTCCTCGCCAATCATCACGCGCTGCATTTCGTTTGCGACACCCTGCGCATGTACATCACCGGCGGCGTGGGCTCCTTTGAACTCGATCAAATGATGGAGCTCGATATGGAAGTGCATCACCAGGACGCCAATGCGCCGGTGGCGGCGCTCACCACCGTGGCGGATTCGCTGCCCGGCCTGGGAATTGTCGCCGCCGTGTTGGGCGTCGTGATTACCATGGGTGCCCTGGGCGGGCCTCCCGAGGAGATCGGCCACAAGGTCGCGGCCGCACTGGTGGGGACATTTCTCGGCATTCTTCTGTGCTACGGCCTCTTCGGGCCGATCGCGGCCAGCATGGGCAAAGCTAACGAAGCTGAAGCACACTTTTACCACTGCCTCCGTGTGGCTGTAGCCGCATTCGTCCGCGGCTCAGCTCCCATTCTGTCTGTCGAGTTTGCCCGGCGCACGGTTCCCGCGGAAGTACGGCCCACTTTTCCGGAAATGGAACAGTTCTGCAAGAAAAAGGCCCCTGGGCCTGAGGCCGCTCCCGCCCCTGGGTCTCCAGCCGCCCCTGAGGCTGCGCCCGCGCCGGACGAAAAGGGTGCCGCATAGGAAAATATGCCGGAACCCGAAGGCGGCGCCGCTCCCGTCATCATCATCAAGAAAGTGCAGGGCCACGGCGGCCATCACGGCGGCGCGTGGAAGGTGGCCTATGCGGACTTCGTCACCGCCATGATGGCCCTTTTCATCGTTCTCTGGCTGCTCAACACCAATCAGAAGGTTCAGAAAGCGGTGGCCGCTTACTTCAAAGATCCGTCCGGAAACGGCAAGCAACTGGGCAGCACCATGGCGGGAACTGGCGATGCCTTGAGTGTCAGCAAAGGTGACATGGGCAAGCTCAAGGAGAAGATCGAGCAAGCCATGCGGCAGATGCCCAAGTTTGCCCAGATGAAAGATAACGTCGAGCTCACCATCACGAACGAGGGCCTGCGCGTGGAACTGCTCGAAAGCGCGAAAGGAATGTTTTTCGAGAGCGGGAATGCCCGTCCCACCGACAATGGCGAAGAGCTGCTGGTGCGGTTGGCTCAGGAACTCGGCTCCATCCCCAACCCGATTCTGATCGAGGGACACACCGATGCCACGCCGTACTCCGGCGTGCGCGATTACGGTAACTGGGAACTTTCCGCCGATCGCGCCAACTCCGCGCGGCGCATTATGGAGGCAAACGCCCTCCACCCGGGGCAGGTAAAACAGGTGCGCGGATTTGCCGACCAGCGCCTGCGCATTCCCAACGAGCCCACCAATCCTTCGAACCGCCGCGTTTCGGTCATCATTCAGTACATGACCGCGCCGGCGCCTGAGAGCGTTCCGGCAGCACCCGCGAAACCCGCGCTTATGCCGTCTGCGAAAACCGCGCCCGTTGTAAAACCCAACCCAACGCCGCCCGCTTCTGCGCCTCCCGCCAAACCTGCGGCCGCTCCGCCCGCCAAGACACATTGAGCGGCCTGGCTCACGGGTTCACCAACCGCTTGCTGAGACCGACCGTAGCGCAGGGACACGCGCCGTATGCGGGTACTTGCGGCCCTTTCTTGCCCTGTCAAATTGACTGACGCGCCCGAAGGAAGTCGCATAGAGCCCTCTTCCGCACGCCCCTAAAGTCTTTCCCTCCGCAACCGCAGTGCGTTACTGATCACCGAAACCGAGCTGAAGGTCATGGCGGCGCTCGCAATCATGGGGCTCAGCAACAGCCCCAGGAACGGGTAAATCGCCCCCGCCGCGATCGGTACTCCAAGCATGTTGTAAACGAAAGCGAAGAACAGATTCTGCCGGATGTTGCGCATGGTCGCGCGGCTCAACCGTCTGGCACGCACGATGCCGCCTAGGTCGCCGCGCACCAGCGTAATCCCGGCGCTCTCCATGGCCACGTCCGTTCCCGTGCCCATGGCAATTCCCACTTGCGCCTGGGCCAGCGCGGGGGCATCGTTAATGCCATCCCCCGCCATGGCTACCGTCCGGCCTTCACCCTGCAGCCGCTGGATGATCTCGGCTTTCCGGTCCGGCAGCACCTCCGCCTCGATCTCGTCGATTTCGAGCTTGCGCCCCACGTGTTCCGCCGTCGTCCGGCTGTCGCCCGTGACCATCACCACCCGCACTCCGTCGCTGCGTAGAGATCGAATCGCCGCTGCCGTCGACGGTTTTATGGGATCGGTGATTCCCAGCATCCCGATGGCGCGCCCATCCACAGCCACGAAGATCACGGTCTGTCCTTCAGCGCGCAACGCTTCCGCCGACCCTGCGAATTTTCCCAGGCCGATGCGCATCTCTTCGAGTAGACTCGGGTTTCCCGCCACAACGTCGTGCCGCTCAACAGTGCCCGTGACGCCGCGCCCCGCGAGCGGATGAACCTCGTCTGCCCGCGGAATCGGCAAGCCACGCTCTTCGGCGCAGCGGATCACAGCCCCTGCCAGCGGGTGCTCGCTCGCGCGCTCCAGACTCGCCGCGAACCGGATGACGGCATTCTCATCCTGATCTGCTTGGACAACAACCACCCGCGGTTTGCCTTCCGTAAGGGTGCCCGTTTTGTCGATCACGAGTGTGTCGACCTTCTCCAGCATCTCGAGCGCTTCCGCGTTGCGAATCAGCACGCCCGCGGTCGCGCCGCGCCCCGTGCCCACCATGATGGACATGGGGGTGGCCAGGCCCAGCGCGCACGGGCAGGCAATGATGAGCACCGCCACCGCATTCACCAGGGCGTACGCCATTCGTGGCTCCGGGCCGGCGAACGCCCACACCACGAAGGTAACAGCAGCCGCGGCAATCACCGCCGGAACAAAATACGCCGCGGCTTTGTCGGCAACGCGCTGGATCGGTGCGCGGCTACGCTGCGCTTCGCTCACCATGCGCACGATCTGAGCCAGCAGAGTTTCACGGCCCACGCGTTCGGCGCGCATCAGGAAACTGCCGCCTGTGTTCACCGTGGCCCCAGTGACCTTGCTGCCCGGCAATTTTTCGACAGGTACCGGCTCGCCCGTGACCATGGATTCATCCACCACACCGGACCCTTCCACTACTGCGCCGTCCACCGGTACCTTCTCGCCGGGACGAACGCGCAGCAGGTCGCCGGGCTTGACGATATCCAGTGCGATGTCCTCTTCCGCGCCATCAGCACGTACGATGCGTGCCGTCTTTGGTGCGAGGCCCAGCAAGGCGCGGATGGCACTCGATGTCTGGCTGCGCGCGCGCAATTCGAGAACCTGCCCAACCAGCACCAGCGTAGTGATGACCGCCGCCGCTTCGAAGTACACCGCGACCTCGCCGCCGTGACGAAAGGAATCTGGAAAGAGGGAAGGGAAGAGCGTCGCAGCCACGCTGTATAGGTAAGCCGTGCCCGTCCCCATGGCGATCAGTGTGAACATGTTGGGGCTGCGATGTGCCACCGAGGCCCAAGCGCGCTCGAAAAACGGCCAGCCGCCCCACGCCACCACTGGAGTCGCCAGCAGCAGTTGGATCCAGACTTCAGTCCGTGGCGCCAACCAATGTCCACCGAACATCTCCCCCATGGTCATCAACTGAATCGGCGCGGTCAGCGCGGCGCTGACCCAGAACCTTCGCTGCATGTCCGCGAGCTCGGGATTCTCTTGCTCGTCGAGCGTCGCGACCTGTGGCTCCAGCGCCATGCCACAAATCGGGCAGGCCCCAGGACCGTTCTGAACAATCTCCGGGTGCATCGGGCAGGTGTAAGCCACGCCGGAAGCTGCCGCCACAATCGGCTGCATCGCGGGTTTTTCACCGGTGTACTTCTGTGGATCGTTGCGGAACTTCTCCAGGCATCGGACGTTGCAAAAGTACCACTTCTTGCCGCCGTACTCGTAAGAACCAGCAGCCTTGGCAGGTTCGACGGTCATGCCGCATACCGGGTCCTTCACAGGCTGGCTGACAATTGCAAAAGGAGAGTTGGTTGGGAGCGGCATCAACCCTATCATGGCTGATGCCGGTACGCCGGAAAGGATTCACTATGCGGCTCCCTCCGCGCTCCATGGCGCGATTTGGAGCGCGAGAGGTGCCGAGTTTCTTGGAGCAGGGTGACCCTCCCGAATCCATCCTCCGAGAGCTTTGGATATCGGTTGCGTCACCCTGGGGTTGACGATGCCATTTCAAATTGCAACCTTCATGCCAAGCCCTGCGTGGAGAGCCATTAATCTGGAATCAACGGTTTAGCGCGGAGGTGCTTACCCGTCCTTCGTTCTTCACCTATCCGATCGGATAGTGGTACTATCCGAAAAGCTAGTCGGTCGCGCGCCAGCCTCGCTTTGCCGTATATTGATGTAGTTCCGTTCACTTTATGAATCACAGGCTGGTTGCCAGAGACGGTCCCTTGAAAGGCTCGGTATTCGTGCTGGATACCGGTGAATTTTCGGTGGGCCGCAATCCCTCCAACCGTCTTTCGGTGAGCGATCCCTCCCTTTCCCGGCATCATTGCGTCATCGCGGCCCGAGGCGCCCAGTTTGAGATCCGCGACCTCGACAGCCGCAACGGTACTTTCGTCAACGGCGTCCCTGTACACGAACGCGTTCTGGCCGATAGCGACGAGATCCAGATCGGCAACTCGCTGTTTCTGTTTCTGACCGAAGAGCAGGCCGCCCCACCTGAGCCGTCGGTTCGGCTTGAAGAGCGCAGCCCGCTCAGCGGAGCGACGGTCGTACTGCGCAGTGAGGATTCCCGCTACTTCCAGCCGGAGAAGGTGGCCACTGTCACCCTGCCCGTCGTGCGAGTGGCGCGCGATTTGAAGGCGCTGGTCAAGATCAGTACCACCATCAATTCCGTGCGCAACCTTGACTTGCTTGAGCGCGAGTTGATGGCGTGCATCTTCGAAGTCGTGCCGGCTACACGGGGCGCGATCCTGCTCACCGGAGAAAACCCCGACGAGTTTAGCTCGGTTTTCTCGTGGGAACGAGCCTCTGGAGCAGTGTCGCCATTTCCAGTTAGCGGCACCATCGTGCGCAAGGTGATTGGGGAAAAAGTCGGCGTGCTGAGCGCCGATGTGACCGGCGACGCGACCCTCGAAGATTCCCGCAGCCTCATATTGACCGAGACGCGGTCGCTGCTGGCCGTGCCTCTGACGGTCTTCGACCGGGTTCTCGGCCTGATCTACCTGGATACGGCGGATCCCCGCGCCCGGCTCGACAAGGACCATCTGGAGTTGATGACCGCCGTCGCGGCCGTTTCCGCCATCGCACTCGAGAACGCGCGCCATGTCGAGCGCCTCGAGGATGAGAACCGCCGGCTCAAAGCCGAAATCAGCATCGAGCACAACATGGTCGGCGAAAGCGCCCCCATGCGCTCGGTCTATCGCTTTGTGTCGCGCGTGGCGCCCACCGATTCGACCGTGCTCATCACCGGCGAGAGCGGCACTGGCAAAGAGTTGGTCGCGCGCGCCATTCATCGCAACAGCCCGCGCTCCGCCAAGCCTTTCGTCGCCATCAACTGCGCCGCCCTCACTGAGACTTTGCTTGAAAGTGAACTTTTCGGCCATGAGAAAGGCGCATTCACCGGCGCCGTGGCGCAAAAACGGGGCAAGCTCGAAGTGGCCGATGGCGGAACCGTTTTCCTGGATGAAATGGGCGAACTCGCGCCGGCTTTGCAAGCCAAGCTGCTGCGGGTCTTACAGGAGCGCGAGTTTGAACGGGTTGGAGGCACCCGGGCCGTTCATGTCGACATTCGTGTCATAGCCGCCACAAACCGCATTCTGCCTGAAAGCGTCAAGTCCGGCCTCTTCCGCCAGGATCTTTACTACCGGTTGAACGTAGTTTCGATCGAGATGCCACCGCTGCGCCAGCGCCGCGAGGACATCCCGCTGCTGGCGGCATATTTCGCAGCCCGATCCGGCGAGCGTTCCAAGCGTCACGTTCGCGGCGTATCTCCTGAGGCGCGCGCATGTCTGATCAACTACGAGTGGCCTGGCAACGTCCGCGAATTGGAAAACTCCATCGAACGGGCCGTGGTTTTGGGGTCGTCGGAATTCATCCTGCCCGAGGATCTGCCCGAGGCCGTGCTCGAAACCGAGCAGCCCGCCGGCGCCAGCATCGCTCAATATCACGAAGCCGTCGCCGAAGCCAAGAAGCATGTGATCCTGCGCGCCGTCGAGCAGGCCGGCGGCAACTATACCGAAGCCGCCAAACTGCTGGGCGTACATCCCAATTACCTGCATCGCCTCATCCGCAACATGAACCTGAAAACTTCCTTAAGAACCAGCGGCTAAGTGATTGAGATCGGCCTCGGTGGTGCTTTTCGGCCAGTGAATGGCAGTTGCTTCCTCCGCTTTATCAATTACTTATAGATTGGCATCCCGCCTGCCCTATACCGTCGGGAACCTGGATATGACACGCGCCTGCTGCCTGCTGCTTCTTGCTGGAACCACATTGCTTGGACAGGATCAAGTTGCTGCACAGCGTGGTGTGGCACGCCTAAGTATCGTAAATGGCGACGTTTCCATCCAGCGCGGCGATTCGGACACGCGTTCAGCCGCCGCAGTGAATGCCCCCCTGATGGCCGGAGATGTCGTGGCGGCAGGGCAGGGAGGTCGCGCGGAGATTCAGTTTGATGCCGCGAATATGGGCCGTTTGGATTCGAATTCCGAGGTCCGTCTTGCTGAATTGACACCTGCTCGTTATCAATTACAAGTGGGCCGCGGCACCATGATGTTCAGCCAGGTCCGCGATTCGCGCGCGCAAGTCGAAATTGACACGCCCCAGATCGCGATCCGGCCGAAGCAGAAGGGCGCCTATCGCATTTCCGTGTTTGAAGACCACGCAGAGATTACGGTGCGGGTAGGTCAGGCCGAAATCTTCACCCCGAGCGGAACCGAAACGCTGGATCCCGGTAAAACCATGATGGTACGAGGGAATCCATCGGATCCCGAGTTTCAGATGGTGAACGCTATCGAGCAGGATGACTTCGATCACTGGAACGCGGGGCGTGACCAGGAGCTAAACCGTTCCACGAGTTCTCGCCGCGTAAGTCCTGATATTTACGGCACTGAGGACATGGACAACAACGGCCGCTGGGTCAATACACCCGACTACGGATCAGTCTGGACTCCGACGGTCGGTCCGGACTGGGCACCGTACCACGACGGTCAGTGGGTTTGGGAGGACTACTACGGCTGGACCTGGGTGAGCTACGAGCCTTGGGGCTGGGCTCCGTACCACTATGGCCGGTGGTTCTTTAGAGGCGGCATCGGTTGGTGCTGGTATCCCGGTCCGGTATTCATTCCAGCCTATTGGAGCCCGGCGCTGGTGGCTTTCTTTGGTTTTGGCGGGGGTTTCGGGTGGGTTCCGCTGGGCCCGTTTGAAATGGTTCACCCGTGGTGGGGAGCTGGATTCTACGGCGGCGTTGGTTTTCATGGGGCGTTGATTGCGCATGCCAACGTATACGGCGCTTACCGGAATGCTCGTGTAGCTGGTGGCGTGACCGCAGTCAGTGCACATGATTTCGCGAACGGCCGTTTCAGCAGCACCATGCACGTCAGCACAGAGCAGCTGCGATCGGCGAGCCTGGTCAGAGGGCAGGTGCCGGTCGCGCCGACATCGGCGAGCCTGCGATATTCGAATCGGGCGGCGACCGCGCCGGCTCATGCTACGAATTTCAGCAGCACACACTTCTTCAGCCATAGCCAGCCTGCGGCCATCAACCGTGTGCCGTTCGCGCAGCAGCAGCGGAGCCTGAGCCAGGCCAGCGGGCGGACAGCGGGGCAATCGACGGGTGCGTGGCGGCCAGCCGGCGAGACGGCGTCAAGAAGCACCTCGGGCACCGCGGCAGCAGGCAACTCAACCAGCGGGTGGAGGCGGTTTGGCGAGCCTTCGACGAACACGGCTTCGCGTGGAGCGGGATCGACGCAGCCGAGCTCGAACAACGGCTGGCATACTTCCGGCGACCGGCCGGCGACGGCGTCTCAGCCATCGCGTTCGCAAGGCGCAACGGCTGGCTCGTGGCAACGGTTCCCGTCGAGTGGTGCTAGTTCCGGAACCAGCAGCGCCCGCGGGTACAGCAGCCCCAGCTACGGCAACCCGCGATCGCTGCAGATCGCGCCGCCCATCGTGCGCGAACGTTCGGCATCATCCGGCAGTTCCGGCAGCAGCAGCGCGCGCACCGGCACATACAATACCTCCGGTGGCGGCTCCCACAGCAGCGGGGGCGGTCACAGTGGTGGAAGCGGTGGCGGTGCCGGCGGAGGCCACGGCCACCGATAGAGCAGGGCATTATCAGTTTCTTCCCTTGGCCCGCCAGCCAGTGAGTCGGCCCGGCGGGCCTCTTTTTTTAGCCTGAGACACGCCCGGAAAAAGTAACACGTCTACGCGCGGGGGGCCGGTGTATACTGTGCGGAAGGCAGAAGCCGAGACTTCGGCCTAAGGAGCAGACGGCGTGGCAGACAAAAAGTCCTCAACTCTTAAAGACGAACAGATCGTAACCGAGCGGAAGCATCCGAGACGGGCATTCCTGACCGCGGCTGGTGCGTTGCTCACTGCCGGTGCGGCCGCAGTGGTGCTTACCGCGAATGCGGCGGCGCAGGACACGGAAAAGAAGAAAGAGGAGTCCGATCCGGACGCGAAGAAGAAGTCGGCTTCGAAGTCGAGCAAATCCAAAAAGGGCGGCAAGAAAGCTGACAGCACTGAGAAGAAGGAATCAGACCCCGACAGCAAGAAATAGACTCAGCGGTAACCGACGGTTAGCTTGTGGGCCAGCGAACGTCCGTAGTGTCTAAACAAACGGAGGAAGACCCCTCGCTCGCATGGCTCTTACACCCAATCAGCAGGGAAGAGTTTTTTGAGGAGTACTGGGAGAAGCGCCCGTTAGTCGTAAAGCGGAAACAGCCGGACTATTTCGGCTCGCTGATTTCCCTGGATGAAATCGACCGAGTTTTGACCACACTCGATCTCCGCTATCCCAACGTAACTCTCAAGAACGCGAACGGAAATGTTACCGCCGACGATTACACGGTACACGGCGACTCGCTAGACGTTGCCAAGGTGTATCAGCTTTTCCAGCAGGGTTCCACGATCGTTCTGGCGTTTCTGGATACCGTGGTACCAGCGCTGACCTCATTTGCTCACAACATTGAAAGTGAGTTTACCTTCCCCTGCCAGACCAACGTTTACTTGACTCCAGCAGGCGCTAAAGGGGCCAGGTATCATTACGATACCCACGACGTATTTGTCCTCCAGGTGACTAACTCCAAGCAGTGGACCACTTATGGGACGCCTCTTGAATTGCCACTCAAGAATCAGGACTTTGACGCCGCGGTGCACGAGCGAGGGGCGCCGGCGTTGAATTTCGAGTTAGAGGCTGGGGACGTGGCGTACATACCCCGAGGTCTTGTCCACGATGCTCGTTCCGGCGACGATGTATCACTTCACATAACGCTGGGGATCTTGAGTTACACCTGGATAGACCTGCTTGTCGAGCTGGCGGCAGACACAGCCTTGCAGAACAGCGCATTTCGGAAGGCGTTGCCCCCGGGTTTTGCACGGCAGGAGTTCGACCGGACGCAAGCGCGGGAAATGTTTCGGGGCCTTGTGCAGCAGCTCGCCGCTCAGTCAGACTTCGACACGATCCTGGACCGATTCGTCGATGAGTTCATTGCCGCGCGTCCGCCGCTGCTGAGAGGGCAGATGGCCCAACTGGCCGCTCTGGACCGTCTGACGATGGACAGCGTAGCCGGCGCGAGGACAGGCGCCGTCAGTCACATGCGCAGGGATGGAGAGTCTACTTCGGTCGATTGCTATGGGCGAAAAATTAGCTTTCCACATCATGTGACTGAAGTACTCCGATTTGCCCTGAGTCACTCGCGCTTTGTTGTTCGGGAGCTTCCCGGGAATTTAGATGATCCGGGGAAGTTAGCCCTGGTTAGAAGGCTTATCCGGGAAGGTTTAGTGGTGGTTCACTCGACTTAGGAGAGACATCATGCAGACTGCTGTACGCATTGTCCTGGGCCTGAGCCTGCTCGGCCCTTTGTTTTGCGCCGGTCAATCGCAGCCCGGCCTCGAGGCGCGGCGCAAAGCGCTGGCTGACCTGCTGGCGGAGCAATGGGAGTACCAGATGCGCACAGATCCCATCTCTGCCACGGTGGTGGGGGACAAGCGCTTCAATGATCAGCTCAACGACTTCTCCGCGGAAGCCGTCGAGAAGGATTTACAGGAAGCCCGCAAGTTCCTCGCGCGGTTCGAGGCCATTGACAGCACTGGTTTTCCGGACCAGGAAGCGCTCAACAAGGAACTGATGGTGCGGGATCTACGAATGCAACTGGAGGGCGCGCGTTTCAAGTTCTGGGAAATGCCGGTTTCCCAGATGGGCGGCATCCATACCTTGTTTCCGCAGCTAGTCAATTTCATGTCTTTTGAAAGCGTGAAAGATTACCACGATTACATTTCACGTCTGACGCAAGCGCCCCGCGCGATCGACCAGACCATGGCCCGCATGCGCAAGGGGATGCAAGACGGGCTGATGAAACCAAGATTCCTGCTGGAAAAAGTGGCGGATCAGGCGGACACGATTGCGAAGGAGGCGCCCGAAAAATCACCACTTGCGCAGCCATTCATGAAGTTCCCCAAGAGTTTCACGGAAGCTGATCAGCAGCGGTTGCGGGAGCAGGGTCTCGGGGTGATTCGCGACTCGGTGTTACCGGCGTACGCGCGGTTCGCCCGGTTTGTGCGAAACGAATATGCTCCCAAGGGACGCAGTGAGCCCGGTGAGTGGGCTCTTCCGGACGGCGAAGCGCGGTATGCATTCGCCGTGAAGCAGAGCACGACTACGAATCTCACGCCGCAGGAAATCCACGATATCGGCCTCGCGCAAGTGGCGGAGATTGAAGCGCGTATGCTTGCCGTGGCGAAGCAGTTCGGCCACCAAACTCTAAAGGAATTCAATGACGCCATCGCTGCTGACCCGAAGCTGCACGGCCAATCGCGCCAGCAGTTCGTGGATCTGACCAGTAAGTACATCGATCAGATGTACCCGAAGCTGCCCGAATTGTTCGGCCGCCTGCCGAAGGGCAGGGTCGAGGTGAAGCCGGTGGAAGAGTTTCGCGAGAAGGAAGCCTCCACGCATTACCTCCAGGGCACACCGGACGGTTCCCGGCCAGGCCGTGTGATGGTGGTTACGGGCGACTTCCAGAACCGTCTTCTTCTGGACGTCGAGACTACCGCGTACCACGAAGGCGTTCCGGGGCACCACATGCAGATTGCCATTGCGCAGGAGATGCCCAGCCTGCCGCCCTTCCGCCAACATGAATTCTACGGCGCGTACATTGAGGGTTGGGCGCTATACGCCGAGCGCCTGGGAAAGGAGGCTGGATTTTTCCAGGATCCTTACAGCTATTACGGCCATCTGCAGGACGACATGCTGCGCGCCGTTCGCCTGGTGGTGGATACAGGCTTCCACTACAAGCACTGGACCCGCCAGCAAGTGGTGGACTATTTTCATGAACACTCCGGGATGGACGAGCCCAATGTACAGGCCGAGACGGACCGTTACATGGTGTGGCCGGGCCAGGCATTGAGCTACAAGATCGGTCAACTGGAAATATTGAGGCTTCGCGAGTACGCGAAGGACGAACTGAAGGAAAAATTCAGCCTTCGGGCATTCCACGACGAGGTGCTGGGCGGGGGAGCGCTGCCGCTGGACGTGCTGAGTACGAGGATTCATGCATGGGTTGCGCGGCAGAAGGCCGTCAGCCCGCAGACGTAGGTTAGCGCACTGGGACAACCACTCCCTTCGGTCGTGGCTCAGCAAGCCGGATGCGGTTACGTTCAGCATGGTGGCGGCGGTTTTGGGTCAGTTTGTCAAACTGACCCACTACCATAAAAGTAAACATAATCTCCGTTATCGGAAGTAACGGAGGTGGCTTGTTCCGGTCTGCGACGGCTTACTAGTACTTTTGCCCTGGAAACATCCGGCAATAACCCCCCCGCTGTTTGCATCATCTCCGCATGAGTAGCCAACGATGGCTAGGAAACACAGTACGAAACACACCCTGACCGATAACCCACCAAAGAAGGCGGGAAAGTGACCCTTTCCGATGCCAATTCCATCAACCGAGCAGGTCGGAGGACGTACACGGTCTGCTCCCAACCAAAACCCAAAACAGAAGGACAAAGAAAGAATATGAAAACGACGTTCATTTCAGCTCTCGCGTTCGCGTCACTCTCAACCCTGGCCGCAGGAACAACACACTCCGGTACCCAATCCGCACCGAGAGCCGCAGCCCAGCCGCACGTCAACGCCGCGCGCCCTGCCCAGCCCGCAAGATCCGCAGCGACAAACCGGCCCCATACCGCTCAACCTGGCGCCGCACGGTATAACTCTCAGCGGCCCAACGTTGGACAGACCAACTCGGCTCACGCGGCGAATTCTGCACGGCCGAATGCGGCACACGTCAATAGTGCGCGGCCGAATTCCGGACAGCTCAGCGCCCAGCGTTCCGCCAACACTTCTAACCCAAAGCCGGCACCAACCAACGCTACCCGATCCAATCCTTCGCACCCGAATTCCGTGGCGCAACGCAACAATGCCGGTAACGGCTCCTCGCACGCAAACACCGGACAGGGGTCACCCAGGAACGCCAACTATTCCTCCACGAATCGTGGCACGCGGGCGGGCACAATGAACGCTTCGCTCCAGGGCGGGCGCCAGATTCCGCAGCAGCGCTTTCAGGCGAGCTTCGGCAGAGCGCACACCTTTGCCATGGGGCACCCCACGATGATTGGCGGGCAGGCTAGCTTCCAGTTTGGCGGCTATTGGTTCGGCATCGCCGATCCCTGGCCCGCGGCGTGGCTTTACACGGATACGGTCTACGTTGATTTCATCGGCGGAGAATATGTGCTCGTGAACGTCATGCATCCCGGCGTGTACGTAGCCGTGAGTGCTGGAGATGCGGTGACTTCCTGCGTAGCTGCCGCCCCAGAGCCCGTCGCTCCGGTGGCAGTTGCTGCGGTGGTTCCCCCGGTGCCGATAATTCCGCCCCCGCCGGTGGCCCCGGTGGTAGTGGCGCGGCCAATGGTCGTGGTCCGGTGATCTCAGCCGAGCCCTGGTCACTTCACACCTGAAAAGCGAGGGCGGCGCGCCGGGCTTAGCCTGTCGGGCCGCCTTCGCGGCTTTTCCCGCACGAATATCTTCTCCTGACGTTGGTCAGCCGCAGTTAGCAGAGTGAGATAATCAATTCAACAGCCAGCAACAGGGAGGTGTCTGCTGCGGAACAGGAAGCACTGATCCGCGAAGTTGCCGCCCGAGCCGAGGCTGGCTTTTTTCAGGTGACGAGTGGGACGACGACGATACCGTTGCTCCGTGAAACGGGGCCAGCGACAAATTCGTTGCTCTTAACCTCGGGCGTGGGAGCAACAGATAGAGGATGTTGGCCCTGCGCAACAGGCGTGTAGCACAGTCTTCGTGTTATATCTTTTGTTTCAATGGCCTGGAATAGGCAACGGTCACCGCAAGTACCAAGTCTCGGAAGTGAGGGATATGCCTTCTTCCGGTCAGCATTTCCGGCTGGCTGGTAAATGGATACTCCAGGCTTGCAGGCAGCCGTCAACGCCATTCCCTGGGCGCACCGGATCGACCTGGGCCACGGGATTGTCACGCCGGGCGAGTGGGATACAACGGAGATTCTGCGGCGGCTTCGGCTGCCGGAAGATCTCACGGGCCAGACGGTGCTGGACGTCGGGTGCTGGGATGGGTTCTACTCATTCGCGGCGGAACGGCGTGGGGCGCAGCGCGTGCTGGCTGCCGACTCGTTCATCTGGCAATCGGGACGCAAGCAAGGGTTCCTGCTGGCGCGCGAGGCGCTCCATTCGAAAGTTGAAGATGCGGAGATCGACGTTCTGGATCTCTCGCCGGAGCGAGTCGGAACCTTTGACGTCGTGCTGTTCCTGGGTGTGCTTTACCACATGCGGCACCCGATGCTGGCGCTAGAGCACGTGGCGGCAGTGACCAAGCGGTTACTGATCGTCGAAACAGTGATCGATCTATTGTGGGTGCCAGGTAAGGCGCTGGCGTTTTATCCGGGGTCGGAACTCGGCCAGGATCCTACCAACTGGTTCGGACCGACGCCGGCGGCGCTCGGGGCCATGCTCCGCGCCGTGGGATTCACCCGCGTGGAACGGGTCTGGCCTTCATCGGAGCGCCTGCTGCTGTGGCGTGCGATGAGCGTGTTTGGCCCGAAAGCGATCAAGCGGGCCGTGTACCACGCATATCGGGAATGAAAAGCCGCAGGTGTCCGCAAACGGCGCGTACCCCCGCGCTACCGTAAGGCGCTGATCAGGACACGCTCCGCGTTTTATAATCGTTGAATGTTAACCCCTACCGAAAAGATCTGGCACAACGGGCGTTTCATCGCCTGGGATGACGCGCGCATTCATGTGCTTTCGCATGTCGTGAGCTATGGGAGCTCGGTATTCGAGGGCATCCGCTGTTATGACACACCCTCGGGACCGGCGATTTTCCGGGTTCGCGAGCACATCCGCCGCATGCTGGATTCGGCCAAGATCTATCGCATGGAAAATGTTGGATTCACGGCTGCCGCGCTGGAACAGGCCATGCTGGAGCTGGTGCGCGTGAACCATATGCGCTCGTGCTATATCCGGCCCATCGTTTTGCGAGCGTACGGCGAGATGGGGGTTAACCCGCTCAAGAATCCGCTGGATGTCTATATTGCGTGCTGGGAGTGGGGCAAGTATCTGGGCGAGGAAGCGCTGGCGGAAGGCGTGGACGTGTGCGTTTCGAGCTGGAACCGGATCGCACCCAATACCCTGCCCGCGCTGGCCAAGGCCGGCGCCAACTACATGAACTCCCAGTTGATCAAGATGGAGGCGATCAGCAACGGGTACTCGGAAGGCATCGCGCTGGACGCGTCGGGCTACGTGAGCGAGGGCTCCGGCGAAAACATCTTTGTGGTGCGCGACGGAAAGATCCTGACGCCGCCGTTGGGAGCGTCTGTGCTGCCGGGAATCACGCGCGATGCCGTGCTGCGGCTGGCGCAGGATCTAGACATACCGGTAACGGAAAGCATTGTGCCGCGAGAGATGCTGTACATTGCCGACGAGGTTTTCTTTTCGGGGACGGCGGCCGAGATTACGCCCATCCGGTCGATTGACCGAATTCAGATCGGCAAGGGGCGGCGCGGGCCGGTGGCGGAGCGGTTACAGAAAGAGTTTTTCGCCATCGTGAATGGAACCAAGCCAGACCGGCATGGATGGCTGTCGCCCGTGGCGAAACCGGAGTTGCAACCGAGTCTGGCGGGAAAGAAATAAAAAACAGCGCAATCCGAGCCGGCCACCTCCCCCGAGATTTACCGCCCGGACTGCGCTGATGAGGAACTCATTCTTTGTAGCGTGCGGCGAACCTGGACGCCAGAAAAATCTTAGCCGTTTGTCCGTTTTTCAACAGATTTATCGGTTAAATGGATGTTACATTTGCCGCCTTCCAGGTGTGGCAAACCTGTGAATAAAGCAAACAGATGATTATTTGTTCAGGAATAGATGCGGTCAGCGGATCGGGAATTGAGATCCAGTGTGACGGAGAGGCCATCCGGGAGGTCTGGCCGGCGATGCATGCTCCGGCGAATTGGATCGCGCCGGGGTGGGTGGATATCCAGGTTAATGGCTTCGCCGGGGTGGATTATAACTCGCCGAATACTTCTCACGAAGAGATTGCGCGATCCGTGCAAGTGCTGTACTCGGCGGGTGTGACGCGGTTTTATCCTACCGTGATTACCGGCGGCCCGGATGACATGGTGGGCGCGTTGCGCAACCTGGCGCGCGCCAAAGATTCTTTACCCGAAGGCGCCGCCATGGATGGGTTTCACGTGGAAGGGCCGCACATTTCGCCGGACGACGGACCGCGCGGTGCGCATCCCAAGCGCTGGGTACGGCCACCGGATATCGATGAATTCTGCCGGTGGCAGGACGCGACCGGGGGCCGGATCCGTCTGGTGACCTTGGCGCCCGAGTGGCCGGGGGCGCCGCGATATATCGAGGCCGTGACGTCACGGAACGTGGTGGTGAGCATCGGGCACACGAACGCCGAAGCGCGGCACATCGCCGACGCGGTGAGCGCGGGCGCGACGATGTCCACGCACTTGGGAAACGGCGCGCACGCGGTAATGCGGCGGCATCCGAACTACATTTGGGAGCAGCTCGCGGAGGACCGGCTGCGGGCCAGTTTCATTGTGGACGGCATTCACCTTCCGACTTCGTTTCTGAAGGTCGCGCTACGGGCGAAGGGTCTGGAGCGGGCGCTGCTGGTGACGGACGCGAGTTCGCCGGCGGGATGTAAGCCGGGAAGGTATCGCCTGGGCGAGCAGGATGTGGATTTGACGCCGGACAATCGCGTGGTGCTGGCGGGACAGGAACGCCTGGCCGGATCGGCGCTACGCATGGATCGCGGCGTGGAGAATCTGATGCGGCTGGGGGAGCTGAGCCTCGCAGATGCCGTGCGCCTGGCGACGGTGAATGCAGCGCGCGCGGGACGAGTGCCTGGGCGCGAACGGGGCCTGGTCGATGGAGATCGCGCGGACTTCGTGCTGTTCGATTTCGACGAGGGAAACAAGGCGATCCAGGTGAAAGCCACTTATGTGGGCGGCCGCAAAGTGTGGAGCGTATAATAGCCGTGTTCCATGGAGATTCCTGAACGGCCGGAATCGCAGAAAGAACCCGCGGCGCCGCGTGAAGAACCGATGCTTTATTGCCCGGTTTGTTCGACACGCCTGACCTCACGCAAATGCAAGCTCATTTGTCAGACGTGCGGGTACTACATGAGCTGCGCGGATTACTACTGATTTGGGCCGGGCGTGCCCGGCCCCTACCCTCATGGCGGTGGTCGAGCGTCGTGTTTGCGGCGGCGATCCGGAATCGGCGGGCGGGAGCATATGAGCAATCTGGCGGAAACATTGGAAAGATTCCGGCGTGGGCCGGAGCTGCTGGCGGTGACGCTGACTGGCGTGTATGGGGAGGAAGTCGACTTCACGACCGCTCCGGGAAAGTGGAGTATTCGCCAGCTCACGGCGCACCTGGCGGATACGGAACTGGTGGCGGCGCAACGGATGCGACAGGTGATTGCGGAGGATCAGCCTAAGCTGATGGCCTTCGACCAGGAAGCCTGGGCGCGGAACCTCGACTACGCGCGGCGGACGCCGAAGCAATCGTTGGAGACACTCCGGCGGCTCCGCACCGAGAACTATGAACTGCTGAAAGCGCTGCCGGCGACGGCTTTTGAGCGCACGGGTATGCACTCCGAGCGCGGTCCTGTGTCGCTCGCGCAACTGCTGACGATATTCGCCGAACACGTGGAGAGCCACTCACGGCAGATGCAGGTCATTCGCGACGAGTACAAGAAGGCCAAGGGGAAGGAATGAGACGGCTGCGCTGGTGGGCGGAAGTACCAAGACGGCCTTCGAGCGTATGCGAGCGCGGCGCCATGAGCTTGCGGCAACTGGTGAATATCCATGCCGGGCACGCAGAAAGCCATGCGGCAGATGCAGAGATTCGCGACTATTCCAAGCGGTCAAGACGAAGAAATAAGGCGGCCGTTTTGGGTTGCTGCGTGTCTATGGGAGTGCTAATTGGCACTCTTTGGCGCAACATTTTTGCCGTGGAGCTTGACCGCGTGAGACTCTGGAGTTAGCATCTTTCCCGGAGGATGTAAATCTGATGCAGAAATGGCTCCTTGCTTCGTTAACGCTCGGGTTGCTGGCCGGCCAGGCGTTTGCGGCTTGCGACGGCGAAGGACCCAGGAACGTGCTGTTCAATTGCGGCGGCGGGTGCACGATACACAGGGGTGTATGCACCGGCATCGGCGGAGTCCACTGCAATCCGACAGCTCTTAAGGTACTGTGCTGCAACGGTTCGTCTTATACCAGCGCGAACTCCTGTATCCCGACCTCCGCTGAGCTCCAAAGGTTTCAACCGGACGGGGGGGTTCAGCCAAATCTTCTGGCGAACCAGAAGTCCACGCTGGTAGTCGGAACTTGTGGCGCGTACAACGGGCAATTTGAGCAGTGGCTGCAATCTCATCCCAGTGTGGTCAGCGCCCGAGCACAGCTTCCGCGCGCCGCGCAATGATAAGTTTCCGCGGCATCGGGAAGTGAGCTGGCATGTGGATAGTTCTTTCCCTGCTGCTGGGAGCCTCGGCTGCCGGCCGTAAAGCGCCCCCCTCGGCGCCCAAGGTCTTGCAGCCGTCAGTCAGCCGCAGTCTAACGGTTCCATCCTTTTCGTACTTCGGCGAAGGTCAATGCGATAAGGCGGGTAACTTGTATTTTCATTACGTCGGTGCGGGTGAGTTTCGGGTCATCCACGTAGTGGGTCTCTCTGCCGCCGGTACGGAGGGCACGAGCTTCAAACCGTCCGGCGCCCTCTCGGACCCTGACAAAGCAGGCTTTGAGAGCTTTTCGGTCACACCAGGGGGTGATGTGTACATTCTCGCGCGTACACGCACTGATAAAACCCAGATCTTCCAGTTCGGCCCAGACGGCATTATGAACAACCCGACCACGCTAGAGATTCCGGACGGCGTGTTCGCGAACGATATCGCTGCCTATGACAACGGCGCCATTCTGTTTTCGGGTTACTATGAAAAGGCCGGCCCCGGCCACGCGGAGGGTGGTTCGTATGTGGCCGTGTTCGGGCCTTCCGGCAAGCTCATCAAGGAGGTCCCCGTCCCTCTGCCGAACGTGAATCCTTCCGAACCAACGATCAACAATGGGGGCCAGACGCTTTCGGCGGACGGAAATGTGTATTTTGTTGGCCCCAACAAGGTCTTCGTCATCTCGCGGGTCGGTGAAGTAGTTCGAACCATCCCGTTCGAGAAACCCGACCCGAAATTGGTCGCCACCAAGATCTACACATCGCGCGAGCAGTTGGTGATTGTGGTCAACCGGATTGAGGACACTGGTGCCGTGCATCCGTCATACCTAGCTCTCAACGGCGCCACGGGGGAACGGTTGGGCTATTATGCAGCCCCCGACGAACCCGGCTTGACCGATGTATGTCTTTCGGCGGAGGGCCTAACGTTCATGCAGTTCGACAACGGGCGCACGAAACTTCTTACGGCACCTCTTAAATAGCTAGTATCCTGAGTCTCGGGCTTCGCAAGACGTTCACTGCAGATCCTGCTTCACGATCCGCTCCGCGCCGAGGTACGGGCGTAGGGCTTCCGGAACGATTACACTACCGTCCTTCTGCTGATAGTTCTCGACGATCGCCACCCAGGTGCGGCCCGCCGCCAGTCCACTGCCGTTTAGCGTGTGCACGAAATCGGCCTTGCCCTTCGGGCCCTTGAAACGGATGCCCGCGCGGCGTGCCTGGAACGCCTCGAAATTGGAGCAGGACGAAATTTCCTTGTAGCCGTTCTGGCCGGGAAGCCAGACTTCAATGTCATAGGTCTTGGCGGAAGAGAAACCCATGTCGCCGGTGGAGAGCACGACGGTGCGAAACGGCAAGCCCAGCCGCTTTAGGATGTCTTCGGCATCGGCAGTGAGCTTTTCGAGCTGGTCGTAGCTTTCCTCGGGGCGCGTGAATTTCACGAGTTCAACTTTTTGAAACTGGTGCTGGCGGATGATGCCGCGCACGTCGCGGCCGTAAGAGCCGGCCTCGCTGCGGAAACACGGCGTGTAGGCGCAGAGGCTGATGGGCAGACGATCGGGATCGAGAGTTTCGTCGCGATAGAGATTGGTGACCGGCACCTCGGCGGTGGGAATCAGCCAAAGGTCATGTTTCTCACATTTGAACAGATCATCTCCGAATTTGGGCAAGTTGCCGGTGCCGAACAGGCTCGCCGAGTTGACCATGAACGGCGGCAGGACTTCGGTGTAGCCATGCTCGCGCGTGTGGACGTCGAGCATGAAGTTGATGAGTGCGCGCTCCAGCCGAGCGCCGATGCCCCAATAGACTGCGAACCGGGCGCCAGTGATCTTGGCGGCGCGCTCGAGATCGAGAATGCCGAGCTCGGGACCAAGATCCCAGTGGGCTTTAGGCTCAAAATCGAACTGGCGCGGCTCTCCGCAGCGGCGGACTTCTACGTTGTCATCCGCGGTGTGGCCAACCGGAACGGACTCGTGCGGCAGATTCGGGATGCCGGCGAGCAGGTCGCGAAACTGGTCGTCGAGCATTTTGATCTGCTCGTCGAGGCCTGAGATGTGGGTGCCGAGTTCGCGCACTTGTCGCTGCCGCTCTGTGGTGTCTTTGCCCGCTTGCCGGTCCTTCTGAATACCAGCCGTGAGAGCATTCCTTTGCTCTTTGTACTGTTCAGCCGTTGTGATCACGGACCGGCGATCCCTATCAAGATCGCGAAACTGGTCGAGACCCGCAATCGGCCCGCGCGTGGCCAAGCGTTCGGCGATCTTCTCAAAGTTTGACCGGAAAAATCCCAAATCGTGCATTTAGCCTATGCTAGCGCACGTAGACATAGCGGCAGCAGGAAGCGCGAACTCGCGGCGACGGCGAGACCGGCTATTCTTCTTCGTCGTCTTTGTCAACGGTGACGGGTTCGAGATCCTCGGCTTCGAAGACTTGGCGGCAATCCAGGCATTCAACATAATCCACGCCGTCGCGTCTGGCGATGATCTCGGTGCGGGTGTGCTCACAGGGCTGCATAAAGACCGATATGGGGTTTATTTTAATGATGGCGATGCCCTTGTCAAGGGGGATTTTCACGTAGCCCACCAATAGTTAGGTCTCGGGGGTATCCATTCGATAGGCAACCAATCAGGTTAAAATCCTAGCTAATGCCCTTCCCTATCCATCGCATGCGAAGGTTGCGCAGGTCCGAGCCGATGCGCCGGCTGGTGCGCGAGACCCGGCTCGACCCGGCCCAATTCATTCTGCCGCTGTTTGTTTGTCCCGGCGAGCGGGTGCGGCGCGAGATCAGCGCCATGCCGGGAAACTATCAAATGTCGGTCGATGAGGTGGTGCGTGAGTGCGAGGAAGTTAAATCGCTTGGCATCGGCGGCGTGATTCTGTTCGGCCTTCCGGAGACCAAGGATGAAACCGCCTCGGGCGCGTATGCCGACGACGGTATCGTGCAACGCACGCTGCGGGCCATTAAGCAGGCGATTCCCGGCCTGCTGGTGCTGACCGACGTCTGTAATTGCGAGTATACGAGCCACGGGCATTGCGGAAAGATCGTGAACGGTGACGTGGATAACGACGAGACATTGAAATGGCTGGCCGCCGCGGCGGTTTCGCATGCGCGCGCGGGAGCCGATATCGTTGCGCCTTCGGACATGATGGACGGCCGGGTGGGTGCGATCCGCATGGCACTCGACTCGGCAGGCTTTCCGAATACCCCCATTCTTTCCTACGCCGCAAAATTCGCATCCGTCTTCTACGGGCCGTTCCGCGAGGCGGCCGAATCGACGCCGCAGTTCGGCGATCGGCGCAGCTATCAAATGGATCCGGCCAACGGCCGCGAGGCCATGCGGGAGATTGAGCTGGACCTGGAAGAGGGCGCCGACATGATCATGGTCAAGCCCGCCATGCCGTATCTCGATCTGATCTGGCAGGCTCGCGAGCGATTTGACGTACCGCTTGGCGCGTACCAGGTGAGCGGTGAATATTCCATGATCATGGCCGCGGGGCGCAACGGCTGGATCGATTGCGAGCGCGCCATGATGGAGAGCCTGACGTCAATCCGCCGTGCCGGCGCCGATTTCGTCCTCACCTATTTCGCGAAGCCCGCCGCCCGGCTGCTGGCGTAAACCTGCGCCCTCCGCGCCTCAGTACAATATCCGGGATGAGTTTGATGTCGGAAATCCGCGCCTTCCCGGTTCCCAAACGGTCAGTGGCCATCTGGTGGCTGGGCCAAACCGGCTACATCTTCAAAACGCCCGAAGGAACACTGTTGACCACAGATATGTACCTGACCAACAGTTGCGCCATGGCCTACGCCCATTTGGGAGTGGATTTGAGCCGGCGCGTGCCGGTGCTGATTCCTCCCGAGGAGCTCGACGTAGACATTTACACCTGTACGCACAATCACGGCGACCACACTGATCCCGAAACTATCCGCGGACTGCGCCACAAGGATACGACGCACTTTGTGGGGCCGCATCCCACGTGCGGCGTTTATCGCCAGGAAGGTATCGAAGCCAGCCGCATCGTTCCAGCCTGGCCGTCATGCGAACTGGAGATGCGCGACATTCACATCCGAGGCGCCTTCGCACTTCCCACCGATGACACAGACCTGAACCACATGGGTTACATCTTCACGTTCGCGGGCGGCCCCAAAGTCTATGTCACCGGCGACACGGATTTCAATGAACTGCTCTTTTCGGCGGCGAAGTTCCAACCGGACGTCGTGATCACTTGCATTAACGGCGGTTTCAACAATCTTTCGCATTTTGAAGCGGCGCAGGTGGTGGCCAAGATCAAGCCCAAGGCGGCGATTCCCTGCCATTACGACATGTTCCCCGACAATGCCGTGGATCCGCGCCAGTTCCAAGCTTCGTTGAAGCTGTTTGCGCCGGAGACTGGCTACCAGGAACTAAAACACGGCGCACCGTTTGTGTTTTCGCTATGACGGCTGGCGGGCCTGGCCGCAAGCCCGCCGTCATCGCCGGGTTGCTGGCGGTGGCGATGGTGCTTGGCTGGCAATTTCTAGTGGCTCACTACGTGTTTGCCGGCAACTGGACGTGGTGGTTCTGCACGGGCGGGAATCTGGCACAGCCTGATGCGCTGGCCTCCGAGCACCTGTACCGCTTTGCGCAGAGTGACGGCTACGACGGGCAGTTCTATCACTACATTGCGCATGATCCGTTGTTTCGACGGGGAATGGATCGATATATCGACGCGCCGCGCCTGCGGTACCGGCGCATACTGATTCCGGCGCTGGCGTTCACCATATCCGCAGGTCAGGACCATCGGATTGACGCCGCGCTCGTTGCCGTCAATCTGCTGTTCGTATTCGCGGGCGCTTACTGGCTGTCGCGGTATGCCAGCAGCTACGGACGCCACCCTGTGTGGGGCATACTGTTTCTGCTCGTACCGGCCGTGCTCGTGTCGCTGGATCGCCTCACGGCAGATGTGGCGTTGACCGCGTTGTGCGTGGGTTTTGCTTTGTATTTATCGGAAAAGCGGCCGCGCGAACTCTATGTGGTTTTGCTCCTCGCGCCGCTGGCCCGAGAAACCGGATTGCTGCTCACCGCCGCGTACTGCATCGTTCTCTTGTCCGAGCGGCGTAGCAAGGCCGCGTTGGTCTTCGCAACCAGCACTATTCCGGCGATCGCCTGGTACGCCTTTGTGCGGAATCACACGGCGCCCTACGATTCTTCGGGATGGTTTACGCCCATTCCGCTCGCCGGCGTTATCGACCGCATGATCCACCCGGTCACGTATCCGTTCCTCCCAATTGTGAAATGGGCGGCGGAAGTACTAGACGAATGCTCCCTTGCCGGTGTGGCGCTGGCCTTTCTTCTTTCGTTTCGATGGCCCCGGCAATTCCCCAGACCGCTAGCTTGGGCCGCCCTCCTCATCACGCTAAGCGGAATTACTTTAGGAAAACCGTTCTGGGGAGACGTTTTCGCCTTCGGCCGCGTGTTTTCTCCTTTGGTCGTGCTGGTCGCGCTTCAAGGCTTCTCGACGCGATCCTGGTGGGCGGCGTTGCCACTGGCCCTCATCGATCCGCGCATCGGCCTACAACTCAGTTATAGACTTTTCCAGATAGCGCGCGCGCTGTTCGCGTGACGCGCGGCTGAATCCCGTAACATAGTAGATTGTCCCGCCCAAATCATTCCATTCAGACGCCAGGGTTTCACTGGCCCCTGGTTTATCTTTGCGTGGCCCTCACGACACTTGCCACGCTCCTGCTGGAACTATCGCTGACGCGGATTTTCTCCGTTGTCTTCTACTATCATTTCGTATTTCTTGCCATCTCAATTGCGCTTTTCGGACTCGGGGCGGGAGGTGTTTTCTCGTACATTGTGGCTGGCTGGAAAGGGAATCTCTTCCGGAAGCTCGGGCGGTTGAGCGCCGTCAACAGCTTCCTCGTCATCTTCGCGGTTCTGGTGGTATTAGCGCAGGGCCAGGGGCAGAACCCGTCGGCCGGATATTTGACGCTGACCTATTTCGCCACGGCGCTGCCCTTCTTCGGCGCGGGTGCCATCGTCTCACTAGCGGTTTCCGAAACCATCTCACGTGTGAACCGGGTCTACTTTTTCGATCTGGCCGGCGCTGCGGGCGGATGCCTGCTGCTGGTGTTCCTGCTCAACACGTTCGGCGGACCGGACACAACCATCGTCGCCGCCATTCTGTTCGCCGCCGCATCCGCCATCTGGCACAGCATGAGCGGCTCGACCCGAGAACGCGCCGCCAGCGTCGCCCTGGCACTCGCGCTCTTTGGTTTGCTGATATTCAACAAACAATTCAAGCTGATTGACGTCGTTTATGCGAAGGGGCAGAAGCTGGAGAACGAGTCCTTCGTGAAATGGAACAGCTTCTCGCGCATCGCGGTTGCGCCCGAGAAGAGCTCCGGCATTCCCATGATCTTCATTGATGCCGATGCGTCAACGGGAATCGCGAATTTCGATTATGCGCATCTTTCGGCGCGCGACCTTCACGATCTGCTCTACCAGGGGCCTGGCCTTCCGTATGCCATCCGCCCGGCGGCGAAGACGCTGATCATCGGCCCCGGCGGCGGGTGGGATGTGGCGCGCGCCTTGGCCTCCGGAAGCCACGATATCACTGGTGTCGAGATCAACCCCATCATTGCCACGACCATCATGCGGGAGAAATTTCCGCAACTGAGCGGCGGCCTGTATCTACGGCCAGACGTCCACATTTTCGTCGAAGACGGGCGCGCTTTCGTCCGGCGCAGCACCGAAAAATACCAGATCCTCCAGGCTACGCTGGTGGACACCTGGGCATCCACCGCCGCGGGCGCGTTCGCATTTTCGGAAAACAATCTCTACACCACCGACGCTTTCCGCGATTATCTGACGCACCTCACCGATGACGGGTTCATAGCGTTCACGCGCTGGGGCTTCGAGCCGCCACGCGAATCCCTGCGTTTGGTGTCGCTTGCGATGGTCGCGCTGCGCGGCTTGGGAGCCGCCGACCCGGCAAAGCACATCATCGTGGGTCGCGAGGGTTCACGCGCCGATCTCGTGAAATGGGGAACCCGCGACACGGTCCTCATCGCACGCAATCCGTTTTCGGCCGAGGATATCGCCCGCGCCCGGCAAGCTATCACCCAAGGCGGAATGACCGCGGTCTACCTGCCTGATGAGATGATTCCGAATCAGTTTACCGAGCTGTTGCATAGCCCCGACCCCGCGGCATATGAACGCCGGTACGAGTTTGACATCACGCCTGTCAACGACAATCGCCCGTTCTTTTTCTACACAGTCCAGCCCAGTGATCTTTGGGCTTTCATCACGCGCGCTCCGACCAACAGCGAGGATTACAAAATCAACAGTGCCGTGCCGCTGTTGTTCGAGTTACTCGGGATCAGCGTGCTGGCCACGGTGATCGTCCTCGCGCTCCCGCCCCTCGTGCTGGGCACACGTTTGCCGCGCCACAAGCCGGTGCTTGGGTTCTTGCTCTACTTTCTCGCGATCGGCGCCGGCTACATTCTGGTAGAAGTGGCTCTGATCCAGAAGTTCGTCTTGTTTCTGGGGCATCCCACCTACGCGCTGACGGTAGTAATCTTCTCGCTGCTGGTTTCAAGCGGGCTGGGCAGTTTCGCCAGCCGCAAAGTGATCCGGGCTTCGGCGGCAAGGTGGCGCGCCGCGTTGGCAGGTGTGGCCATCCTCATCGTACTCATGGCGATCGATGTCTCAGTTCTGCTGCCAAGAGCCATTCAGTTGGCGCTCCCATGGAAGGTAATCATGAGCGCGGTGCTCATTTTTCCCGCCGGGTTTCTTATGGGCATGCCCTTCCCCGTTGGTTTGGCGCGCCTCGAAAAATGGCACAGCGCGTCGGTACGCTGGGCATGGTCGCTCAACGCCGCGGCTAGCGTGCTCGGGTCGGTCGCATCGCTGGTTCTGGCGATTTATTTGGGTCTGGTACAAACGCTGCTGATCGGCGGCGCACTTTATCTGGCGGCGCTGGCGGCTGCCGTCACTAATCCGGCCGAGGCCAGCGAAACTCCTCTAAACTTGAGTTAGGACTAGCAACCGCATGGCGACCACGCCGGCCAGCACCGACGCGCAATCCGCGCCGCGATTCGAGGGGCTCGACCCGGATACATTGATCCGCGCTTTTCGCCTCATGCACACCGCGCGGCGCCTCGACGACCGCGAGATCACGCTCAAGCGGCAGAACCTGATTTTCTTTCAAGCCAGCGGTGCGGGACACGAAGCCGTGCAGGTGGCGGCCGGCATGGTGCTGCGGCCTGGGCAAGATTGGATTTATCCATACTATCGCGATCGCGCCCTGTGCCTCGCGCTGGGGGTGACGCCGTACGAAATGCTGTTGCAGGCCGTGGGCGCGGCCGGTGATCCCGCATCCGGCGGCCGCCAGATGCCGTCGCACTGGGGAGCGCCCAAGCTCAACATCGTCACCAGTTCTTCTCCCACCGGCACGCAGTTTGTGCAAGCTGTGGGCTGCGCCGAAGCCGGCCGCATTCTGAATGCAAAAGCAGATGACATCACCCTTGTGACAGGCGGAGAAGGATCGACCAGCGAGGGTGAATTCTGGGAAGCCCTGAACGCGGCCTGCTTGAAACAGTTGCCCGTGCTTTTTCTGATCGAAGACAACGGATATGCCATCTCAGTGCCCATCGAGGCGCAAACCGCAGGCGGCAGCATTAGCGGGCTCGCCGCGGGATTCCCACACCTGTTCCGCCAGCAAGTCGACGGTGTGGATTTTTTAGCTTCTTACCGCGCCCTAGAGGATGCCGCCGCACATTGCCGTTCCGGCCGAGGGCCGGCGCTGGTGCACGCGCATGTTGTCCGGCTCTACTCGCACTCGCTTTCCGATGATGAGCGCATGTACAAGACCGCAGCCGAACGCAAAGCCGAATCTGAGCGCGACCCGATCCTCACATTTCCCAAGTTCCTGGTGGATGAAGGCATCCTCGACCGCCAGGCCCTGCAACTCATCGTGCACGATGTCGACGCAGAGGTGCATGAAGCCACGCAAGAAGCGCTTCGCCAGGAAGCGCCGGAGCGTGGGTCAGCCTTGGCTCATCTGTACTCAGACCGCGTAGATCCCGCTTCGGAAGCGTTTGACGCAACACCGCAGTTCTCGGGCGAGCCGAAGACCATGGTGGATCTGCTCAACTCGACGCTGCGTGAAGAGATGCGCCGGGATCCGAACGTCCTGGTGTTTGGCGAAGATGTCGCCGATTGCAGCCGTGAGGAGAATCTCAACGAAGTCAAAGGCAAAGGCGGCGTGTTCAAGGTGACCGCCGGGTTGCAAACCGAGTTCGGTTCCCGGCGCGTCTTCAACACACCACTGGCCGAAGCCGCCATCGTCGGGCGCGCCATCGGCATGGCAACGCGCGGTCTAAAGCCGGTGGCGGAAGTACAATTTTTCGATTACATCTGGCCGGCCATGATGCAGATTCGCGACGAGTTGGCCACCATCCGATGGCGCTCGAACGGCGGCTTCTCGTGTCCCGTGGTGCTGCGCATCCCCATCGGCGGCTACCTGAACGGTGGCGCCATCTATCACAGCCAGTGCGGGGAAGTCGAGTTCACGCACATCCCGGGCCTCCGCGTGCTGATGCCATCGAACGCGCTGGATGCCTGCGGTCTGTTGCGCACGGCGATCCGTTCGGATGATCCGGTTTTGTTCCTGGAACACAAGCGCCTCTATCGCGAGCCCTACAACCGCTGGCCTCATCCCGGGCCCGATTTCACCATCCCGTTCGGCCGCGCCAAGGTGGTGAAGACGGGACACAGCCTGACCATCGTGACGTACGGCGCGGTGGTGCAAAAGGCACTGCAAGCCGCCATGCAGGTAGAGCGGACGAACCACGAGGTGAGCATCGAGGTGATCGACCTGCGCAGCCTGGCGCCCTACGACTGGGATGCCGTTCGCGCCTCCGTCGAAAAAACCAATCGCGTGATCGTTGCGCACGAGGACTGCCTGTCGTGGGGATACGGAGCCGAGATCGCCGCCCGCATCGCCGACCAGCTTTTCGATAAACTCGATGCACCCGTGCGCCGCGTGGGCGCGCTCGATACCTGGGTTGGATATCACCCCCAGTTGGAAAATGCCATCCTGCCGCAAGTGGATGACCTGGCGCGCGAAGCCGAGCGTTTGCTGGCATACTGATACTCCATGGATCGCAGAGACTTGCTGAGGTACAGTCTGCTGGCAAGCGGCGCCGCCCTGGCGCGGACGTTTGCCGCTCCCCAAAGCGCATTCGAACTCGAGGAAGCCACCGTCACGGATTTGCAGGCGCGCATGAAGTCCGGTGAATTCACCGCGCGGTCGTTGGCGGAAAAGTATCTGGCACGAATCGATAAAATTGACAAGCGCGGGCCCGCCATCAACGCGGTCATTGAGCTGAACCCCGACGCCCTTTCCATTGCCGACGCGCTCGACAAAGAGAGGCGCGACAAAGGGCCACGCGGACCGCTCCACGGGATTCCGGTTCTGATCAAAGACAACATCGATACCGCCGACCGCATGATGACCACGGCGGGATCGCTCGCGCTCTCGGGTTCCATCGCACCGCGCGATGCGTTTGTTGTCGAGCGGCTGCGTCAAGCCGGCGCGGTGATTCTCGGCAAAACCAATCTGAGCGAGTGGGCCAATTTCCGGTCCAGCCATTCCACCAGCGGCTGGAGCGGGCGCGGCGGTCAGACGCGTAACCCATATGCGCTCGATCGCAATCCCTGCGGCTCGAGTTCCGGCTCCGGCGCGGCGACGGCGGCGAATCTATGCGCGCTAGCCGTCGGCACAGAAACCGATGGCTCGGTGACCTGCCCTTCCTCGATGAACGGTTTGGTCGGCATCAAACCGACGCTCGGTCTGGTGAGCCGCTCCGGCATCATTCCCATTGCGCACAGTCAGGACACCGCCGGGCCAATGGCTCGCACTGTGACCGATGTCGCGATCCTGCTCGGTGCCATGGCTGGGGTCGACGCCGGTGATTCCGTGACCAAGGAAAGCGCGGGAAAAGCAAAACCAGACTACACGAAGTTCCTCGATCCGAACGGCCTGCGCGGCGCGCGCATCGGTGTCCCTCGGAAATTCTTCGGCTTTAGCGAAGCCGTGGACCAGCTCATGAGCGACGCGCTCGACGTCATAAAGCATCTCGGCGCCGAAATCATCGACCCTGCTGACATCCCCACCACGGGTAAGTTCGGCGATGCCGAAAACGACGTGCTTCAGTTTGAATTCAAAGCCGACTTGAACGCGTATCTCGAGCGGCTGGGCCCGAAGGCGCCGGTTCACTCTCTAAAAGAAATCATCGATTTCAACGAGCTGAACGCGAAGCGCGAGATGCCTTATTTCGGCCAGGATGTCATGATCAAGTCGCAAGCAAGGGGTCCGCTCACGAGCCCCGCGTATTTAAAAGCGCTCAAAACCTGCCGCGATCTTGCACGCAAACAGGGTATCGACGCGGTGATGACGCAGCACAAATTGGATGCGCTCGTGGCGCCCACGGCCGGCCCGGCGTCGCTCATCGATCTGCCCTGTGGCGATCACATCGGTGGCGGCGATATCACCTCGCCCCCCGCCGTCGCCGGTTACCCGCATATCACCGTTCCCGCCGGATATGTTTTCGGTTTGCCGGTGGGGATTTCCTTTGTGAGTGGGGCCTACGCCGAACCCGTGCTCATTCGCCTGGCTTATGCATTTGAGCAGGCAACGAAACACCGCAGGGCGCCGAAATTCTTGCCGAGTGTGGATCTCGCGAGCTGACGATTGCGCATATAATCGCAACATGCCCACAGATATCCGAAGGCGAGACCTGCTGCGCGGCGCGAGCGCGCTCACGGCACTCTCCTACTCCCGCGTCCTCGGTGCAAATGACAAAGTGCAGCTCGGCGTGATTGGCTGCGGCGAACGCGGCCGCGAGGACATGTCGAATTTTTTGAAGAATCCCACGGTGGACGTCACCGCGGTATGCGACATTTATGGCGAACAGATCGACAAAGCCCGCCAGAAAGCCACCAACGCGCGCAATTTCACAGATCACCGCAAGCTGCTCGAGATGAAAGAAGTCGACGCGGTGCTGATCGCGACGCCCGATCACTGGCATTCGGCCATCGCCATCGACGCGCTCAACTCCGGCCGCGACGTTTACGTGGAAAAACCGCTGACGCTCAAAATCGAAGAGGGCCCGCCCATCGTTAAAGCGGCGCGCATCAACGACCGCATCTGCCAGGTCGGTATGCAGCAGCGCTCCGGCATTCACTACCTGCGCGCCAAGAGCGAGTACTTCGATACCGGCCGTTTGGGCAAGATCACTCTGGCACGCACCTGGTGGCACGGGAACGGCTATCATTTGCGCCGCGCACCGGAATCACTGCGGCAGAAGCCATCGAATCTCGATTGGGCCCGCTATCTCGGCCCGCTCAAGTGGCGCGACTACGATCCGCAGCAGTACTGGAATTTCCGTGCTTATCTGGATTTCGGCGGCGGCCAGGTGACGGACCTGTTCACGCATTGGATCGACGTGGTCCACATGTTCATGGGCCAGGAGATTCCGAAATCGGCCGTCGCCGCCGGCGGCGTCTACAACTACAAGGACGGCCGCACAGCACCCGATACGATTAACGTGCTGCTGGAATATCCCACGGAGTTTACCGCGACCTTCGAAGCGACCCTTGCCCCCGGTATCACCGGCGCCGCGGTCGAGATGTGTGGTACCGAAGGTCGTCTCTACATCGACCGCGGCCGTTACGAGTGGCACCCCAAGCGAGGCGATGCGCAGCCAGTGATCGTAAAGGCCGAGCCTCACGACATGACCATCGACCACATCAACAACTTTCTCGATTGTGTCCGCACACGCAAACTTCCCAATGCCGATGTGCTCATCGGCCACCGCTCGGCCCAAGCCTCGCACCTGGGCAACATCGCCTACGTCGAGAAGCGCCGCATCGACTTCGACCCGCAACGCGAAGAGATTCTGCCATTTTAGAGCAGACGCTATAAAACTGAATCCGCGCCTGCTGTTTTCCATCTCATAGGCGATTGCAAATTTTTCGCATATGAAAGGAAAGCATAAAGTGCCTGACCTCAAAGGAAAAGTTGCCATTGTTACCGGTGCGTCCAAAGGAATTGGGGCCGCCATCGCGGAAAAGCTGGCCGCCAGCGGAGCCGCAGTGGTTGTGAACTATGCCAAAAGTGCTTCCGAAGCGGAGTCCTTGGTGCGCAGGATTCGCAACGGTGGCTCGCGAGCCATCGCGGTAAAAGCCGACCTGAGCCAGCCGGCGGAAGCCGAGAAATTGTTCAAACGCGCACTTGAGGAATTTGGGCGAGTTGATGTGCTGGTGAACAATGCCGGGACTTACGAATTTCTACCACTCTCCGGCATCCAGGAGGATCACTACGACCGGCTGTTCAATCTCAACGTAAAAGGCCTATTGTTCGCGTCACAGCAGGCCGCCGCGGCGTTTGCGGATAACGGCGGATCGATTATCAACATCAGCTCCGTCGTGTCGGTTTCGCCAAAACCCAACGCCTCGGTGTACAGCGCGACTAAAGCAGCCGTGGATGCGATCACGAAGAGCCTCGCGGCGGAGCTGGGTCCACGAAAGATCTTGGTTAATTCAATACTCCCCGGCGTCACCGAAACTGAAGGGCTCAATGCCAGTCCGGCATCGGACAATTTCCGCAACTATGCGCTGTCGCAGACGCCGCTGGGCCGGATCGGGCAGCCGCAAGACATCGCCGGCGTGGTTGCCTTCCTGGCTTCAGACGATGCCAAGTGGATCACCGGCCAACTGATTTCGGTCAGCGGCGGTTTGCAGTAACGCGAGATAGGCGCGCCGGGCGCATTTGGTTAAACGCTTCTGATTTCGACCGCAATGTTATACTGTGGTCTTAGTCCTGCTCGACTAATCTCTTCCAGTTTGGAGCGTTTCTCGAATGATTTCCTCAACACAAATGCGTCCCGGCATGGTCATCAAGTTCAACAACGAGCTGTTTTCTATCTTCAGCGTGAACCACCGGACGCCCGGCAACTTGCGCGGTTTCGTGCAAGCCAAGATGCGCAATCTGCGCAGCGGCTCCATGATCGAGCATCGGTTCTCGTCCGAAGATCGCGTGGAACGCGCAATGCTGGACGAGCAGGAAATGGAGTATTTGTACGATGACGGCGAGTACTACTATTTCATGAACACCGCGGACTACGAGCAGATGCACTTGACCAAGGAGATTCTCGGCGACGCAGTCAGCTATCTGATCCCGCAGCTTCACGTGAATGTCGAGTTTTACGAAGGCAAGCCGATCAGCGTGGAACTGCCTGCCACCGTCGATATGACCGTTGTGGAAACCGAGCCCGGCATCAAGGGCGCCAGCGTGTCCAACGTGACCAAACCCGCCAAGCTGGAAACCGGCCTTGTAGTTCAAGTGCCGCCGTTCATCACCGAGGGCGAAAAGATCCGCGTCAATACCGCGGAAGGAACGTATCAAGAGCGAGCGTAGTGGCCGGACATGTCCGGCCTAGCCCAGATCCTGAAGCGCCCGCTTCAATTCCTCTTCCTCCTCAGGAAACACCGTCCGCAAATCCAACAGCAACCTCCCATCCTCGATCCGCGCAATCACCGGTGGATCGGCTGCCCGCAGCCTCTTTTCCGCCGCAACCACATCAGCGTGATTGACGACAATCAGCCACGTGGGAATCGATTGCTCCGGAGTCGAGCCGCCGCCGATCACCGATTCCCCCGCCTCCACCCGTGCTTCGATCCCCGGTATCGCCGCCACCAGGCGCTCCGCGCGCTCGCGTATTTCGCCGTCGCTCGCGCGAATCATTCGTAGCGTGGGCACTTGGTCCCACTGCTCCATCAACAACGCCCGCAGCGTATTTTCCAGCGCCTGATAAATCAGCTTGTCCAGCCGCAGCGCCCGAAACATCGGGTTGCGCCGCAACCGTGTCACCATTTCCGCTCTGCCCGCCAGGATGCCGGCTTGCGGACCGCCCAGCAGTTTGTCGCCGCTGAAGGAAACCAAATCCGCACCAAGCCGCAAACTCTCCTGCACCAGCGGCTCATGCACTCCGAACGGCCGCAAATCTACGATGCACCCGCTGCCCAGATCTTCGTACACCGGAATGCCGCGCTCGCGTCCCAGCGCCACCAGCTCCGCCAGCTCCGGCCGCGCGGTGAATCCCTCGATCCGGAAATTGCTGGGGTGCACGCGCAGTAGCAGCCGCGTGCGCTCATTAATGGCCTCCCGGTAATCATGAACGCTGGTCCGGTTGGTCGTGCCCACTTCGCGCAGCACCGCGCCCGACCGCGACATGATCTCCGGAATCCGGAATCCATCGCCGATCTCAATCAGCTCCCCGCGCGAGACGATCACCTCGTAGCCCGCCGCCAGTTCATTGAGCGCGAGATAAACCGCCGCGGCGTTGTTGTTCACCGCGATCGCCGGACACCCTAGCAGCCGTTCCAGCAGCACACCCGCGTGGATGTCGCGCTTGCCGCGCTTCCCTGCCCTCAAGTCATATTCGAGATTGGAATATCCAGCAATGGCATTCTGCGGCCCGAGCGGCGCTCGGCCCAAATTGGTGTGCAGAACCACCCCAGTCGCATTGATCACGCGTCGCAATGACGGCCGCGCCAGTTCGTCAAGGGCCCGCTCGACCTCGACCTCAACCGCGCTCGCTTGATCGCCGTTGCCCGCCTGGATCCCCGCGCGCCGCATTTCCAGCACCCGCCGCACCGCTTCTACCACAAGTGTTCGCGGATACTGTGCCAGAAGCGGCTTCAAGCGCTCCAACACCTCATGCACAGCCGGCAACTCCCGCAGTTTCTGGGCTTCAGCCACGAATTGATGGTACCGGCACTGGCGATAACGTGTCTATGCGCCCCGCGCTTTACTTTATGTCAAAATGTAAAGGAGGCGGGGAATATGGCCGAGGCAAAACTCTCCAGCAAGAATCAGATCGTGATTCCACTCGAGGCGCGCAAGGCACTCGGGCTCAAGCCGGGAGACACGCTGCTGATCGTGCCGCGCGGCGAGACGCTCATCGTCATGCGTAAACCTAAGAATTACGCAAAAGCAATCCTTGGCATGGCTAAAGGCATGTATCCGCCGGACTACCTGCAGCGCGAGCGAGATAGTTGGTAGGGTCCGCGCCCGTCCTTCTCGACTTCTTGGAGCACCATGGTCGCGTCGGCTTGGATACGGCTGTGATGATTTACACGGTCGAAGGCAATCCAAAATATTTCGATCTAGGCCATCAGATTTTCAGTTGGCTGCAGTCCCGCGGTAGCGCAGTTACATCTACTCTTACCATGACCGAGGCGTTGGTGCGCCCTTATCGGCTCGGCGACCTCAACGGCGTTTATAAGTTCTATGCGCTATTGCTTTCCTATCCCCACCTCGAATGGATCCCTCCCAACCTGCACATCGCCGATCGCGCGGCGCAAATTCGAGCCGACCATAACCTCCGAACCCCCGATGCTATTCAGGCCGCAACGGCCCTGGCCGCCGGCGTCACGGGCTTCATTACAAACGATCCGGTGTTCCGCCGGATCAAGTCCCTCGAAATCCTCATTCTCGATGACCTGCTATCATAGAAATTACTCCACCCGAGGTAATTCCATTGGCATTGGTAGAAGGTTGCAGGCATTCGCTCGAAATCTCGGTCCCGGTGGACACCGTCGAAGGAGAGACCGAGCGCGTCGTGAGCTCGATTCAACAGCGCGCCAGGCTGCCCGGCTTCCGTCCCGGCAAGGCCCCGGCGAGCTTGATCCGCAAACAGTTTCAAGGCGATATCCGCCAGCAGGTTCTCGAGCATCTGGTCCCGAAGTTCCTGGAAAAGGAATTGGAAAAAGGCGACCTGCGCATCGTCGGTCAGCCTGATATCTCGGATGTCCATTTCCATCACGGCGAGCCGCTCCGTTTCAAAGCGGAATTCGAAGTCTTTCCGCAAATCGGGCTAAACGACGATTACCGCAACCTCTCCGTCCAGTACAAAGACCCACAGGTCACTGACGATGACGTCGCCAAGCGCATCGAAGAACTCCGCGATCAGAAGGCGGATTACAGCAACGTCGACCCCCGGCCCATTCAGGATGGCGATCATGCCGTAATTTCCATCGAAAGCCTCTCGGGAGTCGAAGGCCCGCCCGTCAAGCAGGACGAGATGATGTTGCACGTGGGCGGCGACGACACCCTCCCGGCCTTTACCGAGAACCTTCGCGGCATGTCTCCGAGCGAGGAAAAGGATTTCGACGTTCCATATCCCGAGAATTACGCACAACCCAAGCTGGCGGGCAAGACGGTGCGCTTCCACGTGGTGGCAAAAGGCATTCGAAAGAAGGAATTGCCCGAAGTAAACGACGAATTCGCACAAGACCTGGGCGACTTCCGGACCGTGGATGAGCTGCGCGAGACGCTGCGCAAGAACCTGTACGCGCAACGTGAGCTCGCCGCGCAGCAGGAAGCCAAGAACAAGCTGGTCGAGAAACTGGTGGCCGCACACGATTTCCCTGTGCCCGAAGCCTTCATCGACCGCCAAATACGCAACCGTGTGGAGCAGACTTTGCATTCGCTCGCGGCCGAAGGCGTAGATCCCAGCAAGCTCCAGCTCGACTGGCAAAAGCTGAAGTCGTCCCAGCGCGATAAGGCTCTCGCTGAGGTCAAGGCGTCACTTTTGCTGTCGCGCATTGCCGAGCGTGAGACCATCGGCGCCACCCATGACGAGGTCGATAAGGAAGTCGAGCGCATCGCCAAGCAGCAGCGGGAGCCGTTCGCCGCAGTCCGTCTGCGGTTCGAAAAAGACGGAACACTCGGCCGGATCGCATCGCACATCCAGACCGAGAAGACCTTGAACTTTCTATTCGAGCATGCCCAGAAGACCGCGGAAGAGTAAATCCCCAGAGTGCGCGATTCCCTGTAACCCAAAGTATGCAACGGGATTATTGCTATCCAATGTTTAATTGCTTCCGGCCCGAGTTCAGGCGATAATGGGACTGGTATACCGGAAAGTAAACGTGCGCCCGCGACACCACTTCCCCCCTGGCGCACCACAGGCGGTAGAGGAGATTGATGCGTGAAGCGTCCCGGATCGGATGAAGCCCTGCGGTGCTCCTTCTGTCACAAGAGTCAGGATGTCGTCGGCAAGCTGATCTCCTCTCCCAGCGATTACCCGCGCGCCTATATATGCGACGAGTGCATCGCGGTTTGCAACTCGATTCTCGAAGATGACAAGAGCGAGCAGCCCACCACCAGCCCCAACAAGCTGCCGAAGCCGCTCGAGGTCAAGGAATTTCTGGATTCGTACGTGATCGGGCAGGAGCCCACGAAAAAGAAACTCGCGGTGGCGGTTTACAACCATTGCAAGCGCATTCACATGAACCGAATGCGCAACACCGAAGTAGAGCTTTCAAAATCCAACATCCTGCTGATTGGTCCCACTGGCACCGGCAAGACGCTCATGGCGCAAACGTTGGCGCGCATTCTCGACGTGCCCTTCGCCATCGTGGATGCCACCACCCTGACAGAAGCGGGCTACGTGGGTGAGGATGTCGAGAATATAATCTTAAAGTTGCTGCAAGCCGCCGACGGTGACGTGGCGAAATGCCAGCAAGGCATCATCTACATCGATGAAATCGACAAGATCTGCCGCAAGGATGAGAATCCGTCGATCACGCGCGATGTTTCCGGTGAAGGCGTGCAGCAGGCGCTGCTCAAGATTCTCGAGGGCACCGTAGCCAATGTGCCCCCGCAGGGCGGGCGCAAGCATCCGCATCAAGAATTCACGCCGGTCGACACCACCAACATCCTGTTCATCTGCGGTGGCGCATTTGTAGGCCTGGAGAAAGTTATCGGGAAGCGCGTTGGCAAAAAGTCCATGGGCTTCCTCGCCGAGCAGGAAAAGACTCATATAAAGCCCATGACAGTGGGTGGGCAGCGTGACATCGATCTGCTCGAGCAGGTGCAGCCGACCGACCTCATCAAGTTCGGTTTCATTCCCGAATTTATCGGCCGCCTCCCCGTTGTGGCCGTGCTACAGGATCTGGACAAGCAGGCTCTCATCCAGATTCTGACGAAACCCAAAAACGCCATCATCCGGCAGTATCAGAAGCTGTTTGAGTTCGAAAACGTTCGCCTGAAATTTAACGACGATGCGCTCGAAGCCATCGCCATGCTGGCCATGGAACGTAAGGTCGGCGCGCGTGGCCTACGTATGATCCTGGAAGATCTGATGCTGGACCTCATGTACTATCTGCCGTCCTACAAGAAGGTCCGCGAATTCCAGGTGACCAAAGAGATGGTGCTTTCCCAGAAGATCAGTCTTACACTATTAGAAAAGGCTGGATAAGAGCGAGCACTCCGCACCGCGTTCTTCAGCCTTCCTAGGTTTTCATGCTCACTTCGAAAGAAAAATCCGAAACCAAACGCCTACCGATGATGCCCATACGGGACGTCGTGATCTTCCCGTACATGATGACGCCGTTCGTCGTGGGACGGGAATCAAGCGTCCGGGCCCTCGAGGAAGCCATGGCCGGCGACAAGAAGATTTTCCTCGCCACCCAGCACGATGCTTCCATCGACGAGCCCAAGCCCAACGAGATTTTCAGCGTCGGCACCGTCGTGAACATCGTCCAGAGTCTCAAACTGCCCGATGGCAATATCAAGGTGCTGGTGGAGGGCGTAGAGCGCGCCAAGGTGGTCTCGGTCACCGATGACGAAGGCTTTTTCCGCGCCGTGGTGCGCACGGCCAACTACCGTGTGGAGGCAGGTCCGCAGCTCGAAGCCCTGGTGACGCGGGTCACGGGCCTGTTCGAGCAGTACGTCAAGCTCAGCCAGAACCTGAACTACGAAACCATGATCGCCGCCGTCCGGGTCGACGATCCCGGCAAGCTGGCCGACACCGTCGGCGCTAACCTGCAGCTCACCATCGAAGAGAAGCAGGATCTGCTCGAAATCTTCGATCCGGTGGACCGCCTCACCCGCGTCGCCGAAATGCTCGACATCGAGATCGAGAAGCTCAATGTCGACCGCACCATTCAAGGCCGCGTGAAGCGCCAGATGGAGAAGGCGCAGAAAGAGTACTACCTCAACGAGAAGATCAAGGCCATACAGAAAGAACTGGGCCGCGGCGAAAAGAGCGAAATCGACGAGCTGAAGAAGCGCATCGAGACCGCCGGCATGACCAAGGACGCGCTCGATAAGGCCATGGCCGAGCTGAAGCGGCTGGAAAACATGCCGCCCATGTCCGCCGAGTCCACGGTTTCGCGCAACTATCTCGACTGGCTGCTGGCGGTGCCGTGGAAGAAGAAATCCAAAGAGATCCGCGAGCTCAAGTTTGCCGAAAAGGTGCTCGAATCGGATCACTACGGCCTGGAGAAAATTAAGGAGCGCATTCTTGAATTCCTGGCGGTCCGCCGCCTGGTGAAAAACCCCAAGGGTTCTATCCTCTGCTTTGTCGGGCCTCCCGGCGTCGGCAAAACCTCGCTGGGGATGTCCATCGCCAAAGCCACCGGCCGCAAATTTGTTCGCCTATCGCTCGGCGGGGTCCGGGACGAAGCGGAAGTTCGTGGGCACCGCCGCACCTATATCGGCGCCCTACCCGGCCAGATCATCCAAATGATGAAGAAGGCTGGTACCCGCAATCCCGTTTTCATGCTGGACGAAGTCGACAAGATGTCGACCGATTTCCGCGGCGATCCCTCGTCGGCTCTGCTTGAGGTTCTCGATCCCGAACAGAATTTCATGTTCATGGATCACTATCTCGATGTCGAGTACGATCTCAGCCAGGTTTTCTTCATCGCCACCGCCAACGTCCTGCATACCATTCCGCCCGCTCTCCAGGACCGCATGGAAGTGATCCGGCTCTCGGGCTACACCGAATACGAGAAGCTCGAAATTGCCAAGCGCTTCCTGGTCCGGAAGCAGATGGAGCAAACCGGACTCTCGGGGAAACAGATCGAGTTTACCGACGGTGGCCTGACCGGCCTGATCCAGTTCTACACGCGGGAAGCCGGTGTGCGAAACCTGGAGCGCGAGATCGGCAACATTTGCCGCAAGACCGCCCGCAAGGTGGTGAATCACGATACGGCGCAGCCCAAGGGCAAGTCCGATTTGCCCCTGGAAGTCGTCACGTCCGAGAAGCTATCCGATATGCTGGGCCCGAACAAATTCCGCGATCTCACCACCGATAAGAAGCCGGAAGTGGGCGCTGCGGTCGGCTTGGCGTGGACCGAGGTTGGCGGCCAGATTCTGACCACTGAAGCCACTCTCATGGAGGGTAAGGGGAAGTTGACCGTCACCGGCAAGCTGGGCGATGTGATGCAGGAATCGGCGCAGGCCGCCATGAGCTACATCCGTTCGCGCGCCCATCAGTTCGGACTGCCGCGCGACTTCTACCGCAATCTCGACGTCCACTTGCACATTCCCGAGGGTGCCATCCCCAAGGATGGGCCTTCCGCGGGCATCACCATTGCCACCACCATTTGCAGCGCTCTAACCAGGGTCCCGGTCCGCGGCGACATCGCCATGACCGGTGAGATCACGCTGCGCGGCAAGGTTCTGCCCATTGGCGGACTCAAGGAAAAGCTTATGGCCGCGCACCGGCACGGAATCTTTGAAGCCATTATGCCGGCGGATAATCAGAAGGATCTCCCGGACATTCCGGAGAACATCCGTAACGTCATGAAGCTCCATTTCGTCGAGAACATGGACGACGTGCTCAGGATCGCGCTCACTGGCGAGATCACCGCGTTGCCCATGCCGGCAGGCGTTGAAGTAGCCGCGCAACCGGTAGAGGAGAGCCGGGCGCACTAGCGGCGCCAGGCCCGGCAAGGCCTGATTCCGCGTCAGGGGGTTTGCCCCCGGCTTCGCTTTTTGGTAGGTTGATAGCAGAATTCATAGTTAGTGCGTCCTCGCCCGATCAGTTCCCCTCTGATGGCTTGGCCGAAATCGCATTCTTAGGGAGAAGCAACGCCGGAAAGTCCAGCTTGATCAACGCCTTGATCGGCTGCAAGGGATTGGCTCACACCAGTAACACACCGGGTCGAACACAAACGATCAACTTTTATCGGATCACGAGTGTGGCCACAGCCGGCGCGGGCGCTTGTTACTTTGTCGATCTGCCAGGCTACGGTTACAGCAAGGTTTCGCGGAGCCAGGCGGATGCTTGGAAAGAGCTCCTTGAAAACTATTTGTTAAATCGAGCGGCGATCCAGCTCGCCCTCGTCATTCTGGATGCCCGCCGGGGCTGGATGCCCCAGGATCTGGAATGGAAACGTTGGCTGGAGGCGCACCACCGTTCATATCTGGTGGTCGCCACAAAGATGGATAAACTCAACCAATCGGACGCACAGCGGACTCTAGCCGCCATCCGCAAGGAGAACGCGGAGCCCCTGGCGTGCTCGGCCACCACAGGCCGGGGAGTGAGGGAAATTTGGCAAGCGATAACGAAAACACACCACAGCCGCCGGTAACTACGGCCCCGCCGCAGGAGAAAACAGAAAAGGCATCGCCCCGCGAATCATCCGGGAACGAAAAGCCAGCCGAAAAACCGGCGGAGAAGGTGGTTGTAGCCGCGCCGCCGGCCACCGAGGACGGCGAGCATCCCGCGGAACGGACCGAGCAGCGCGCCGACCGTCCCGAGCGCGCCAATCATCAAAGGGACAACCGCGGCGACCGCCCCGACCAGGGCGGGCAACAGCAGGGGCAACGCCGCAAGCACGGCGGCCAAGCTGTCGCAAAGAATGGCTCGCCCACGCTGGACCTGGTCGAGCTGAAGGACATGAGCATTCAGAAGCTCAACCAGGTCGCCAAGGATCTGGGTGTCGCCGGCGCCGCCGGACTGCGCAAGCAGGAGCTCATCTTCAAGATCCTGCAAACGCAAGCCGAGAAAAGCGGGCTCATCTTCTCCGAAGGTGTCCTCGAGTGCCTACCCGACGGTTTCGGCTTCTTGCGCGCGCCCGAGTACAACTACCTGCCCGGACCCGATGACGTTTACGTTTCGCCCTCGCAGATCCGCCGTTTCGACCTCCGCACTGGCGACACCATCTCCGGCCAGATCCGCCCGCCCAAGGAAGGTGAGCGTTACTTCGCGCTCATCAAGGTCGACGCCATCAACTTCGAGCCGCCCGAGGAAGCACGCAACAAGATCTTCTTCGATAACCTCACGCCGCTCTATCCCAACGAGCGCATGAAACTCGAAACCATCAAAGAAAACTACTCCGGCCGCGTGATGGACCTGCTCACACCCGTTGGCAAAGGGCAACGCGGCCTCATCGTTTCCCCGCCCCGCACCGGCAAAACGATGCTGTTGCAGTCTATCGCCAACTCGATCACCGCGAATCATCCCGAAATCAGTCTCATCGTGCTCCTCATTGACGAGCGCCCCGAGGAGGTCACCGACATGCAGCGCTCGGTGCGCGGCGAAGTCATCAGCTCGACGTTCGATGAGCCCGCCACCCGCCACGTACAGGTGGCCGAAATGGTCATCGAAAAAGCCAAGCGCCTGGTCGAGCACAAAAAGGACGTCGTGATTCTGCTCGATTCCATCACGCGCCTGGCCCGCGCCTACAACACCATCGTGCCGCCGTCGGGCAAAGTGCTCTCGGGCGGCGTGGACTCCAATGCTCTCCAGCGCCCCAAGCGCTTCTTCGGCGCCGCGCGCAACATCGAAGAGGGCGGCTCGCTCACTATCATCGCCACGTCCCTGATCGACACCGGCAGCCGCATGGACGATGTCATCTTCGAAGAGTTCAAAGGCACCGGCAACATGGAAATCCACCTCGACCGCAAGCTGGTCGATAAGCGTGTCTTCCCCGCCATCGACATCAACAAGAGCGGCACGCGCAAAGAAGAGCTGTTGCTGCCCAAGGAAGAGCTCAACCGCGTCTGGATCCTGCGCAAGGTACTAAATCCGCTCTCGCCGGTCGAGACCATGGAACTACTACTCGACAAGCTGAGCAAGACCCAGACCAACGCCCAGTTCCTCGGCTCGATGAGCGGCTAAAGGGTTCGCTCGCTTAATCACTGGAACCCGAGCATGTCCGCGATAAGCCGTTCACCATCGAGCTGTCGTTTCCAGCTTGTGGGATGCGTGCTCGTGTGCTTTTCGCAGCGCGGCTGTTCCCTATTTAGGTCTCCTTCGCTTCAACTGGTTCCCATGGGGAGCGGCCTGCGATGGCAAAACATGGGACGCCTTCGTAGACGCCGGTGATTGGCCGGACGAGCCAGAATTTCGTGCCTCTCGCAATCAACCCACCACAATTCTGATTGCGATGCACTCCTATCAACTTGGATTCCTGTGCGGCAACAGGTATCGATTTTCACCGACTCAAGATGACATTCCGGGGATTGTGCCCGAAAGTGTTTGGAACGAAGCAGAGTCTTCAGGGTCGCGATATACTTACCCTCCATGCTCCCCGATTACATCGCCAAGTCCTCCCCCAACCCTCCGCAGAATCGTGCGCCCTGGTATGCCAACACCGCGCCCAGCTACGCCGGGGTTTTTCTCTGGATCGCCTTCTACATCTCGCTCGCCCAGAACACCATCATCCACGCCTCGCTGGGACTCTGCATTGTCGCGCTGGCCGTCGCGGGACTTCTAAGTTACGCCCTTTTCTACTACGCCCCCGCCATGCTCGGCATGAAGACCGGGTATCCGCTCTACGTCATAGGCAGCTCAACCTTCGGCACCCTCGGCGGGTACGTCATGCCCGGCCTGCTGATGGGCCTTCTGCAAATCGGCTGGTTCGCGGTGGGGACTTTTTTCGCCACTAGGTTCATCCTCAACGGTCTGCATTCCGACGCTCAGCCCGGCAGCCTGACATTCATCCTGATCGGCATCGTCTGGGGCTATGCAATGGCCTTTGTCGGCGTGAAAGGCATCCAATATGTCGCCAAGGTGTCGCTCCTTCTCAACGCGATTCCCTTCCTCATGATCCTCATCGTATTCTTCAAGACGGCGCCCGGCATCAGTGGCTATGTTCCCACCGATCCCAATCCGTTCCTCGCCTTCACGCTGCTGCTGCAAATCGTCATCGGATTCTTCGCCACTGCGGGCGCGGCCGGCGCCGATTTCGGCATGAACAATCGCAACGCGACCGACGTCCGCTGGGGCGGCCTCGTGGGCATCGCAGGCGCCATCCTCTACGCCGGCGGCTTGCCTATCCTGTCCGTCGCCGGCGCACGCGTCCTCAATCCGACCGTGCAAAGCTACAGCTACGACGCTGTCATCTCCTCGCTCGGCGGCGTGCTCGCTACGGCGATGTTCTTCCTGTTCGCCCTCGCCTCCATCGGACCCGCCTGCTTCTGTGCTTTCATCGCCGGCAACAGCTTTTCCACCATGATCCCCGGCGTGAAGCGCATGTCGTCTACCATGGCCGGCGTGACGGTGGCGATCGTTCTCGCCGTTACCGGCGTGGCCGCCGACTTGATCGGTTTCTTCACCATCGTCGGCGCGTCGTTCGGCCCCATTTGCGGTGCCATGGCGGCCGATTATCTGCTTTCCGGCAAACAGTGGAAAGGCCCACGCGAAGGCATCAACTGGGCCGGCTACATCGCTTGGGCCATCGGGTTTGCCATCGGCATTCTACCCAACCTGCCCGTCTCGCCGGAACTCAAGACCTACGCCCAGCCCGCGGTTCTCTACAGCTTTCTCGCCGGCTTCGCCGTCTATGCGCTGCTCGCCAAAGCCGGACTCGAGCCCCGCACCGTCGAGCTCGAAGAGTCCGGCATCCGCGCACCGCTTGGTGGCGGCGGCCGTACCAAACACGGAAGTGCGACGGCGTGAAACGTGTGGTGGCGGTTGACACCATGATGGCGTATATACGCTAACATGATGGTATGATCCGCACACAGGTTCAGCTCACCGAGCAGCAAATCGCGGACTTACGCAAGCTCTCTGTGTCCACTGGCCGCTCGGTCGCCGATTTGGTCCGGCAGGCCGTCGACTCCTTACTGAATACAAAGTCGACTTCACGCCCTGCGCATCAGGTAGAGCGCGCCCTCCGAGTCGCCGGCAAGTTCTCTTCCGGCTCAACAGACGTTAGCACCCACCACAATCGTTACCTCGCCGAAGCGTTTCGCCGATGAACGTCTTCGTGGATACATCGGCAATCTATGCCGTGTTCGATCGCGGCGACATCAATCATCCGCGCGCCCGCGGAGCTTGGGAACAGCTCCTAAAAGAGTCCGGGAGTCTTCTCACGAGTAACTATGTTCTGGTCGAGGCCGGTGCTCTTTTGCAGCATCGTCTCGGTTTCCAAGCGCTGCGCGCGCTCTATGACGATGTGGTGCCTTTGCTGACCGTGGAACGGGTCACTGAGGCCATTCACCAAGCGGCGGCCGCCTCTCTTCTCACCGCGTCCCGCCGGAACCTGAGCCTGGTCGACTGCGTCAGTTTCCACGTGATGCGCGCGGCTTCCGTTGAATCCGCCTTCTGCTTCGATCGTCATTTCCGCGCGCAGGGCTTCCTAACGTTTCCCTGACCCCTTCGCCTTCGCCTTCCCCTTCACCTTCAACACCACTGGCGTACCCTTGAATCCGAACTTCCTTCGCAACTGATTCACCAGGTAACGCTCGTGCGAAAAGTGCAGCCCACCCGCGCGGTCCGTGAACACCACAAATGTCGGCGGATGCATCGACGCCTGCGTCAGATAGTAAATCTTCCGCTCTTCGAAATGCAGCGACTCCACAAACCGGTTCAGCTCGGCAGTCGGGATCCGCCGCCCCGCCGACTCGTACACCTCGCGAATCAGCGTGTACAGCTGGTCGACGCCCGTCCCGTCCTTCGCCGAGAGAAACACCACCGGCGCGTAATCCAGAAACTTCAGCTCATCCCGAACCTTCTGCTCGAAGCCGCGTTTCTTCTCCCTGCTCAGCGTGTCCCACTTGTTCACGCAAACGATCACGCCGCGCCCGCCCTCGTGCGCATAGCCTGCGATCGTCGCATCCAGCGCCACCAGTCCCTCCGAGGCGTCCAGCACCACCAGCACCACCTGCGCCATCCGGATGTGCCGCCGCGCCATCACCACGCTCAGCTTTTCCGCCATCTCCTTGGTCTTTCCCTTGCGCCGGATGCCCGCCGTGTCTACAAAAATGTAGTCCGTCTCGCCATGTCGCACCTGCGCGTTGACGGCGTCGCGCGTTGTCCCCGCGATTGGCGAGACGATCGCGCGCTCCTCACCCGTCAGCGCATTCAGCAGCGTCGATTTCCCCACGTTCGGCCGCCCGATAATCGCGACTTTGATGGCCTGGGCCGATTCTTCCGCCGGCGCTTCGGCGAACCCCGCCGTCACATGCTCCAGCAATTCCGACACGCCGATGCCATGCTCCGCCGAGACCGGAAACACATCGCGAATCCCCAACCCGTAAAATTCGTTTGCCAGATCCTCCCGCGCCACCGTGTCGGCCTTGTTCACCGCCAGCGTCACCGGTTTGCCCAGCCGCACCAGCATCTGCGCCAGGTCGCGGTCCGCGCCCGTAATCTCAGCGCGCCCATCTACCAGGAAAATGATGTGCGCCGCCGTATCGAGCGCCACCTGCGCCTGTTTCAGAATCTGGCTGGGAATGTATTCGTCATCGTGGACCACGATGCCGCCCGTGTCGATGATTTCGAACTGCCGCCCGTCATACCGTGCCTGCCCGTGCATGCGGTCCCGCGTAATTCCCGGCTCATCGCCGACAATGGCGCGCCGCTCCCCCGTGATCCGGTTGAACAGCGTCGATTTTCCAACATTGGGACGCCCCACGATGACGACCGTGGGAGTAACCTGCGGCATAGTTGTACCGTAGCATTGTCTGCTGTGCTTGCGCCTGAATAGGCCTCACCGCGTCGGCCAGCTCTGCAGGACACGTTTCGCGGCCAAGTGCACTGGACGCGGATCGGCAGACGGAAGGCGGCCTGCGGGGGCTATTTTCGTGATCCTCGCGGGAATAGCTTCCCGCTCCGGAGGGACGATTCGTCTACGGGTTGTCTCGTCACCGGATTGTCTCAGACATCGCCGAGTGCTAGGATTTCGAGCATGACGAAGACCGATCGAATCCTGGAGATAATTCAGCAAGCTGCTGACGAGTTCCAAGTGTTCAAATCGCGAGGCCCTGGAGAAGGCAATCGCGTAACGAACCAAGCAGTTGCCGCCATGAACGATTTGACCGCCACAGAAATGGGGCACAAGGTTCATCAGCGGGCCCTGGGCTCAAATGCAAATCACTCAGTAGATTTTTACGTTGAAGAAGAAGCCACAGTTATAGAGGTAGAATTCAGCCTCTCGAACCCATACCCCTGCCTTGAAAAGGATGCTTTCAAGGTTCTACTCGCGAAGGACGAAGGGTGCGCGATTAACACACTCGTTCTGGTCGGTGACCCCGGCTGCAAGAAACGACTGTCGGCTCCCGGCCCGCGAGCTATCGCGGAGTGGCTACGGCGTCGCCACGACATCTCGCTTCGCATCGTTGAACTCAGGGGTGCGCCCGCATCGGAGCTAGGGAAGGCTACCACGGCCTGAGTCGTACCTCGAATGGGCCCTCCACGGGCGTATGGCCAGCCACGCCGGAAACGATTGACCTGGACCCGTAGTCGCTTGCCGATGGATCTGATGTGCCCTTGCGCCACGCGCGATCTCAAGGCGTCCGCACCCGCTTCACCGCCTCTGATCCAAACTGTCCGTAGTGCTTCAGATTCCAGGTGTAGATGATCTCCGCCTTCGCCTTCAACGCGCAGTGAGCCAGCAGCGCATCATAAATGGTGCCGCCCACCACCCCGGCCGCGGACGCTCCTTCGATTGCCCGAAAGTACTCCTCATCGTCGAGCGAAACAATCGTCATCCGCTCGCGTATCTCACCTAAGAACAGCATGGCCTGCTCGCCACTAATGCGATCCTTCCCCGGCATTCGGGTCAGTGAGGAATACACTTCGGCGAGGCTATGTGCGGCGCAGCAGGCCTGCTTCTTGCTGAAGCGCAGAAAGCATTCCATGCTGGCCGCATGGTGCTGGTGGTCACCATAAAACACCGGCACCAGAACCGAGCTGTCGAAAAACGCCTTCACCTGGACTTGGTGTGCGCGTGGTCACGCTCCTCGCGAATCTGGCGCAGCGTTTCATCCGTGGTGGCCGCTGTCAGAGGACGGCCCGTTCGGTAGACCCAAACGCCACGTTCTTTTCGTAGGGGCGCGCTGCCACGCACCGGTCGAAGTGTGATCTGCTCGCCCCGGCTCTCGAGCTCAAGCGTATCGCCGGCGGCCAGTTCCAGTTCGTCGCGAAGAGGCTTCGGCAGAACCACGCGGCCTGCTTTATCGAGTGTGAGTTTGGTCGTCATAATGCCATTTCCTAATGGGATATCCCATCTGTCTATGTCATTATATCAACCCGTCAGCCCCTTGGGCGTCTCCACTCTCGGCGTTGAAACCTCTGCCCCCACACTACACTCCGTATATGGAGCTCTCGAAAAAGACCACCATCCTCGCGACCGAGGAGATGCTGCCCTGATCCTTGCAGCTACCACACACTCCTGTTGTAGTGCTTCCGGATATCTTTGTCGGAAGTAACAAGCGCAGCGTATCCATTCGACTTGGCATGCGCCACAATCACACGGTCGAAAGGGTCCCGAGTCCAGGTCTCGAAAAGGGCCGTCTGAATAACCGACGGAAATGGATGGTCACACAGTCTTAATCCGATCTGGCTTTCGAGCTGGTTCAGAAGCGTCTGGGGTGGCCGAATGATTCTCTTGATCTCAAATAGATACTCCAATTCCAGCAGCACGATCGGAGAAATCAGAACATCCGACTCCTCAATGGCCGCCCTCGCCCCTGCGGTCAGACGATCCAGTTGCCGCTGGCAGAGCCAAACCATGACCTGCGTATCCAGGTAAAGGATCACAGCTCCGACCAGTCCTTTTCCCAGCCAGCTGTCATCTCCTTGAGCAGCTGCCGCCCCGCCTGCTTCAGATTCGCCTTTGGCGCCACCACCTTCTGAGCCGTGAGCCGCGCGAACTTCGAGGGCTTTACTTCCGGCGTGATCTGGAGCACCACCCCCTTGTGAACGAACTCGACCGTTTTGCCCTCCAACGCCTGGTCCGCCAGTTGGAACAGCTCCTGCCGCAACTTCGTGATGGTGATCCGCATGCAAGCAATATAGCAGGCATACGTACATAACGTCAATACCATATATGTACATTAAGAACATCCAACCCATCGCAGTTTGGCATCAAGGCATCAATCCTTTTATGCTTTGATGTATGCGCACCACGCTGACGATTGAGGACGACGTCGCGGCGCTAATTCGTCGCCTCCGCGAGCGCCGGAAGGCCAGCCTGAAGACGATCGTCAATGAGGCTCTCCGGCAAGGCCTCAAACAATGCAGGCGCCGTCACGGTCGCAACGCCGTCGCCGGACAACTGTCGTCTCCCTCGGTGCCTGCTTGCCCGGTAACCTCGATGATGTCGCCGAAACCTTGACCATCGCGGAAGGCGAGAATTTTCGGTGACCTCGTCGACGCTAACCTGCTGTTTTACGCGCACGTCGCCAACTTCGCCCAACACAAAGCAGCGCATGCCCAAGGGAACCCGGGCACCAGGCCGCGCGTTTCCGCTCATTCCGTGATCATGAAGTCGGACAGCTCCTGCGCGGCACCGAGAGACCGCCGGATGGCGCCGCAGCGCCGGCCCTACAGACGCCGCCCGTAGGAGTTGGCACCGTCCGGGACTTCGCGTTTTCCGGTTGGCAGTCTAGCAGTTGGAAACAACGCCGGACACAACGTGCGCCTCAAGCCCGCGGTCTTCCAGTCGGGATCATCTCAATGCCGTCCTTGGTGACAATGCTGACGTGCCCGAACCACGAGTGCTCCGTGCGCATCGTTGAATCAATGAGAGGCTCCAGGTTCTCGGGAATCGCCGGGAACACCCGAAACAGAATCACTCCACAACGTTTGAGCGGGATCGGTCGTTGAAGCGCGATCTGCCAGAAGTCTTTGTCGAGCGTCAAGACCAGCCGTCCATCCGCTTCGGCGCGCTCAAGTAGTGCGCGGTCCTTCAGACCCGGACAATCAGTCCGAGCCCACAGAACGTCGTGTCCCACGTTGCGCAGAGTCTCGACTACAGGCCGAGGGAAGTTTTCATCCGCCAGAAATCGCATTCACGCAGGGATCGGGTAGGCCTTGTACTCGTGCGCCAGGTAGCTTGCGTACGCGAGACACGCAAGGATGTCCTCCTTGGTGAGCCCCGGATAGTTCGATAAGATTTCGCTCTCGGATTGGCCGGCGGCCAGCAACTCAAGAAGGAACTCCACGGCTATGCGAGTGCCGCGGATCACAGGCTTGCCAGCTAAGATCTCAGCATCAACGACAATGCGTTCCGGCCACGGCATGAGTCCATTCTAACTCCGACGCGCCGGCAGGCGATTCTAACGAGTGGGCTTAGCGAGAGGGTCTCATCCTCCCTTCAAAACCCCGCGTAGTAATCGTACCCTCGCTCCGCCCAATAATCCGGCGGACGAGCTTTACTGAACGCGATCCTCCCGATGCGCTTGAGGTTCTTGATGCCGTACCTGAGCGGAATCACCAGGCGCAGCGGCGCGCCATGCTCGGCGGGGAGCGGCTCGCCGTTCATCTCGTAGCACAGCAGCGTTTGCGGATGCATCGCCGCCGCCATGTCCAGGCCCACGTAGTAATCCCGATCCGGCGTTTCGAGGCCCACGTAACTGTTCGGATCAATCTGGCCCGGAGCATACTTGGCCACGAAATCCTGAAAACGCACGCCGCCCCACTTCAAAATGCGGCTCCATCCCTCGATGCACTTAAGCTCCGTGATCATCTCGATCTTCGGCAAGGTCTGAATGTCCGCCATCGAGAGGGAAAGCGGTTCCTCGGCGTCCGGAATCCCATCCACCGTCAGCTTCCACTGCGGGTCCGGATCGTCATCCAGACCGACGTTGCCGTTCTGCCGCGGGCTTTCCACTTCACCCGGACCAAACGTTCGGGCAAGCCGGCTCTGGCTGAAGTAGTCCCGCCAGATCTGTTCGTTCGCCCGCAGCCCGATGCGAAGCGGCCACTGCACACCTCCGTCCGGCCGCCGCGAATCCAACCACGCCCACGCACCCGCGCCCGCAAGCGTAGCGATTCCGCCCACGAGAAAACTGCGCCGTGTCTTGTGCGCTATTTCGCGCTCGATGGCGTCGTCATCGTTCGACACCCGCGGACTCGACTCCGCGGGCGAAACCGTCTCCTCCGGCTCAGGCGGCGTAACTGGCTCTTGCTCGCTCATTGCCCCGCCTCGTCGGAAACAATCTCGCATCCCGTGACCATCGACCGAAAGTTATTCCAACCCGCGCGAATGACCTGCGCGATGTGGATCACGAAGAACCCGACGTAGCCTAACACCAGCAGGAAATGCTCGATGCGCGCGGCCGTGTATCCTCCCAGCAGCCAGGTAAGCCAGCCGAACTGCACCGATTTCCAGATGGCTAGCCCGGTAACGAGAGATCCAACGCCCATCAGAATGATCCCCGTATAAGCGAACTGTTGCGCTCCGTTGAATTTCCGGCGCGGAGGGTGGGTCTTGCTCAGGTGGAGATCGTAGAGCGTCACCTGGATGGCTTCCCGCAGCGAATGCCGATTCGGCACCAGATACCGCCACTCGCCGGAAACTATCGTGTAGACCACGTAAGCTACGCCGTTGATGGCGAACAGCCAGGCAAACGCGAAATGCCACGCCATCCCTTCCGCCAGCCGATGTCCCAGGTGAAACGCGTTGTAAAACCAGTCGGGAAAGAAATGGAACAACGTAAGGCTGCCGATACCGATACGGTAAACGTCATTGGCCCAGTAGATCCACATCCCGCTCCAGATCATGATCGCCAGGAGCGGGAAGTTGACCCAATGGAACCAGCGGATGGCCCTGGGATGTTTGGATTCCAGCCGTTTCACAACTGTTAATTCGCTACCGAAGTCCGAAAGGTTACGGACATCAGTGTACCGCTCACCTCTTCCAGTTCCCAAATGGGCTCACCTTCGCCCGCCGCGCGTCGCGGATCAGGTCGGGCACGCGTTTGCGACGGCGCATCAGTTGTTCCACCATGCGCTCAAACTGGTCCTCTTCGCCCGCCAGCCATTCCGGAGGAATCTGTTTACACGCCTGGTCCACTACATCCTCGGGAAAGTGGATCACGCGCTCGAGCCACGGCTCGAATTGATCCAGCGAAGCCACGCCGTCGTAGACTTGTTTGCGCGAGTAAAGGCCCTGGATGGGAGAATCGATGAAATTCCATTCCGGTCCGTTGAAGGCGAACCCATGGTCGATCATCATCGCGATGAAACCCATGGTCAGCGGATGGGCCTCGGCAGCCTGCGGCACCCACTCCCGCACCCGCGCGCGAAAGAACACCGCCTGCCGGCCATCGGCGTTGGATACCCACTTGTCGAACACTAGCGCTCCGAGAAAGTCCTCGCGGTTCCTTACTTTGTGGAGCAGCGTGTCGGGAACGAAATCATACACTGCCAGTCGCGCCGGATCGCCGGGATACAACGATCCGAACTGCCACCCCGTGGACACGGGAATCTTGCTTGCTCCGAGCTCGATCGATACGCCCGGATTGTTTTGCAGAAATTCCTCTGTGACTTGGATCACTGCCGCATCCGCGCTGGAAATCTGCAGATACTTCAGAAAGACCGCGCTCACCAGCTCGTTCACCAGGATCCTGCGATGCTGGGGATTATTTTGAAACTTGACGATGTAATATCGGCCGTCGCTGGCCTCGAGCAAGTGGGATTGGGCGCCGCCGCGCATTTTGCGAATGTGCCGGCGCGCCGTGATAGGCATTGGAAATGCAGTACTCTAGAGAGTTGTAGCACACCTTGGAGGAGAGCTCCCAAATGGCAAACGAACCAGCAGACCCAGCGGTGGATGGAAGCAGGGCGGAGGGCGCGGAAGGCCGTGGACCGGCGCGCAGCCGAGACGAGGTTGCCCTCGAATTGATGAAGTTTGTTGCCGTGACCACCGGCTATGGAAAGGGAACGGGCAGCGGCGCGGGCTTCTCCGGAAAGACCACACGGTCCCCCGAAGAGTACGCCGATGCCCTGCTTCAGTTGTTCGAGCGCTGTCGCGTCGTCGTGGCCAAAGAGCCGCAAAAGTGAGAGCGCCGGGCAGCTCCGCGGCTTAGTGCGGCTTTCCGCCCGCCTAAAAGATCCGTAGGATTCGCTACTTCTTGCGCTTCTTCGCGGCTGCCTTCTTTTTTGGCGCAGCCTTTTTGGCGGCTTTCTTCGCGGGCTTTTTCGCAGCGGCTTTCTTTGGAGCTGCCTTCTTTGGAGCTGCCTTCTTTGGAGCCGCCTTCTTCGCCGCCTTCTTCGCGGGAGCTTTCTTCGCGGGAGCCTTTTTCGCTACGGCTTTCTTCTTGGGAGCCGCTTTAGCCTTGGGCTTCGGAGCGGCCTTCTTCGCCGCTGGCGCCCCGGGAGCCGCCGCAGGCACGGGCTGTTCGCCTACTGGAACACCCACCGGAGGCGCGATGTCTTCGTGGTGCTCTTCGTCTTCCTCTTCGTCTTCGATTTCGCTGTAGTCGTCCAGCTTGGCCCCTACTTCTGCGTTCTCGTCGTCATCGTAGTCACGAAAGTCGTCCATCTCGTCCTCGTCCCTCGGAGTGAAGTAATAACCATGAAACATTCCGACTGCCTCCTGATCCGGTCACGATCAACAGACATAGAATACCTCGTTTTGGTTCGGAGGCAACAGTCAAAAGCAAGAAAAATGCCAGTAATCCGGGGGTTCAGAACGGAATGCCGGGCAGCGATTCCCGCAGATCTAGTGTTGCGCGCGGGCCAATTTGCCGGAGGTTTGTGGGAACTGGGCGGCGCGCTGGACTTTGCCTTTCGCATGGGAAGCGCGGTGCACAGGGGCGGTTTTGCGGGCCTTGACGTTGGTGGTGTGCGTCCGCTTCGCAGCTACCGTCCGTACCGGAACCGCTTCGTGGTACGCCGCTGGAATCAGCAGGTGGTCGCCCACAGCCGGCGTTTGCGAATGCATATTGTTGGCGGCCGCAATGGTACTTGGAGCCGTGCGGTAGCGCTTGCCAATGCTGGCCAGCGTCTCCCCTGTCTCGACCGTGTGCATGCGCCAGGAAGCGCGGCGCTCGGGAGGGACCATCTGCAGCGTAGCCCTCAAGTAACTCCCCGTTCCCTTCGGGACATGCAACGCGTAACCTGCTGGTGCCAAACCCTTTAGGAGCGCCGGGTTGAGCTGTTGCAATTCCGCCTCCGCCGCGTTCGTCAGATCCGAAATCAGCCCCAAATGAGTGGGCGAACTCATTTCAATGCTGTCGTACTCGAGCGGTACATCCGGCACCAGACCTTCCAGCCCATATGCAGCCGCGTTCTTGCTCATGATGGTCATGGCCAGAATGATCGGCACATAGTTGGTGGTCTCGCGGGGCAGCACGCCGTGAGCGCGCAACTCGAAGAAGTCTGCATACCCGGTGCGTTCAACGGCCCGCTCGATCACGCCTGGTCCGCAGTCGTACGCCGCCATGGCTAGGTACCAGTCCCCGAACTTCTGGTATAGGTCACGCAGATGCCTTGCAGCCGCGCGCGTGGCCATTTCGGGATCCAGCCGATCATCCGTGTATCGACTCTGATTGAGGCCGTATTCGTGCCCGCGCCAAGCCACGAATTGCCACATTCCGGCGGCCGCTTTCCTCGAAATAGCTCTCGGCAGGAAGCCCGACTCGGCTTGCGCTAAGTGAATCAGCTCCTGCGGGACGCCCTCTTCGTCCAGAATCCGCTGCACCAGAGGACGGTAACGGCCTGCCCGGCGCAACCCGGAAATCAAAGTGTTCTTGCCTCGGCCCGAGAAGTAGTGTACGTACCCTAGAACCGTATCGTTCACCGTCAGGGGAAGCTGCGAAACCGTGGCCTGAACCTCGTCCCGCACTTTGGTCTTGAGCTTCGGATCGACCGGGAAGGTCATCTGCAGAATGTCTTCAAGGGGTGCTTTGTCGTACTCCGGCTCTTCTACGCTAGCGGCGCTCCCCAGGCCCGACAGGTCATACCGATGGATCTCGTCCACCATTTGCTCCAGCTTCGATTCGTAAAGCCCACGGTCCGACGGCGAGTCGGAAGCCTCCAACATCAGGTCAACGGCCTGATCGAACTCGCTACGGGCGCGCGCCAGCTCTTTCTCCTGGTAGTATTTCTTTCCCTGCTGGAAGTGCTCCTGCGCCTTTTCGACGAACAAATCTGAATTCGAGGGCGGCAATTTTATCGCACCTGAAATCAAGTTGGGAACATCACTTAAGAAGAGACTAGGAGGAGCAGTGGGGGGTTCGGCCAGCGCGGCGTCCAGCGCAGGCGCACCTGCGTGCGGGGCCGGGGGAAGAAACGCATTCTGGAACCGCTGCTGCTGAGGGCTAATGCCGCAACTGCAAAGGGCAAGCACCAGCAACAGTAGAGCTACGGAGCGATAGGCCAAAAGTGAACCTCGATCAAAAAATCAACCGCAACTACTAAGAACTACTTCGGCTACTTCGGTCAAGGCGCTTAGGCTTCCGCGCGCAAACCTTGCACTCTATAACGAACGGCCTAGCGTGTCAACCGGGTTTCCGCCGGTTGGACACAACCATAATGTAACAAATTATACCCCATAACCAGGTCGCTTTCGACCGGGTGAGGATGCTAAGGGTCCTATTACCAATTAAGTCCTTTATAATCTGTACAGTACTACTCCTCTTCTTCCTCTTCACCGGTCTTGGCGGCCTTAGCCGCGGCGATGATCTTCTCGGCCTGCAGCGAGGGCACGAAGTCGTAGTGATCGTACTCCATGGTGAAGGAAGCTCGCCCCTGAGTCATTGAGGTCAAGTCGTTCTGGTAATTCAACATCTCGGCCATCGGGACCTTGGCGCGGATAATTTGCGTGCTGCCCTTCGTATCCATACCTGCGACGCGCCCTCTGCGGCTGTTCAGATCGCCCATCAAATCGCCGGCGTACTCAACCGGCGCCTGGATTTCAACATTCATAATGGGTTCCAGCAAGGCGGGTTTGGCCTCCGCCATGGCATTCTTGAAGGCCTTACGCGCGGCAAGTTTAAACGACAACTCCGAAGAATCCACGTCGTGGTACGAGCCGTCGTAGAGTACCACCCGGAAATCGACCATGGGGTAGCCCGCCAGGAAGCCGTTCTGGGCCGTTTCGATTATTCCTTTTTCCACAGCGGGAATATAGTTTTTGGGAATCGAGCCACCGAAAATCTCGTTCACGAACTCGAACTGGGCGCCGCGCGGCAAGGGCTCCATGCGAATCCAGCAGTCGCCGAACTGACCATGTCCGCCGGTCTGCTTCTTGTGCCGGCCCTGGACGTCGGCTTTGCCGCGGATAGTTTCGCGATAAGGGATTTTCGGCGCTTTGAGCGCAACGTCTACGCCGTAGCGCCTTTTCAGCCGGCTGACGACGATCTCGACATGCTGCTGCCCGCTACCGCCGAGCAGAAATTCCTTGGTTTGCGGATCGCGAAAGAAGCGCAGCGACTGGTCCTCTTCGAGAATACGGTGGATGGCGTTTCCCATCCGGTCCTCGTCCTGGCGCGACTTAGCTTCGATGGCGAATGCGATGGAGGGTTCGGGAAGCTTTACGGCTGGATATTCGACTGGGGAGCCTTTGTCGGCAAGCGTGTCGCCGGTCAGCGTGTCTTTCAGTTTGGCCACGGCCCCGATATCCCCGGCGTGCAGGTCGGTTACAGGCGTCAGTGTTTTGCCTAATGCGCACGAGATGTGCGACAGGCGCTCGGCGCTGCCCCGCTGCACATTGTGCAGATTGGCGTCGTTCTTTAGAACGCCTGAGTAGACCTTAAAGAAAGTGATGCGTCCGGCGAACGGATCAGCGGTGGTTTTGAATACAAAAGCGGACACCGGTTCGGCGTCTCCGATCTTGCGCTCGACTTCGTTGCCGTTCTGCCTGGCCTCGACAGTCCCGCGATCCGTGGGCGCAGGCAGATTATCGACGATGAAGTTCAAAATCTGATCCGAGCCAATGTTATGCAGGGCGGAGGCACAGAGCACCGGGAACAGGCGCCGCTCGCGGAGAGCGGTATTGAGGCCATCGAGGATGTGCTCGACAGGGAGGGTACCTTTATCGAAAAACTCCTCCAAGAGTGCATCATTGCCTTCAGCCACCATTTCCACCAGGACTTCGTGGGCTTTCTGGGCGGCATCCGCCATGTCGGCGGGTATGTCGGTCTCCTGGCCCTTGCCGTCGGCATCCAGCTTGTAGCTATACGCCTTCATGCGCACCAGGTCCACGACACCTTTGAACTCCCGCTCGGCGCCCCAGGGAAGCTGCACGGGAATCGCGGTTCGGCCGAAGAAGGACTGGATGCTCTCGAGTGTCCGCTGGAAGCTGGCGCGTTCGCGTTCGAGTTTGTTGATGACCAGAGCCCGGGGAAGGTTGAATTCGTTGGAGAACTCCCAGACCTTTTCGGTCTGTACTTCGACTCCGGCAACCGCGTCGACCACAACCAGCACCGAATCCGCGGCGGCGAGCGAAGCACGCGTGTCGTTCAGAAAGATGTTGTAGCCGGGTGTATCGAGGAAATTGATCTTGTTTTTCTTCCACTCGGCATACGCCAAGGAGGTGGAAATGCTGATTTTGCGCTGGATCTCCTCCTCGTCGAAGTCGGTTACGGTATTGCCTTCATCGACCTTGGTGAGGCGGCTAGTGGCGCCCGCCGTGAACAGCAGGGCGGAGGTGAGCGAGGTCTTGCCGGAATCGCCGTGGCCCACCACACCAACGTTCCGGATGTCCTTGCCTTCGTAGGTTTTCAAGGGATGACTCCCGATTATTGAGGATGTTGAAAACCGGATCTTAACACAACTAACGGCGGGCGGCGGTCGCAGCCAAAGACAAAAGGCAAAAGGCAAAAGTGCCCCGGCACGCGCGGCTATTTCCAGCGGCGCTGTTTTGTGGCATACTTCCCTAAAGCTTTTATGGGAATCCTGACTGAATGGCTCACCGCTTTCCGGCTGAAGATTCGCGCCCTACTCTTCCGTCGCAAACTCGACCGTGACCTCCAGGACGAACTCCAGTTTCACCTCGACCAGAGGGAGCGGAAGACCCAGGCGTCCGGCACACAAGCGGCGGCCTTCGGCAACCCGACGGCCCTCAAAGAGCGGTCGCGTGACCTGTGGACGTTCGTTACGCTGGAAACGACGGCGCGCGACGTGCGCTTCGGCGCGCGCATGCTCCGCAAGAACGCCGGCTTCACGGCCGCCGCTGTCGCGACATTAGCGCTGGGCATCGGCGCCAACACGGCCATTTTCAGTGTCGTGCGCGCTGTGCTGTTTAACAGTCTTCCGTATCCAAACCTCGACCGCCTTGTGGTGCTGCACGAAGCTCTGCCGAAAACTTTCCTCAACGTATCGTGGCCCGATTTCGTCGATTGGCGCGCGCAGAATCATGCGTTCGATCAGATTGCCGCCTTCGCGCCGAATGGGATCACGGTCACCGGAGGTGACGAGCCGGACATCGTCCCCGGCGCGCTGGTCTCGCCGGAAATCTTCCCCTTGCTCGGCGCTCAACCGATGCTCGGCCGCTTGTTTGTTGCGGAGGACGACCAGCCGTCCTCGGCGCAAACGGCCATCGTCAGCTAGAGTTCTGGCAAAGCCGGCTAAGGTCTGACGCCGGAATCGTCGGCCAGAGCATCCTGCAGGACAAGTTTCCGGTGACGGTCGTGGGCGTACTCTCCCCGGGATTCCGGTTTCCGACCGGTAAAGTGGATATCTATAATCCCATCGGTTTGCGCAGTGCAAGTCCGGATTATCAGGATCGCGGCAATCACCCAGGCATCTCGGTTTTCGCGCGCCTCCGGCCCGGCATGACCATTCACCAGGCCGAGACCGATATGGCTGCGATCATGCGACGTCTCGGCGCAGCCGATCCCAAGTCAGATGCGAACGAACGGGCGATTCTCACTCCGATGTTCAGGGAGTTTCTGGGAGACTTGCAGGGGACGTTGACGTTGCTCGCCGGGGCCGCGGCCCTGGTGCTTCTGCTGGCGTGCGCCAATGTCGCGAATTTACTACTCGCGCGTGCAATTCACTAGTGTGCTCACACCGGAGGAAATTCTTGCGGAGCTCGAATCAGCGGAAGCGCGTGATGTGGCTAAAGCTTTTCTGAGTGATGAAGAGTACAAGCAAGCCCAACCTCCAGTGCGTGAAGCCGTAGACCGCTTCCGGCAATGGATGCAGAACAATCTCCGCCTTGGCCGTCAGCGCCCGGTTTCTCGTCGGCTCGCTCGCGTGCGGTAAGCGTACCACTGGCTTCACTTCTCCAGCCCCAACTCCACCAACACCTTCGGCTGCGCCTCTTCCATCGCCAGCATGTTGTGACATGCCCCGCAGTCCTGCGTCACCTTCGCCCCTCCTGCCGCCACGTGATTGTCATCATGACACCGGAAACATCCCGGAAAATCCGTGTGCCCGATATTATTCGGATAAGTCCCCCAAGTCACATTCATGCCCGGAAATATATTCCGCTGATAAATCGCCAGCACTCCCTGCCCTGACCGTTCAATCTCACCGCGCTTCGCCGCATAAATATCCGGATATTTCTCCCGGTAGAACGCCGCGAACGCCGCCGGTATCTTGGCCTCCGCTTCCGCGCGCGACCCGTACGCCGCCTTCAGCAGCTCCACCGCCGTCTTCTTCGCAAATGGCAACGCGGCCGAAATTGACGCGTCCGCCAGCTTCAAATCCACCGCCGGCTCCGGCATCTGATACGCGTGCGTCGGCCGGTTGTGGCAGTCCACGCAATCCATTTCGCGCACCGGCAGGTTGCCCGGCATCGCGCCCTTGGCATCGCTCGCCACATACGCCGTCGCTTTCCCCGCGGCATCCTGATACTCCACCCAAGGAATCGTCTGCCGCTTCTCATCGCTCGGCGCATAGCGGATCCGCACCCCCGGTCCCATGTGCACCCCGTGAATCCCCACTCTGCCGTTCCCGCCGCCGATGTGCATCATGAGCACGGTTTTCGTTTCGGTGTTATGCTCGTCGTCCGCGAACTTCGAAATCACTTTCAACCGGTCGCCCCCATACTGCTGCGGCCAGTGGCAGGCTTCGCACGTCTCCCGTGCCGGACGCAGATCGTGCACCGGCGTCGGAATCGGCCGCGAATAAGTGTGAAAAGCGACGGCGAACACCTGCCGCACGCCAGATACCTTGCTGCGCACGAACCAACCCGCACCCGGCCCGATGTGACACTGCACGCACTCCACTCGCGAGTGTGGCGAGTTCTGGTAAGCCGTGAACTCCGGCTGCATCACCGTGTGGCATGTCTGCCCGCAGAAGCTCACGCTGTCCATGTAGTTCACGGCACTGTATGAGAGCTGCCCCGCAATCACCACGTTGGCGAACGTCGTCACGCCGATGAAGGCCAGCAGCCGCCGCAACTCGCGATTCTCAAAGTCGAGCGGCGGAAAATTCGCCGGCATTCGTCCCGCACTCCGCTCGCGCCTCCGTTCCCAAAGCATCCCCACTGGAATAAGGACCAGCCCGCCCATGAAAACCGCGGGCAACGTCAGGTACATCAGAATGCCGAAATAGGGATTCGGCGCTTGCCCCCGCAACGTCGAAGGCAACAGCACTAGCCAGAAAACGGTGGCGGAGGTGACCACTACCACGCCAAGCAGGCTGATCCAGTTATTCGATAGATACACTACCGGCGACAGCCAGCCGCGCAAGGGCGAACCGGAACGCGTTGTCATATGTTCGAGATGGTTTCTTCAGGGGTTTCGGATGGCTCCGGCTCCGAGTGCCGGGGACGCGTGCTGAATCCAGTAACCGCCGCGCTGTCCAAAGGGTAAACATCCGGGTCGAAAATCACAGAATAGAAGTGCCACACCAGAATAGCAAGGGTCGCCAGCACGGCTTCGTAGAAGTGCACCGACGTCGCCACGTCGAGCACGATCTTCGGCATCCACGCCAGCGTGTAGTTGGTGGCCCACAGGATCACGCCGCTCAGGATCATCACCGCCGCGCCCCACACCACCGCCCAGTATTCCGCTTTCTCAACATAGGAGTGTTCCGAAGTCTCTGGCTTGTCATGGATGAGTCCCAGGTTGTAGCCGAACGTGAACACGCTCTCGGTGATGTCGCGCCGCACAGGCCACAGCCCCCGCCAGTGGCGCCGCAGTTTGGCGCTCGTCAGCAGCGAAACGATGTGCATCACCGTCACCGCCATGAAAACCACCGCCGCCGTGCGATGCACCAGGCTCCGCACCGGCCTCGCGCCTTCCCAGAACAGCATCGGCCGCGCCCACCACTGTCCCGGATACTTCAACGCGAACCCCGACCACACCAGCGTCAGGAACGAAAGCGCCAACAACACATGTTGCAGCCGCTCGAACGCGAACATACGGAACTGCGGCTGGCCATTCGCCCGGACGTTGCGATTCGCCGCGCGGCTCAGCCTCAGCGTGTACAGCTTGCGCGCCCAGTCGCCCGCGTTATGCAGCAACATCAGCCCGATTGTGACCGGAATTACCCAAAGGTAGAACCCGCGCACCCACCCCACCATCGTCGGCTGCGTGCGCGCATCCGTCAGGTGAACCGGGCCGATCGCGAACCGCTTCCCCGCCCCCGGATGGCAACGGCCACACGTCGCGGCCAGGTTCCTCGGGTTGACCATCGAGCTCGGGTCCGAAGAAGGCAGAATTTTGTGGACCCCGTGGCAGCTCGCGCAATTGGCCACCGTCTGCGAGCCCGCTTGCGCCGCCATGCCGTGATACGAAGCGTCGAAGCTCACTAGGCGATCCGCCGGAAATCCGAATTCGCGCGCCAGCCGCACATCGCCGTGGCAGCTTCCGCAAGTGTCGCGGATGTTGCGCGCATTTACAGGAGACGCCGCGTTGCTCGGCGCCAGGATGGAATGCTCACCATGGCAATCGGTACACACCGGCGCCTGCGTGATTCCTTTCGCGACGGCCTTGAAGTGCACGCTGCGCTTGTATTCGTCAGCGACGTCGGTGTGGCACATCCCGCAGGTCTCCGGCTCTGCCGCGCGAAACGCCTCCGATCGTGCGATCTTCACCTCATGCGCCACGCCATGGCAGGTGGTGCACTCCGGCGCCGCTTGGTTACCTTTCTTTAGTTCCTGTCCGTGGATGCTGCGGGCGTGCTCGGCGCCGATCTGCTCATGACAGCTGGCACACGCCGGCTTAGGAATGCCTTCCGGATGGGGATAATCTTCGTGCTTTACGTGGCAGGTCGTGCAGGGCAGCGAGGCGTGCGCGCCCTTGCCCATCTTCTGCCTGACATCGTGGCAGGCGGCACAGGCGGCACTTGGATCCTGCGCCAGGCAGGATAGCCCCGCTGCCCCAAAAGTGACGGCCACCCAAACAGCAAGCCGCACGCCCAGCCCGGCGCCGGCTCGCCTCACCATGTCCGTCACTTCCACATTTGTTGCGAACTTTGCACCCAGTACTGATAGAAATAGGCTGCGCCCAGCAACAAGCCATAGATTGCGCCGATCACAGTCAGTAGTTTACCCCACCGGTCGATCGCCTCTATCCGGTGCGCCGTCATTGCTTGTTGAGTAATCTGCGACGCTTGCGCATCCGAAACGTGGAGCGTGTCATCTTCATGGCTCGTCAATCGACGGCGATATACCGCCAGAATCAGGACCGCGCACGCCAGCGCAATCCAGCTAGCTCCAAACGGCATCAAGTTGATGTTCATTGTTTTCCCCCTAATTTATAGTGAGTGGAATCACCGCCTGGGCTTTCCCAAAGCCGGCGGGCCGTTCGAATTTCCGTCCCGTAGCCTCTTCGATGGCATCTACGATCAACAATAGATAGGCATCGAGCGCGCATGCTACGTTTTCCCTGGTCTCGCAGGAGCCATCCGCTGCCTGTTCCTGGCACACCGTGCAGACCTGATCGCGGATCGCCTGGACATAATCCCGAATATCATCGCTGTGTGTGCTTTGAACGGCGCGCGCCACTTGTGGAAACATACGGAAAAGCGCGCATCGGCCCGGTTCCTCAAGGCCGCACGTGCCGTCATTCTTCCGGTCGGAACAGACGTGACATACCTGGTCCCGGATGATGGTTTCCAGTTCCTCCAACGAGCGTTCCATTGTCCCCTCCTTCTGCCCGATGGTGCCCCGTGCACGCGGTTTTCCATCAGTAAGGTTAAGGGAATCAACCGATTTTCGAACGCTTCAGCTCTACCCGGCGGGAAGTTGGGGTGATACTCGCAGGCTGGTCCGACCCGTTGGGTGTTCTCACCCTTAATGCGGCCGCCATGACCGCTAGAGCCATGGTGCGCGGCGGGTCGCTGTCGAACACCACGCAGCGGATGCCAGCTTGCCAGGCGCGTTCCAGGCGCCTGGCTTCGTTGGGGGTGATCAGGACGACGCGATCCGGCCGATCAATCGGACTGGGCAGGCTGTCCAGAGTCTTCTCGTTGACGACCATCACGCCTGGCTGCCTTGGGTCGGGTTTGTCAACCGCCGCCACAGAGCAGCTTTCGGTATGCGTCAACAAATCCGAAAGCTGAGCCCCGTAGGGTGCGTTTCCAACAGCCAGTTGAACGGTGTACATGCTACCTCCCCAAGGCGTCAGCCCTACTGCTTTGGCTGGTAGCCTTCGAGCGAGTGATCGTGTTCCTTGTAGTATTTGCCGGCGTCATTCAACTCTTTCGAGTTCGCCTTGACGTGGCAGTACATGCAAGCCTTCTTTTCCTTCTTCGTGTATTCGGGCTTGCCATACGAGATTGTGGAACCCACGAAGGCGCCCAATAACAAAACAAATGCGGGGATCGCGAACTTCATCTGCTCTAAATTTCCTCTCTGCCCTCGTTCGAAGATGCAATCTCGGGGCCATAATAGTCTGCCAGAAAACTCAGGCCCCGTCGCGTATGCCTCAGGGGCATAGTGCGCAGCCGATCCCCCATTTCACACCTCGGCATCCCCAATTGGGTGGTCTGGCTATACGGGCGCAAATGATTTCCAAGCTCGATCCCGCCTGGCAGGCGAGCTCCCGTGCTCCAAGCGGTCTTCGATCAGCTTGCCGATGCAAGGCGACCACCAGCGTCAGTCAGGCGGCCGAAAAACTCTTGGGCATGAGGGCCGACGAGATGATCGGCAGGAACTGCAGGGTTTTTCGCAGACGGATTGCGGGGTCCACGCAAACGAGCTTGCGCCTGGAACTGGTGGTCGCGAAGCAGGCGCAGGTAGGTGAGGCGATCGCTCTCGGTTTCGAAGACCGGGCAGCGATCGCCGCCACGCTGGGTGATGTGATGGGGACGTCTTCGATCACGCAGCGCTGTCTCCGTGGCATAATTTGTGTGTCTGGAAAGCGATTGGAAACAGGCCTACGGGGTTTGCAGAAAAATCACGCAGATCAGGCTGTCCCTAATGCCCCCGTCCCTAATGCCCCCCTAATGCCCCCCCGCAGGCGAATGATTCGACGCGAAGCGGGTGGATGGCCCAGAGCAGCGACCCGCCAGCGCTGCTCCATGTGCCCGCTCCGAGTTTCCGCAGTAGCAGAAACAGCAGGCCCGCTGCGACGGCATGTAGGAGAGCGCTGGTGAGATGGTGCCCCGCGGGATGCAAGCCGAACAGCGAGACATCGGCCTCGTGGCTCAGCCACGCGACCGGGTGCCAGTAGAGCGCAGTGACGGAGCCGAATGCGAACGCAATACTGGCGGGCGTGAGACCGCTGACGACGGACGGATTCCCGAGGTATAGGACATCGTCAAGAGTGACGAACACGTTGGTAGTGACCGGGAGGGTTGCCGACAGGACCAGGGCGGCGACGACGGCGGCTTGCAAGGTTGGGGTAAGGGCGGCGGTGCGCGGCTGCGGCGCGGCCGTGACGAGCCGCCGCGCGTGGCGCGGTTTCGCCATGGCCCTCACTTTTGGTAGAGCGCGATAGTTGCCTGAAGGCCTTTGCCGCGCTCGTAGAGTCCGACCTCGCCGGGGTGGGGCTCGGCCACGTAGTTCCGGCCGAACACGTCCAGCGCGGGAGTTTCGCTGATGATGACCTGCCCCGTGCTTATTTCTGCCGCTGCGGCTCTCTGGCCGACGGGCACAGCTTGCGGGTCCGGAGGACGGTAGACCATGTGTCCGCTCTCGACGTGGCCCTGCGAGCGCGCCAGCGGTCCGAAGGGGCGCACAATGATGTAGGCGGGGTCCGCCGCTCGAAACAAAGGGCCCGTAGGCAACTTGGGCCTTGCGATTTCCTTGCCCGCGGGAAAGGCTACGTACCGGGCGGTCACCACCCCGTCCTTGGCCCAAAACAGGTCGGCGATCATAAGCCTATCCGGGGTGACGAACGTGAAATACTGTAGGCCGCGATCAGCAAAGTACTCCAGGGATGAACCAGTGCGGAGAAGCATCAGGTCTCCTCGGCGGTGCATGGCTTTTGCCGTTTGCAGGTCCCAGGCGATGACGAGGTCTTCGCCGCCGTTGATGAGCCCGAACGGCAGAGCCGGCGCTGCCAGAAAGAAGCGACCGTCCGGTGAGAAATCCACTCTTGCCTTGGAGGGGTCCATCAGCACCACCGCGCGTCCGCCTCCCCCCGTGTCGTCTGTTGTCCGATAGTCGATGGATGCCTTACCGTATTTCCTACGCTCCAGCACCGTCCTTCCCGTGCCGACATCCAGCAGCCGCAGCGTTCCCTCGGGATCGACGCATACCAGGTATCGCGCGTCTGGCGATAGCCGCTCTGTTCCGCAAGCCGTCACGGGGACATCCTGCAAGGCGATGCGCGTGCGATCGGCAATGCTCCACCGCTCCACGTGCGAGACGGAGCTGATGAAAACAATCTGTCGCGAATCCGGCGTGAATTGCGCGTCCCTGACCTCATGAGCGGGAATGCGAAACAGGATGGCGAGCGGCTGCGCGGTAAGAACTGTGATCTCAGTGTCATCTTGCGCGACGACATAATGGCCGTCGGGGCTGAAGTGAAGTTCGCGAATGGACGCCGGAGTGGCAGGCTGATTCTGGGCATGGCCTGATAGCAAGGAGAGCATTACCCAGCCAGCCGCAGCACCCAACAAAAGCAGCCGACGCCAGCGGCTCGCAGGCTTCCAGCACCCAAATAGCAGCGGCGGGCTCGGTGGCTCCGGTTTGCCTGCGAACAGCGGGGCGGGTAGGGGCGTCAACGGAAGTCCGACCGGCACCGACAGCCACGCGGGTAGACAACGCAAACGCAAAGTGACGTCAGTTTACAAAGTCTCCCTTTCGGATTCTATCCTCCAACGAGGGTATTTTGGCGGTCAAAACCCGTGTATGGGTAACGTCGATGATCGACTGAATGAAAATCGGTGCCAATGGAATGAAAATCGGGGCCAGGAACGTGTGAAGAAATTGCCAAACATTTCCGCTAAGAAATGTGCTGGCGCCCGTACACTGAGAGAGTGACAGGCACCTCGATTCCTCTCCCTCGATTGGCCTCTGTTGACCGCCGCCAGATGGTGCTGCGTACGGCGGACGTCGAATTGAAAATCGGTGCCTGTCGGAGAGTAACCGAAGTCAGGACCAACACGGAGCCTGCCGAGTTCAGCGTGCCCACCCCCCAAGGGGCATAGTGCGCAGTCGAGCCTCCATTTCACACCTCGGCGTCCCCAATTGGGTGGTCCTGCGCTATACTGGCAGCAAATGGTTTCCAAGCTCGATCCCGCTTGGCAACAAGCTTCCGTGCTTGAAGCTGTGTTCGATGAGCTTTCCGATGCGCTCGTTCTATACGACCGCGATATGGTGATCACCGGCGTCAACCACGCCGCCGAAAAACTCTTTGGCATGATGGCCGACGAGATGATTGGCAGGAGCTGCAAAGAAGTTTTTCGCTGCACGGTCTGCGAGCCGGATTGCGGGGTGCTGGTGGGACTCAACCAGGATGGTCCCGTGCCGCGATCAACCGTCCGGCTGCGTTCCGCCGCAGGCCGAGAGCGGCTGGCGGTGATGCGCACAAGCCATGTTCATGACACCCACGGCGATGTGCAGGGCATCGTCGCGACCATCACCGACATCACCGAGGAAGCCGATCCGCAGAAGCGCGAGATCGTCGCGGAATCGCGTGGCATGCGCGATGTCCTGAATTTCGTGCGGCGCGTAGCGGTGAGCGAAGCTACCACGATCATGCTGGAAGGCGAAAACGGCACGGGCAAAGACCTCATTGCCAAAACCCTTCACTACCAGAGCATGCGCCAGGCGGAGCCTTTCATCGCCATCAACTGCGCGGCGATTCCCGAGACGCTGCTCGAGAGCGAGCTCTTCGGTTACGAGAAAGGCGCGTTTACCGACGCGCGGTCGCAGAAACGCGGCATTTTCGAACTGGCGGATAAGGGCACGCTTTTCCTGGATGAAATCGGCGAAATGCCCCTCGCACTACAGGCCAAACTGCTCCGCGTGCTGGAAGAGCAGAGCTTCCGCCGGCTGGGTGGTCTCAAGGACATCAACCTGGATCTCCGCGTGATCACCGCAACCAACAAGAATCTGCGTGAGGCCGTCAAAGAAGGCGCTTTTCGCCAGGATCTCTATTTCCGTCTCAACGTGATCCAGATCAGCATTCCGCCGCTGCGCGAACGGCCGGAAGACATCCTGCCGATGGCGCGATTCTTCATCGAGCACTACAACCGGAAGTTCCGGCGGCAAATCGAGGGAGTCTCCCCTACCGCCGAACGTTTGCTGATGGCGCATTCCTGGCCGGGCAATGTGCGCGAACTCCGCAACGCTGTCGAACGAGCCATGATCCTCGAAGAGACATCTCAACTGACCCCCGCCAGTCTGCCGGTGTCACTAGCCAGCCCGGGCTCGGGCGATGGGATGCATCCCCACCTGGCTTTTCAGATACCGGATGAGGGAATCTCGCTCGAAGAGAACGAGAGGAACCTCGTGGTACGGGCCCTGGAAAAGACCGGCGGCAACCAGACCCAGGCTGCCCGGCTCCTGAGTATCACCAGGGACACCCTCCGCTACAAAATGAAGAAATTCAACCTGAAGTAGAGGCTTTTCACCCATGTCCCGGGGGTATTCTCCGCGATTGGGTGCTCAGAACCACGCCAGTTAACTCACTAGTAAACCCTCAAATTCCCTTCAAATACTGGTTGTTTGTTGATTAGAGAGAGTTTGGGCCGTTTCCTGCACTAAGGTGGAAGCGATTTGATCTTTGAGGTGTTCGCAAATACGATCGCGTGCGGCATTCAGCCCACCCCGATCGGAGGAGATTATGCGCATATCATATTCGGTTCGTGGGGTTTCCCGGATTCTGGCAGCGTTGCTGCTGGTGGCCGGAGCGGCCGCCCTGGTGGGTGGGTCCAAATCGCCCTATTCACCCCGAAGTAAGGCTTTCTACGCGGATCAGGCCCTGGTCGATTTCGTGCGCCCTGGCATGGTGATCACGATCAACTCCGCCAATATCACTAGCGCTGGCGTGATCAGCGTGATCTACACGCTGACGGATCCGACCGGATTGCCGTTGGACGCGGCTGGCGTAACGACCCCGGGCGCGATCTCGCTGGCATACGTCGCTTCCTATATCCCCCAAGGCCAGACACAGTATGTGGCCTACACGACCGCGACGGCGACCGGCAAGGCACTGGGCACAATTACCCGCCCGGATTTCGAAATTGGCGCACCGGCAACGCCGATGGGCTCGGGCCAATACAAATATACTTTCCAGGCGCAGGCGCCAGCGAACTTCGACCCCACGGTGACGACTACGGTGGCCGTCGACGGCAACCGTAATCTCACGTCATTCAACCTGGGCACGAGCTACGCGGGCGCGACCTTCAATTTCGTCCCCAATGGTCAGCCGGTAAAAGTCACCCGGGATGTCATCCGCACCGCGAGCTGCAACACCTGCCACGACCAGTTGGCTTTCCACGGCGGTTACGCCCATGGTGTGGAAATGTGCGTGATGTGCCACCAGCCGCAACACGCCGATCCGGTCACAGGCAACACGCTGGATCTCAAGGTGATGGTGCATAAGATCCACATGGGATCCCAGTTGCCCAGCGTGGTCGGCACTTCGACGACGCCCGGCGTCCCTTACGAGATTTCTGGCTTCGGGGGTAACTTCAGCAACTTTTCTACAGTGATCGATCCCGCCGATCCGCGGCGTTGCGAAGTTTGCCACAGCCAGACCACGGGCGCGGTGCAAGCCAAGGCTTTTCTGACGTCACCGAGCCGCGCGACTTGCGGCGCCTGTCATGACGACGTCAACTTCGCCACGGGAGCCAACCACCCTGGCGGATTCCAGCAGGACGATACACAATGCACCAACTGCCACGTCCCCCAGGGTGAAACGCCTTTTGACGCCTCCATCATGGGTGCGCACGTGGTGGCCAACGACACGGCAGCGTCTTACCCGCAGAATCCGGATACCCTCATATCGAGCGTCAACATAACGATCACGAACGTAGCGAACACCAACGCCGGACAGAAGCCGCTGGTCTCTTACACCGTCAAGGATATGAACGGCAAAGCACTCGCTCTGTCGGATCTAGAAGACCTCCAGTTCACCTTGGCCGGCCCTACCACGGACTATGGCTACACCAGCTTCGGCAGCGACGTCACCACACCGGGTTACGTGGGTGAGGATGGCACGGCCGGCAAATGCGATGGAAGCGGCAACTGCACATACACTTTCCAGCACGCGATTCCGGCCAATGCGACCGGGACTTTCGCGATCGGCGTCGAATCCGAGCGGCTGGAGAACATTCTGCCGAACACCAACGCAGCCCAGCAAATCGAAAGTGGAACGCCAAATCAAGTGTTCTATTTCTCCGTCGACGGCTCACCGGTGCAGCCGCGCCGTACCGTCGTCGCTGAGAATAACTGCAATCAATGCCACGTGCATCTGACCCTGCACGGGAACCGGCGCAACAATCCCCAATACTGCGTCCTTTGTCACAATCCGTCCGATACGGACTTTTCGCAGCGGCCCGCCGGCCAAACGGCACAGACCATCAACTTTGCCGTCATGGTTCACCGCATTCACGACGGCGTCAACGTTGTGAAGAGCGGCGGGAAGGCTTTTAAGATCGCGGGCTTTGGCGGGAGCTTCCACGACTTCTCCGGTATCCTCTTCCCGGCAATGAGCCCGTCGGGACAGGCCACCTACTTGCAAAACTGCTCGCTGTGCCACACCAATGGAAGCGAGCAAGTTCTGCCGATCGGCCTGAATCCGGTCACCGATCCGCAAGGGTGGATCAATCCGGTGCAGCCGACTTCATCGGCGTGCAGCGGATGTCACGTTTCCAAGGCCGAGGCATCCCACTTCTTGTCGAATACCACGTCGTTGGGTGAGGGCTGCACCGTATGCCACTCCGCCGGTGCACAGTTCTCGGTTGATTCGGTACATGTCGAGTAACTCGCAAGGCTGAAGAGGCAGCCAATGCGACCGACAGACCTGATTTTGCGAGCTTGGCCGTCGCCACTCGCCAGCGCGCCCCCACCTCCTCCTGGGACCCGCCCTTCATGGGCGGGTCACCCTCGAGCGCTGGCGATAGCGGCGGCCATGATTTTTTTCACGCGCCTCGGAATCGCGCAAACTCCCCCATCCGGAAACCAGCCCGCCACGTACGCGGGCTCAGAAGCCTGCCAAATGTGCCACGAGGACATCTACAAGGCTTTTCAGAAGAATCCACACATTGCTGTCGAAAAAGACAAGAAGCGCGGGTTTGAAACGCGCGCCTGCGAGTCATGCCACGGCCCGGGAAGCAAACACGTGGAAAGCACGTCGGCGGCCGACATTCGCAATCCGGCAAAGTTGCCTGTGGCGGAAGCGGACCGCGGTTGCCTGACGTGCCATCTGAATCAACCGACGCAAGTAGGTCGTGTCCAGAGCGGGCATGCGCGCAACCAAGTGAGTTGCGTGAGCTGCCACTCCATGCACAAGTCGGCGGAAGAACTGGTGCCGCGCCGGCGGGCGGCGATCAACGCGGAGTGTTCTACTTGCCATTTGTCGGTGTGGGCGAGTTTCCAGCGGCCGTACAAGCACAAGCTGCCGGAAGGCGCGATGTCCTGCGTGGACTGCCACAATCCGCACGGAAGCGTGCTGCCGCATTCGATCCGGACGGTCTCGGCCAACGAGCCGGGGTGCCTGAACTGCCACGGAGACAAGCGCGGGCCGTTTGTGTTCGAGCATGCGCCGCTGCGACTGGAAGGATGCGCAACGTGTCACGAGCCGCACGGGAGTGCGAATCCACGGATGCTGACACGCCAGGAGGTGAGATTTGTTTGCCTGGAGTGCCATGCGAACACACCGGTGACAGCCGCGACTTCGCACACGCTGGGTGGCGTTCCGCCGTCGTTTCATGATTTGCGAAGCCCGCAGTTCCAGAACTGCACGGTGTGCCATATGAAGGTTCACGGATCGAATGTGAGCCAGGAGTTGCTGCGATGAGAGCCTGGTGGTTGTTACTGGCTGCAGTACCGCTGGCGGCGCAAGACGCCACGCAGACGCCGGCCGCGCCGGAAACCAACGCGGCTTCTCCAGTGACGCAAGCGGAGAAGACAATCACCGGCAGCGTGGATTTGGGCTACCGATGGTTCAGCGGCGCAGGCGGGAGCCTGGACACGTACCGGTCAGTTGTGGATATTGGTTCGGGTGTGCGGCTCCTGGGGCTGGATCTCAGCCTGGAGAGCGCGGCCAAGAAGTACTTCGACCGGATCAACGTGCGAGGCAGCGGGTGGGGCGGCGATCCTTATAATACGGCGCACGTGGACGCGGTGCGCCACGACTGGTACAACTTCAGTTTCGACTACCGCAATATTGCATATTTCAATTTCATGCCCTCGTTTGCGGACCCAACACTCGGCAACGGGATTTTTCTCAATCAGCAGTCATTCGACACGCATCGGCGGATGATGGACTTCGAGCTGGATTTGAGGCCGGGCAAGTGGATTGTGCCGTATCTGGCGTATTCGCACGACTCGGGATTTGGCACGGGCATCTCGGATTTCGTGAGCGGGCTGAACTCGTACCCGGTGGAGGACAAGCCGCGCGACGCGACCGCTAATTACCGCGGCGGCGTGCGCGTGGAGATGAAGAAATTCCACGTGATGCTGGAGCAGGGCGGGACGACTTTCAAAGATGACCAGCAGGTCTTCACGAGTACCCAGAATTTCGGCAACAACACTACACCTATTCTGGGCCAGCAAATGTTTTTGAACGATCTGACGCAGGCGTACGGCGTGCGCGGTGACAGCATCTACAGCAAGGTTCTGCTGACCGCGAACCCGACTCCGTGGCTGGATGTGTTTGGCGAGTTCCTCTACAGCCGTCCCACGACGAACGTGAATTATTCGCAATTCAACGCGGGGCAATTCGCGGACCTGGCGACGCTGCTGTTCTACACGAGCGAGCTGGATTTAGTGAGTGCGGCGGCGAAACAACCGCACACTACCGGAACCATCGGTTTCGAGATCCGGCCGATGAAGCGGCTGCGGGTGATTGAATCGGTGATGACCGACAGACTGCACAATGCGTCGTCCGCGGCGATCCACCAGCAGATCCTCCCGTTAGTGTTCGACCCATCCGCATTTTCCACACCGGGCGCACTTCCGATCTTCACCGACCGGCTGGTGATGAATTACAACCGCGAGCAGGTGGACGCGCTGTATGATCTGACCTCACGAATCACGCTGCGCGGCGGGTACCGTTATGAGTGGGGCGATGGATTGACGGACGGTATGCTGATCTCGGGGCTGCCCACGGAGACAGGGCAACTGAAGCGCAATGTGGGGCTGGCGGGCATCAGTTACCGGGCCTTGCAGAAACTATCGTTCAGCATCGATTTCGAGGGCGCGAGTGGAGACGGAGCGTACTTCCGCACGAGCTTGCAGAACTACGAGAAGGCGCGCATCCAGGCGCGCTATCAAGTCAGGCAGTCGTTGACGCTGGCGGCGGGATTCTCGGTATTGAGCAATCAGAATCCGGACCCGACGGTGAAGTACGATTTTCTGAGCCGCGACAATTCGGTTTCGGTGATGTGGAATCCTAATAACGGGAAGTGGGTCACGGTGACTGGCGAGTACACGCGGGCGACGCTGCGATCTGATATCAGCTACATCGTTCCGCAGGATTTCACCAGCGCGCAGTCCTTTTACAGGGACAATGTGCATGACGCCAGCACGCTGGTGGACCTGCTGATTCCAGGGTTCGGCGCTAAGGGGCCAAAGCTGGGGATGGGCGGATCGCTGTTGCTGTCATCGGGAAGCCGGCCGACACAGTACTATCAGCCGATCATGCGGCTTACTACGCCGACCTACAAACGCATGAACTGGTACGGCGAGTGGCGCTATTACGGGTTCGCTGAACCGTTCTATCTGTACGAGGGATTCCGAGCGCACCTGCTGACGCTCGGGGTGCGGGTAGGGCTGTAGAGGGCGTAACGTTCTGGGGCGTGGCGCACTCCCTAGTTTGGTCGTCTCGTTTCCGGTTCGGTTTCACGGAAGATCTCCTGGGGAACTGTACCGGAACGCTCCGTAACCAAATTGCAGCTATGGTCCGGGCTATGCTCAGCGGGCAATCCGACCTTGTGAGCCCATCCAGACCCAGATTTCCTCCGCGGCGGTAAAATCGTTTGTGATTTCATGAGCCCGGAGGCATTTAACACTAGAACTGACAACCTTGTGACCGCGCTGCGAGCGATGCAGGGCCGCGCAATCTCGTCGCTGAACTTCGAGGAACTTGAAGAGATTGGGCTCCTAACAACGCGGTTAGCGACGCTGGAAGAGATCGTAGCGTTCTTTTGCGAAGTCCTCTTAATCCGCCCTGAACTAAGCCGATTCTCATCTCATTCCCGCAACAAACCCGTGCTCACGGAGCAAATCAGCGAGAAGCTGCGTCTCTATCGAAAGCTCCTAGGGGCTACAGGAGTTCTTGATGATACCCTTGCTAAAGCAATCGGAGCCAATATCCGTGCAATTAAGGATGTTGCCGAGGATCGGAATGCGATCGTTCACGGTTTCTTGTGCCAGCGTGATAGCGGTGGGGCCGCTTTCAGCATACATGGCCGCTTGGTCCCGGCAGCACTTGATAGCCTCAGGAGTCTAACCAAAAGATGTCAAGTGGCAGCCGTTGAACTGCAGGCCCTGTTCGCAGCATTCTACAGCGACCTTAGCAACCGCAAGCCTATTAATCCTATCCCTGAAGCCAAGTTACTGGTGGCATTGCAGGCAATGCAGCAATGGCATACGTCGTCATACACGGTCAGAGAAAGTACTCTGAAGTTGCGCACGTCGCAAGGAGCAGCCCTCGATGCATTCCAGAAGCGCGAAGAATCCAAAAGACAGATGGATGAAGCAATAACAAAACTCCAAGAACGCAAAAAGAGCCTCACACGAACCCGAGAAGAACTTCGGTTTGCACGGAAACGGGCGCGATGGAGGAAGTGACCAGCCCCCGAACGTAGCCGCGGGTGTCCCGCAAACGGCGCGGTACCCCCGCGCTACGGGAAGGCTGCCGGCCGCGCCTGGCATCACATCGAGTGCGATCAATGGTCTGTCGCGGCCAGAACGTTAGTACCGCTTCCTTCGGTCGCGGCTCAGTTGGTGGTATCCATGGTCGGAGCTCGAGGCGACAGGCCAACTGGACAGGCAGGAATGCCTGTCCTACCTGGCTTGGAATCTTTGCCAACGCGTGGCCGGTCCTGAACGTATAATCATTGGCGACTGAAGTCGAAGGGAGGATTCCGCCCATGGAGCTATTGCGGAACTGCGGGTACGATTTGCGCTATGGAGCGCGTACGTTACTGCGGGCGCGAGGGCTGACGGTGGTGGCGGCGATCACGCTGACCATCGGGATTGGCGCCAACACGGCCATTTTCAGCATTATCGATACCGTCCTCCTGCGGCCCTTGCCATTTCGCGACGCCAACCAGTTGGTGGCCCTGAATGAGACCGAGGCCGCTCCGGGCCACTACCCTTTTACCGGGCCGGATTTCATCGATTGGAAAACACAGAACAAGACCTTCCAGGACATGACCTTGTTTGGCTGGTCGGGGGACATGAACCTGGGCGGCAAGGGAACACCCGAACATGTCAGTGGCCTGCCGGCTGAGGCGAACTTCTTCTCGCTGCTAGGCGTCGCGCCGCTGGTGGGGCGTACCTTTGAACCTGGAGAGGATCAGCCGGGCAAGGACCAGGTGACGGTTCTGAGTTACGGGCTCTGGCAGGGACATTTCGCGGGTGACCGTGGAGTGATCGGGCGGACCATTGAGTTGGATGGCAAGACATTTACGGTTGTCGGCGTCATGCCGGCAACGTTTCGCTTTCCTTCCCAAGCCCAATTGTGGATCCCGCTGGATATGGACAGCAAGACGCTGGGCCAGCGCGGGAGCCATTGGGCAAATGCCATCGGCAGACTCAAACCGGGTGTCACTCTGCAAACCGCCCGAGCTGATCTCAAGGTGATTGCCGCGCGGCTCGAGAAGACGTACCCGGACTCGAATGACAAAGTGGGTGCGGCCGCTACTTCGCTGCATGATGAGCTGGTGGGCGATTCGCGCGACTCACTGCTCATGATGCTATCGGCAGTCGGGCTGGTTCTGCTCATCGCGTGCGCCAACGTGGCGAACCTGCTGCTTTCGCGCGCCGTCGCACGGCAAAAAGAGATGGCGGTGCGCAGCGCTCTGGGAGCGGGTCGCGGGCGACTGCTGCGGCAACTGCTCACCGAGAGTCTGTTGCTCTCGTTGTCCGGCGGAGCACTGGGCTTGTTGGTGGCCCGTGGCATCCTCACGGCGTTCGCGCACACGCAGAGTTTCGCGCTCGGGCAGTTCACCATTCAACTGAATGCGGAGGTGCTCGCATTCACGCTCGCGCTGGCGGTGGGAACGGGCGTTCTGTTCGGCATCATTCCAGCGTTGCGCACAGCCGCTCCGGATCTGCATGAAGAGCTGAAGGGCGGCGCGGGCAGCTCGGTGAGTCCCGGAAAGCGGCGACGGTTTACCAGCAACGCCCTCGTGGTGGGAGAGATGGCGCTCTCGATGCTCCTGCTGGTCTGCGCCGGACTTTTGCTGAAGGATTTCGTGAAGCTGCGCAACCTGGATATCGGGGTGCGACCGGATGGCGTGTTCACGGCGGGTGTGCAACTCCCCGAGATGCAATACAAGACCAGCAGGCAGAGGTTCGACTTCGCGCGCTCCCTGTTGGAGAAGGCCGCGCACATTCCCGCAGTTGATGTGGCCGCGGTGAGCAATCGGCTTCCGCTCGAGGGCGGCAGTAACTACTATGCGAAGCTCCGCGGCTCGACCGATCACATGAGTAATCAGCTCGTCGAGACCCACGCTGTCTCTCCCGATTACTTCCGCGCGATGGGAGTGCGCCTCCTGGAAGGACGTGTTTTTGCAGCGGCTGACATGCAGAACACGCTGAAGCTGGATGACCGCTGGCCGGAGATGACGGCAAACGGGGCGTCGCCTAAGCCGGAACAAACCGACACGATGGTGTATCCGACTGTGATCAACCAAGCGATGGCGCGATTCTTCTGGCCGGGGCGTAGCCCGCTGGGGCAGATGTTCTCGCAGGGGAGCGACCACGGGCCGTGGAGAGAGGTGATCGGGGTGGTGGGCGACGTCCGCCAGTGGGGTGTCACGGACAAACCGATTCCCGAAGCTTACGAAGCGTTCGACGGCGATTCGCGCCTGTTTCTGGTGCTGCACGGTTCAGTGCCGCCCGACGGTCTGAGAGCGCCGGTGCGCGAGGCGCTGAGGCAGCTCGACGCGAGCCTGCCATTGTTTTCGGTGCGGACGATGGATGACGTGATCGCGGAACACGTGCAAGGCCAGCAATTCCTCAGCATGCTGGTGGGATCGTTTGCGTTGCTGGCGGTTCTGCTGGCGGCGGTGGGAATCTATGGCGTGCTGTCATATGCATTCACGCAGCGCACGCGCGAGATTGGGATCCGCATGTCACTGGGGGCGACGCGGAGCCGCGTGCTGAGGGACGTTCTGATCGACGGGATGCGGCTGGCGGTTTTGGGCTTCGTAGCTGGGATCGCGGGTGCGATGGCTGCCGCACGCGTCATGTCCAGTTTGCTGCACGAGGTTCAGCCGGGGGACCCTTGGATTTTTGTGGCGACGGCAGGTTTGCTGGCGATGGTGGCGTTGGTGGCGTGTTACTTACCGGCGCGGCGTGCGGCGGGGTTGGATCCGATGAGGGCGTTGCGGCACGAGTGAGGAAAGAGGCGTAGAGATCAGCTTACAAGAGCCTCAAGTTGTCTTAGCCACGCGTCGAAATGCGGACATTGAGCTCTAATGCCCACCAGTCCAATCTCCAGTGCGGCTAGCGTTCCGTATAGGGGCTTCTCGTAACCCGGCACAAGAGCCTCGATGCGTTTGCAAGGCGCGGTATCTGCCGAGTCGTTAATCTCCTCGGGTGATCCAAAGTCGTCCCGGATCTGCGTGAACGCCGCCTCGAGTTCGGGACGACCAATAGCACGACTGAATGCGCCACAGTCGCTAAAGAGGAGACCCTCGAATTCGTGCATCACTATGAAGGGAACGAACCGTTGAGGATATTCGCCGATTTCGGCGACCACGTCCTCCAGCAAGGCTTGTTCCACGCACTCTGCTTTCCTAACGAAGGTTACATTGGCCGCGTTTGCCCTTCCGGGCCACGCCTCCGCTCCGTGCTGAGGCAAGCCATAGTAATCGACCATCGTTGTCGCGATACAGTCAGCATCTTCCTTGAGGTGGTTGATGATGTCCGTTCGGACCGAAGACCACGGACGAATTCCCCCGCGACGCTGCCGCAAGCGGGCATTGCCCACGATTCGAGCACCGACGGAATAGTAGCCGTTCGCCACGAGGTATGCGCGAAGCATCTCGTTGACGAAGTCCTCCTCGGTTTGGCCTTCAACATGGATCAGCAAGCGCGCCATCGTTGCTAGTCCCGAACTGGCCGCCCACCAAACTCATTCTTCTCCCACAACTGGCCAAGGCTATAGTCTTTGAGCCAAGAGCTCAGCTGCGACGAGTCCAATCGAGCTAGCTGCGTTGCGCCGTCCACACGGTTAGCTACCAGAACATCCTCGGGCTTGAAATGGTCTAACAACAACGACGACTGAGTGGATACGATCACCTGAGTACTTACTGCTGCTTGCCGAATCAAGGCGGCCAGCATCTCGATGGCATAAGGATGAAGTCCTAAGTCCGGTTCATCCACCAGGATTACCGGACGACGACAAGCCTCTGGCTGTAGAAATAGGGTCGCCAAGGCGAGGAAGCGTAGCGTGCCGTCCGAGAGCGAGGATGCATCGAAATACTGATCTGAGCGCGTGTGCCGCCACTCGAGCTTAATGTCGTCCGCTAGGGGTTCTAATTGGAAGTCATCAAAGAACGGAGCCACTCGCTGAACAGTACGTTGAATCAACTTGTAAGAATCTCCGTACTTCTGTCTCAGATTGTAGAGGAATGGAGCTAGATTAGATCCATCGGGCTGCAAAAACTCATTGTCGTCCGCCTTGGCCGTTTTACGCATGGGAGACGAAGAACTTGTATCGTGGAAGTGATAGATGCGCCAGTGGCCACTTTGGTACCGCGCCCACCGGGCGATACCCTCCGACTCCGGCTCAGCGGTGTAGTGTCGCGGGTCGCCGCTCATCCCTATCCACACGCCCTGCTCTCTGGATGAATAAAGGCTATCGTCTGCCGTCCGAGCAACCGTCAACTCATAGTGCCCTCCGTTGAGCGCCACCACTTGGAAATAGACTTCTTTTGTGCGCTTTGACCCGAGGTGCAGAATCCTCTCCGCACCGCCGGCTGCCTTCGCATAATCTCGGAGCCGTCCTTGGCCGACAACACGAATGAAGTCAAAGGCGCCAATGAAGTTCGACTTTCCAGAACCGTTTGGACCGATCAGGACGTTAATAGATCGCAGCTTCAGCTTCTCGATGGAAGCGATGCTTTTAAAGCCCCGAATTGTTATGTGATCAAGCGCGATTGGGGACATTTGGAATCAATAACATCGGGCTTCAGTTCATCCTCTTCTAAAATGCTTACTCAACGCCAGCCTTTGATGCTGGTAACTCGAACCTATTCCCTGCCCGTAGATCTTACTTGGTGCACTTAGTAGCCGCTCGAAGACTAAGCGGCCGACTACCTGGCCGTCCTCTAGCAGAAACGGGACTTCGTGGGAGCGGACCTCTAGTACGGCGTGGGTACCTTTGATGTCGTCGGCGCCGTAGCCGAAGCCGGGGTCGAAGAAGCCGGCATAGTGGATGCGGAATTCGCCGACTGAGGGATCGTAGGGCACCATCTCGGCGGCGAAGGCGTGCGGGATGCGCACGCGCTCTTTCGAGGCGAGAATGTAGAAGTCATCGGGATCGAGAACCAGGCTGCGCGAGCGTGTGCGAT
>DATGZN010000078.1:0-72339 GCA_035297145.1 Bryobacteraceae bacterium
AAAACAGGGGGAAAACAGGGGGAAAACAGGGGGAAAACAGGGGGAAAACAGGGGGAAAACAGGGACAGGAAGCCTACACGATTTTTGTCAGTCGTTGAACAGACTACCAAAGCTCGCAGAAATGCAACACATCGATTTCAGAGGCACCTTCACTTACGATAACGAAGGCCACATGGTCACTGAGACCTATCATTCGCCAGCCGGATCCTGCGCTGCTGCCGGCACGGATGGGGCGTACGCTTGCGGGCGAGCGGGGTGGACTATCTGGAGCAATGGAGTGGTGAGAAAAGTCGTGACCAGGGCCATGAGCACCATCATCGAAAACAAAGTCTGATTGATGACGCCGAGCTCGAGCCCGATATTGAGAATCACAAGTTCCATTAGGCCGCGTGTGTTCATCAGGATTCCCAATGCTATGGCGCCGCGCCACGGCACTCCCGCGGCCCGCGCGGCGATGGTTGAGCCCCCCAACTTTCCGGCCACGGCGACCAGGATGATCAGCAGGCAGTCGATCCACATTTCGGTTCCGCGAACCAGCCCGATGGATGTGCGCAGGCCGGTGAAAGCGAAAAACAGGGGCAGCAGAAGCACAAGGGTGATCGATTCCAGCTTTTCGCTGACTGCGCGCATGAAGCTGGCGTCGCGGGGCAGGATAGCGCCGAAGAGAAACGCGCCGAACAATAGATGGATACCGAGCCACTCGGTCATGGCGGCCGACAGGAGCAGCAGAAGGAGAAGCACCGCCATCATGTTCTCCGTAATCCGGCCGTTGCGCGCGAAGGAAACCTGGAACTGGCGTAACAGGCGCCGCACACCATAGATCATCAACAGCGCGAAGGCGGTGACTCCCATGAGGGTCACCCACAGGGGCTTGGACTCATGGCTGGCGCGCACAAACGCGACGATGTACGCCAGAATGCACCAGGCGGTGACGTCGTCCACGGCTGCGCAGGCAATGGCAAGCGTGCCCAGCTCGGTGCGCGTCAAGCGGCGCTCAGTGAGGATGCGGGCGAGGACGGGGAAGGCCGTGATGCTCATCGCCGCCCCGAGAAAAAGAGCAAACGCCGGGAACGTAACGCTATGGTCAGAGAGGCGGGGATAGAGATACAGCGCCAGGAGCGAGCCCAGAAGGAACGGCGCGCTGATGCTGACGTGGCTAGTGAGCAGCACGGCGCGGCCGAGATTGCGGATCACAGTGGAGTTGAATTCCAGCCCCACGAGGAACATGAACAGAAGCAAACCGACCTGGCTCAAAGCCCCCAGATAGCTCAGGCTGGCGGCAGGAAAGAGAGCACGGTACAGTCCCGGAGCTACCCATCCCAACAATGAGGGCCCAAGCATGATACCGGCGACGGTCTCGCCCACGACCTGAGGCTGGCCGATCCGCTGGAACAGCACGCCGACCAAGCGCGCGGTAATGACTATCGCGGCCACCTGTAAAAGGAGCGTGACCAGATTCAGGGCGAGCGCGGGCGATGCCACTGCGCTCGGTTGAGAGGGCCAGACTGCCGGCACCGGTGCGGTAACTCCATTGCCCAGTTCCAGGACGCCCACCACACCGAGTAGCGGAGCACCGACTAAAATCAGGTATTGAAGAATGGGGCGCCGAGCATACATCTGAGAAGCTACACTAACATGCGGCGACTGAGCGAGGCCAAACAACTAGCGGCGTATCGCCGCCAGAACGTTGGTACCGCTCCCTGCGGTCACGGCTCGGCAAAACCCCCGTGACCAAAAGTGAGCGGTTGCGTCAGGCTAACGAATTCGGGGGCCCGAGGGCTCAGTTGTCGCCGTCTGCCGGAGACGCCGCCTGCAGGGCCGCGAAGTTGATGTTATCTCCCCAAACCACGCTGAAACCGCTGGATATCGCATTGCCCCAGACCACAGAGTCACCCCAGACCACGGAGAAGCCGTTTGAGGTGCCGGTAAAGACGGCGGTTCCCCAGACCACGGAATCACCCCAGGTGACGGAACTGCCCCAGCTAACCGAAAGGTTGCGCGCGATAGTGACCAGGCCGGTTGACGGATCAAACGATGCCACAGGTGAGAGCGCGGGCGCGGTAACGACATCATTGTTGGAGAGAGCTGCATTGATGTCGAGATACCCAGCGCCGGTGGTGAAGATATCCGCTTGAATACCGTAGCTGCGTGAATACCATGAGTCGCTGTCAGTGCTATAGGGCTGCAGGGATTTCGATGCCGTCTTCATCAAACGCGCCTTTACCTGGTCCGGCGTCAAAAACGGCTGATTCTGCAACAACAGGGCCGCGGCTCCGCTGACCACCGGGGCTGCCATACTAGTTCCGCTCAGGCGGAAGTAATTAGTTGAAAGCTTCTGAGATCCCCAATTACCTTGTCCCCACGAATATGCATAGGTGGACACGGGTATCTGCGTTGAGGGGTAGGTCGTCACCAACGTGCAGGTAGGTGACGCGAGCAGCGAAATTACGTTGTTACCCGGCGCGATCAGGTCAGGTTTTACTATGTGATCGATCGCCGAGGGACCTTTCGAGCTGTAACTCGCAACCGTATCGTCGGACCGGAATGGCGTGTTGTGCATGTCGGTGGCGCCAACGGTGATCACGTAGGGATCATTCCCTGGAGAAGTGATGGTCGCGTATCCACTCGTTCCCTGGGAGTTATCGCGACCATAGTTGCCGGCGGCGGTTACTACCACAATACCCGCGGCCCATGCCTGCTCCACGGCCTGGCACAGCGGATCCTGGGTATAGCTTTCGTACACCGGCTGTCCCAGTGACAGATTAATCACGCGAATGTTGTAAGTGCTCTGAAGCTGGATTGCTTGCTCGATGGCGGCGATTACCGCGCTGGCTTGGCCCGACCCGGTTTGGTCCAAGACCTTCAAATCGACGATGCTGATGTTCGGAGCAACACCTTTAAAGGTTTGGAATGCGCCGTTGCTGCTGGAATCCGTTCCGTTGCCACCCGCGATGCCAGCCACGTGAGTTCCGTGGCCATAGTAATCCGAAGGATCCTCGGTGGAGACGAAAGTTTGACTGTAGACGATGCGTGAGCCCGAATTGTTGGCAGCCATCAGATCGTCTTCTGGGGAGACCCCACTGTCGATGATCGCGACTCCAATGCCCGTGCCATCCAGTCCGGCAGCCCATGCTGATTGCGCATTGACTGTCCAGCCGACCATGTCGAGCAGACCACGGCCGTTCTGTGAGTTGTTCCAATCCGCGGCGGATACCGTGCGGTCTGGCGAAACATAGGCGACCGACGGGTCGGACTCCAGTGTCTGCACGTCTCGCAAGGGCAGACTCACGTGGACCGCGTGGATGTGGTCAAAGATATGCTTAACCTGACCTCGCGCCGACATGTGTCTTAATTGTTCGCTGGTCGGGGCCGTCTTGAACTGAACGATGACATCAACCGTCTCAAGCCGACTACTGGCGAGATCGGGAGCGAGTTTGTGTCCGGCGAAGCCAGGGATGGCGACTACAAGAGCCAGGATAGTCAGAGCTAGATTTCTGGCAGACGGCCGGGGGATCCGCGCCGTTCTTTGTCGAATGGCCGGCAGGCCTGCCGCAACGGGCAGGATCGCGTGCGCGCCGTTTCGAAGATCGGATTGTGTTAGTCGGTTCATCGTGGGCTACGGCCTCAACAAGATTGCCGAGACACTGTTCCCTAAGCACGCCGCGGTCCAAAGACAAAGTGATGGCAGTGTAAAGACTTACTCGTGACGAGTTTGCTGATAGTGACAAACTGTCACGATCCTACGATTGCTAACGGAAGACATACAGCGAGGGAGACCGAAGGGACAACGATCTTGGACAGTAGGCTGAGTCCGGGCGGTTTGATGATGTTACATTGAGTGCTGACTGCGGGCTTTTGGCCTTCCCGGCCGCGCGCCAAACTGACTCAGGAGAAATCCCGATCCCGGACCCTGATTGCTACAGCAATGGAATTTTTTGAAAGGTGGTCTCGCCGTTCCGTATCTCGACGGATATGGATTTCTGGAGGCCGTTCTTTTCGAGCCGCACATTATAAGTGCCGGGTGGCAGATTGAACTGGGAGGGCGTGACCTTCGATGTGGATTGACCGTTCAGAGTAATGGAGGCGCCCGGAGGATCGGAGCTGATATACAAAGTACCCGCCAGCGAGCGGAGCGTGACCCTGGGAAAGTCTACCGGGCTGTCGATGATGGTAATCTCGCGTCTTTCCTGCTGATAACCCGGCTGATTGATGGATACGGAGTGATGACCGGGTAAAACGCTCAGGATGCATGGCGTTTTACAGGAAACGGAGGGGTTGCCGTCGAGAACGGCGGTGGCGCCGGGTGGTTCGCTCGTGATGAAGACGTCTTGCGGTCCCTTGGCGGGACGTGGTTTGGCCTTGGGCCGCTCGGGAGGAGCGGGCGGAGTTACTTGCTCCGCTGGAGTCTGTTCTGCCTCGGCCGGTTTCTTTTCCTCTTCTGCAGGCGACGTCTCCTGAGGCTTTTGGTCGGATTCGTCCGGCGATTTTGCGGCAGGCGCCTGCTCCGTGGGGGTGGGCTTCTTTTCTTCCACTGTGGGACTGGCGGGCGTCTCGGCCGGCGGCGGAGTCGAAGCCGTTTGGGTGGGCGGCACGGGCGCGGCAGATTTAGTGGTTCCCAGATCCGTGCCGAACTGTAGCGCGATCAATCCGATCAACCCCAGCGCTACCACCAGCGCGGCCGCGAACGGCAGCACCCACCTCCATCGGCTGCTCCGGCGCGCGATGACCTCCTCGGTGGTCGAGCCCGGGCTGAACCGGGTGGTGCGCGCGGGCGTCTCGATCACCGTGGGCAAGCTCAGGTTACCGCCGCGCGGCAAGTTCTTCCAGCCTTGCGTACTGGCGCACGCGCTATCAAGGCCGTTAATAAACTCGATGCATGAGCTGTAGCGCGCTTCCGGCTTTTTCGCCAACCCTCGCCGCAGTGCGTTGTCGATTTGCGGACCCAGTGTGGGGTTCAAACGCTGCACCGGAGGCGGGTCTTCCGCCACGATCTTATAGACCACCGTGGTGAGATGTTCGCCGGTAAACGGACGGTCGCCGGCCAGCATCTCGAATGCGATCACGGCGAGCGAGAACTGATCCGCGCGTCCGGTCACCGCCAATCCTTGCACCTGCTCGGGAGACATATAATTCGGCGTGCCGAGGATCGTCCCTGTCTGCGTGTATTGCTGTGACGTGGTGACTTTGGCGATGCCGAAATCCGTGATCTTCACCGCGCCATCCGAGGCGATCATGATGTTCGCCGGCTTGATGTCGCGATGCACGATGCCCTTGGCGTGAGCGTAGTCGAGCGCGGCTGCGGTCTGCCGCAAAATACTCATCAAGCGCTCGGGAGCGAGGGGCTCGCGTTTGGAAAGAAGCTGGTCGAGGGTCGGCCCATCCACGAACTCCATGGCGATGAAGGCCACGTCGTCGTGCTCTTCCATGTCGTAGATGGTGACGATGCCGGGATGGGACAGGATGCCGGCCGAACGCGCTTCGCGGAAGAGGCGCTCGCGCAGTTTGGCGCGCTCTTCCTGATCGGTGACTTCTCCCAGGCGGATGGTCTTGATGGCCACGTTGCGGCCGATGGTGGGATCGACCGCCAGATACACCACGCCCATGGCGCCACGACCCAGTTCCCTGGTGATCTGATACCGGCCGATGCTCTCCATGTGGCGAGGCAGGCGCAATTTGCCTGTTCTACGGAGCCATCGTAGCAGAGAATGGCGATGAACCTCGGGAAAGACGCGGTCTACGTCAATCCCAAAACGCGGTCCGGGCGGATCCAGCCGAGAGAAACGCCGGTCATGACCAGGCCGATGCAAACGATCATCGCCGCGGACAGGACCGGGATCAGGCGAAACGCCGGGTGGCGGGCCGTTTTTTGGCTATCCGGCAGGAGGTTCTTTGCATAGAGTACAGCTACGCCGATAGCCATCAGGACGATGGCCAGGCCCGCGCTGAAGCTGACCAGAAGGAGCAGTCCGAGCCCGACCCGGCCCAGCGCAATGGAGCTCAGAAGCAGCACGAGCGCCGACGGGCAGGGCACAAGCCCGCCGCTCGCGCCCAGGGCGATGAGACTGCCCATGGTGATCTCGCCTTCCGGCACGTGACTGTGGCCGTGCGGGCCATGATCGTGATCGTGGTCATGATCGTGATCGTGATGATGATGGTGGTGATCGTGATCGTGATCATGTGGGTGATCATGCGAGTGATCGTGGCCGCGAAGCCGCCGCGCGCGCTGGTAGAGCAGCATGCCGCCGATCCAGACGATAGATATTCCCGAGACGGCTCCTAGCACAGGAATGATCTTCTCCGGAAGAACGTACTGGGAAAGGAACAGCGTCGTCAAACCGAGAAAAAAAACGCTGATGGTATGGGTGAAAGTCACCATTCCGCCCAAGAACAACGCGTGCTTGATGGTGCCGCGAGAACCGACCAGATACGCGGCGACGATGGTCTTTCCATGTCCGGGCGATAGCGCGTGAATCGAGCCCAGGCTGAAGGCGACCACCAGGCCAAGCAGTATCATGCTCAGCGGGATTTCTCGACGATTGAGAAGCTGTGAAAGGAAATCGCCGCGGACTACGGTTCCGGCGGCCGGGGGTTGTGGGGGAACCGGCGCGGTCGCCACAGGCTTCAGCTCACGAGGAGCCGGCAAAGGCGTCACCTCTGGCCTCTTCTGCCGCGCCGTCAGCTGCGGAGCTGCTGCGGTCCATTCCAGTGACGCCTGCAAATCCTGCGGCGGAGCAACCGTCGGGTCCAGCGGATAGGCCGTGAGCGCCTGGCTGCGATCAGTAGATTGTTCCGTGGTTCCCCCGAGGGCCGCGGCGATCACGATTTCCTTCCATCCCGCCCGCCCCGGGTAGTTCTTGTCCACGTACTCGAGCTTCCCCGACGCTACCGGCAGTACCAGCCGCATGTTGACGCGCATCACCTGCATGCCGCCGGCGCCCGGCGCCATCACAACTTCAGTCGACTGGAGATGCGGCGTCACGGAGCGCCCATTCACCGAAATCGCAAGATTGCCAATCCACTCCCGGGCCTGAATTCGCGCCGACTGCTCAATTTGTTCGTGCCCGCCGCCATCGGCCAGGTTCCATTTCTGCAACAGCTCGAAGGTCGGAATTTCGGCAAGGTCCAGGACGTAAATGACTGCCACGCCTTGCGCGGCCGGCTCGATGCGCGCGTAGTGGTTCACGCTGAAATTGCCCATGGGATGTGCGCCCAGGTTTGCGGCCGCGAGTGCGAGCAGGGCAACTGTGAGCCACACACTCCGGGGTTTCCGTTTCTCCATTACAATGGTCCCTACGAATTGTACGACGGTTTGGATTTACTTGTGACCCAGTTCGGCCCCACCGCCATCGAGGCTGCCGCCGCGTGAGCCCCGGCTCATCCTGAAATCCATGCAGTCCACCCGAAAATCCGCGGTGCGGTTTCGCGAGCGTTCCGAACTGCTCGATTTCCTGCTCGAAGTGACCTCGGCCACCAGCAACACGCTCGACCTCGACGAGCTACTGTCCAACGTTGCGGGCATCGTCAAAAAGGTGATTCCGTACGAGTTATTCGCCATCTTACTTTACAGCGAAAGGCGGCAGGACCTGCGCATCCGGTACGCGGTGGGGCATCGCGAGGAGGTAGTGCGGAGCCTGGCCGTCCGTTTGGGTGAAGGGATCACCGGCGCCGCGGCTGCTCAGCATGAACCCATTCTGGTCGGTGACGTTCGCAGCGATCCGCGCTATCTGAACGCTCTCGATGCCGTGCGCAGTGAGCTTGCCGTCCCGATGCTGGCGCGCAACCTGCTGGTGGGCGTCATTGATGTGCAATCTACGCGCGAGCATACCTACACGGAGTACGATCGCGCGCTGCTGCGCTTGATCGCTTCGCGCGTCGCCTCCTCCATCGACAACGCCCGGCTCTACCGCCGCGTGGATCGCCAGAACCGCACTCTGCGTACCCTTTCGCGGATCTCGCAGGAGTTTGCCTCCATCCTGGACCTGGACGAGCTGCTCGGCAAGATCGCGGAGACAGTGCGCGGCCTCATCAACTACGATGCCTTCAGCATCCTGCTGGTCGACGAGCAGCACAAAGTTCTGCGGCATCGCGTCAGCGTGCGGCACGACAAGCGCGTGAACATCGACAACGTTCCGCTGGGGAAGGGAATTACGGGCGCCGCCGCCGAATCGCGTGAGCCCGTGCGCGTGGATGACACCTTGGCCGACCCGCGTTACATCGCTTCGCATCCCGATCTCCGTTCAGAGGTGGCCATTCCGCTGATCGTTCATGATCGCGTCGTGGGCGTGATGGACTTGGAGAGCGATCGCGTGTCGTATTTTACCGAGGACCACGTGCGGACGCTCTCGCTGCTGGCGCCGCAAATCGCGACTTCGGTGGAAAATGCCCGGTTGTATGAAGAAGTGGCGCAGCGGCAGCGGCGCATGGAAGAGGACCTGAAGGCCGCGCGCGAGCTACAGACCTGGCTGCTGCCCACGGAGCCTCCCGATCTGGTCAATCTCGAAGTGGCCGTCGGGCTGCGGCCGGCGCGCGAAATCAGCGGAGATATTTACGATTTTTCCGAACACGATAACGACCATGCCACGCTCGCGTTTGGCGACGTGAGCGGTAAAGGCGCCGCCGCCGCGCTCTATGGCTCGCTCATCTCCGGGATTCTGCGGTCGGCAGTGCGGCGCCGGAGGAGTCCCGCGGCTCTGATGAAGGTACTCAATGATGCGCTGCTGGCGCGCAAGGTAGAAGCACGTTACGTCACCATGCTCGTGATGTTATGGCACCCGCAAACGCGGCATTTTGAGATGTCCAACGCCGGCAGCCTTCCGCCCATGATCTGCCGGGGAGGCGAGATCATCAAGCTTCGCGTAGAGGGAGTGCCGCTGGGGTTGCTTCCGGATCGCGACTATGAAGAAATCACCTTCGAGGCGCAAACGGGCGACGTGATTGTTCTTTATTCGGATGGAATCAGCGATCACATGAACCCGGCCGGCCATGAATATGGCCGCGGGCGCCTGGCGAGCGTCGTGCGCGCGCACTGTAAGAAGCCGGCGCAGGAAATATTAGACGCCATTTTTGCCGATCTCGACCACTTCAATCGCGAGCTATTCGACGACCAGACGGTGGTGGTGATGAAGGTGAAATAGGTCGAGGCGGATCACGCCCTGCGATTCTAGCTGCCGACCATCGCGTTGAGGCTTTGGACGATGGACTCGATGGCGCCATCATAGCCCAGGGCAGGGCGAGGGACTGCCTCGCCCCCTACGGTTGCGGGCTTAGCACCCGGTCAAGCGCTGCAGGCTTAGTCGTTGTTTCCTTGGCCGCCCACCGCGTCAGCCGCTGATGCGAGATCCATCAGTTGCTCCAGAAACATGGGATTCTGGTGCAGGAACAGTCCATCCGCCGTGAAAGCTTGAATCGTTGCCATGGCGCCCCCGTTCTTCGTGAGGGTCGGCCGGATGATGGAGCAAGCCGGCAGGCTGGGATCGAGAAACTGGCATGGCTCCGGCAAAATCAGGTTGGTCTGGAACATCTGGCTGCCCGCGGCCTGATCCGTCGCCGAAAGTTGCGCGTTGTGCTGGTTGGCTGAATTGTTGAAATCCGGGAAATTGAGACCAGTGACCGGATCGGAAAGAGGAGCGACCGGCTGAGACACCGCATTCCCCATCTTGTCGTGCCAGAGAGAAAAGTGATCAATCTCGACGCCGCCGATGCTCAGCAGAATGCGTAGGACCTCCTTGCTCGTTGCCTTGAGCGCCAGAATGGGATAGAGGCTGGAACCGCCCTGCTCAATAAATGCGAAATGGATGGCAGCGACGTTCGCGATAGCCTGTATCGTAGTTTGCGAATAACTGTTCTGTAACGGAATTGCGGTCTGGTTGGTGATGGTCAGTAGTTGCGGGAAGGACGCGCCTAAGTCCGGATTAGTCGTGCTGCGGTATCGGAAATACCAACTGGTGTCGACGTTCAGACCTTGCAGGTTGGTGAGTCTGGGTTTGTTGACGGCGCCCATCGCCGTACTCGGCTGCAGTGTCTCGAACTGCGTGAAATCGATTGGCTGAGCGCCCTTTGACGTTAAGTAGGCGTTCAGAAAATCCCGATGGCTGATCTCATCGTCCGTGTTGTCGGAGATGTACTGGGACATGTCACCGTCGAGTTGCGAAAGCGCGTTCTTGTAAGCGGTGTTTCCCGGGTTTGGCTGATCGTTGTGGTCTACCGCGCCTCCCAGCTCATTGTATTGCTGCCACAGATCGGCCTCGATGAACTCAGCCGCGGCGGCAAAGCGGAGCAGCGCGGCGTCACCCTTGCTCAGCTTCTTGTCTGCCGCGAACAGCTTGCTGGCCGGAAGCGCCGCGCCAGCCGCTGCCACACCCCCAATGCCACGCAGAAACGAACGGCGCCTGACGACGCGCCGCCAGTTAGTGGTCAGTTGTTCTTCCGCCGATGGAGCCGGCTGACTGTGTGGTGTTACCGTAGAAAGGCGGTTCTCTTCTTTCATCGTTTACACTCCTGTATTACCTAAGATGATTTGTACGAAGTAACGCGCGTGACTCCGCCTAGGCCGCACCTAAGTTAGTGTGAGGCGACTAAGCAATAGACGAGTATTGTCCGAAAACATGTGACATGGCTGTAAACTAACTGTAAACTCCCGGATTTTAGAAACAAGTTATAAAGATGTGACGTTCGTGATGGAACACACGGTAACTTGAAGGCACGGTGAAGGAAAGCAGTCTCTCGCCAGCGTCTGTCGATTGTGACGGTTCTTCACGGCGGCGCATGCGGTGAGAGCCATGAGCTTCATTGCACCATCGTGGCTCCCGAAAGGTGGATGCTTTGCCGGGATTGTCCGCGCTCGGCTAACCTGTAGACCTTCCTTTCCGATTTTCTTTGGTTGTCCGATTGCGGATGGCTTGCGATGTTTCTTCCCGTGGTGTGCTTGCCCATGCCTGATGCTAAAGCTGCAGGAGGAACGTTTTGCAGCGGGTCGCAGGGAGCGAAGAGACAGATCGAGGACACATGACGCGTTTAGCATCGGCCGCCCTGTTAACCGGAGCCGGCATTGCATTGCTCACCCTTTCCACGCCCGCACACGCTTCGCTGGTGCTTACCCCGGCTGGCGTAGCCGACGGCTTCACTCTTACTACCTTCGTCAGCGGATATTTCGCTCAATATGGTCCGCTCGCGCAGGGGATAGCCCCGAACGGCAACGTGATTACCGGCAGTTTGATAGGCACCGGCATCGGTGGCTCCGTCGGGCCGTCGATAATGGTGTTCAAAGACGTGGACGGCCAGACGTTGAGCAATGCGTTGTTTTCGCCTTCGTACGCCTGCACAACTCTTAACTGTAATTTCGCCATGACGACGGCTGGCGGCAAGGTCTATGGTGCCCAAGCCCAAGGCGGCATCTACGAGCAGTTCAACAACGATGGCACGTTCAGCCCAATTCCGAACCTTGCGGCCGATGGTCTTCGTGACAATCTCGGCATGTGGGGCGACCCGGTCAATGGGCACATCATCACCACAAGCAATGAAGGGTTGGTGGACATAGACCCAGTGGCCGGCACATTTCGGGTGATCAACGCTTCGGTCTTTGGAGACGGCGTATCGGTTTCTCCGGACGGCAAGATCGTCTACGTTGAGGTTCTAGGAGAGATCAATGCCTACGACATCGCCACCGGAGCGTTGCTCAAGACATACGCTACCGGCTCTGCTCCGGACGGTACCGGCGTCATTAGCGGTGGCAAATTCAATGGTGACGTCGTCGTCAACGGCAATTTTGGGACGGTAGGCCTCCTGGATCCCACTACCGGCACGTTCGTCCTTATCGCTACTGGCGGCTCTCGTGGCGACTTCGTGTCGCCTGACTCGAACAACGGCAGTCTGTTCCTCTCGCAGAACGAGGCCGTTGACCGGCTGGCTTGCTCAGGGTGCTCTTTTTCCGGCCCGCCGCCGACGGTCCCCGAGCCGGCGAGTTTCGCGCTGTTTGGTACGGCGCTCGCGTCGCTCATTCTGATCCGCCGCCGCAAGGCCAACTAGCGGACCGGCCCAGTCATTTGGTAGTCGTCACCGGCTGGTACGGCCAGCATTCAGCGCGCAAGGGCTGCGCTGCAGCACGCAGAATCCATGGGTACTGTTGCCCGGAGCCAGCCCCGTGGGCCTTCGTGGCTGTGTTATGATCGCAGCCATGCCGAGCGGCTATATTCCGATTTTCATTTTTCTCGCCGTCGCGATCGCCTTCCCAGTGGTCACGATCCTCGCCGCCAAGCTGATCCGGCCCTCGGCGCCCTTTCAGGCGAAGCTTGAGGCCTACGAGTGCGGAATCAAAGCAGCGTCGGATTCGCGCGGGCGGTACACCGTGCGCTTTTACATCATCGCTATCCTGTTCGTGATTTTCGACGTGGAAACCATTTTCCTGTTTCCCTGGGCGGTGAAATACAGTAAGCTCGGCTGGTTCGGCGTGGCGGAAGTGGCCGTCTTTCTGGTGATTTTGATCGTCGGCTACATCTGGGCTTGGAAAAAGGGCGCGCTGGAGTGGGTGTAAAGCAGGTTCCAGGTGTTAGGTGTTAGCAACCTGGTTGGTGCGCTCTGAACTCACGGCGTGCCGCGGGCCTCTTTCACGATCTGGACCGGATCTGTGGATTGGACCAGGTGCAGCAAACTCTGAGTCCGTGCGTCGAAATTACTCCGCGTCAGTACCGCGTCACCCATGCAGGCGCTGCGCACTAACTGCTCGGTGATCCGCTCATTGAAGTGATAGATGTCGGCATATAGGGACATATTCGTGATGATATCGGCGCGATCCTGATAGTCGACGATGTCGTAGTTACGAAAACGCTCCGTTTGCTCGACCAGCCACTTTTTGAAGGCGAAGTAGACAGGGATCTGGCCGCGCTGCGCATAGTCGTGCCACACCAAAATAGAGTACGGCGGAAAAACGAAGTGAATCTTGACACTTTTGTTCCCATTAAGAAGTGGGAACATATTGGCTGCGAACGCAGACGTCATAGATTCGAGATTGAGATTGGACATTCCGAACGCGCGATTGATGGACCTCGGATCAATACCTTGCACGGCGTGGGAGGCCTCAAACTTCATCGTGTCCGGAAACTTCCAGGGCCAATCGGAGTCGAGCGTTTCCCCCTCTCTCAAGGGACCGCGAAGGGCGCGATAGCTCGCCAGAATCGAATCGAGAGATAGGAAGTACGGAAACTTGTCGAGAATCGAGTCATCGTAAAGGTAGGCGGGGAAGACGAAGTCGACTCCCAGGACAGGCTCTATGGCGCCACCAGAGAGCGAATTGTAGTCCATGGTAAGAATGGCCGTTTTGGCGCCCGGGTGCTGGAGGACCAATCGCAGAGTCAGAGCTTCCTCATGAATGGAGGCGCCCGCCATACAAAGGTTCACGGTCTTACCGCCGCAGAGCCGCTCGACGGCGCTGTTGGGAATGTTCTGCAACATGGAAGTGCCGGCGAGAGCGATCTCGTATTTGGCAGTTCGGGCGAGACCAGGGACTGCAAAGCGCTGCAGGTAGCGGTTAAAGCGAGGACGCGCACCCAGCATCGGATGGTAAATCTGATAGGGATCCACAACCAGGGTGAAGGCGGCCGTACTTCCCATGAGAAGGCAGCTTAACGCCAGGAGCCACCAGCACCAGCGTATCCATCCGCGGCGGTTCTTGTTCCGGTTCATCTTAGAAGAACGCGTAGAGAAAATACGATGCCGAGGAAAATCGCAGCACGCAGATCGTTAACAGCGTCGCGCCCAGACAAGCCGTCCACACGCTGGGCTTCATGGTTCGAGCCAATACATAGCTATATGAGGGCACCGCGACCGCGAGTGCGGCAACCAGCAACGCGAGTCTTCCTAGATCGGCCTCCGGCGACCACGCATCCACAGGGTGGCGGAGGAGTGCCAGGCCGGATGTGTTCCACCACGCGGTCAGCGGGCTCCAGGGGAAAGCGGAGAACATCGCGCGATAGACGCGGAGAGAGGCCGGCAAATCCTTCGCGCGGAAGATCACCCAGCTCAGGCTGACAAACGCAAAGGTGAGCGCCCATCCTAAAACGTCCGGCATGTGCCGGCGGAGCCGCCGCCAGTACGCGCACGTGGCCAGCGCGATGCCGTGGAACAGGCCCCACACCACGAACGTCCAGCCAAGTCCATGCCAGAGTCCACAGACGAGCATGGTAATCACCGCATTCAGATAGGGGAAGATTTTCCATTTCGATCGCATGCCGGGCAAGGAATAGTAGACGTAATCGCGCAGCCAGTTGGAAAGCGAAATGTGCCAGCGCCGCCAGAATTCCTGAATCGAGGTGGAGCGATACGGCGCGCGGAAATTTTCCGGAATCCGCAAGTTGAGTAGATAAGCCACCCCGACGGCGATGTCGCAATATCCGCTGAAATCGTTGTAGAGCTGAAACGTGTAGGCTGCGGCGCCGAGCCATGCAGTTCCGGCGTCGAGGGCTCCAGTCGAATCGAACGCTTTGGCAACCAACGGGGCCAGGGGATCGGCGATCAACACTTTCTTGACGAGTCCGATGATGATGAGCGCCGAACCGCGCGCGAGGTAGCGTGGGATCAAACGGCGCCGGCGAACGCTATCGAATTGCGGGATCATTTCGCGATGGCGCAGGATCGGACCGGAGAGCAGGTGAGGGAAAAACGTAACGAACAAGGCGTAATCACCAAGGCTAGACGGGCTGTCTTGGCCGCGGTACGTGTCCACCAGATATGAGATTTGGGAAAACGTATAGAACGAGATGCCCAGCGGAAAGGTGAGACCGGAAAGCGCGGACCACCACGTTTGCCCGGAACCGAGCGCGCCGCCAAGCGCGACCTTGTATTTGAATACGGCCAACACCAGGAGGTTGGCGACAATCCCCAGAACCAGGTAGGCTTTGCGCCTTTGCCGGACCAGCAGGAGCGAGAGCGCGTAGTTAAACGAAATACTCGCCGGCAGCAGCCATAACGAGTGGGCGCGGTGGAAAGAGTAAAAGAAGAGGGAGGCTGCTACCAGCCACCAGGTGCCCACGCGCGGCGCTTTGGCGAGAAGGAAATAAACGGCGCACGCAGCCGGCAGGAATTCAAAAATGAACTCGTAGCTGTTAAAGAACATCGCATCCGAAGGGTCTTGCGCAGATTGAGGATAGCATGCCGCCGCGATCGCGCGCGGGTCTACACGCCCGCTGCCAGCAGCGCACCCCAGTGGAATCCGGCGCCGAACGCGGCAAATACCACCGGAACGCCGCTTTGGAATCCCCCACTGGCCTGCCATTCGGCGGCTGCGACGAAAAGCGAAGCCGAGGAGGTGTTTCCGTATTTGGCGATGTTGGAAAAGAAACGAGCCGCCGGGACACGCAGCGCGCGCGCCACGGCGTCCAGCAGATTCTGATTGGCCTGATGCATCAGGAACACCGGCACATTGGCAGCCGAAAGCTGGTTGCGTTCCAAAACTTCCGCAATCACACGGGGAAGTTTGCGGGAAGCATGCAGAATGACCGAGCGGCCATCCATGGACAGGATTCCGTCTGCCTGAAGCGCCAGGCTGCCGGCAAAAGCGCCATCGGAATGCAGGGCATGATCGACAATGCGGGCCGCGCCGCGTTCGGCATCGAGGAGACAGGCGCCCGCGCCATCGCCGAACAGGATCGCGATGTTGCGGTCGAGCGGTTCGCGCATCACCAGGCTCGACATTTTCTCCGCCGCGACAATCAGGATGACGGGATAACTTGCCGCCAGTGCATTGCCCACGACCATGCCGACGAGGCTCCCGGTGCTGGCGACCGGCACATCGAGCGCGGGTACTCCATCGAGAAGACCGAGCCGGTGCGCAACCACGCTGGCTACGCCCGGGAAGCGCCGCGGCTCCGAGCCGGTGGCGACAATGATCAACTGAACGTCCGAAGCCGCGCGCTCGGCCTGCGCCAGGCAATCCCGCGCCGCAAGCACCGCCAGATCCGCGACGCTATCATCTTCCCCCGCATAGCGCCGCTCAGCGATGCCGGAAGCCTGACTGATCCAGTCCGGGTCGCATCCCAGGCGCGCGGCTAACTCGGCGTTTGAAACGATCCTCGGCGGCACGTAGGCGCCGAACGCCTGGATGAAAGCCATGGCTAGGTCCGGCTGCTGACGTACGCTTCAATCCGTGCCAGCGATTCAAAGTGCCGTGGATTGAGGTCGGCATCCGGGATGCGAATATGAAAGGCCTCCTCAAGCGCGCCCACCACCTGCGGCAGGACGAAGGAATCGAGCAGCCCGGAATCGAATAGAGATTCGGTGGCGTCGGGCTCCCGGTTCTCGCTGGCGAATTGCTTGACAATCTCTAGAACCTTCGCGCGAATTTCGGTGTCCGTCATGGGCGATGTGCGAGCTTCACTCTTCCAATATACGATTGGATGCCGGCTCTCATCCGCCCGCGATGGCGCCCACGACCAGATACGGCTCAGCTCCGGTGGCGACGGCTTCGGGAAGCGGGGCGTCAGGTGACTCGTGAGACAGATCCTCCTGGCATGCGAAGAATCTCAGCCAGGGCCGGCGCTGTTGCGTGGTGTGATCGCGGATGGTCCCGGCCAGCATCGGATACTTCGCCTCGAGCGCGTCGAGCACCGTGCGGTGCGTCACCGGACCCGCGACCTGGAGTTGCACCTCGCCATCGACGTGCGCCAGCGTCCGCAGAGGGGCCGGAAGCACAACGCGGATCATGACAGCGTCTGCACCTCGACCGACAGCACGGCCGGAAGATCCCGCACAATGGGCGCCCATGTCTCCCCGGCGTCAGGCGATGCATACACCTGCCCGCCGGTGGTGCCGAAGTACACACCGCATTTGTCGAGCGAGTCGACGGCCATCGCATCGCGCAGCACGTTCACGTAGCAATTACTCTGCGGCAAGCCTTTGGTGAGCGGCTCCCACTCGTTCCCGCCCGTCCGGCTGCGGTACACGCGCAGTTTTCCTTCCAGCGGAAAGTGCTCGGAGTCGCTCTTGATGGGAACCACGTAGATGGTGTCGGGCTCGTGCGCATGAACGTCGATTGCGAACCCGAAGTCCGTGGGCAGGTTCCCGCTGACCTCTTGCCACAAATCGCCAGCATTTTCGGTGCGCAGCACATCCCAGTGTTTCTGCATGAAGAGCACACCCGGGCGCGACGGATGCATGGCGATGTGATGGACGCAGTGGCCGACCTCGGCAGTGGGATCGGGAATGTACTGGGAGCGAAGCCCCTGGTTGATCGGCTTCCACGTCTTGCCGGCGTCGTCAGTGCGAAAAGCGCCAGCCGCCGAAATGGCAATGAAGATCCGGCTGGAGTCGCTCGGATCCAGAATGATGGTGTGGAGACACATGCCGCCCGCGCCCGGCTGCCAGCGAGGCCCTGAGCCATGCCCGCGCAGTCCCGAGAGTTCTTCCCAGTTCTGCCCGCCGTCCTTCGAGAGGAACAGGGCCGCGTCTTCCACTCCGGCGTAGACTGTGTCCGGATCGGTGAGCGAGGGTTCCAGGTGCCAGACACGCTTGAACTCCCAGGGGTGCGGTGTACCGTCGTACCACTGGTGCGTGCCCGGCACGCCGTCGTATGTGAATTTGTTTCCCACGGTCTCCCACGTCTTACCACCGTCGTTTGATCGCTGGATCACTTGCCCGGACCAGCCGCTGGATTGCGATGCGTACAGCCGATTCGGGTCCGCCGGCGAGCCTTTCAAGTGATACATTTCCCAGCCGGCAAAGTGGGGACCGCTGACGTCCCATTGTTCACGCTTTCCATCGGACGTCAAAACGAACGCACCCTTGCGCGTGCCGACGAGTACTCGTACTTTGCTCATTGGTTGTCCTTTCTTTGAAAAAAAGCCGCAGGTCTTCCGCAAAAGGCGCGGTAGCCTGCGCTACAGGTGGAGTTGCTGTGACGATTGAGATCATTTTTGCACCGGCATCCATACTTCGATATCACCCATGCCGGTTTGCGGATTGAAACGCTCGCCGTAGCGTTCGAAAAATGCTGGTGCGCCAGGGGCGGGTTGTACGGGTTGATGGCCGGACGATGGAAACCACCTATGCCAGATGTTGTCGAGTGTGTGGCGTAGCTGGGACACATGCGCGCGATGTGCAAACACCGCGTATCGTTGCGCGGGTATCGTCGTATGGCTGACCTCCGGGGGAAGGCCGGAGACACTGGAAACCTCGACGCCACAAAGGTAATCGATGCCGTCGGAGACTGGAAAGCACAGGCCGTAATACACGTTGCCAGTCATATTGGGCAGCCTCCCGAAGGATACGAATCGCTGCCAAAGTGCGGGAATACTATCGAACTCTGCCATGGTGAAATGACCGCGTAGCCCAGCAATCAGCAGCGATTTTCCATTTTCGAAGCGCGGAGTTTCCACGGCGGCGGTTCCCTGTTGTTCCATAAGATGTGTTTCCAGTATTGTTGCGTGAGATATGGTTAGCCTTTCTTTTCCGCAAATTCTTTAAGCCAACTCGCGTTCGCGATCGCTTCGCTCGAGGCAAATTCCTCCAGTCCCATGATTTGGCGGATCTCGACCTCCGCGTCCTTGCCTTCGCCATGAGGAGCGGGAGCGCGCATGGCCCACTCCAACGCTTCCTGTTTCGACTTCACTTTGATGATCCAGAAGCCCCCGATGACCTCTTTAGTTTCGGCGAAGGGTCCGTCGATCACGGTCTTCTTACCTCCCGAAAACTGGATGCGAGCGCCTTTGGAAGTAGGCTGGAGTCCGGCGAGATCCACCAGCACACCAGCCTTAATGAGCTCCTCGTTATATTTGCCCATCGCCTGAATCAGCTCTTCGCTGGGCATCTTGCCTGCCTCAAACTCCTTACTTGCCTTGACGATCATCATGAATCGCATTTTTTATTCCCCTTATGGAATCGAATGACGAGCCGCGAAATCGACAGCGGCGTCTAATGCGGTGGCAGGGCCGGAATCTCAATCACCGGCCGGATTTCGACCGTTCCTTTGCGCGCTCCCGGAATCCTCGCGGCAATGCCAATCGCCTCGTCGAGATCCTTGGCATTGATCATGAAGAAGCCTCCCAGCTGCTCGCGCGTCTCGGCGAACGGACCATCGGTCACCAGCCGCTTGCCGTCGCGGATGCGGACACTGGTGGCGGTCGCGACTGGCTGCAATGGCGACGTGGAAAGGAACTGACCCTTGGAATTGAGATCATGGGCTAGCGCTGTCGACTCCACGTAACACTCCTGTCGCTCGGTCTGGTTCAGCGCTTTCTCGTCCAGGTAGATCAGCAGCATGTATTTCATTCGCGCTCCTGTATCAGTGAGTCGAACGGCGTGGGGCCAGATCGACACCGCGGGAACGGAAAAATTTACAATCAGATATGCCGTCCGACCCAGCCGCCGCCATTGAAGCAGTTTACCGCTCCGATTGGGGCCGGATTGTGGCGACTCTGATCCGCATGGTCGGCGATTTCGACTTGGCCGAAGAGGCTGTGCAGGAAGCGTTTACGGCTGCCGTGGATCAATGGCGTGCGTCCGGCGTCCCGGAGTCGCCGCGGGCGTGGATCGTCCAAACCGCACGAAATAAGGCGATTGACCGCATCCGGCGCAAAACACATTTCGAAGAGAAGGTTGTGCCGTATCTCACATTAGGATCGGATTCAGTCGTCAAACAACCAGATTTCGACGCCAGCGAGATCCCAGATGACCGCCTTCGCCTGATCTTCACCTGCTGTCACCCGGCGCTCGCACTGGATTCGCAGGTCGCCCTGACGCTCCGCACCCTCTGCGGCCTGGAAACCGACGAGATCGCGCGTGCTTTTCTCGTACCGTCCACGACCATGGCGCAGCGGCTGGTTCGCGCCAAGCGCAAAATTCGCGACGCAGGCATTCCTTACGCGGTTCCCGAGCTGACGGAAATGGCCGAGCGGCTCGAGGCTGTGCTGACCGCCATTTATCTGGTTTTCAACGAAGGCTACGCGGCCACTCGCGGCGGACCACTGGTAAGGACCGATCTCTGCGCGGAGGCCATCCGGTTGGGGCGCCTGGTCGTGACGTTGCTAGGTCCGCAACCTCCGGCCGAGGCCGCGGGACTTGTTGCCCTCATGCTGCTTCACGATGCTCGCCGCGACGCCCGTCTGGATGAGGCCGGCGATCTGGTTATTCTCGAGGAGCAGGACCGCACCCGCTGGAACCTGGCGCAGGTCATGGAGGCGTTGCCGCTGGTTGCCTACGCGATGCGTAGTGAGCCGGGTCCGTTTGCCTTGCAGGCCGCCATCGCGGCCGAGCATTGCCGCGCCGCACGGTCGGAAGATACCGATTGGGCCAATATCCTGCGGATTTACACGGAGTTGGAACGGCAGCAGCCGACTCCTATCGTCTCTCTGAATCGTGCGGTGGCGGTCGCCATGGCGGATGGGCCGGGGCAGGCTCTGGAGCTGATCGATGCCTTGGCCGACACCAACGATCTCGACAATTATCACTTGCTGCATGCCGCACGAGCCGATATGCTGCGACGTCTTGGGTCGGCCGAGGAAGCGGCGAAGAGCTACACGCGGGCACTCGCATTGGTAACCAATGACAGTGAGCGCCGATTTCTGGAGCGTCGCCTGCGGGAGATGAAGTCATTGGCCTAGACCGGAGAGGGAGTCGATGGACGCACAAGACTTTCGCCGCATTGCTTTGAGTCTGAAGGGTGTCAAGGAGAGCTCGCACATGGGCGCGCCCGATTTCCGCGTCGACGGCCGGATCTTTGCCACTCTCGCCTCGCAGAGCCAGGGCTACGGGAACCTGAAGCTCACGCTGGAGCAGCAGGCCGCATTTGTCGAGGAAATGCCAGAGGTTTTTTTGCCCATTGCAGGCGGATGGGGACGAATGGGCATGACTCACATCCGGCTGGCCGCCGCCAGTGAGGATGTTCTAGAGGGCGCGCTACGCACGGCCTGGAAATTAAGGGTGGAGGGAAACGCGAAGGCAACCCCCAAAAAAGCTCGCCACCCGAGCATCACGAAAAAATTCCGTCGCGCGTGATCGATCGATGTAGCGCGGGCTCACCCGTAGTGTGCGGGAACCCGCGGCCTTTCATTCCAGCCCCAACTCCCCCCGCACCTTCTTCGGCAGCTTCGCCGCCACCATCGAATAGGAATCCTTGATCAGCCGTTTCAGTTCCTTGGCCGGCAGCGCTTCCAGGCTCTCAAGCAACACCCACTTGTTGCGCGCCAGGTACGGCGCTGGAATCATGCCCTCGCGCTCAACTAACTCCGCGAATTCTTCAGGCGTGCACTTGAAGGAAACCGAGGTAGGGGTTCGATCCAATGCCGCAATCGCGAACATTTTCCTGCCGATGCGGAACAGCAGATTGTTTCCCCATTGGATATCTTCTGTCGCGTGCGGCAGCGACAAGCAATACCGCCGCAACGTCTCGATGTCCATCACCAGAACCGGCGCAGGCGGAGAATCTCCACGAACGCGATGTACAAGTTGATCACGCCGAGCCCGCTGACGGCGCCGCGAAAATATCCGCTGTCCCAATAGCCGCTATGGAGCAGGGAAGAGAAGAAGTTGTTGTCCCAGACTTCACCCACCCAGGGAAACACCAGAAGAAAGCAGCCCAGTTCGAGACAAAAGATGATCAGCAAAATGGCGGAGAGCTTCTGATACCAGTGATACACAGGGCGTATCCCGGCGGGCGCCGGCTCGGTGACCGTCGGGGTCGGTGGTTCTATCGGCATGTGCTCGCTTCGAGGGCAAACAGGTCGAGCTGCCCGTCATCCAGTGGAAACAGATACCGCGCGCGCACCGGCTCAAAGCTGGCGCGATGCAGCGGCGTCGGCCCGTATTCCTCGAGCGCCTTCAGATGCTCCGGCGTGTTATAGCCTTTGTGGCTCGCCAAACCGTACTGCGGATAAACCTCGTCCCACACACGCATGCAGGCGTCGCGCGTCACCTTCGCAATAATTGAGGCCGCGGCAATCGCCTGGCACCGGGCGTCTCCGTGGATGATTGGTTGTTGCGGAATCGAGAGATCCAGCGGCACGGCGTCGATCAATATGAAATCCGCCGCCGGCGACAGCTGCTCTACGGCTCGCTTCATGGCCAGCCGCGACGCCTGATAGATATTGATGCGATCGATCATGGCCGCATCCACCGCCGCCACCGCCCAAGAAACCGCGCGCTCGCGGATGCGCTCCGCCAGCACTTCCCGGCGCTCTGCCTCGAGCTGCTTACTGTCGTTGAGACCGCGAATGGGCCTGTCGGGAGACAAGATCACAGCGCCGGCAAAGACCGCGCCGAATAGCGATCCGCGTCCCACCTCGTCGACGCCTGCCACCGTCAGGAAGCCGCGCGCCCGCAACTCGCGCTCCAGCGTTCCCTCGCAGCGGAGCTTCGCGATTGGGTTTGCCGATGCCACGTGCGCGGCCACTCGCGGTTTACTCGCGTTCGCGGAGCCGCGCCGCCTTGCCCTTCAGGCTGCGCAGATAGTATAGTTTCGCGCGCCGCACCCGGCCGGTGCGCACCACGTCGATGTGATCGATCACCCGCGCGTGCAGCGGAAAAATGCGCTCCACGCCTTGTCCGAAACTCACCTTCCGGACCGTGATGCTTTCTCCCATGCCCGTATTCTTGCGGGCGATCACCGTGCCTTCGAACGCTTGCAGCCGTTCCTTGTCGCCTTCCTTGATCTTCACGTGCACGCGAATCGTGTCTCCCGGCCGGAACTCCGGGACCTCCGCCCGCTTATGTTTTTGGATGAATTTGGTCAACAACGGGTGATTCATGGTCGTAATCCCTTCAGTGTCCTTTATCGTACTTGAAATCCGCCTGCGCCGCCTGTTTCAGGTCGGGCCGCAAACGCGCGGTCTTTTCCAGTGCCGCTTGTTCCCGCCAGCGGCGGATCTGCTCATGGTTCCCACTCAACAAAACTTCCGGCACGCACCACCCGCGAAATTCCGCTGGCCTGGTGAACTGCGGGCAATCCAGCACGCCGCCATCCGCTCCAAACGATTCACGCACCGCCGAATCCGCGTTGCCCAGCACGCCCGGGATCAGCCTCGCGATCGCGTCGATCACCACCGCCGCCGCCAGTTCGCCTCCGCTGAGCACGTAATCGCCGATCGTCAATTCCTCATCCACCAGATGCTCCGCAACACGCTCGTCTACGCCCTCGTAGCGCCCACAGATCAGCAACAGTTCCGCTGCCTCACCCAGCCGCCGTGCCGCCGCCTGATCGAATTTTCTTCCTTGCGCCGAAAGCAAAATCACGCGCCGTGCCTCATCCTTTTCGCTCCGCACACGTTCCGGGAAGATCGTTTCCACCGCCGCGAACAGCGGCTCCGGCTTGAGCAGCATGCCTTCACCACCGCCGAATGGCCGGTCATCCACGGTTTTGTGCCGGTCCGCGGTCCAGTCCCGCAGGTTGTGAATCCGGATCTCGAGCTTCCCGTCCTGCTGCGCCCGCGCCACCACCCCATGCTCAAACGGCCCGTGAAAAAATTCGGGAAAAATGGTGACAACGTGAAACTTCACGAGCGGTTCAAATCCTTCAGTCCTTCCGGCAAATTCACTAGAATCCTTTTCGCTGCGGTGTCAATCTTCACGCAGATCGAGCGGGCGAACGGAATCAACAACTCTCCACCCACCTCCAGCAGTCCCGCGCCTCCCCCATCCTGCCATCCGGTCACCGTTCCCACCAGGCCGCCCGTGGCACGGTCACGCACCTCGCAGCCCATCAGATCCGAAAGATAATGCTCGCCCTGATCGAGCGCCAGCCGCTCCGCCATCGGAATCCGGACTTCGGTATGCTCCAGCAGCTCCGCCTGCGACATGGTATCCACGCCTTGGAGCTTGAAAAGCCACACGCGCAAGTGTTCGCGCACCGACTCCACCTGAAACCGCCCGGGGTCCAACGCCCGCCCGTCGCGGAATAGGAAAACTTCTTCTAATCGCTGGAATCGCTCCGGCTTACTGGTGAGCGCTACTGCGGCCAGCTCTCCATGGATACCCCACGCCCGTCCCAGCCTGGCGACGGTGACCCATTGATCCTCTGTCGGAAGGCTCACTCCAGAATTTCGAGCGTGAACCGCCGGTTGAGCTTCATCCCGGCGGCGCCGAGGATGGTGCGGATCGAGCGGGCAGTCCGGCCCTGCTTCCCGATCACTTTACCCAGGTCGCTGGGGGCCACGCGCAACTCCAAAACCGTTACCTGTTCACCCTCCACCACGTGCACACTGACCTCATCCGGGATGTCCACGAGAGCTTTCGCGATGTCTTCAATCAGCTGCTTCATCCCCGCGCCTCCTAAGCCCATTCTAAACGACGGCGCAAAACGAAGTGGCGAAAGGAGTTGCTAAACTTCCATTGGTACAGTTCCGAATCGCACAGTTTCCGGGTTTCAGGCGGCCGGTGTCGCAGCCGGGGCTGGGTGGTTCTTCACCAGCCGCTCCACCGTATGGGACATCTGCGCGCCGGCTTTTACCCAGTGCGTGATCCTCTCGTGTTTCAGGTCCACCGCCGCCGGATTAGTCCGCGGGTTATAGTGGCCCACCACTTCGATGTTCCGGCCATCCCGCGCTTTTTCCTTTTCGATCACCACCACCCGGTAGAACGGTTTCTTTTTAGCGCCGAATCGCGCCAGTCGAATCATTAACATGCTGACTTCTGACTCCTGTCTTTCTAAAATGCCGGTAATTTCAACTTGCCCAGCTTCTTTCCCAGAAATCCGCCGGAGAAACTCTTCATCATCTTACGCGCTTGCGAATACTGCTTCAGCAACTGGTTGACGTCCTGCACACTGGTTCCGCTGCCTTTGGCGATGCGCCGCCGCCGGCTGCCGTTGATAATCATGTGGTTCGCGCGCTCCCGCGGCGTCATGGAATCGATGATCGCGACCACGTTTGTAATCTCTTTTTCGTCGATTTTGACGTTCTTGAGATCTTTCATGATGCCCATATTCGGCATCATCCCTAGGATCGATTCCAGCGGGCCGAGCTTCCGAATTTGCCGGATCTGATCGCGGAAGTCCTCAAGTGTAAAGTCGTTTTCGATCAGCTTACGCTGCATCTCCACGGCTTGTTTCTTATCGATGGCCTCTTCCGCCTTCTCGATGAACGAGAGGACGTCGCCCATGCCCAGGATGCGCGAGGCCACGCGGTCCGGGTAAAACACTTCGAGCGCGTCGGACTTTTCTCCCACGCCCACAAACTTGAGCGGTTGGCCGGTTACCTGGCGGATGGAGAGCGCCGCGCCGCCGCGCGCATCGCCGTCCATCTTGGTCAGCACGATGCCCGTGATGCCCAAACGTTTGTGGAATTCGTCCGCGCTCTTCACCGCGTCCTGGCCGGTCATGGCGTCGGCCACGAACAGGATTTCGACCGGCGTCAGCATCTCGCGAAGCTGCTGCAATTCGGTCATGAGCTGGTCGTCAATGTGCAGCCGCCCGGCCGTATCGACGAGCAGCACATCGCGACCCGTATTGGCGGCTTCCTTGCGTGCGGACCGTGCCAGATCCGCCGGCGCCGTCTCTTCCGGCGTGCCCGTGTAAATCGGCTGGTTAATGTCGCGCGCCACGATGCGCAGTTGTTCCCGCGCCGCGGGCCGATATATGTCCACCGATACCAGCAGCGGCCGATGCCCATTTCTCGACAGCCACCGCGCGATCTTCCCGGTCGTTGTGGTTTTGCCGGATCCCTGCAACCCCACCATGAGAATCACGCTGGGCGGCTCGTTGGCGAAGCGTAACTTCGATTCGTGGCTGCCCAGGATCTTGATCATTTCATCGCGCACAATCGCGATGACCTGCTGCGAAGGCGAAAGCGCGGTCAGCACTTCCTCGCCCATGGCCTTCACTTTGATGGCCTCGATCAATTGCTTGACAACCCGGAAATTGACGTCGGCTTCGAGCAGCGCGACGCGGATCTCCCGCAGCGCGGACTCCATGTTTTCCGCCGTCAGCCGCCCTTCGCCGCGCAGGCTCTTGAATACCCGCTGCAGCTTTTCCGATAAGTTGTCGAACATGATCGCTTACGGAGTTTACAACCGGACACCAAGGCAAACTGGTGGCCAGGAATGATTTAGACATTATAGCGGATTTTGGGCAACAAGACTTCTTTTGCCCCGGAACTGCGCCCAGGCTGTTAGGGCGAATGGAGATGCTGCAAAACGTCTACCAATAGCCATAGGCATAGCAGCAACTCGCAGGCGATTGGGAGTAACCATGCATCTGCCGAGTCCTCGATTTTGGATTTTCTCCATGCAGTCCACAGTGCCGAGATCAGCAAAGACGTCGCTATCAACCAAACGACAAGGTCAGGGATGTGATTGGTTGACTTCGTTTGCGCGAGCAGGAGTTCTGGTGGAAGCAATCGCCAATGGTCAGGCGTGGTTCACGACCGAGGGCGCGATTCACAAACTGAAGGAACTGGCGAGCGCTCAAATGCAATCGGGATTAGACAGCCTGTTGCAAGAAATCCAGAGCGGCGATTATGCACTGAACTTGAACTGGTGGCCCGAGGGTGCACTGAACTACACGATCGGCCGGTATACCAGAAACGGTATGGCTGGACTAAAGGAAAAGCTCGCCCAGTTTCCCGCTGGCACGCACCTGGGCATAATCACCACCGTTGCCGAACGTGAGCGCCAGCGAGCGGAATTTGCCGAGGTAGAAAACGCAGCCGCGGCTGACGGTTTATTGCTGCAGATCCAAACACCCCGGTAGACAGCAAAGGGCCCGGAATATTCGAGCCCTCGCGGCAAATTCAACCCCTCGCGGCAAATTCAACCCACACTTCCCGGCTTTGCATTAGCTATACTCGTGGCGACACTTTACAGCCGGGCGGTCGCTGATCCCCTCATGTCCCCGCCTTTGCTGCGCAGCCCGCGAGGCCCCGATAGGTAATAGGCAGCCCCGTACCACAGCCTCGCCTCGCTATTGAACTTCAGCGGTTCCTCGCGAGGCCGTTGCGAACGGCGCCGCACTCACTACGTACACCGGAATCGATGTGAAAGCCCGTGTTGGATTCGACCGCAGCCCAATCACCGAAAATGTCCCGGACGAAGAGGAGAGCAGCAGCGTACCTGTCTGCCTGGCGCTTTTGGGGAACTGCGCCGGCAGTCCGAAGGCCGCGTGTCCGTTGGCGGGAATATTCAGCGGGGATTCCGCCACGATCTCCCCCGACGACAGCAGCAAAGTCGCGGAAAGCGTTTCCGCGGAGTTGCTGGCATTCACCACGGCAATGCTGGTGGCAAAGCCAGCGGTCATGTTGTGGAAGGGGATCAGAACCTGTGACGCCGGCGCGACGGCCAGTGCCGTAGCATCCTGATTGTCTCCGCCAGAGACCTTCAATGTGAAGATGGCGTATGCCAAAACACCTGGGCTAGCGATCAGCTCTCCAAAGCCCGCTGTCAGGTTGGCCGCAGTACCCGGCGTTTGCACGAAGACCGTAGCACCCGGCGCCAGTTGCAGGTTCTCGGTGGAAACCGCTTCCACCAGCGGCAGAGTCCAGGGTTGCGTATCTCCGGCGGCGTCGGTGCCCTGCAAGAATTGCAGCGATGCTGTGGTTGTGGTCCCTGTCGTGTTCGTGACGCCAATCGTGGTTTGCCATCCGCCGCCATCGACAATCTGCGGCATGAACAGCGTTTGCGAAGCCCCAAGATCCTGGATAGCGACGAGATCGATGAATGAGGTCTCATCGGTGCCCGCGGACGCGGTTCCGGTGAAACTAATCGTCACGCTTCCCGTGGCGGTGAAGGGACTGGTGGTGTACTGCTGAAAGCTCGTGGTCAGCGGGCTTTTGACGTCCAGAACATCGGCTCCGCCGACAAGCACCGAGAAGTCCAACTCCGTACAGCCGTAGTTGCAGCCGCCGTTGAGCGGCCGGCCGGCGGCGTAAAAAGTGATCTCGTAGCTGTGCCCGGCTTGGAATCCGCCCACCGTCTGGCTCACCGAGGCCGTCGCGACTTTCCCGGGAAGCGGCCCCACGCAGCAGCCGGATTGAATGAAGCCCACCTGGGTTCCGCCCGGCGTCGGAGCGTCATACGTTACAGCGGCGGTTTGCTGTTGGCACCCGCCTGCGGTAATTCCGGCGAATCCCGCATAAGTCCACCCTGCTCCTGCCGGAGAGAGTTCATGGCTCGGGCAGACGCCGACGTTCGGCGTCTCGAAAGAGGGATTCACAAACGCGGGCTGGGCGTTCGCCACGGGCGCTCCCAGCGCGATTATGAGCAGCGCGAGAAAACAAAAACGATTTGTCGGAATCATGCGTCGTACCTCATCCATCCAGAATCGACGCGCAGCATGGCGTCAGTAACAACGCGCGGATGAGCCGCAAAACACCTCATGCCACCCAAGGGGGAGCGTCGGGCCGGATATATCCGGCCCCTACGAAGCGCCGGCGTCGGGGCGAGGCACGCCTCGCCTTCAAACTCAGCGTTCCCGCCGCAACAGCAACACGCCGCCGATCAACGAGAAGATCCCGATCGCTACGGCGATCGCCATGCCCGCCCAAGAAACGGGGCTCCGCATATCCTCCGGAGATGCGTGAAGAAAAAAGTGATGGACTGCATGCCCGAGATGTAGCGTGACGAGTAGAACCGCAACACCGCTCATAAGGTTCAGAATTCGCATCGTCGCCTCCTCTACAACCCTTCTTCATGCCGCCGGAGAACCTCGCGAACTGCCTCGCTGGCCTCGAGATCGTCGGTGAGTTTCGGCGCCTTCGCGCCGGCGCCGAGCAAGGCTTCCACGGTGGCCGCATAGTCTCCGGTATCGCGGTGCCAACTATTTTCGGAGCCGTGCAGCGCGGAACCCAAGGCGGTCTGGCCATATTCGCAGTCGTTCCGTTCGAGCTGCGGGTGATACCGCAGAATCTCCCGGACCATCTCCGCGTTTCCGTGCCACGCCGCCCACGCGAGCGGCGTCAAGCCGTACTCGCCCTGTGCCTCGACGGGCCACCCCGCCTGCAGCATGAGACGCACCGCGCCTGTATTGTTGTTCTGCGCGGCATCCGGTAACCGGCGGCGGTCTTCATCCAGATTCGGACGGCTGGCGAGCATCGCGCGGAAAGTATCCTCGTCGCCGAGTTCAAATGCCTGCGCCAGTTTTACGTCCTCCGGACTGCGCTCCATCAGGAACCGAAAAACCTCCATATGGCCCAAGTCGCGGGCAATTTGGTGCGGCGTTCGGTCCTTCCCGAAGAGTTGAATGTAGACGGTGCCCTCGCTTCGCGGATCCTGTTTGGGAAAATAGGCGTCGGAGGCGCGCATCCGGATCGAGGTGGGATCGGCATCCAGGTGCCGGCGCACCAATTGCAGATCGCCTAAGGCCGCCGCCGTGAGGATGTCTGTGCGGCACCCGCGCGCCACCAGGTACCTTGCAATCTCCTGGCGGTCCCGCGGATAATGCCGCGCCTGTACCACGCGCAACATGTGCTGCGCCGGCGTGGATTCGTACAGCAGGTCGCGAGCATCCATCGTGGCGCCGTTTTCCAGCAGGTGTTCCGCGATCTCGATAGTGGCGGCGCAATGCAGCGGCGTCTGGCCGTTAACCCCTCGAGCGTCCACCATGCCGCGATCCGTCGAAACCAGCTCCCGCAGCTTATCGGGCATCCCCAGCCGCGCCGCTGCGTGTGCGTCCACCACGGCGCCGCGCTCTATTAGAAATGCCGCCATGGCGGGCGCGCACTCATCCAGAACGCCGACGCCCCCAGCCCACCATCGGCTTCGCGCGTTGATATCCGCGCCGGCCCGAAGCAGCACATCAATCGTCTTCCGGTCACTTCTTTGCACCGCTGCCAGCAGCGGCTGCATGCCGGAGTTGCCGTAGTTGGCCATCGGTTGGTTGATCTGAGCCTTCAGCTCGGAGTGGCTTTCGAGCAGGCGCGCGGTCTTGTCCGCATCGCTCGCGCATATCGCAGCCGATAGCATCTCACCGGGCGCGAGCAGGCGCGCCACGGATTCGACATGCTCCTTCAGCTTCGCCCAACTGGCAAAGCCGTATTCGCGGGCAATCAGGTGTTGTGCGTCGGCAAGTTTCGGACTTTCCGCCGCGGGGTTATCCGGCTGCAACTGGCGCAGCAGATCTTTGGCTTGTTTCTTGAGGTGTTCGAGGTTTGGCTTTTCGGGTAATTCGCGAGACATCACTCCTCCTTCTTTTGGCCCGATGTCCGCTATGACGGGCAGAAGTGAGGTTGATGTTCGGTACTGCTCAGCAGCTCAGGTGGGATCGTCCCTTCCCGCGGACGGGATGCACCCTGGATTGCAGCGTCCAGTATAGTCCAACCGCCTTGGAACGCGCAATCCTTGCCGGATGCCGCTACTTCCGCTGTTCGCTCGAAGGCGGCACCAGCCCCTTGATCCGCATGTAGGTCACCAGGTTGCCGTAGTGTTCCATGTCATGGGCGCTATTGAAGGCCAGGATCGTCAACTTGGTCTGATCGCGCCCAAAGAACTTGACGATTTCTGCGGCGTGGGCGTCCGTCATACCGTCGTAAGCTTTGTCGCAATAGGCAAAAGCGTCGCTTAGCGCTTTGACCAGGTCAGCCTTGGTTGTCTTGCTTTTCTCAATTCCCGGCGCCGGATTTTTCTCTCCCGTTGCAGCGGAACAGAACATGTACTGCGCGTCCGCCACGTGCCCTACGATCTGGCCGAAGCTGCGCACATCCGGAGTCGGCTTGAACGCGTAGTTCTCCTCCGGCATCTTTTCCGCGGCTCTGGCCACGTTGTTCTTGGCAATGTTGTAAATGCCCTTGATCCCTGCGCTGAGGGGATCGGCCGTGGACTGCGCATGCATCACCGCGCCGCTCAACGAAAGGCAAATAAGCAGACCGATAGTCTTCATGAAACCCTCCTGGGGCGTTCTATTGTACGCCAACCACAGGAGACGTTCGCAACAGGAATCGGTCTCGCTATGTTTGTGGGGGAACCACGCGCACGCTGCTGGCGGCCATCTTGCCCGTCCGGTCCATGCCCAGTTCGTAAATTACTTTCGTACCGGGCACCAGGTCGCTGGCTTGGCCTTCATTCAGCCGCGAAATGTGGAAGAAAATATCGCGGCCTCCACCGTCCGGGCGGAGAAATCCGAAGCCTTTCTCCTCAAAATAGGTCACCACGGACCCGGTTTCGGCCGCGGGCATCTCGCCATCCCCAGTCGCTGGTGCACCCCCGCCGGACATGGTCGGCCGGCCGGATTTGTCGCCAACGCCTTGCTTGATGAGCGCGAGGTCGTCCTCGGTCCAGTTCGCGACCGGCGCCGTCTCAGGCATCTTCAGGTTGGGATTCTTTTTGCGGGATTCTTCAAAGAGACGTTTTTGTCTGGCGTTCAAGGCAGATTATTCCTGGATGGCTACTGCGCTGCTACGGCCGGTGTGGCCGCCTTTTTGCGTCGCGAAGCGCGCTTCTCGGCAGGGGGCTGACGGTCGCTCTTCTTCAGCGAAGCAACCACCATGGGGGTGACAAACTTCTTCTCGCCGTGATCGTCAAACTTGATCACGATGCGTTCCTCATTAATCGACATCACGGTACCCAGACCGAAAATCGTATGCTCAACCTGGGCGCCCTGGTTATATGGATTGGCAGCCATATGGCTACGTTGTGCTCCTTTTTTAGTTTGTGTGTAAGGTGGGAGCGGCTAAAGACCAACCACCGGCGTGAGGGGGACTTAACACAACTAATCAGTAAATATCATAGCAGAAGCCCTTGATCCTGTCGAGGCACGCGTAACCGCAACTAACCGCTACATTCTCGATATGTTGACCTTCGTTGTAACGTAATTTTCAAATTAGCCCGCGCCTAATCACTCTATGAGGCCGTTTAACCCCTAAAAACGTCCGTTTGGCCACCACTGTGGCGTTTCCTTACATTTTCGGTTTATGATGGCCCAAACAGGGTTCGGGAGGTGGTCCGCACCTCCGGAAAGAAGACTAGTCTTTTATGAAAAAAGCCGCGTACGTCGTTACGTTAGCCGTGCTGTTTTCTTTCAGCATTTTCGCGCAAGCGGTTGGGAGCCTCTCTGGAACAGTGGTCGACCCCTCCGGTGCGGCGATTCCTGGAGCTAAAGTGCAACTGCTTCTCGCTGGCGGTAAATCGGCGGTGGCTTCCACGCAGACCGGACCGGCCGGCGAATTCCATTTTTCGAGCCTCGCAGCGCTCGCCTACGACATCCACGTCGAGACCACCGGCTTCGCTGCCGCAACCATAGCGAACCTCCATGTGGACCCTGCGCGCGACACCACCTTGCCCACCATCCGTCTCGAACTGTCCTCCACTAGCGTGGCTGTCGAAGTCAAGGAGGCGGTCCAAGCCGTCGAGACCACCAACGCGGAAGTGACCACCACCGTCACCACAGCCCAGATCGACAATCTCCCGGTCCTGGATCGTCAGGTCACCAACCTGTTTACCACGCAAGCGGGTGTAAGCGTCGGCAAGACCGCGACAAACATAAATGGGCTGCCCCCCTCGGTGACCAACCTGACCCTCGACGGCGTGAACATCCAGGACAACTTCATCCGTTCCAACGACCTCGACTATCTGCCTAACAAGCTCACCATCGATCAGATCTCGGAAATCTCGATCAATACTTCGAATGCCAACCCTGCACTAGGGCTGGGGGCGTCCCAGATCTCGCTCGTCACCAAATCGGGCACCAACGAATTCCATGGTGATGTCTATTGGTACAACCGCAACAGCGCGCTGTCGGCCAACGACTGGTTTAACAATCAAACTGGATCGGCGAAGCCGTTTCTGAACCTCAATCAGCTCGGTGGTTCGATCGGGGGTCCGATTATCAAGGACAAGCTGTTCTTTTATTTGAATTACGAAGCTTTCCGGCTGCGCCAGCAGTCGCTGACCATCAACCAGGTGCTCACGCCCAGCGCGCGCCAGGGGATTCTCACTTACCCGGGAGCGAGCGGCGCCACGCAAACGTTCAACATCCTGACGGCGCAGCATCTCTCGATCGATCCTACAATGCAGGCGATCCTCAACCAGGTGCCCACCACCATCAATTCCAATTTGACCGGTGACGGTTTGAACACCGGCGGGTACGCCTTTAATGCCGCGGCCAACGAGGACCGCGACAACGCCACCGGCCGAATTGACTACTATCTCTCGCAAAAGCACATCCTTGCCGGGAGCTACATTTTTAACCGCGACGACGTCGACCGGCCGACGATTGGCAGCTTCTATACCACTATTCCTCCGGTGACTAACGCTAACCACTCGAAGTTTCTGTCGGCGAGTTGGCGTTGGACGCCAACCCCCACACTAACCAACGAGCTGCGCGGCGGTTTCAACATAGCGCCAGGTAGTTTTGATGCCAAGCTGCCGCCGTACGTTATTGATAATGGTCCGTTTTCGCTTACGGGTCTAGATCCTCTGATTTTCAGTTCCCCTGTGAATACCTTCCAGCCGCAAGGCCGCGCTACCAATACCTACTCGTTGCAGGACAATGCGACGTGGACGCGTGGGAGGCACGTCATTTCTTTCGGCTATCAGTCGCAGTGGATAGGCATCACTCCGTATGACTACAACGGCGTCATTCCGATCTATGGCGTGGGGGAATCATCGAATAGTCCTTATGGCTTCGCGCCCGGATCCATTCCCGGCGCCAATGCTACCTTCACCAATACAGCCAATGACCTGCTCGCTGCCCTGGCCGGACTCGTTACTCAAGATCAGCAGATTTTCAACGTCACCAGCCGAACATCCGGTTACGTGAGCGCGGCGCCCAACAAGCGCCATTTCACTTTCAACACTTATTCCGGTTACGTTGCTGATAGCTGGAAGGCCCTCCGGCGCCTCACTGTTTCATTGGGGTTGCGGTACGACTACTACACCGTGCTTCACGAGACCGACTCACTGGATTTGCTGCCTGAGCTCATTAATAACAATCCCATTCTCACTGTTTTGTCCAACGCCACCACCACTTTTGCGGGCGGCCCGGTTGGTCCCCAGTTCTATAAACCGGACCACCACAATTTTGCGCCTAACGCCGGCTTCGCGTGGGACGTTTTTGGAAACGGAAAGACCGCGTTACGCGGCGGCTACAGCATGGCCTATGTCAATGACGACGCCATTGCCACTCTGGTGAACAACATCGATACCACCAACGGCGGCCTGTCAGCAACGATTGTGAACAACAATCTGACCAACATCGTGAACCAGGGTCTGCCTTCCATCACCGCACCGACCTTTCAGGTCCCGCGCACGTTTGCTGATAACTATGCAATTAACCCTGGCAATGCCCAGGGTATGCCCAATCCGAACCTGGTCAGCCCGTACGTCCAGCAATGGAGCTTTGGCGTCCAACATGAGCTGAAGGGCGGGTTTATCGTGGAGGGGCGTTACGTCGGGAATCACGCCGTTAAAGGCCTGCGGGCGATCGACTATAACCAGATCAACATTTATGCAGCCGGTTTTCTACAAGATTTTATACGCGCGCGCAACAACGGGTTTCTTTCCGCGGCCGCCGGCCAGGGTTTTAATCCCGCCTACACCGGTCCCGGCACCCAGCCGCTGACCGTATTCCCACAGCTCCCCTTCGGAGGTTTGCTAAACGTCCCCGTCATCGACCATTACATCCAGACCGGTGAAGCCGGCGAATTGGCGGCGATTTATCAGCAAAACGGGCTCAACGGAAATATCAATTTCTTTCCCAACCCGTATACCAACGGCGCCAACGTCGTCACCAACTACTCCAGCTCAACCTACAACGGCCTGCAACTGGACGTCCGTAAGCGAACCGCCTCGGGCGTGCAGTTCCAATTCAATTACACGTTTTCCAAGGCGCTCGGCGATTCAGAGGGAACGGGCGCCGAGCGATTCCAGCCTTTCCTTGACCTCAATAACGGCCACATCGAGAAAGGCCCGCTGCCGTTCGATCTGCGCAACGTTTTTCACGGCAACTTCTTCTACCCCATTCCCATGGATAACGGTCACCGCTTTGCCTATGCGCCCCTCAACCGTTTCATGAGCGGATGGGGTGTCAGCAGCATCATCACCTACGAGTCAGGCAGCAACTTTTCGATATTGTCCGCGCTGGCAACGGTCAACCGGGCCGGAATCAATCGCTCCGGATTGAACACCGCCAACAGCTTGTTGAGCAAGAGTCAATTAAACAACGACGTTGGCTTCTTCATGACTGGCAACGGACCCATGTTCGTTAATCCCGCGGTTATCAATTCCGGCGGGTTCGGCGTCTCACCTCCGGGCGAGGCCCCCTTCACAGGACAGATCTTCTTCAACCCGGACCCGGGAACGCTGGGAACGCTCCAGCGCAATATGTTTAACGGACCCTGGGACTTCAACTGCGACTTCAGCATTCACAAGAACACCAAGATCACCGAACGGCAAAGCATCGAGTTTCGTGCCGACTTCTACAACATCTTCAACCACCCTGCGTTTACACCGGGCGACGAATTCGACACGCAAAACTACGGCCCAGCGACCCTTAACTCGTTCAACGTAAATCAACCGAACTTCGGCAAGATTGCAACTGAATTCAACGCGTCGCGCGTCATCCAGTTCGGACTGTATTACCGGTTCTGATAGCAAGGCCGGGCAATGCCCGGCCACTACACGGTGCACCGTAGGGCAGATCCACGCCTCGGGCTGCACGAAGGAAGTGTGCGTACTGAGAGTTCAGGATCGCTTGTAGATTTGGCCGCGGAACCCGATGGCGACAACGCAGATATTTTTGGATTCGGAATCCGCAGTGAATAGAACGCGCATGTTGCCCACGCGGGATTTTCGAACGCCGGCGCGTTCTTTCAATGGAGCGACAAGCGGGGATCGAACGGGTCGTTGGCCAACTGGTGAAGCCGCGCTCGGATTCGCCGTTCCATTACACGATCGATCCGATCAAGCGTCTTCTCGGCCTCGTGCGTGAGGCTGACGCGAAAGTTCACCGGCGGCGTTCCTGCTCGTATTCCTCCAGAGACTTCACGCGGCCCGCGGCCATGTCGGCCAAGCCGCGGTCGAGCGATTCTAGCGTTTCCGCATCAAGGCTCTCGTCTTCAGGCTCGACGGCCGAGCGCAGATCGTCAATGAATTGCCGCACCTCCACCAGGCTCCGTTCCGGCAGTTGCTCCACGAGTTGATGAAGCTCCTCCTTAACCGTCATCTGCGCCCTCCCACACAGGTCAATTACGATCATAACAGCCTCACCTCCCGCCCCTTCGCACGTCTCAACTGTGTGCCCCAGTCCGATGCAGAATTCCCGGCGTTGTATGCCCCTTTCCATCTTTGATATAGTTGTCTCGTTTCACAGCCAAATCATCGCAACAGATTCCAACCTTGGATTGAACGAAAGGAAGGTATTGCGTGAGTTCCAAGAAATATCCTGACGCGCCCGAAAAGCCCAAAAACGGCTTCTCCCGCCGCGGCTTTATTCGTGGCGTGGGCATCGGTTCCGGCGCACTGGGCACGGTCGGCCTTCTGGTGGAGACCCCGGCCGAAGCGGCTCCCGCCGCAGGCGTAGCCGGTCCGGGAGAAGTGCCGGTCACTCTCCAGATCAACGGCAAGCCCGTCAAGCTGAACATCGAGCCGCGCGTCACCCTGGTCGACGCGCTGCGCAATTACCTTGATTTCACCGGTGCCAAAAAGGTCTGCGACCGCGCCACTTGTGGCGCCTGCACCGTCATTATGGACGGCAAGGTGGTGTACAGCTGCACCGTGCTGGCCATCGATGCGCAGGGCAAAGATATCCAGACCATCGAGGGCATCTCCCAAAATGGCAAGCTGCATCCGGTTTCAGCGGCATTCGTCAACCACGACGCGCAACAGTGCGGATACTGTACGCCGGGATTCGTGATGGCGGTGAAGGGCTATCTCGACAAACACCCCAATCCGACGTATGAAGACGTACAGAAAGGCCTGGGCGGCAATCTTTGCCGCTGCGGAACCTATGTGGGTGTCCGCAAGGCAGTGCTCGAAGCCGCCAAGGAAATGAAGGGAGGGCACAATGCCTGACACGCCGAATACGCCGAACTACGCTTGGCCTGACATGGAAAAACGGCGCGTGATGGGCAAGCCCACCAAGCGCCTGGACGGCCCGATGAAATCCAGCGGGCGCGCCAAGTACGCCTCCGACTACAAACAGGATGGTTTGCTCTACGGCGCGCTGCTCACCTCGCCGCACGCCCACGCGCGTGTCACCAGCATCGACACGAGCGAGGCGGAGAAGCTGTCCGGTGTGACTGCGGTCCACACGATCGCTTCAGCCGGAATGGAGCTGATGTGGCGAGGCCAGGAAGTCGCCTCCGTGGCCGCGGAGACCGAAGAAATCGCCAAGGATGCCACGCGCAAGATCAAGGTGCAGTATGAAGTCCTGCCGCACCTGGTGCGCGAAGACGACCTGGCCAAGGCCGGGGCGCGTGCCAAGCCGGCGGGAGAACAGGTAAAGGGCGATCCCGACAAGGCATTTCAGGAAGCGGATGCGGTTGTGGAACAGCATTACGGCATCCCCGTGATTACGCACTGCTGCCTCGAGCCGCACGGCAATGCCATCGAGTGGAAGGGCGATCACGTGAATCTCTACCCCTCCACGCAGAATGTTTCCGGCATCGGCGGCGACTTGTCCAACAATCTCAAAATTCCCGCTCCCAACGTGCACGTGCAAATGCAATACATCGGCGGCGGATTCGGCAGCAAGTTCTCCGCGGATTTGTGGGGGCTGGAGGCCGCGCGTCTGTCGAAAGCCAGCGGCGGCCGGCCGGTCAAGCTGTTCCTCGATCGTCCAACTGAGTTGATGATCGCGGGCAACCGGCCGTCAGGTTACGCGAATGTGAAAATCGCGGGGAAAAAGGACGGCACCATCACCGCGTGGCAGTCGGAATCCTGGTCGACCGGCGGCATTGGCGGCGGAGGCAGCCCGCCCATTCCATACGTCTTCGACGGTATTCCGAACCAGCGCAAGAACCACACTGCGGTTTCGACCAACTGTGGCGGCGTTCGCGCCTGGCGCGCCCCGAACCATCAGCAGGCTTGCTACTTGACTGACACGGCCATCGAAGATCTGGCGGCAAAGCTGAACCTCGATCCGCTGGTCGTATTTGAAAAGAACCTGGGGTTGACGCCGCGCGCTGATGTTTACCGCGCGCAACTGCAGAAAGGTGCGGAACTGATCGATTGGCAGAAGCTGTGGCATCCGCGCGGCCAGTCGGGCCCGGGTTCGATTAAGCGCGGCCTGGGCGTGGCTATGAGTACCTGGGGAGGCGGCGGCCACAACAGCCAGTGCCGCACCAACATTCATCCCGATGGCACAGTGGAAGTCGAGCTGTGCACGCAGGATCTCGGCACAGGGACGCGCACCATCATCACGATGGTTGCGGCGGAAACTCTCGGGCTGCCGCTCGGCGCGGTAGCGCTCAAAATCGGTGACAGTTCGCTACCGCCTTCGGGAGCATCGGGCGGGTCGACCACGGTTGGCGGCGTTTCTTCCTCCTCCCGTAAGTCGGCGGTTAACGCGTTAGCGAAACTGTTTGACGCCGTGGCGCCGTCGCTTGGAACCACACCCGATCAACTCGCAGCGGTCGACGGGCGCGTCCAGGTGAAGAATGATCCGTCAAAGAGCCTCACCTGGAAGGCCGCGTGCCAGAAGCTGGGCGTCAAGGGAATCTCCGAAATGGGGGAGAACAACCAGCGCAACCCGGGCGGGCTGAACTCGAGCGGCGTGGGCGGTGTGCAAATGGCCGACGTCTCGGTCGATACCGAGACCGGCATTGTCAAAATCAACAAGGCAGTTGCTGTGCAGGACATCGGCCTTGTGATCAATCCCACGACAGCCGAGAGCCAGATTCACGGCGGCTGCATCATGGGGATCTGCGCGGCCCTGTTTGAAGAGCGCGTCATGGATCAGCAGACAGGGTACATGCTGAATCCCGACATGGAGTTCAATAAACTGGCCGGTATCGGCGATATCGGCGAAATCATCGTGCATCTGGACATCACACCCGAGCACGACAAGCGCGGTCCGGTGGGCTTGGGTGAGCCGGCGGCCATCGCTCTCATCACGGCGATCGCCAACGCTACGGCCAACGCCATCGGCGTGCGAGTTCCTGAAATTCCGCTAACGCCCAACCGGGTTCTGGCGGCGCTCGAAAGGAGGAATGCATAATGCAAGCCTTCGAATATGCAAATCCGGCAAGTTTACAGGAAGCTCTCGGCCAATTGGGCAATAAGTGGGGTGAAGCCGATGTGCTGGCTGGCGGGACCGATCAGCTCAGCCTTATGAAAGAATACCTCGCCACTCCCAAGCGCCTGGTGAACATCAAGAACATCAAAGAACTGGGCGGCATTCAAAACTCCAAGACTGGGCTGCGTATCGGCGCTACGGTGACATTGGAGGAGCTGGCGGAAAACGCCGAAGTGCGCAAGGCGTTCCCGGCTCTGGCGGAGGCGGCGCGCGGTGTATCGAGTCCGCAGATCCGCAACATGGGAACGGTGGGCGGTGATCTGTGCCAGCGGCCGCGCTGCTGGTACTTCCGCCAGGGATTCGGCGTGCTCGCCACTAAGGACGGGCAGGCTTTGGTTCCGAACGGCGAAAACCGCTATCACGCGATTCTGGACAACGAGGGCCCGGCGTATTTTGTCAGCGCGTCGAGCCTTGGGCCGGCGCTTGTGGCGCTCGGAGCGAAAGTTCGTTTAGCTTCCGCCTCGGGGCATCGCGAAGTAGCGGCTGCGAAGTTTTTCGTGAAGCCGGCGAACGAGAATGCACGGGAAATCGCTCTGCTTCCGAACGAGATCCTGACCGAGATCATCGTGCCGCACGAGGGTACGAAGAACGCGACTTACGAAGTGCGCCAGAAGGAGGCGCTCGACTGGCCGCTGGCCACCGCGTCAGTGGCGCTGAAAATGAAGGGCAGCACGGTAGTTTCGGCGCGGATTGTTCTGGGCCACGTAGCGCCCACGCCCTGGGCTGCCACACAAGCGGATCAGGCGCTGGCGGGAAAGGCCATTACGGCCGAAAGTGCCGAAGAAGCCGCGAAAGCCGCGCTCGCCGACGCTAAGCCATTGAGCCAGAATGGTTACAAGGTGCAACTGGCTCGCGTGGCTGTGAAGCGGGCGTTGCTCGAAGCTGTAAAAGCTTGAGGAGTAAGTAGATGCCGCAAACGAGTGGCGAACGCGCCGGATTGACCAATATCGGCGAGGATCGCTGCAAGAACCTGCGCTGGAAGGGCTTATACATCGAGGCCGCCTGGGACCCCACGGTTCCGCACGGCAACGACCGGGCCTTCTGGTGCCAGCACACATATAATTGCTTGGGGCCGGACAACAAGCTCGCGGACGATTACGAGTGCAATCCGGCCCGCCAGTGTTACGACGCACTGTAAGTTCGAAGTCGGCAGCGACTAATTAACGTGTTGCTGCGTCTAACGGGTGTATACTCTTTTTTTGAGGAGCGTGGGGGAATGAAGAAAGTTTTGTGGGCCGGGCTGGCGATTTCCCTGGCGGCGTCTTTGAGTTTTGCCGGTGGTCTCCCATCTGGAAGTATCTACGGCAATTACGTAGAAGCCCGTACGGCCGATGTCTACACGGGTCCCTGCTTCGCCAACTCCGAAGTCGGATTGACGGGTCAACTTGCCGTTTTTGGCTGGAAGGTGACCAAGGGTACGTGGAATGGAGTCGCTCTGGATGATCTGGGGGTTGTGGGTGTGATTCGCGCTTCCTCCACTCTAGGTGATGTTTATCACACAGCATACCCGGTGAAGGCGGTGCTGATTGTGGATGAGCGCGCCAACCCCGAGCAACGCCTGGCATTACAAAGCTTTGCCAAGCGCATGGGCGGCGACCTGTTGCAGGACGTGGTTCGCGTGGATTATCAGCCCATAGACATGAGTTTCGCCAATGGAGATCTGCACAGCATGAAAGCGACGCTGACTGCAGGAAACCTGGCGAAGATTGAGACCCGCGCTCTCAGCGAGAACGATCATATCTGCCGCAACGAAGAAGTCTGGTACCGGCCTCTGACGAAAGTGGAGCATGCGATGCCCGCATTCGCAATTGCGCACACTTTCAAGGGGCAGGGCCTGGGCGAACAATGGAGCAGCCCCGACAAGCGCAGCGCTTTCGTGGCCAGCTTCACGGCGCCGTCCGAATAATCAGAATCTGCCACTGCTGTTCCTTCTCGACCCGGCGAGGTCCAAACTCGCCGGGTTTTCATTTTAGAGAAACTTGACATTCCTCGACTCTGCGAATCACGCTGGTGTTATGAAGCGCTCGTCGTACGTTCCGAGCAGAGAGCTGGGCAAGAAGCTTTCCGCTCCGACAACGCCCGGACTTGCACCACACGAAGCGTTAAACAAATCAGAATCGCGCCGCTATCGCACATTCGAGGTGCCGCCTGAAGCAGGAGTCATTCTCGCATCCCGCATTCAGCAGGTAATCGATGAGGATGAGAATGATATCTTCACGACACAGTTAGCGCTCGATTTCACGTTTGATGAGCTTGACGACAAAGACGGTCAACAACACCAACGCACCACCCCGGATAACGATCCACTCCGCGATTGAAAACAAATCCTGGCCGGGCGAGATCATTTCACCTCCTTTCGATCATTCGAACTAGCAGCCGAAAGTAGTGGTCGAACACGAAGGAAGAACAAAATGGTGGCAGCGGCGGCCGACGTTGTCAACGACAAACTTGGGTTGCTGCAACCTTATGCAACAGATATATTTGCTTTATTGTCATATATTTATGAGCTGCTTTCTGTGAAAGTCCTGTGGATAAATCAAACCGATTATCGCTTGGTTAAAAAGGTGACGCGCTCACCGCTGTTCGAACGCGGTCGCAGTCAATACGGGTCGAACGTGCGGTCCACGTAGATCCAGATCACGCGCGAGAGGCGCACGACGAAGGGCACGAGCGGCAGGTACGCCAAGAATGCGCCTATAATGGCTGCTCCGAACGACCAATGCGCGAGCCGCCAGAGAATCATGACGAGCGCGAGGACGGGCGGGATCGAGAGCAAGTAGCTGACGTACATGGCGCCAATGTAGTAACCCTGCTCGCGATTGAATTGCAATCCGCAGGAGGGGCACGCCTCGTGCATGGCGAGCCAGCCGCGAAAGATGCGGCCTTTCCGGCATCGTGGGCAGAGGTGACGGAATATGCCCTGGAGCGCCGACATCGACTCTATCATAGTCGACGGGCGGTGTTACAGTGAGAGCACCATGAGAGCGGTGCATTTCAAATCACGAACGGCGGCGATCCTCTCTGCGCTGTATCTGCTGCCGGGCCTCTGGATCATCGTCTCGACGTACACGTGCGGCAGCGCATTTTGCGACCTTCCCGCGATCGTGTATTCAGCGCTGCCGGTTCCGTTTCTGAAGTTGTTTTACATGATAGGCGGGCTCTTGAACGGAGTCAGTTGGTGGGAAGCGGCGTGGCCCATGCCGGGAGCGATTCTGGCGGCTGTTTCACTTGTGTGCAATGCAGCGACGATCTATTTTGTTGTATTGCTCATCGGAAGAATTTTCAGACGAAAGGTCACGACCCAGCCTTGAACTTCTGCTTGGCGATCTTCACGAGCTCTGCGTGGGGGTGGGTGCGATAGAAGGGGTCCAGCGGAAAGCAGCCGGAGACCAGACCGTTGCGCGGGCCTGTGGTGCAGTCGCTGAAGGTGCGGCAGAGGCGCTTGGAGTCGAGGGGCGCTCCGCGGAGCACGTCGTGTACGAAATCGGGGTAGGCGAGCACCATGCGGCCGAGGCCTACCAAATCCACCTGTCCCGTTCGCACGTAGTGCTGTGCCACGTTCGGCAGCCACTCCTGCAAATAGCTGTAGCCGGTTCCGACAATCGTGAGTTGCGGGTAACGCGATTTGATCCGGCTGGTCGCCTGGATCAGCCGCGACACGCCGGCGAGCGGATCCTCGGGCGGTTCGTAACCGTCGGTAGGCGGAAACAGCGCAGGGCGCTGGATGTGCGGGTTGTAATACGGACTGCCGGCCGAGATACAGAGCAGCCGGATTCCGAGGCGGTCGAGCAAGTCCAGGAATTGATAGGTCTCAGTGAGATCGATTTCCCGCGGGTTAGCCGCGTCGGCGCCGAAGGCGTAATCGTACGGGCCGGCAAAACTCTCGGGTTCGCCGCGACGATCGATTCCCATGCGAAAGGGAATCAGGTCGAAGGCGCTCAAGCGAACTCCGATGAGCAGGCCGGGCGCATCGCGGCGGATGCCCTCGACCGCTTCGCGCAGAAAGCGCGTGCGATTCTCAAAGCTACCGCCATATTTGCCTGGGCGCGTTCTGGCGCTAAGGAATTCGTGCCCGAGGTAACCGTGGCAATGTTTGATATCGACGAAAGCGAAACCTGCGCTCTGGGCGCGAACCGCAGCTTTGACGAAATCCTCGATGATCTGTTCGATTTGCGCGTCGGTCAAGCAGGGATAGTCGGGCGCGATGCCGAACTTCCGATCGAGCAGCGGATGATGATAGAGGATGCAGGGTTCCAAGCGGTCCTTGCGATTGGGCCGGCTGAAGCGGCCGGAATGCGTCAACTGCAAACCAACCAGCAGGTCACGGCTCCCGCCGTATCGCTCCTCGTGCGCGGACACTAGAACGCGGCGCAATTCGGCGAGGGATGAAGCGGTGTGATCCGCCGAGAGCAACTGGTTGGGATTGGCGCGGCCATCGTGACGCACGGCCACGGCCTCGCCGCCCCAGATCAGCTTGGCGCCGCTCTCACCGAAATTCCGCCAGCGGCGGACGGTGAGATCTGACGGCTTGCCGTCTTCGGTGCCATCCCAACCTTCCATCGGCAGGATGCAGAAGCGATTGCCGATGCGAAAATCTTCGAGATCATAAGGCTGATTGAGAGGCGAGGAGTCTCCTGTGCTTAACTCGCGATTGAACCCGAGTGTGAGGCCGAGCTGCGCGAGATGGGCGCCGAATTCGTCTGCGCTTTTGAGCGCAGCGACGCGACGGTAGTGAGTTGGAGGGGAGCCTGCCATGATTCAGGCCCGACACGGCGCCGTGGCTGACGCGGGGGAAGGGCGAAAGCGGGATTCCTGGATTTGCGCGGACACTGAAGAAAGTATATCCGCAAGCGCTAGGGCCGCGCCTTCAAAAGGGTGCAGCATCCTCACGGAAGCCCGACGCGGCGGATCAAGTCCTGAAACCTGGCGTCGGCGCGCAAACTATCGAAGCAGGGCAGAGTTTTAAGCTCGGTCATACCTTCACGCTCGCGATACGCCTGTTCGAGATACTGTCGGGCGAGTTCCGTCTCGCCTGCATTTGCACAGGTCTCCGCGACCGTCCATGCTTTAACCTGTTCGTGTTTGGATGCTGCCACCAACTCGTCCGCGCTTATCTTGAAAATTCCTCGCATGCCGGATTGCTTGTACGCATTTCGGAGCGCCGCCAGTTGATCAGGAGTGGCGCCCCACAACGTCTGTGCTTTCATCCACTCCTCGAAAGCCCGTGCGGGCAGCCCCTTGTCGCGGTAATTCATGGCGAGATATTGATGAGCCACTGCGAGATCGGGGTACAACTCCAGGATTCGATGCAACTGCTTGATCGCCTGGTCATATTCGCGAGCAAGGTTGAGCTGATATGCGATCGCGATATTCGTCGTCTGCCCGAGCGGATCAAAGGTCCGCGCCTTTCGCAATTCCGCGAGCGCTCTTTCCTTTTCGTGCCGCACAATCAACAAGCCGGCATAGTACATGTGAACAGGTGCATAACTGGGGTTTAATTCAATACTCCGCTCGTACTCGGATTCCGCGGCCTGCCAGTTCCAGTCGTAGAGGAATAGTACGCCCCCCAGTGTGGCGTGAGCTTCCGCAAGACTGTCATCGAGGGAAATGGCTTTCGCGGCAGCTTCCTTGGCCTTGGGAAAAGCGTCGGTCGCAGGAAGTGCGCCGAAAATGCTGAGGTGAGCGTAACAGTCGGCGAGCCCTGCATAGGCCGCGGCGTAATCCGGAGCCTTCCGGATAGCCTCTTTGAAATATTCGATGCCCGTCTCGCATCCACCGTCTGACAGTTTGTTCCAGTAGTAGCGGCCCTTCAGATAGGCTTCCTGCGCCTCGGGAGCAACCTGCGGGGCGTGTGCCAGATATGTTTTTTCCTGCGGACTCAGCTTCACCCGGATGGCGTCTGCGATATCGCGAGTAATCTCGGATTGCAGGCGGAGGACATCGCGCCAATCGCGCTCATAGGATTCAGCCCAAATGTGGGTGTCGGTTCGCGAGTTGATGAGCTGCACCGTGATCCGGACACGCTCTCCCGAACGCAAGATGGTGCCTTCGACCACCGCATCGGCTCCCAACTGACGATGAATCTCCGACATCGGCTTCTTGGCGCCCTTGTATTGGAGCACCGAGCTTCGCGAGATTACATGCAGCGCGCCGATCTTCGCCAACGTGGTGATCAGTTCGTCCGTCATGCCGTCAGCGAAATAGTCCTCCTGCGGATCATGCGAAAGATTCTCCAGAGGGAGAACGGCCACGGTTCGGATCTGGTTCGAAGGCCATAACCCGTTCCATGGCCGGCTCAGCCACAATCCGGCCGCCAGAAGAAGAGCAACACCGACTACGACGGCGAGGGCCAACCGGCGGCTCCGGGCCGGCGCAGCCTGGATTTCTGTTGCTAAGCTTGGCTGGGCGGTTCCGGCAACCGCTGATGCCGTCTCACCAGCCGGCACAGATCCGTTGACCATGTCCGCGACACCGACGAAACGGTAGCCCCGGCGCGGCAGAGTCTCGACATAGCGCGGACTCTCAGCCGAATCACCTAAGACGTCGCGGATACGGTTGACCGCTTTGGTCAGACCGTGATCGAAGTCGACGAAGGTGCCATCCGGCCAGAGTTTCTGCCGAAGTTCTTCCCGCGTCACCACCTCGCCGGGCTTTTCCAGAAGTGCCGCCAGGACCTGAAACGGCTGCTCCGCTATTTTCAGCTTGATGCCGCGTTTTCGAATTTCGCCGGCGCGCAAGTTGACTTCGAATTCTCCGAAGCGCATCTGGGTTGATTCCGGCATGGCGCAAGCTGGATCTCGACGAGTTTAGCACCAGGGCCCGACGGAAGCTAACAATAAGACCCGTACGCGATTCGGCTTGAGTATTCCATCCCATTTGCTTTCATAAGCTTGCCCAGGGACCTGAAAGGGACCCATTCAGGACCCGCCATCCATTGTCTCCTTAACCGGCGCAGCCGAGAATCAGCCTCACTTCGATCGTGAGGTTCGCCATCGTGAACAGATCGCTCAGGCTTTTGATCCTTGTAGCCGTCTCGGTACCGGCCGGATGCCTCAGGCTGGATGCGCGCATGCGGCCACCAGAAATGGAACTGACCATCAGGGTCATTAACGTCGCTCAAGTACCCACTGCCACGCTGGCTGCCGCCGAAAATGACGCGAGCTATATCTTTCGCGGCGCGGGAGTCGGCATCTCATGGCTGGATTGCACACACGCCGGTAACCCCAGATGTGCACTGCCGTTTCAACCAGCCGAACTGTCACTGAGAATACTTGCGCAAATGACTGGCCAAAGGCCGGACGCAGTGGGCGCGGCCTACGTGGCGCCCGAGGGTGGAGTCTACGCCACGATTGCCTACCAGCCAATCAAGGAGATGGCTGCGCGGCCTGATTTGGTTTGTCAGGCGCTCAGCCGTGTGATGGTTCATGAGATCGCACATCTACTGGGGGCATCGCACTCATTCGAAGGAAACATGCGCGCCGGCTGGTGGGTGTCGGACCTGGCGTATGCTCGCGGTTTCAGCGTGACATTCTCTGCCAGCCAAGCCGCTGCCCTACGCCAAGAATTGAAGCGCCGGTTGGAGGCGAGCCAGCATGCTGCGAGCCATCCGGACCCGTCTCCGGGCGCAACAGAGTTTTCGTCCTCTATCGCGGGCCGCCCTTGAGCGCCGGTCCACATAGACAACGGCACATCGCCCGGCATCTGCCGGAGTCGTACATTCCACGCAAGATAGGCCCTAACTCATTCTGTCCCGAGCCACTGCGCAACAGCGCTGCATGGATGACCGAAAACTCCTGATCAACACGGTTGTTAACTTATCCAGGCGCCGAGAGAACAGAGGACGTTGCGTAAGCAACGTGCTACACTTCGGGGAAGCTTCGAAACCGCTACGCAGGAGTTAGAAGTTCGCTCCTCGAAGTAAAGAGAAGAGATGGTGAGTCTGAGTAAGGTATCTCTGTCTGCTCTCTGCCTAGCTGTCGGATTTCTATTCTGCCTCACCCGGAACGCCGTCGCACAAGAGGTTTTTGGCAGCATTTTCGGCACCGTTACCGATGCGAACGGGGGGGTTGTCCCGAACGCCAAGATCACCATCACGGACCTGGCAAAAGGAACCGCTTTCGAGCTCACTACGGATGGTTCCGGCAACTATACCAAGGGCCAGCTGATTCCCGATGAGTATCGAGTGACCATTCAGGCGGCTGGATTCCAGAAGGCCGTCTCAAATCCCTTGCAGGTACGAGTGGACGAAGCGGCGCGCTTCGATGCTACTTTGGCGGTGGGCGACGTGACTACCGAGGTGAAAGTTACCGCTTCGGCCGCATTGCTGCAATCCGACCGAGCGGACATCGCTCAGACGTTTACTTCGAAAGAGATCAACGACCTTCCGAATATCGGGAGGAACCTCCAGTCCATGGAATTGTTGAATCCCGGCACTGCCAAGCTGGGCTGGCAGCACGCGTCAGACGAGAACCCGCAGGCGAGCGTCCAGATGGTGGTTAACGGCCAGGTTTTCTCCGCGATGGGCTACGAACTCGATGGCACCACTAACCAGGATCCCATTCTGGGCATCATTGTCATCAATCCGAACTTCGACTCGGTATCGGAGGTGAAGCAGGCGAACCAGGATTTTGACGCCGAATTCTCCTACGTGGGCGGGGGCCTTGCGAGTTACTCGACCCGATCTGGTACCAACGAATTCCACGGAGATGCCTTCGAGTACTTGCAGCTCAATTCTCCAGGGTTTACAACGTTCGCCGCGAATCCCTTTGTGGGCCTGCCAGCGGCCACATACCGTCAGAACCAATTTGGCGGCTCGGTTGGTGGACGCCTTATTAAGGACAAGCTCTTTTTCTTCGGGGATGCGCAGTTAAACCGCCAGTCGCAAGGGGCTTCGCTGGTTACCAGCGTGCCTACGGCGCAGAATCGCGCGGGAAATTTCAGCGACTGGCTGGCCAACAACACAAACTATCAGATCTTCGATCCCCACACCGGCGATCCGAATACAGGCGTGGGCCGCACGCCTTATCCGAACAATGCAATTCCTGCCAGCCAGATCAGTCCGCAGGCGAAAGCGATCCTGGCATACTTTCCTTTTCCCAATACCCAGCAGATTGCCGGACAGCCGTTCGTAAATAACTACGCCGCGAACGGCGCGCTTGCCATCACGGGAAATGCCTGGGACACGCGTGAGGATTACTATCTTAATCAGAAGAACAGCATTTTCGGACGCTACAGCTACCAAGGTTTCAGCCAACAAGGGCCGGGCGCCTTCGGTCTGGTGGCCGGCGGTCCCGAATTCGGTAATTACGCGGGCAACGCGGAGGCTTCGAATCAGAGTGTTGCGATTGGGTGGACCGCCACGGTGAGTCCCACCGTGATCAACGAGTTTCGCTTTGGCTGGATGAGGTACCACGTGTTCGACCTGCCGAATGGCTACGGAACGGATCCGGCGGCACAGGCGGGCATTCCGGGTCTCAACCTCGATAAAACCTACACCTCGGGCATGCCCCACTTCGACATCAGCGCTCCGGACAATGACTACCAACTGGGGTATGGGCTGGGCGTGAACCAGTGCAACTGCCCGCTCATCCAGACGGAGAAGCAGATCCAGTTTATCGACAACATGAGCATACACAGGGGCAAGCACAACCTGAAGTTCGGCGCCGATCTGCGCTATGCGCAAAACTTCCGCATTCAGAGCGGCGCGCACCGCGCTGGTGAGCTGTTCTTCAGCGGCGAAGCGACGGGAAACGTTCCTGCACTGGGCCAGGACCCCACGCCCGGAATCGGACTCGCAACCTTCCTTTTGGGAGACGTCACGACCTTCGGACGCAATGTCAGCAGCAGCACAAACGCGGCGGAACGCCAGCCCCGCTACTTCTGGTATGGGCAGGACGCCTGGCGTCCGGCGGCGAAGTGGACCCTGACATTCGGCATGCGGTGGGAAATGATCTTCCCCGAATCCGTGAACGCCAGCGGTAACGGTGCGACATTTAACTTGAGCAATGGACTGATGTATGTGTTCGGCGTGGGCGGGGTTTCGCTTCACGGGATCCAAACCATGAACTGGCACAATTTCGCTCCTCGCGCGGGTATCGCCTACCAAATCAGCCCCAGGACAGTCGTTCGAGCGGGCTACGGCTGGGGCTACGATCTGGGCGTGTTCGGGTCAAACTTCGGACACAACGTCACGCAGAACGTGCCCGTGCTGTCCTTCCAGAACATTACGAACAACGCGGCGCCGTTCACCGATGTGTTCACCCTCGCCAAAGGTCCGCCGTCGCCGGTGCCCTTTACGATCGGCGCGAACGGTACCTTCCCACTGCCCCCCGGTATCAGTCCGACATTCCGGCCGGCAACGGTCACACTGCCCACCACCTACCTGTATAATGCCGCCGTTCAGCATCAGGTGAACAGCAGGGTTGCGGTCACTGGCGCGTACGTTGGCAACTCGAACCGGCACGGCTTCCTCGGCACGGGCCAGACCGTTGACCCTAACGAGCTGATGTTCGTGCCCGGCTCGAGCCCAGTCCGGCCGCTGAGCGGCATTCTGCCGTTTGGAAACGATCTAGCGTACTACTGTGACTGCTCGAACGAGCATTACGATTCATTCCAGGGACAGGTGAAAATCAACGCCTGGGATGGTTGGACGTTGCAGGGCAGCTACACCTACCAAACGCAGTGGGGCCCGGGTTGGGACCCTTACGACTCCAATTACTACTTTCTTTACAACCGCGCCGCCGGCCAGGGATACAGCAACGCGTTTCCTCACAATCAAATTACCATTGCCCAGGCTTATGACATTCCGTTCGGACGTGGCCAGAAATACGGTTCGAATTTGAATAAGTTCGCAGATCTAGCCATTGGCGGCTGGACCATCAGCGGTGTAATGACTTATTACAGCGGTTTGCCATTTTCGCCCACGCTGGAGACTTACCCGGGCCAGCCGAACACCGGGCCGATGAGCCGTCCCGATAAGGGCAGCGGCGATCCTTATGGTGGCGCCGCTGGAAATCGCAGCCAATGGTTTGTGGGAGGGATCGGAACTGCGTTTCTGGATCCGGCCTCGCAGACTTTTGGAAACTACCCCATCAACACCCTCATTGGGCCTCACTTCATTCAGCAGGATGTGACCCTGGCGAAGTCGTTCAAGCTCACGGAGCGGGTTTCGTTCAGGCTGCGCACGGATGCCGCAAACGCATTCAACCACACCAACCTCGGAATGCCGAACAGCGATGTAAACGCCTCAAACGCCGGCCAGATTACCGGACTCGCTGGCGGTGGCAGCACGCGCCGATTGCAGTTCTCCGGAACCATTTCGTTCTAGGCCACCCGCAGGAGCTTGATCACGGCCGCGTTCCCACATCCAGAAAACTAGTCAGTCACCGGAAGGAAAGAATTCCCGCATTAAAGGACGCGGCGTCGCGTACAATTGTGCTGATTTGTTTCTGTGCAAAACAATTTCTCCGTGGATTGTTACAACGGTGTTACTGGGCTTGCACGCCTGGTGCGCCGGCGGACCGGTGCGCATCTTCGTTGAGCCATTCGCCGGCAAGGCCGGCGCCACGCAATTACGAAGCGAGTTAGTAAATCTGCTTCACAAAGAACACGCGGTCGTGGTGGTGGACGACGCGGCGTCGGCGGATTTCATCCTTTCCGGGTCGGGAGAAACATATATCAAAGGCTATGTTGGAACCAATCCGCGCGTACGTTACCTCAACAGCGACGCGAAGCCGGTTTACGGAGGATTTCTTTCCGTGGAGCTGAAGAATCGCGCGCACGATCCGGTCTGGTCGTCTCTGGCGACGCCACGCCGGTTCGGTTCCGATGACATCAACCGCAACCTGGCAGGGCAGATCGTACACAGGCTGGCCGCGGAACTCGAACAACAGAGAAAGCCGGCGAAGCCATGAGAGCGCGACAAACTGTCTGCCTGCTATTCGCTGTTTTGTCCTTGCGTGCGGACGACTCGCTGACCGGCGCCGGAGCCACTTTCCCGGAACCGCTTTATCAAAAGTGGATCAGCACCTTCGGTGAAAAGTTTCCCGCGCTGAAGATCAGTTATCGTCCGGTCGGTTCGAGCGCCGGGATCGAAGCGCTGCGCCGCGGAGAAGTTGACTTTGCGGCGTCGGACGCACCCGTTGCCGACGAGCAGCTTGCGGAGTTTCCCAGAAAAATCCGGCACGTTCCGACGGTCATCGGCGGCGTGGTGCCCATCTATCATCTCGAAGGCCAGGTGCGCGATTTGCGTTTCACGCCGGAAATTCTCGCGGGAATCTATCTGGGCAAGATCAAGAGATGGGATGATCGCCTTCTCAAGTCAGCTAACCGGGGCGTGGCGCTTCCGGCGCATGACATCGCCGTGGTCCACCGGGCGGATGGCAGCGGAACGACATACATCTGGACGGAATATCTCGCGAAGGTCAGTGCGGAGTGGCGGTCGTCAATTGGCGCGGCAAAAGAGGTTCGATGGCCGGTGGGTGTGGGTGCGAACGGCAATGACGGCATGGCGGAACTGGTGGCGAAGACGCCCGATGCGATCGGCTACGTGGAATACATTTACGCCGTGCAATCGCACCTGAGTTACGGCGCCGTGCGCAACTCCTCGGGGCGGTTTGTACAGGCTGACTTGAACTCGTTGACGGCCGCGGCTGGAACGTTCAAGCCTTCGCAGAACGGCGATTTTCGAAGTTCGATTACAAACGCCTCGGGAGCGCAAGCATATCCCATTACAGCCTTCACGTACTTTTTGATTCCTGAGAAATTCGACAATGCGGCGAAGGCGCAAAGCATGATGGATTTCTTGCGCTGGACGCTCACGTTCGGGCAGAGGCAGTGCGCGAGTCTGGGCTACGCGGCACTTCCCGACGCGGTCGCCAAGCAGGCGCTGGAAACTGTTGGGGGACTGCACTAACGTGAGGCGGATGGCTGTTCTCTTCCTGCTGGCCGGGCTGCTATTCGGTCAGGACCCTTCGCCCGGCAGTTGGACCGACCGTTTGTGGGTTTCGGGCCAAGCCAACTTCATCAGCCAGGGCCACCCGACGTTCGATGCACCGTACACCGGCCCCAACAGTCTTCCACCCGACGCACAGTACGTCACGTCGCGTGTTCTGACACTCTACACGGGATTCCGGCTCACGAACACGACGGATTTTTTCTTCGATGTCGAAGAGACTGGCGGAAACGGAATCGGCGCGGCGCTCGGCGTGGCAGGGTTCCCTAACCTGGACGTGGTCCGCAATCCAACGCTCTCTCGCGCGCCGTACATTGCCCGGGTGATGTTTCACCAGATGATTCCGCTGTCGAAGGAAATGGTGGAAACGGAGCGCGGCCCGTGGCAACTTGCCAGTCAGGTTCCCGTGCGCCGTCTGGATATCCGGTTCGGGAAGATGAGCGCGGTGGACTGGTTCGACGTGAACGCAATCGGCAGCGACAGCCATATGCAGTTCATGAACTGGGCCGTGGACAATAATGGCGCCTACGACTACGCGGCGGATACGCGTGGTTACACGTACGGTGTCGTGCTCGAATACAACGATCGTTCGTGGACCTTCCGCTTCGGCGAAATGCTCATGCCGAAAATTGCCAACGGAATTCATCTCGATGCCGACATCGCCCGCGCCCGCGCGGAGAACTATGAATTCGAATTTCGCCGGCAGTTGCTCGCGAAGCGTCTTACTGTAGTTCGTCCGCTGGCGTTTGTGAACCACGCCAACATGGGCAGCTACCGGGAATCGATCCACGACTATCTCGCGGGCGAGACTCCGGTTCCCGACATCACCGCAACGCGCCAGCAGGGGCGCATCAAGTACGGTTTTGGCCTGAACGTTGAACAGGAATTGACGTCCATGTTGCGCGGCTACGGCAGGTTTGGTTGGAATGACGGCCGCACGGAATCGTTCGCCTACACGGAAGTGGATCAAACGGTTTCCGGAGGGGTGGATCTTCGGGGCAACGCGTGGCATCGCAAAGAAGACAAGCTCGGCGTGGCGGTAATTTCGGATGCCATCTCCGGTGATCACCGCGAATATCTGAAGCTGGGCGGGGTGGGCTTTCTGCTGGGCGATGGCAACCTGAATTACGGGCGCGAAAACATCGTCGAGGCTTACTACAATGCCAAGCTGTGGCACGGGGTCTATGCGTCATTCGATTTGCAGCCTATCTGGAATCCGGGCTACAACCGCGCTCGCGGCCCGGTGCTGGTGGGGGCGATCCGGTTGCATCTGGAGGGGGCGCTGTTCCGGGAGGCGCGATAGCGAAACGGAGCCGCAAGCAGCCGCAGTATCATAGTCGCGAGGGAAATTATGGATACGAGCAGGCGTCATTTTCTGCAATCGACCGCTGCCGCCGGCCTGTTGGCCGCGCAGAAGGTCTCGGCCAACGATCGCATTCGCATCGCCTTGATTGGTGCGGGCGGCATGGGCTCGGGTGACACGCGATATGAGTTGTCGTATCCGGGCGTGGAACTGGCGGCGGTCTGCGACATCTATGACGGCCGGCTCGCGCGCGCCAAGGAAAACTGGGGCAACCACATTTTTACTACGCGTGACTATCGCGAGGTACTGGCGCGCAAGGATGTCGACACCGTGATTGTGGCGACGCCGGATCACTGGCACTCGCGCATCACCATCGACGCGCTCGACGCGGGCAAGGACGTTTATTGCGAGAAGCCCATGGTGCACTACGTCCAGGAAGGTAAGGAAGTTATCGCCGCGCAGCAACGCAGCGGGCGGATTCTGCAAATCGGCAGCCAATACGTCAGCTCGCTCGTTTATCAAAAGGCGCGCGATCTGTTGCAGGCGGGCGCGATTGGCCAGCTCAACATGGTGGAGGCGTGGCTCGATCGCAACACGGCCATCGGCGCGTGGGAATATTCGATTCCGCCCGACGCTTCGCAGGAGAACATCGATTGGGACCGCTTCCTGGGCAACGCGCCCAAAGTTCCCTTCGAGCCCGTGCGCTTGTTTCGCTGGCGTAATTATCGCGACTACGGGACAGGCGTGGCCGGCGACCTGTTCGTGCATTTGCTAAGCGGTCTGCATTTCGCTACGCGCTCGTTGGGACCAACACGCGTGATGGCTACTGGCGGCCTGCGCTACTGGAAAGACGGGCGCGACGTGCCGGATGTGATGCTAGCGCTGCTCGACTATCCCAAGACCGACACGCACCCCGACTTCACGCTCGCTCTGCGCGTGAATTTCAAGAGCGGTGTGGGGGAGGAGCGATTCGGGTTCCGCTTCGTGGGGAGTGAAGGTGTCATGAATACGAGTCCGGCCGGTGTGACCATCAGCACGACTCCGCCGGAGGCCGAGCCGCACTACACCATCGACACATTTCCCAAGGCGGTGCAAGAGCGGTTTCTCGCCGAATATCACAAGAAATATCCGCAGACCAATCCGACAGCCGACGGCATGCGCCCGGAGAAGGAAGAAAAGTACGTTCCACCGGAGGATCACGATGCGCATCGCGAGCACCATGGTGCATTCCTGCAGGCGGTTCGCACGCGGAAGCCCTTCCTCGAAGACGGCGTGTTCGGTTTCCGCGCGGCGGGCCCGGCGCTGCTGAGCAACGCGGCGTACTTCGAGAGGCGCATCTGTCAGTGGGATCCACAGACGATGACGGCGTCGTAGGGGAAGACCGCTCCCTGTGGTCGCGGCTCAGAATCGGTGGCGTGCGAGACCCAGCCGAGCCGCGACCAAAGGGAACGGTCTTTACGTCAGAAAAACAATAATCGCCGGCGTGCCGACGGGCGTGTATTGACCCGTGAACGTGAGAGCACCGGTCTTCTTGTTGACGCGAAAGGTGGCGACGGCGTCGCTGCGCTGGTTGCAGGAGTAGAGAAAATTGCCCGTGGGATCGATGTTGAAGCTGCGAGGATAGTCGCCGCGCGTCCATTCTTCGCCGGCGAAGGTCAATTCGCCGTTCGACGCGATCGAAAACCATGCGATGCTGTCGTGCAAGCGGTTGGCGGCGTAGACGAACTTCGCATCGGGCGAGATCAGAATTTCTGAAGTGAAATTGGTTCCTGCGAAACCTTTCGGCAGGCTGGAGAGCGTTTGCCGGGCCGTCAGCCGGCCGCGCGCGGCGTCGTAATCGAACAGCACGACGGTCGACGCCTCTTCTTGCAGCGAATAAAACCAGCGGCCATTGGGATGGAATGTGAAGTGGCGTGGCCCATCGCCCGGAGGCAGCGCCACGAACGGCGGATCGTTGGGAGTGAGCGTGCCCTTCACAAGGTCGAATTTCCAGATCAGAATCTGGTCCAATGCGAGATCGCTGGCCAGCACGAATTGGCCGGTGGGATCGGAGAGAATCATGTGAGCGTGCGGATGATCGTGGCCGCTGATCGCGAAACTGCCGGGCGGGGCACTGGCAGCATGCACGGGGCCAAGGGTTCCCTCATTGTGCTTGACGTCGGTCGCAGGACCAAGTTCGCCGTTTGGCCGGATAGGGAGCACCGCGACAGTGCCACCGCCATAGTTGGCGATCAGGGCGTATTTGCCGGACGGGTGAACGCTCATGTGTGCGGGGCCTGCTCCCTCAGAGCTGACGGTGTTCAGCAAAGTCAGACGTCCGGTGGAACGATCAATCGAGTAAGCGCTGGCCGAGCCGGATGCCGCGCCTTGAAAAGTCGGCGTTTCATTCGCCGAGTATAAGTGCTTCCGCGACGGGTCGAACGCGAGCCAGGCGGGATTTGAATCGTTTTGGAAGACCTCGCGCTGCTTGAGCGCGCCGGTCGACTGGTTCACTTCAAAAAGATAAATGCCATGGCCTCTGCCTTTGCTGCCTTCAGGGCCTTCGGGCGAGCTGTAGGTGCCGACGTAGGCGAGGAGAGGGGCTCCATTCTTCTGCTGGGCGCGTGCCAAGGCTGGCGCTAGTGCTACGGCGATTGTGAAGTTACGGCGAGTGATCATGGTGAAACAAGGATTATACGACCGCGCCTACGAGAACCTAGTCACCAGCTCGATCGGCAGCGCCTGCGTGGCTGCCGTGTCCGGCCAGTCGAGTTCCTGCTTCACCACGTCGAAGAACGCGCTGCGGGAAACGTCTTGACCTTGCAACCGGCTGGCCAGAATGTCGGCGCCCGCCAGTCCTTCGCTCACCGTGATGATGCCGTCTGAGAGCGTCAGATCGTAGTTGCCCCAGCGGCTGCGGTACAGTCCATTGCGATTCCAGCGCACGGCTGTGTGCAGGGCCTCGACGACGCCGAACATGGGAAATAGCGATGCGTAGAGCTTGGCGAGATCGCAGCACAGGCTTGCGAAATCGGTGATGTTCGCTCCATGCCACGCGGTGCGCGTGGGCGCTGGAATCAAACCGAACAGGTTCGAGATCCCCAGGCGGGTCGGTCCTTTGAAACGTGCGAAGCTCAGGAACGGCGCACCCCGCAGCGCGACCAGCGCCTCCGGAATGAACCCCGCCAGTTCAGGATGACGCAGCACAACGTCATCGCGCGATGGAGCGCATTCGCCATCCCAGTAGGCCTCGGTCACATTTACGTACTCAGCTCGATGGTGGGCCATCACCTCCGCCAATCCTGTGCGGCGGAGAAACTCCGCATCCTGCTGCTTGATCCATGCCCGGTGATGCTGCGCCTCGGTATCCCAATCCCAATTCGCGCCGCCCAGGTTGCGGCTGCTGGTATGCCCTTCGAGAATGACGGCGCGGCCGGGCAGTGCGCCGAGCAGCAGATCGAGAGACGCCGCGTCGGTGTACGTGCCGGTGGCGTATCCGTGCCATGTGACTTTCACGATGTACGTTTCCGATGCCGGCAGGACTCGCTCCAGCACGGCCGCTAGCGCGTCCCGATTGCGCGTCTTGGCGATGAATCCGGTGCGCGGCAACGCGTTAGAAACAGGCTCCCATTGGCCGCCAGACCAGATGCGCGGCGCGCACTCGGCGCCCTCCGTTTTCTGCGACGGCGTTCGCGCGGCGTCACGCGCTCGCCTGTCCTGCCAAAGCCTGGTCATGCGATGCGCCAGCCAGGCGCTGAGCAAGGAATGATCGCCCGGCGGTGGAAGCAGCGACCATCCAGCCGATTCCGCATGTGCGCGCTGGAAATTCTCCAGGATCGTACGCGCGTAGTCGATGTGCTCGGTCTGCCATTGGCTCTGCGGAACCAGGATCCAATGGAGCCGCTCACGCGCGCAACGCTCGAGGGCCGTAGCCAGGAAAGTCTGCGTATGACGTAGGAAAGCCACGTCCGCACGCGCCAGGCTCAACTGCTCCCACAGCAGGCGCATGAAGCGGTACGACTGCGCGCGGCTGCCGCTGTCACCATGCCCGCTCGCGACCACGAGCAAGCCCACGCGTTGCGGCGGAATCTTGCTGCCTGCAAGCGCGCGCAAGATCGTCTCCACGAAGCATTCGACAATCAGCGGATGACAGGGATCGACGTCATCGTGAAACACCGTGACGTTCGCCTGGCGGCGTCGAAATTCCGCCAGCATCTGGCCGAAGGCTTCGCGCTGCCACACGCTCCATTCGAGCGACGTCGGCAAGACGAAGATCTCATGCGCGCCGCTCGCCGCCTCCGAATCCAGCACCTGACGGAGCGCGCACTCGCCCGCATCTTCTCCCGGGTGCACGGCCAGCGACGCCAGCCGAACTCGCGGCGAAAAGCCCACAATCCGCGCAACCGGCTCAGCGAGACTTTCCGCCTGCGCCAGTGCGCGGTTCCAGTCTGTTTGATTTGGGAGAAGGTCGGTCGCGAGTATGAAAGCGGGCGCGGTCACGCAGCTTTCAAACGGCCGCCCACGCGATCGAATTTCACCATCGTGGCAAGCACGTCCACCATGGCGCGCACAGCCAGCAGCGCCGTAATGTCGGAGATATCGTAAGGCGGCGCAACCTCCACGGCCTCCATGGCCACTATGCCTTCCTTTGCCACGCCGTGCAGGATGGCCAGCGCTTCTCGCGGCAGAAAACCGCCCGGCTCCGGCCAGCCCGTGCCCGGCACGAAGCCCGCGTCCACGGAATCGATATCGAACGAGAGATACACCGCGCTCGCGCCCTTCCATGCCACTTCGAGGGCGATTTCGATGGTCTTCTCAATCCCGATGCGCTCGATATCGTGAATCGTGAGCACCGTCGATCCGCGCTTGCGGCCCTGCGTCACGCCCGGCCGCGGCACCTGCCATCCGCCGATCCCCACCTGCACCAGGTTCGTCGGCGGGCAGTTGGCAATGTTGGTTGCATGGAACCATGGACAGGTGTGCATGATCTCGTCCATGTCTTTTTCCTGCGTGTCGATGTGCCGGTCCAGGTGAATAATGCCGACCTTTCCCTCGATACACTGCGCCACGCCGCGCACGCAGGGATAGCCGATCGAGTGGTCGCCGCCCATGATCATCGGCAGCGTGCCCTGCGACAGGATATGTGCCACGGCTTTCGAAATCTGGTCGTGGCTTTTGGTGATGTTCGCTGGGCAAAAAACGTCGCCCACGTCGCACATCTTGAGCGACTCCCGCAGGTCGACGCCCAGCTCGAAGTTGTAAGTCGTGTAGAGAGACGAAATCCGCCGGATTCCTTGTGGCCCGAACCGCGTGCCCGCGCGATAGGTGGTCGCAATGTCGAACGGCACACCTACGAAAGCGACGTCGTACTCGCCGACCTTGCGCACGTCTTCGAGATACGGCGTTTTCAAAAACGTATTGATGCCCGACCAGTGCGGCAGCTCGCCGCGTTGAAAGCAACTGATCTCGCTCTTGTCCTGAATGGAGTCAACACATTCGAGCCCGAACTCCTTCCCGCGGCGGACTTCTTCTTTCCATTGCGTCGAGGGAAGCGCCGCCTCTTCTTGCAATGCCTGCATGCCTTGCAGGCCCTTGAAGTCGGGCAATGCGCGATTGTGTTCGCGATGTTTGGGTGCGTGCCGGTGATAGAAAGCCATGTGGATTCGGTCCCCCATTGTAGCCCACCGGAACGACGCGATTTGCACACTCCCGCCCACAAAAAACTCCGAAATTATGCACTTGACAAACCGAACGCCCTGATCCACAATTTTGGCGGAGGAATCCAACGTGAGAGATACCGCATACGCCACGGAACTTGCCAGCGCTTCATTTCAGTGGCCGTCTGGATCTGAGGCAAAAATAGAGCGCCTCATGGTGAAGGACAACGAACAAATTGAGATACGTTTTTCCTGGTGGAATGAGGGACGCTTTATGCCAAGGCCACTCGACTTGTCAGAGGAAGACCTTCTGGTCCTGTTTCAACGCGCCCTTGATGCCAATGTGTTCTCGCGAGATTTTAGAGCGCGACTGCGATACATTCTTTAGGGACGACGGCGAACACTTTTCTTTGCCTTCCGCTTCGGCTTGCCGCTCGGCTGTGCCCCTGGTCGCGGCATAGTGGCGGTCGGCTTGACGGCCAGTAGCCCAGCGATGGCATCGTTGGTCTTGAGCGGGATGTGTACAGTGCTATTGGGTTTTGGCATCCTTAATCTGCCGTTGATGTTTCCGAACCAATCGCTTAATGGATGGTTCAGCCGGAAGATCCTCCGGCTTTACGCCCTTATCGCGCAACATCACGCTCCTGACTTCGTGTCCGACAGCGCGATGCGTCTCAATTGCGCGCTGTTCGGTTTTGACTTCATCACGGTTCAGTCGATGTTCCGTGAGCGTCGCCTTGAAATCAAGAGCGGAGAGTTCAAGACGCCCCACATTATCAAGAAGGTCTTGAGACGGTGGAATATTCTTGCGTGCCTTTACGTCGGCGAGTCCCATCTCGTAGAAACCAAGGTAACCTCCATGCTGGAACAGTGGATGCCGCACTACACCAGCCTTCTTGGCGGCACCGGCAAGCCGTCGGTTGTTTTCCATCAGGCGCAATCGCAGGTGCAAGCGCTGTTCTTCCTCGGGGTACAATTTGTCACGTAGTTCTTGCCGCCGCGTCTGTATCGCGAAATATGTCATCGCGTACCCGATTTCTGGCTTAGTGGAATCGGCGTTCATCGCGATGAGGTAGCACGCGTATCTGCTCAGGAACAAATCCTCAACTTGTCTATCCGCTCCACTTCCGATGCTGACCATATTCGTGGTCTGCCGAAAATGGTTCGTCGGTTCAACTCCGGCACTTCTTGCCGCCATCATTGCACGTTCGATGGCTTCCCTAAATCCTTCCCACCGTTGGTACCCTAGAATCGACTGAATTTCGCGCGCGCGCCAATATTCGACATCCTTTGGCGTGAGGTGCTTGACCTGCTCCAGCGCCGAGAATAGCTTAGCTTGTCCTGATTCCTTAACATCCCCGTTCATTTTGGTAACGTTAACCTCCCGAACTATATTACCACTTTCCTTCCCAATCAATTCCAATATTGACCAATCTACGAATCCATGTCAGAATACCATCATGGGTTTGCGGGAAGAGTTCCAGAAACGGATTGACAGGAAGCAGGAGGAGATCCGCAACTGGGAAATGCAGATAAGGGAGGCCAACGCCTATATTACCGCCCTGCAAGACGCAATACGAATCGTTCCAAGGGACAACCCCGGTACGCCTAACGAACACGCCCAGAAACTGCCACGGCCAGGTACAGCGCTTCGTAGCGTTTACGAAGCATTGAAGAAATCCGGTAAGCCGCTCCATATCACAGAGATTCTAAAGGCAATAGGCAAGCCTGTAGATAAAAGTCACCGCGTAGCGCTCAGCGGGTCTCTTGCTACCTACGTACGCGACCGCAATGTTTTCTCCAGACCAGAACCTAACACATTTGGTTTGTTAGAATTAGCAGACAAATCTAGTCCGCAGGAGCCTCCAGAAGATTTCGGTACCGATGAAGAACCTTTGGATGCGGATGTAGTGGAACTGTTCAAGGAGTAAAGCACGCGGCAGTGGCGGAATCGGAAGACGCTCCAGATTTGGGATCTGGTGGTGGCCCTTCTCCAAGGACAAGCCCCGTGCGGGTTCGAATCCCGCCTGCCGCATACCAATCTTACTTTACTTCTTTCGGCCCTCCAACTGGATCTTTGAGCATTAATCGCTTGCCACCGGTTTTTCTCACAGCCAGCAGAGCGCGTGCCGTATCGTTCATCTCTCGGACGTTGTACCGGAAATCGAATTCCCGCAAGTACTGGTCGAGGTAGCGCCGCTCGACGTGATGGTAGATGCCGTTGATGCCGCGCTTCAAAATCCCGAAGTAGCCCTCAACCGTGTTGGTGGTGATCGTCAGGCCGTTTTCGTGCCGTACGTATTCCTTGGCCTTGTGGTTCACCGTGTGATGGCTGAATTCCTTGTTTGGAAAGCGGAGCGGCGTTCCGCTGTCCGTCATCACTTGCGCTTCTGCGTCAACCAATTCATGCACGATGGGCTTCAGGTTTTCGCCGGTCACGCGCTCCATGTGCTTGGAGTACACGGACCCATCACGCTGGAGAACAGACACCACGGGAGCCTTGTTGTCAATCGGGCTGCTTCCTTTTCGCGGGCCAGGTTTTGGACGCCCGCTGACGCCCCAATCGTATTTCAAACTGCCGGTGCGCTTCTTACCGCCAATGTAGGTTTCATCAATTTCAACGATGCCCTTGAGCTTCGAGGCCATTGGTTCCTGCCCGAGCGCCCAACGGACGCGATGCGCCATGAACCATGCCGTACGGTAGCTTCCCAGCTGCTTGCCGTTTTCGTCAACGCCCCAGAGATTGCGCCAAAGTTGATGTGCGCTGATGCCCTTCTTGCTAGAGCACATCAGGTGAATCGCCAGCAGCCATTTGTGAAGCGGAATGTGCGAGTCCTCGAATATCGTTCCTACGGTCGCCGTGAACTGTTTGTCGCACGCCTTGCACTTCCAGACGCCATTCCGCACCGGCTCCCTGGAATCGGCACGCGGGGTCAGCTTGTAGGCTTCGTTGACGGCTCCGCAATGCGGACAGATCGGGCCTTCCGGCCAACGAGTCTTTTCGATGTGCTTGCGTGCGGCGTCCTCATCCTGATATTGGGGAGCAATGATTCCGGCCATGCTTAATCATTGCATTTTTGGCCTTGGTTTGTCAAGTGCATAATTTCGAAAAACTCTTATGTGCGCTATTGGAAAAGTTTATGCTCATCCCCCGACTTTGCCCGGTTCGAGTGAGCTATACTACGGACAACTTTCGGCCCACGTTGCCCGATGGTGCTTCGAAGCTTCCGGCCCCGGCCGCCGGACGGTCGTTCCCATTCTCATGAGGCAAGTCAGATCAAAAACCAAGGTGTATCGTTCCATCGCATTTGCTGCCGGTGTGTTAGCACTCCTCGTAGCCGCCGCGCCTCTCTCCGCGGATAAGCCCACTTTCACGGTGGGCTGGTCGGTCTATGTCGGCTGGAATCCGTACTATTTCATGAACAAGTCCGGCATCATGAAAAAATGGGCGGACAAGTACGGCATCGCCATCAAGGTTCAGCGGTTCGATTACGCTCCTTCGCTCGACGCCTTTGTCGCGAAGAATATCGAAGCCTGCGCCATGACCAACATGGAAGCACTCGATATGCCCGCCGCCGCGGGCGTCGACACCACCGCCATCATCGTGGGCGATTATTCCAACGGCAATGACGCCGTCCTCACGCGCAACGGCGTGAAGCTGAAAGATCTTCCCGGAAAGAAACTGCTGCTCGTCGAGAAAACCGTTTCTCAGTATCTGTTCGAGCGCGGCATGGCGCTCAATGGCCTCGAGTCGCAGATCAAGCAGGTGCGTCTGGTGAACACATCCGATTCCGATATCGCCGCGGCGTTCATCAGTGACACCTCGCACCAGGCCGTGGTTACCTGGAAGCCGCTGGTTTCGCAGATCTCAAAACAGCCGGGCATCACCAACATCTTCAACTCTTCGCAGATCCCCGGCGAGATTCTCGATCTTACCGTCGTCCGCACCGACGTGCTCAATCGTGCCGATGGCTCGGGACAAAAATTCGCAAAAGCATTGGCTGGCGCCTGGTACGAAACCATGGCGCTTATGTCCGGCAAGGGGCCTGGGACCGACAAAGTGCTCACCACGATCGCCGAAGGCTCGCAGGATTCGCTGGAATCTTACAAAGAGCAGCTCAGCACCACGCACCTGATGTACACGCCGAAGGACGCGCTCGAGCTCACCACGTCGCCCGAGATGAAACAGAAAATGACGCTGGTGAAGCAATTCTGTTTCAATCATGCGCTGCTTGGAGAAAATACAAAATCCATCGACGATGTCGCCATCCGCTATCCCGACGGCGGCGTGCAGGGTAAGGCCGACCGTGTACGCCTGCGCTTCGAGACTGCGTACATGCAGATGGCCGCGCAAGGGAAGCTCTGAGCCATGAGTCTCCTCAACATCTGCGCGAAACCCAGCCGCGCTGCCACGTGGACGCTCTCCTGGCTGCTGTTTGCCACGGGAATCGTGATGTATTTCTACACCGCGCAGAAACGCCACAAGGAGAACCCGGACGATCGCGTCGTGCCCACGCTCTCGCAGCTAGCTTCAGGCATCTATCAGGCCGCCATGAGCCAGGACGGTGACGATCAACCATCCGCCGACGCGCAGGGCCAATCGGCCTTCGAACGCTTCCGCCACGGCATGCTCTGGACCGACACCGTAGCCAGCTCGCGCCGATTTTTCTATGGCCTCGCGCTCTTGTTTCCGGCCGTACTGCTTGGCCTGCACATGGGCATCTTCCCGTACTTCGGCATCTTTTTTCTGCGCTTCATTCTGTTCTTTGACAAGATCATCGCGCTCTCGGTGCTGCCCATTCTCTTCATCGCTTTCGGCATCGATGAACTCTCCAAAGTGATGCTCATCGTCATCGGCGTCACTCCCACCATCATCCTCGACACTTTCAACCTCACCAAAGGCGTCCCGCCGGAACAACTCGTCAAGGGCTTCACTTTGGGCGCGAGCGATTTCGATGTAGCCTACCGCGTGGTGCTGAAACAGATCTGGCCGCGCGTGCTGAACAGCATCCGTCTGAACCTGAAGCCGCTGATGCTGTTCCTGTTCGCCGGTGAGATGATCGCCTCCACCGACGGCCTGGCCTACCGCATCGCGCTACTGCGCCGCCACATGGGAATGAACATCATTATTCCTTACGTGCTCTGGGTTGCGTTACTGCTTTTTCTGGTCGATCTGGCTATGAGACTCCTGAACAAGAAACTACATCCATGGTTCCGGGAAGCCTGACAGAAAGCACACAAGCGCTGCTCGATCCGCCTCCGCGCGAGGATCCTTTCATTCGCCTCGACCGGATCCGTGTTAGCTATGCGCTGAAGGGCGGCGAGCGGAAGATCGTGCTCGACGGAATCGATCTCGAGATCCACGCGGGCGAATTCATATCCGTCATCGGACAGACTGGCTGTGGAAAGTCCACGCTGCTGCGCCTGGTTCTCGGTTCAGAAACCCCCACCGAAGGCCGAGTGCTCGTGGAGGGAAGGGAAGTCGTCCGGCCCGACCGCGATCGCGGCTACGTTCCGCAGAAATACTCGCTGTTCCCGGATAAGACCGTCGTCGACAACATTACTTTTGGCCTGGAAGTCGAGGAATTCAACCTGCTCACGTGCTTCACGCCGCGCTATTACACCAGGCGCCACGAGTTTCGCGCTGAAGCCATGCGCCAGCTCGCGAAAATGGGCCTCCACGAAACCGACGCCACCAAGTATCCCGACCAGCTTTCCGGCGGCATGCAGCAACGCGTCGCCATTGCCCAGGCCCTGGTCATGAAGCCCAAGATCCTGCTCATGGATGAAGCTTTCAGCGCGCTCGATCCCGGGACGCGTGCCGGCATGCAAAAGCTCATCCGCGAGGTCTGGAAAGAGACGGGAACGACCGTACTATTTGTCACACATAACATCGCGGAAGCCGTTCGCTTAGCCACGCGCGTCATCGTCCTTGCCAAGAACCCCGCTGCCGATGGCTCCCGCGTCGCGCTCGATCTTTCCACCGCCGAACCCGACATCTCCGCCCGCATCGAGCAAGTCACCGGTCACATCCGCTCCGACGCTTCCTGATCGCTTCTGAGCGCCGTACCACGGAGCAACTCAATCGTGCGGTCTAGTTTCTTCTCTCCCGTCGGCCGTGCCGGAAAGTAAGTTTCCGAGACTTAGCCCACTTGCAACAACGCCTCATCAAGCGCGGTTCGTCCGTCGTTGTTCCGGACTGCCGGGTCTGCGCCTGCCGCCACAACAATTCGACGAACGGTGCCGGATCGCGCACGAGACCCGGACGGAGTTTAATCAGGCGTTCTCCCGAATCGTGCAGCGCGTCCACGTACGCCTTCAGTCTGCGCCAGCTCGCAAAACCATATCGGCGCGCTACCGCGAGTTGGGCCTCGGCCAGCTTGGCGCCGGGTTCGCGGCTGCGCAATTAGCTACGGGCGATAGTCCAGTTGCACGCGCTGGCGGCAAAGCGAGTCACTGCCAGATCGGCATCTTCGAGACCACAATCAGTTGGAAAAGCCGTAGCCTAATCGAGCCGCCTCGTAGAGACGGCCCTTGATGCCCAAGTAGGTCAACTGCGCGTCATGCTCGATAATCCCCTGAGACATCAGCTTGAATCGCTCTTTGAAGCTGAGTGGTTCCTGAGTGCATTCGGCCAACATTGCCGCCGTTCTCTGCGCCTCGACAAAGTATTCTCCCAGGGCAGTGACGCCGTTTGCATGCATTTCCATGAATTCTGTGCGGTTCATTCGATGCCAACTTTCCTCTCACATGCATTGGGCGGAACCCCCAGCAGCCCGCCCGCCGTTCGCCGAATCGTTCCTCAGTTGTTGTTGATCTCGACCCGGATGGTCTTCGGCTTGGCGGCTTCCTTCTTCGCCAGAGTTACGGTCAAGACGCCGTTCTTGTACTCGGCCTTGACTTTGTCCACATCCACGCTATCGGGCAGTGTAAAGGCGCGTAGCCGAGCCCGATCCGATGATAGCCCCTTCCTTTTTGCTCCTGTTCGGACTTGCGCTCACCCTTCATCGTTAGGGACAGACGGGATACGCCGTCCTGAAATAGCTAGGCCGATCGGGAACTCTTCCGGTTCGGTGGAAGGGGTATGTCTCATTACTGTCAGCATTTCTCCTGGTCTTCTAAAAATCTTATATAATTAGTATAATATCATCTTAGTGTACTATTGTCAATATTTCTCAATAGCAAGGTCTATATGAAGGGCGGAACTCTACTGTTAGTAATGACCTAGGCCAAAGTGAGCAATCTTGACCAGACATGCTGCCGTCTGCTAGCGATGATCTGAACGGTAGTTTTTATTTTGGCGGTACCACATGAATGCGAACGATGAGATGCGGGAGTATCTCCAGCACCTACTCGATCATCAGGGCAGCTGCACAATCGAGAACTGCGCTACATGTCAGATCGCGCTGAACATGTACGAATCGATCAGGTCGCGAATCTTCTCGGTCAGGGCATCTATAGGGGTGGCAAACGGAGCCACCTCACAAGTTACCGGCGGAGACGGCTCGGCGCATGACAATCCTAGAACGACCGCGGCACAGACAATCTAGTGGCCGGCTCAGGTTTCGTATAGCGGACGCAGGTCTCGGTTCCCATACGGATACCATTGCGGGGAGACGGGCGTTATCGCGAACTGCTGGAAGCCGCACGGGGCGCCTTCATCGAAGTCGACCGAGAGGGGCGGATTTGCGCTGCTCAAAGGGCTGACTGAGAGGCTGTTCGGCGACCTACGCGAGGAACTCCTCGGCCAGCCAGTGGAATGCTGATCCTGGAAGATCTTCATGCTGCCCACGTGAACAACGCTTGCGAGGGGAAGTCTACACCTGGAGCGAGAGTAGGTAAAGCCTCCGATGTTTGCCAGGTCCTTGGCTGCGCGCTATTCAATCTCCAGCTCATGCGCCGGAGAGCAGTACCTAATATTTAGTGATGATTTCCTTGCTCACTGTGCTGGGCGTATAATCCCACCGGACCGCCCCCGAAAGCGCATCATCCGGGAGTCCAAAATGGAAATTCCGGTTCAGGACTTGGATGACGAGTTGTTGCAGCGCATCGAGGAGATCTCGTCACTATCTGAGCGGATCGAGCGGGCCCTGGATGCGCTGGTTCAACGCCAAGGTGATCGAAGTGAGAGCATCGCGTCCGCCAGGGCGCTCCAGGTCTCGGTGACGGCGCTGAAGCGCGAACTACTCCAGCAATATCTCGAAAACCGCATCGCGGAGGCAGCGCGGACACTTGGGAACCAAGAATCGGCAAGCTAATAGATTAAGAGTACTTGCTCTTGCTTTGTTTTGGGCGCATAGTCTTCTTGTACTTCACCCTCATTCCTTCCTTTTAAGGGTCCCGGTTCACCACCGAACGGTACAAACCACACGGCTGCGTCCTTATTCCGGGAAGTAGTACCTCGGAGAAAGCACATGGAGCACAGCCACGGCTATGAATATCAGGTCAAACTTGTTCACGAGGACGGAACTGAGGAGCTGAGCGGGTGGATGACTAGCGAAGCGCAGGTGAATCAGACGATGGCTCTAATCCGCCGGCGACAAGGCACGGATTTCTGGCTTCGGGAACGAAACGTTGTCTGTCCCAACTGCCTAGATCGGGAACAGATAATTCTGGAATATCCCTTTGCAGATATCCCGTCTCAACGATACAGCCCGCACGACTCCCGTTATCTGGTGACCGTGGGGTACAAGAGCCTGTACGAGCTGCTTGAGGTCAGATATTGAACGGGATTCTCTGGGTGGACAGCTGCGGTATTCAAGGCTTCAGATCCTAGATCACAGAAGGTTTCTTATGAAGAACGATGCAGATCTACAGCATGATGTTCAGGAGGAATTGCGTTGGGATCCCAGCATTCACGCCGCCGAGCGGATCGGCGTGTCCGTGAAGAACGGCGTTGTCGAACTCGACGGTCATGTTGACAGCGTCTGGGACAAATATGCTGCCGAGCGCGCCGCAATGCGCGTCGCCAAAGTCAAGGCGGTCGCGAGCGAAATCAAAGTCGACCCGCCCTCTTCGGCAATCCGAACGGATGAGGATATCGCACGCGTGGCATCGGACCACCTAGAATGGAACGCGTTGGTGCCCAAGACCGTAAAGGTGCAGGTGACCGATGGCGTGGTCACGCTTCAGGGCACTGTCGAATGGCAATTCCAAAAAGAACAGGCCGAGCGTGGCCTCCTGCCGTTAATCGGCGTGAGAAGCATTCTGAACAAGGTCACGCTCAACCCGAAGCCTAGCGCCGCCGGAATTAAGATCAAGATCGAAAACGCGTTGAAGCGTAACGCGGAGACCGAAGCCAGCCATATCAAGGTCGAGACGTCTGATGGCACGGTGACGCTTCATGGCAACGTCCGCTCCTGGGTGGAGCGGGAGGAAGCCGAACACGCAGCTTGGGCGGCCCCGGGCGTTGCCAAAATCGAAAACCGTCTCACGGTCAGTAGTTAAATCGCGAATACCGGCTTGAAGAGAAGTTGGCGAAGGGTTTCCGGCACATTGGAGTCAGGGAACGAAATCCGTGCGCGGCACCTGGCTACCGGGCCATGTCGAGTCCGCCTCTTCTGGCCAACGCTCTGAATTCGGCAAGCTTCTTGTGCTATCCAAAGGATCGAGAAAAAGCGGGGTCGTTCGGAAGGCCAGCAGTTTCTGAGTATCGCATTGCTGCCGCGCGGAAAGGGTGTGGGCGGAGGCACTATGTTGGTTGAGTTGAGTACTGATCCGTTGGGCCGGGGGCCCCATGCAAGCCATGATCTGGCGGAGATTCTGAAGATCATCGACGACAGCGGCCTAAGATACTGCTTGACGCCGTTTGGCACCTGCATCGAAGGGGAATGGGACGAAGTCATGGCGCTAGTAAAGCGCTGCCATGAGCAGGCGCGCACGAGTTCCAGCCACGTCATGACCACACTGCGGATCGATGACGAGGCCGGCGCCACCAACAAGCTGAACGAGAACATCGCGTCGGTGGAGCGGGCCGTGGGCCATAAGCTCCAACGGCCAATGGTGGTGCAATCGGCTATTCACTGACAATTCTCTCAAAAACAACCGTGGAGGTACGCTACGTCGGTGCGAGGCTATAGGTCCAGCAAAAAGAGGCGTTGATCGGAGAGCAGTACCTAATATTTATTGATGATTTCCGCGCTCTCTGTGTTGGGCGTATAATCCAATCGGACCTCGGTCGGGGTTCGCAACCGGGGTTCGAAAAAGCCACCACAGGTCAAAGCTCTTGGTGCGGCTGGTGGGGTCTTGATCCCGCTATGCCGCCTCTGGGGAAGACCGAAGGAGAACCAGATGCCACGGAAAGGAGAACTGAGAACAGACCCCAGCGCCGCATCAGTCAAGCTGCCGAACGAGTTCAGTTCGGAAGCTGAATGTCCGGTTTTTGCTGAGGACCACGAGGCAATCGCCCGGCTTGCCTATTCCTATTGGCAGGCCCGCGGCTGTCCCATTGGCTCACCGGACGAGGATTGGTATCGGGCTGCAAACGAGCTGCGGCGCCCGCTTGCGGCTGCCGCCGCATAATGCATCTGCGGCGCACCACCCACACTCCGAGCCGGAGGAAGAGTGCGCCACGTACGCCGCAGGCGTGGAGGCCGGAATATCCGCGGCAGGCACCCGGCCTCCCCGACACCACCGGATGGACCGGAGAAAATCACATTCATGGCTAGGCTCAGGGCCTCCAGTTGTTCCGACCCCAGGTTTGATCTCAAGATACACCTCTTGAAAAGCGGTAAGCCTGCGTGCGGTCAGACCGTTACGAGCAAATCAACTAATGCGATTGAGGATGTCTCGTGTAAGAAGTGCCTCGCGATGATTAGAGTGATGAGACACTGGTGAATCCCGCTAGCGGTGATCGTTGCCCGGATCAGGCGAGTTATCTGTCAATTTCGAGGCTCTTCGCGCACGAGGCGGCGGACAATGCCGGCAACCTGCTCGGCCGTTTCCTTCCCTGTCAGTTCCTCCCGGAGCGCTTTGCCGATCGGGTCGCGGATCCGCCCGCAAAGGACCAGTCGACCGAGAGGGGCGGATTTGCGCTGCTCAACGGGCTGACTGAGAAGCTGTTCGGCTACCTACGCGAGGATCTCCTCGGCCAGCCAGTGGAGATGCTGATCCGGGAAGATCTTCATGCTGCCCACGTGAACAACGGGAGCGGGTATTCGGCTCAGCCGCACACGAGTCTCGGGCAGCGCCAGGGGAGGCGCAAGGACGGATCCTCCTTTTCCATCGAAATCAGCCTCGGTCCAGTGAAGTCCAGCGAGGGCGATTCCGTTCCGGCTATCATTCGCGATATTAGCGAGCGCAAGCAGGCCGAGGAACAGCTCCGCGAGAGTCAGGAGAGACTCACAAGCGAATTGCAGATGCGCAATCGGGAAGTGGAACGGGCCGATCGCCTGAAGAGTGAATTCCTGAGCAGCATGAGCCATGAGCTACGGACCCCGCTGCACATGATTATTGGGTTCTCGGAGTTGCTCGCCGAGGAGCTAAAGGGTCCCCTCAACTAAGATCAGAAGCGATTCGTCGAACACACTCAAAGAGACTCACTGCACCTGCTGGAACTGATCAACCAAATTCTCGATCTGAGCAAGATTGAAGCGGGTCCGCTCGAGCTGCGACGCCAGACCTTGGATTTGTCTGGGCCGATAATGCGCGGCTCGCGTATTTGAGGGGAAGCCGGTCTCGACGATCGCTCGCAAGAAGGAATCGAACCTTCAACCCAGTGATTAGAGTCAGCATAGACAGGCGTATGCTGTTGATTTCACGTTCGCCCAGATTGCGGGGTAGTGGGCGCGCTTGTTGTGTACCTTGTTGTTTACCCGGGTTTCGCGCCGGTTCAACAGCAGGTTGAACAATGGAGCTACGCGTCCGGTTCCAGGGTCAGACGCCGGTAGAAGGTGTTTCCCACCTACCCTCGGTGCGTTTCTCAACTTGCAGCACTCCGTTTCCGGCATGTAACCGGTTGGAAGCGATAAGATGCCCAGATCGTGAAATAGTTTACATTTCGATAGGGCGGCTCCTTCAGAAGAACCCTGGACATGCTGCTCCTTCAGACACTCGTCCTTGGTCCCGCACATGGCCAGACGATAGCCCACGCCATAGAGCGGGGCTCGGACGAAGTGCTTCAAGTTGAACACGGCTCGCTCTACCCAGCGTTGCATCGCCTGCAGAATCGGGGGGGATCGCCCGCCTTCTGGGGGACATCGGAGAACAACCGAAAAGCTAAGTATTACCGGCTCACGCCCGGGGGCAAGAAGCAGCTCGCGGCACAGACCTCCCGCTGGGAACAAGTAGTGCGGGCTATCGGCCGCATCCTCAATCCAGTTGTGGAGAAGCAGGGATGAACTGGTGGCGATTCTTCCGCCGTGAGGAAGCCGATGCCGAACAGCGCGAGGAGCTCGATTTCTACCTGGATGTCACGACGGAAGGTCGTGGCGACGTTTGCGATTCGAAGTGAACGCGCGGGCACGGAAGCGTTCCTTCGGGAAGTCGCCGTTGCGATCCACGCCGTGAATCCTAGTTTACCGTTGGCCAAAGTGCGGACTCTGAACGATGTCTACAAACGCTCCATGGCGCGCACCTCCTTCGCGCTCGTTCTGCTTGGAATCGCCGGAACGATGGCTTTGGCCCTTGCGATTGTCGGAGTATACGGCGTCCTTGCCTATGCTGTAGGGCAGCGGCGGCGTGAGGTTGGCATCCGCCTTGCTCTGGGTGCTGAGCCCAGGGCGCTCAAATGGTTGTTCGTTCGAAAAGGGCTGATCCTCAACTGCGTGGGTGGCATCATTAGACTGGCATTAGCGGGAGGTCTATCAAGATGGATCTCTTCCCTACTCTTTGGTGTCACGCCGCTTGATCCTCTCGCGTACATTGCATCGAGCGCTGTCATCGCTGCGTCGGTCATGGTGGTTAGTTATGTCCCAGCCCGCCAGGCGGCCTTCGTGGACCCAATGGAGACACTTCGAAGCGAATAGGCACTGACCCATCGACAGCCCGCCGTTCAGGTGGTAGCTCAGAGTTGCCCGCGAGTAACGCTATGACTCTATCTGGAGTGACCGGCGGAGAAAGGCCGGGGCTCGGCGAGATCTTTGCCGGCGGGTCACTTCGGATAGAGACGTTTGAAGGAAGCCGCTCGCGTTTAGGGCAGACGCGGGCCATTATTGAAATTTGAATCGATATTCCACTAGGAACTTGTTGAAATAGCCCATCCACAGGCATTCCGATTCGAGTTTTCGCGTGGATGGGACATTCTCGCGAGGCCTGGTTGGCTCTCCAAGCTGCGCACTCGGCACCGTCCGCCGCTGTGCACTACGCTCCCGCCGGC
>DATGZN010000079.1:0-36014 GCA_035297145.1 Bryobacteraceae bacterium
GTCCAAGCAACTTCCACATAGCAAGCGATGCGGCCCCAACAACCACAGGTCGCCCAGCACTGACACGGGATTGTCGGGAACAAGCGGGCACTCATCAGGGTCGGTCAGGCCGTCAGTCTTCTGCATCATCGCGCGGGCAAGCTCTTGTTCATCGAAGCCAGTGAGCTCGAGGCCGAAGCCCAAGCGCTGCAGGTCGATCAATTCTGGGCCGAGCAGTTCGAAGTCCCAGCCAGCCTCTTCGTGGCTGCGGTTGTCCATCAGCCGCAGCCCACGGACCTGCTCCGGCGTGAGATCGCGTGCGACGTGAACCGGGCACTCGGTCATTCCAGCCTGTCGTCCAGCCGCGCGTCGCAGGTGGCCGATGATGATGACATCTTCGGCATCGCAAACGATCGGCTGTTTCCAGCCATACTCCCGGATCGAAGCCGCCACAGTATCAACTGCCCGGGCGCTCCACTTCCGGGCGTTCTTTGGGTAATCCCGTGGCCGGTCGATCGGCCACCACTCGAGTGCGAAACTCCGTTCGGAGGGGTTCATTGGATGACCTCGGTTGGCGGTTGCACCTTCCGCTCGCGCGGCTGAGAAAGAATTTCTAAGAGATCGTCCTCGCTGTCAGCCGGCTTTTCAATCGCGAGTCGTGTGCGGGAAATAGGGCTCAAGCCAAATTCGCTACAAAACATCTTGAGCAATGTCCATGCCGCATTCATTTGGGCCACGGCCGGGTGCGGCTTCACGTTGGCCACCACCAAAGTGTTCGTCTGCGGATCCAAAATGCGCTTCGCGACCAGGCGGCCTTGTTTCTGAATGGTCTCGTAGCATTCGACTGCGGCTTCGTAAGCGACACACGCGCCTTCGAGCATCTGAGCGTCCGGCCGGCAGTCTAGGTTCATCCGCTCCAGTTCCTCGCTCCAAAACTTCCAGGCTTTGCGCGCCAGACCTTTTAGATGACGGGGACACGCCGGTAAGCCGCGAGACGCTTTCGCTTCCGCCTTCATCTTTTGTTCGAGCTTGTGGGTGCCAAGCCGGCGCGGATCACCTTCCGAAATCTGCAACGTGGTTGGCTTTGGTTTCCTTCCTCTCATCTCCAATCCTTCTCAGTAAATTCGGCAGCGCCTTTTGATGAGTGATTCCTCTAAATTGCGTTTCTAATTTCGCGGATTATCACGCGTAGCTGCGCCATGGTCACGGAAAACGGAAAGGCCCGAGGAAATGACCGGCCCCCCCCCGGCCCCTTCGCGCACGCTCCCGCCTGGTCCTAGTCTCGTGACATTGAACGCACCTGGTCCGCAGGTTCCCGAGTCGAACCGGATCATCTCTGGATATCAATACCCAGCACGTGACCAAAGTGTGCACAGTCCAAAATCCCCGGTGGAGTGACGATGTACTGAGCGTGAAACTCCACACGCCGAACGCATCCGGCAAGAGTGGCCAGCCCTATCCCGCAGCCTAACGGCTTGAACAACAATGATCAGCGGGAAAGCGGGTATAGCCTCCGTCCATTCCAGTTCCCAACGCATGTGTGGGTGCTAACGCGCGCTCTGCAGAACAATCCACGCGCCGTGCGCTAGCAATCGGACCTATCCCCGCCATCCCCGCACGGTCTTTGTTTTCAATGTCATCGGTTGCGGGGATAGCAGGCTGGTTTCCCCGCAACGGCGCGGGATTGCGACCGGAATCCAGACCGTCATAGCCTTCGCCACCGAACCAAGGAACTATGAAAGGGAGGCAAGTGCTGGCACTGAACCCAGTCTGGCTGAGTACGATTACCGTGAGGCGCAATAATGCGCCTTAGGAATAGCCGCCATGTCGTTCAAATCCGAAACTTGCCGTGTACTAATCGTGACCGAAGAGGGGCAAGTCGCACCGGAAGCAATCACTGAATGGGTTGCTCTGCACGCCATCAACGATACCGGGTGCAAACCTCACCTGAACAGTCTTGAGAGCCATTGTAGCCGTCGAGCGGCTATGGGCATTTCCAAATTGATCTCTGGCACATGCAACGACCGAAGGTAGTTGGACATTGAGAAGACCCAGAACCCGGTAAACCCGTTCACTGGTGCGGGTGTGTCGTAACGAAAGAGAGAAACGTCGTCGCCTTTCGGGTGAGTAGCCCACCAGAAGCAGATCAACGGCTCAACCTCATCCAGTTGAACAGGCGGTGAAATCGGAGCCAGCCGTCCGGTCTCGTCGTCCATGTGTGTCGGCGGGACCATCCTACTGAGCACCTTGCTCACGAAGGAGTATCGAAAGCAGGACCGTTCCGAATCCCAATGAGATAACCAGCGTTCTTGCCGGTACTGTCGAAGGGCGGACTCGTCGGCGTCTAAGCGAAGCTCCTTTCCCCCGATAGCTGTTGATGACCAATTCTTCACTTCGACTTGGTAAAGCGTTCGATGTCTGCTCGGGGCAGGCTGTGTCAGTAACCAGCGGTCGAGACGGTCACCACGGCCCGTTCCGTTCGTGGGAGTCTTCGGTAAACCGCCGTGCGTGACTACTTTGCTGATTACGCCGTACGTTTCCTGTAAGCACCGCTGAAGAAGCGAGATGCCCAAGTCTTCACCAACGATGCCAACAATGGCGGAAACGTGTCCCTTACTTGCGAGAGATAGCTCATCAAAGAATGAGAGAACTGCTGATCTGTCGATGGTCAGAGTAGTATTCATGGTTTCGGTTGAGGTAAGCTAACGTCGCCTACCCACTCTTCGTGGACCGAATTTCACTTTCGGCTTGCAGCCAGTCAGCAAGTTCATCGCCGGATTGTCGCTGCAAGTAGAGTTCATACGCCCGTTGCCGAATCTGCTGTTCCACGGGTTGTCGCCTCTGAACGTCTTCTTCTCTCGCCCATGCAAGAAGTTCTGGGATGGACCGCGTTTTGCATAGTTCGGCGAACTCGATGATGTCCTCATCCCAGTTGTCTCGGGTTATCTGGTAGCACTCCGTCGAGAATCGATCCTTCAGGTATCCGATTACGTGCTCATGGAGGATCTGCTGAACTCCGGGCAGTGCGGAGCTGAGTTCAGGATTCGATTCGCTCCCAAAGCAGACGAATCGGATGCAAATCTCTTCTTCGAGCAGGTCACGGGCACCGAATCTGTAAACTTCATCTGCGATCTCATGGATACGGGTATCGTCTCGCTCGAAACCCATCCACCGGACCGTGTACTCGACGTTCCTTCGCTCTCGGTTGCGCCAGGAGTTCTGGTTCAGATCACAACGGCGTGACTTAACTTCGCAGATGAGGAAGTCAATTCGATCCGAGCGTATCAAAGTAGTGTCGCGCTGGAAACTGAAGCGCCTTTGGTTTTCCACTGAGTGGGGAAACCGGACAGCGATGATGTCCGCATCGGTCCCGCCGGGACGGTTTCGAAAATCAGGATGAACAGTGAAGTCGGCGGTGGTGAAATAGCCGTTGAATCGGAGATACCACGTGGCGAGAAGCTCGAATCGGTTAGCTGCCACTGTCGTCACGGCCGATGCCGATACCCGGATGGACGACCGAAATCGCTCGGCCGATCCAGCCGGCTATGCATAGCCTCTGCCTCAGAATATCACGCAGACCGGCAGTCGCTAGTCCTCGTATCCAGTGCCGACACAATATCGCGAGCCGTGAATTTAGCCGCCTGATCTTTATCTTGTCCTACTCTGCGCGCTTGCCATTTCAGTTGCGTTTTTCATCGGTCAGCGATTCGATCCGAGAGGATTGTGGATCAATGTAGTCTTAGGGAAAAGTTTGGTGGAACCGCCACCAGAACTGGCTCTATAGGATCAAGAAGGGGGGAACCGCTTACCGCAGAAGCGCCTCTTGGAGCAAGCCAGGATAGCGGCTCAGCGTATCGAACGTAAGTATGGCAATAATCTTGTGGAGGACTTCGAGTGGCCTGCTAAGCAGGACGTTCTCGGCACTCGAATGGTTGATAGGTGCCGACTGGAAGGAGCGCTGGACACCTAGAATCTGAGGCAATCAAGGGTGAGGTTCACCGAGGTTCGTGATCACTTTCCAGCGGGCAACCTTCCCGTGTAGATCGTCGGCGTGACGCTCGATCCGAAATTCTGTATCGCCGTAGCGCTGTCCAACGCGCTCGCGAAAAGCGAAGCCAAGCCGCTGTTTGAAGAAGCCCTCGCGATCCATCGCTTGTGCGATGAAGTCCGGAAGCGCGGCACGCAACTCGTCGGCGTGCTGTGTTGGCACAGTTTTGCGAGTATCCGCGTCGTACGTTTTTGCGTTCATTTGTTCCCAGACTTGGGCCACGGTAAAGGGCTCGCTATAAAACACGCCATCGAGGGTCTTGAGAAAAGCCTCCCACTGAATCGACTCTGCATCGGCTTGCTGATAGAGCTGAGAGGAGTTCGCCAGAAACCCTTCAACACCGGCGTGCTGCAATATGCCGCCGATGATCGTTGTCCAGTCTTCAAAACTCCCTACGGGTATCACATCCGGCTGCGGGCGGCCGGCGACAAACCAAGCACGGGCTAGCGTCAGCAGCGCGGCGAGGAGTTCGCCCCGATGAGCGAGCACGTATTGCTTCAGCCGCTTATGCCGGAACCCAGTCCGTTCAAACGGCCTCGGGCACCTGGCGTCCATCCGCACCCAATAGCAGCGCCTCGGCATGTCGCCACCCAGTTGGATATTGTTGCCGGTGGCGATCCAGGTGCACCGGACCGGCGAGGTGATCGTCTGTGATTGGCCGAGAATACGATCGCCGTGGATCGTCGCCGTAAGCGCCTTACACAGGTCAGCGGAGTCAAGACGATACTTCAGGTTGTCAAGAATGACGATGGCTGATCCGTCACGGAGGACCGAAGTCAATTGCTTGCGCCATTCTTCCGCTTCCCGCGGGGCGGAGAATAGTGGGCCCTCGCGGCCGCTTACGATTAGCGATACGACTTCGGAAAGGAGAGTCTTCCCCGTGCCCTGAGCGGTCGCATCAAAGAGTGCCAGGGGCGTAGGACCCTTGATGGCAGGCCGGCAAACCGGCGTCAGCATCGAGGCAATCGCATTTGTGCGGCTGGCTACATCCACAAAAGGGAACTCCCGAATAATGTCCGTGACCAGTTCGATCGCCACTTCAATGTGATCCGTGGTCGGCTGCTCGGTGATCTCGGGGAGGTTCAACGCTGGGTCGGGCGCGTAGTACAGTCTGCTCGCCTCATCGTACCCCGGCAACGTAATCAGCGTTCCATCTTCGCGGAGAGCCGGAGACTCGATAGTGCCCTGCAGCGGCGGGAATGCCCATTCGATCGGCGGCATCGCCGAGATGTCCATGACCACGTCCATAGGCGGCGCGCAATTCCGGACGTTCTTCTGTCCGACCTCGTAGAAATCTGCGGACCTGGTGAGCCGGTTCCGGAGAATCCGGTCGGACACCTCGGTGATGACATGCCGTCCGGTTTCCTCCTCGGTGACACACACCAACTTGCCAGCCCGCACGAACAAAGAGGGCGGATTGTTGAAGAGCCTCAACGCGCCCAGCGCGTCGCGACTGATATCACGCAATTGCCGATCTGTGGTCTGGATATTCGGGAACCTACCGCCATCAGCGGTATGCCCCTGTGCTTCAGATTTGTTGTCGGCGGATGGCCTCGCGCGCTTGGGCATCCCCAGCACGATGGGGCTCTTGATTTTGCCGTGGTGCTTGCATCGTCTACAGTATTGCGCTTGGCCCAATTCGTTTTCGATGAATGCGCAGGTGGATGGCCCCGCCGCGCCCCGAGTCTGGCGCAGTTTCTCTTCGGTCTCTGCGGCGGTGTACTTTGGATACGCCTTGCTCATATCATGGGCGATCTGGTTGCCGTCTCGGCACCGCGCCACGATGGAAAGCATGCGATACCACTCGGGTTCCGGCAGCTTGGCGGCATCGTCTTTGCAGTGTTGCATCCAGGGGCAGCCCGCCAGTACACGAAAGAACTCCCCGCTCGGGCTTTCGGGTGCTGCGCCCTGGACGTGCGCCTTGAGCTCTGGGTCGGTCTCCAACTCGACAAGCTCCTCGAACTCCGACGGGTTGTAGCGTTGGCCCCTATTGATCACTTCATACTGGACGAGAGTCGGAGTTTCCTGCTTTCGGTTGTACGTGCCGGGAACGCGCAAGAGGCGACAGAGGTCGGCGGTGTTGTCGATACTCCAGCCACTTCGTGCGGCGATGCTGCCCAGGAGCCCCTGAAAGCCCTTTGAGAGCCGCTTCGCTGCAGATCTGTCGTTCTCCGTGACCGTTTCCATCGGCTCCCGAAACAGCCAATGAAGCTGAATACCACCGCCAGAATAGACTGCGACGGTGGGATTGAACGGTATCGCCCGAACAACACTCCAGGCATCGTCCAGGGACGGAGGCAGATTCGTTGCGGCATGATTTGGCCCTAGCACATCGATGTCAGCCCAAAGCCCAGGCAGTGCTATGACACCTGCCTGCTTTCCGCGGCCCCTATGGGGTTGTTGACCCTGCACGCCAATGGCGAAGTAGACGTTTTCCTTCTCGCGCGCGAGTATCGCATTGTTCGCCGCTTCTGTGTACCAATCCTGGTCGTTGAGTAGTACGAAGGTCGAGCGCTTGCTCGGCTTGTTGAAGAGAGCAATGAGGCCGGTCTCTTGGCCGCCAAACACGCTTCGTAGGAAGCGAGCGGCCATGCGCGCGGCAACACGCGGATCAGATGTGCTCATGGCGGCGCCTCGGGTCCTCGGTGTGAGAACGGCTTCATCGTTTCACTGCCGACTTCCTCGAACAGAAGGCTGAAATCCGGCCCGAATAAAAGCATCCCTCAATTGCCGAGTCATCTGATAAACGCGCGACCGTGATTTGCCAGTCTTTGCGCCGGCCTCGAGCATAGGCAACTCGCTCAACAGAAGCGCCAAGTTCTGCAACTGGGGAGGCAGCCCATTGAGCACGCGTTGCACGTCAATGCTCATCTGAAGCTCAGCTTCAATCTCGTGTTTGTGGCCGGCACCGAGCGGATCGGCTGGGTCGTTCGCCGTTCCCGGCTCTTGGCGCGATAAGTCTTCGGCGAGAACTTCCCGTTGCACGCGCCGATGCCTTCGTGTGACCAGCACCGTGGCGTGGTTTCTAACGACGCCTCGGACAAAACCTTGCCAATCACCGCGCGAGGGATCGAATTTCGGGGAACGGCGCAGGCAGTCGAGGACCATTTCCTGCCGCAGATCTTCCCAGTCGTCCGATCTGAAGCCGGCAGTGGTGACCAACAGGCTGGCGCGACAGGAGGCCTGCTGGAGAATGTAGGGGTCGAAGGTCAGCATAGCGGCGCCTCCGTGAGGCGACGCTCGATGACGACGCGGCGCGGGACACCGGATCGAACGTCGATGCGCTCAATCCTTCCGTTCTTGAGTTGATCCAAGCGCGCCATCAGCCGGAGTACTTCATCTCGGAGGGTGAAATCGGGCAGGTCCGCCTCCTGCCTCTCGCCTTCGTCCACATCGAGCTTTACATCGAGCAACACAATGGGTTTGGGATGAAAAACAGGATCGCCATTCTGAATGGCTATACCAAGGACATGGCCGAAGTTCACCGATTGAAATAGCCGGACCAAGGCCTGCCGAGGAGCCGAAAGTTGGGTAAATCGCCCAAGTGCGGCCATGTGTCAGTTCCTCACTCCAGCCCGGTCTGCCAGGAGCGGTGCGGCTACGGGAGCAGCCCGCTCGGCGATCCATCGCCGCAATTCGCCACGCCGATAGAAAATGCGATTCGAGACCCGAATGAATGGCGGCCCGCCACCGTGTACCCGCTTTCGCCGGAACCAAGCCAGCGACATCGGCAGCTCCTGCTCACGGGCCTCGACTTCCGTCAGTAGATCGTGATCACTTTCGTTAGATTGGCTTGTCTGGCAGTGCACTCGTTCGTCTCCACTGGGATCACTTGCTAATCCGACACTAATGTGGAGAACGAGGAGAAAAGTGGAGAAAGTGTGGAGATTATGCGCCTGAAGTCAGAGGGGACTTATTGTCCCAATGTGCACGGGTACATTCCAATTTGCCCAGCACAGCGTCTAATCGGTCGTCGTTATACCGATGCGTGTCCCCTCTGACCATCCCATAGAGCTGAGTCCTAGAACATTGAAGGCGCCGAGAGACAGCGTCCATTCCATCAAGCTTCTCTTTCCGTTTGAAAGCCTTTAGGATCGCGAGACGGTTCGCCCTGAGATCCCTGGGCTGCGGGCCTCTTCCGCTGGCGCGGCCTACTTCCGCGACCACCGGAGCGGCTTGGTGTTCCAAATGAGACGTCGGACTATTCGGATGGCGCGAGCCACCCTCGCCGGACGGCATCAAAGCAGCTGCCGTCAGCCCTGGAGTTTCGGGTACCGCCGGAGTCTCAGGATCAACCAAGTTCCTGGCTGTTGGTATGGAGTGGGGCTTATTCGGTCCCTGTGTTTTTGGCGGAACTTGCTGAACGTTCAACTCGTCACGGCGCGTGGCCAATTCCGTAGCGCATCGGGCCGATAGAGCCCTGTAGCGGGCGATGTCGGCTTCCAAAGCGGGCCTTTGCTCCGGAGTCGCAACCTCCAACAACCCTTCAAGGTATCCCACCTGGGACTCCGCTTGGTGTTTGCCGCTTTGGATAACCGACAGATTGACGGGCTGAGACTGGGTCCGCTCGATGTCCCGCGCTACCAACAGTGCGAATTTACGCCTATCTAAGGCGATCATCTCTGACTCTGATAATGTCCGCATTGTGTTGTCGTACCCTCTGTGCTCTCGATTTGATGTTGATGCTCCCGCTACGGATGTTAACCCAGAGCGACTTGTTCCAATTGTACAGTGAAGCAGAACTTCAGACCGGTGGTTTGATCGCGGTCGGCGCTGGAAAACTTGGCAGAAAGCGCAATTTACAACAGATGATGGATTTGTTTAAGCTCGTGCCACCGGCGCTGCTGCTCTTCCCACGACAAGTCACTCACGAGCCGTCGCACAGCAACCTCGCTGATGGGAAATCGTGCGCCCCCTGTCGGTGGGAATTCCAGGATCTCTCGCTGGATTTCGGGTGCCAGCCAGACCAGTTCCATAATCTGGCTCATCCGCTCCCTGGTGACACAGCCAAGCCGGGCCAAGTCCGCGTAATCTCGGGCCTCACCCCGCTGGATCATGTCCTGGAACTGAATAGCCAGCGCCAGGACCTGCGTGACCCGGGGCAGATGCCCATTTCGGGAAGCTGGCGCATCCGGCGGTCCCGTTCTCCCTGGCGGCCGTCCTGTAGCGTGCAAGCGGAACTGAATCTCAACGGTGCTGTTTGGCATACTCATGCTTCTCCGTCAGGGCTGGCGCACAACCGCAAAGTTCTTTGATTCCCCGTGAACGAAAACCAAGGGTCACCGTCCCGGTCTTTCCGTCATAACGGACGTGCTCAACCAGCGACCGGATGAATCGTTCCTGCTCCCAGGTAGACAACTGCTCCCAAAGCGGATCAAAGCCATGGAGCGCTACTTCGACATCCTGGGCATCGACGCCTTCTGCTTCGATCGCGGCCAGTTGCTGGCGAAGGTCGGCCCACCTGCTACTTAGGCGGGACACTCGATCCTGGAGTTCGGCTAGACGGCTGGTGGCGATATCGCCTGTCGAACCGCGGGAGCCGGCCGCCGCGATGGTCTCCTTCATCTCCTGCGCGATGTTCTGCAGTTCCTTGTCAATGTCCGTCTTTTCAATGTCGATTTCTGCCGACTCTTTGTGCCGGTTCTCGGCAAGCTGTCTCAGGACCTCGCGCAGCATGGTGGGGTTGTTCCCAATGCCTCGGAGTTGCTCCACGACCGCGTTCTCAAGCGCGGGAGCCGACACGGACCGCGTCTCGCACTGGCTCCAGCCACGCTGGTGTGCTTTCACGCACACGTAGTAGCGATAGAGCCGATCCTTCTTGTTGACGTAGGTGTGAATCATGCCGACGTCGCAGCTAGCACAACGCACAAGTCCTTTGAGCAGCGCGGCGTACTTGTTGCCAATGTTGCGGCCGCCGCGACGTCCATTCCGGTTGAGGGCACTCTGGACCTTATTCCAGGTTTCGTCATCAACAATGCGGTCGTGTTCGCCCTCGTAAACCTGGCCGCCGTAGTCGACCTTGCCCACGTAGATCATGTTCGTGAGCAAGTTGTAGAGGCCATTTTTTGCGATCGGCTTCCCACCCGCCTCTCGACCTTCGCGCGTTGTCCAGGCTTTCATGCACCATCCGCGGCGGTCGAGTTCCTCCACCACCGGAATCAGTGATCCGAGCTCAAGGTAAAGCGCGAAGATCTCCCGTACTCGCTGCGCCTCCTCCTGATTCACAACCAGGGAGCCACCTTTCGGAGCGACGTCATAGCCGATCACAGGATTGCCACCAACCCACTTACCTCTGCGCCGCGCGGCGCCCATCTTGTCGCGGGTCCTTTCAGAGATCATCTCCCGCTCAAACTGGGCGAACGAGAGCAGGATGTTCAGGGTCAGGCGGCCCATGGAACTGGTCGTATTGAACTGCTGCGTAACCGACACGAATGTCGCGCCATGCTTGTCGAGGATCTCCATGATCCGCGCGAAATCGAGAAGCGATCTCGATAGTCGGTCGACTTTGTAAACCACAACGCAGTTCACGGTGCCGGATTGCACATCGGCGAGGAGTCGCTTCAGTGCCGGGCGCTCCATGTTGGCTCCGGTATAGCCGCCGTCGTCGTACTTCTGCGCCAACGCCAGCCACCCTTCCTGACGCTGGCTGTTGATGAACGACTCCGCAGCCTCGCGCTGGGCGTCGAGAGTGTTGAAAGTCTGGTCGAGGCCTTCATCCGTCGATTTGCGCGTGTAGATCCCGCACCGAACACCCGCCGGCGTCCGAAAGCCGTTTCCTTTGTCCTTCGGCTTCTTGTCACCGCGCACGACGCGCCTCCTTCTCCAACCCAAAGAACGCGAAGCCATTCCAGCGTGTGCCGGTTATTTCGCCGGCGATCGCACTGAGCGAGGCAAATCGCCGGCTATCGTATTCGAATCCCTCATTGAGGACCTTCACCACGACGGTTTTTGCCTTGTACTTCTTTACGATCAAGCTCCCTGGCATTGGAAGGCGCGCGTCCCGCGTCTGTATGACCGTCGTTGTCACGGTCTGCTCCAGCGGGACCTGGGCCAATCGCCGGGCTGCGTTCTCTGAGATGCGCAATCGCAATTCTGTTCCGCGGGCTATGGCGATAGCGTATTGCCGAACCGACTCCGGAAGTCCGCCATCTTTCAGCGCCTGCAAGTGCCAGGCGATCTTTCGTCGGAGGTGCTGACAGTTCGCAATCGGATGCTCCGCGCCGAACAATTCCTTGTGCACGGCCTGTAACTGGGGCGCGCTCATCCTTGGCAAATCCGCAATCTCCGGCAATCTACTCCGTTTCCTCATGGCTGCGTTGAGTCCTTTCTCTGACCTGTCAACGTCAGTTCATGAACGCTCTGTTCGCCGGTAGTATCAAGTCCCTCTGTTGACGGGAGCGGCTCGGTGCTAGTGCGGACAAGCCGGATCCTGGCGCGCCGCCGATACGCCGCCGCTAGCAGCGCCGCGATCTCGTTGATGGCATCCTCAACCTTGGGTCCTTCGCCGCCTTGCATACGTTCGCCTCCGAGGGGCATGCGGCCTGACGGAGGGAGGAAGTGGGCGCGGACGAAGGAGGAATGTGGCCGCTGGCCGGTTCTTGTGGTTGCTCGATCCAATGTCCAGCACCCACAACGAGTCCCGCTTGGCGGCCTGCCCGCTGTCTGGTGTTACGGGGCGCATTAGCGCTCCCTGTCAACTAATACTCAGGCGGGTTGGAAGATGTGTAGCTCCGCTTGCCCTGGTTGGACACGGCCGTCAACATACTTGCCACGGGCAGCCACCGAGCCGTGGGCCTATGAAAGAGAAACAAGGACGTCGCTGCGCACCGGCGGGATCCTCAGTCGCGCATTCCATAATGCGATTCGGCCTCGCCATGACAGTTCCGCCAGCGTAATTCGCACCGCTCTAAAGCCAGTCAAGCGCCAACGATTCCGGAATGCTGTGTCGCTGAAAGCAGCAAGGGCACTCAAGTAGAAGTCGCTCGCCTTCTTCCGAAACGCCTGAAGATCTTCCGTCCCAGCCTCTTGCCTCGATCCGGTTCGGGGATAGTCTGACAAGGTTATGTGTGACGGTCATGCCCTCTTCGATGAGCGCCGGGGTACCCGCCTGTTTGCATTTCGCGCAAATTAGTTCTTCCTCAACGACGGTCGCCTCCGGGTAAAGCATGCGTTTCGCATCATCGATTAGTGCAAACAGCTCCTCTTTCGTGAACTCGCTCATATCAATCGTCGTGACGGCCATTTTGCGCATCCTTTCTCGCCAACGCGGCCTCTCGCCCAAGACCCGAACGTCGCCAATAGCGTGTAGACAACCTGCTTCGACCAGTTTGAACTGAACTTGAAGGGAGGTCAAGCAATGCCGGTTCGGCTCGAGGCTCGGGTCGTGTGGAGAAGCCGGACACAAGCGGAGGATGGTGGAATTCCGCTGGATAGCGTGATGGCAAGGCTTCAGATATTATCGGTGCAGCATGTCTTCGCTTGTCGAAGAACCGATCGACAAGGCAGCGCTGATTGCCAAGGTTGCCAGCAGCCTGGCTGACGACTACCACCGGCGGGGAGGCTATCTCTCCGGCGATCACGTCCTTCGGGCAGTCGAGAAGCGGGGGCTGGACCCGGAAGACGATGTCCTCATTCGACAAAAACTGCGCGACCTTGGAATCGACATCGACGACCCCGAAAACGCCTTCGATTTCGAACGACTTGAAGAAACTGACGCAAGATCTGAGGACCTAGTTCGCAAGTATCTCCTGGAGATTGGCTCCATCCGACTATTGAAGCCGCAAGATGAGATAACCCTAGCCAGAAGGATTCAGGCAGGCAGACAGGCGGCTCAGGCGTTGGAAACAAACTCCTTTGGGCAATCCACCTCGGTAGAGCTCGGCGAACGCGTAATCGAGGGGCACGAAGCGGAACACCACATGATCGCCGCTAACTTGCGGCTGGTCGTTAGCATCGCGAAGCTGTATTCAACGCGAAGTAGCCTGGACCTCCTCGATCTGATTCAAGAGGGCACCCTCGGCCTTTTCAAAGCAGTCGACAAATTCGATCACCGCAAGGGATTCAAATTGTCCACGTATGCCACTTGGTGGATACGCCAGAGCATTACCAGGGCGATCGCCGACACTGGCCGACTGATCAGACTCCCGGTTCACGTTAACGAGTCTATAGCGCGAATCACAAAGATCAAACGAGCACTTGTAAGGGAGAAATTTGGAAAAGAGCCATCGATAAAGGAGATATCCGAACAGCTTGGGTGGAAGCCGGAAAAGGTGCAGTTCCTTATGGACATAGGCATGGAGCCGCTCTCTTTGGACACTCCGATTGGGGATGACAAGGAGTCTCTTTCCAGTTTAGTGAGAAGCGCTGTAGAGAAGAGCCCCGAGAGAATTATGATGGCCCTGGAGCAGTCGATGCTGATCGACAGAGTTCTTTCGCATCTATCTCCACGCGAACGCAGCGTTTTGAGACGACGCTTCGGACTCGATGGAAAGAGACCAGAGACCCTTGAAAGGATTAGCCGGACTTTTGATATCACGCGCGAGCGGATTCGACAAATTGAAGAGAAGGCCCTGAAAAAGCTCAGACACCCCGCCAGAAGGCGCCTGCTGAGGGAGTTGTGGCCTGCGGCCGACACAGATTCACAATCCAAAACCGATGGCGGAGCTGGAGAAGCGGGTGGCGAGAAGCCTAAACAGAAGGCTGGACCGAAAGGAAAGAAGAAGCGTGACAGCACAACAGGCAACGACTCAGTTCCTCGCATGGCTTGATCAACAGCTGCTCAATGCCGGCCGCGGCGACTCTCTGAACGAATTGTCAGTGGAGCCGAAAGGGCGGTTTTGGCTCGGGCGTCTCGCGTCAGAAGAAGCCGTGGTCGAGTCCGGCCTTGGAGAGCGCGGCGAACGCCTCGATCCGTGTGCGGTTGGAGTCCGCCTTAGACCTTCGGGAAACCCTCCGTGGACTTTCGTCGTCGAAGCAGTCGCCTGTGTTTGGATGCGGGAAGCGAACGGTAGGTGGCGCAAGTGCCCGAAAATTCGTGAGTCGATTCCGGTTTCCATTCGCGATGCGGAGGGGGATTACGAGTTTGGCGAGCTGCAGTTGACAGAGGCGCTCCGATCAAGCTGCGGCCAGGTCGGCCCGACTTGTGTCATTCGAGTCGAAGTGCGGAGGGACTTGGCTTCACGCCCTGAGCTGACGATTCTCCTCGTCAACACTTCGCCGAAAGACGCGCCGCCACTGAAGGACACGACGCTCTACGAGTGTGCAGTGGAAGTCCGTGGGCTCTTGACCGAACCGTTCGTCCTCGAGTCATTGCCGGATTCTTTCCGTTATGACCGACGCGTCCCCGCGTATGGGATTAATTGTGGCGTCGAACTGACGGAGAACAATGGCGTCAGGACGACCGATGCCATCATCGCTGACAAGCCCCGCCCCAAGTATTGGAGTGTCGACGATCCCCCTCCCGATCTGACATTTGCAAAGCTTGCCACGGACCCTGTGCCGAGTCTTGCGCAACTCGTTGAGGCGCACACGAAATGGGGTCGTGAAGTATGGACGGCAATTAATTTGGACGATCGTTCGCTGAAGGGTTCTTGGTCGTCGGCGATGAGAGCCCAAGCCGACGTCGCGGCAGCCGAGTTCTGGGCGGAAAACAAACGGTTGATCGACGGTTTGGAACTGCTGAGAAGCGCTACCCAACTTTTGAAAGCCTTCACATTGATGAATCGGGCGATGTCGTATGCAGCGAACGGGAAGTATGATGAATGGCGCCCTTTCCAGATCGGCTTTCTTCTCGCCAACCTGTCGTGCATTACGTCCAGCGACAACGACGCGGAAGTCGCTGACGTTGTTTGGTTTGCTACAGGAGGAGGGAAAACCGAGACCTACCTTGGATTGCTGATCACAGCCGCTCTCTATGATCGCCTTCGCGGCAAGATTGCGGGTATAACCGCCTGGAGTCGATTTCCGCTCAGGATGCTTTCGCTCCAGCAGACACAACGATTCGCAGACGCAATGGCAGGGGCCGAGCGCGTGCGTCGCGAGGAGGCCATTTCGGGAGATCCGTTTTCGGTCGGTTTTCTTGTCGGCCAGGGCGCAACCCCCAATTCAATTTCGGAGGATCCCCCACTTGGTGATCCCGACCCGGAAGACGACAACATGCCAGGGCGATATAGGGTCCTGTTGAAATGTCCCTTCTGCCATGAGAAGTCGATCGCGATGGCGTTCGATCGTCGATATTGGCGTCTTGCCCATCAGTGTTCGGGTGAAAGTTGTCCCTGGCCCGAGCGAGATTTGCCTTTTTACATTGTTGACGACGAGATCTACCGGTTTCTTCCAACCGTGATTGTCGGGACTCTGGACAAAGCCGCGTCAATTGCGATGCAAGGAGGAATGCGCTGTCTCGTGGGCTCCCCCCTGGGCGTTTGTTCCGAGGACGGCCACGGCTATACCTATGCACCCCGCAGCAAAAAGCCGAACGGTTGTCTCGTTCCAGGATGTCAAGGGCGCCCTGTCGGTCTTGCTAGCGGCGAGGAACTTTACGCGCCGACCTTTCGACTACAAGACGAGTTGCACCTTTTGAAGGACAGTCTGGGCGCGGTGGATTCCCATTACGAATCGCTTCTCGATCACCTTGAGTCGGAGGTTTCTAAAAGAAAGCCCAAGATTCTCGCATCGTCTGCCACATTGACTGGTTACGAGAGGCAAATAAGGCTGCTTTATCGGAGGGCCGCTCGGGTCTTCCCTGTTCAAGGTCCGTCTTCAGAAGAGGGATTCTGGACATCGACATCAGACGATTTGGCCCGTCGTTACGTTGCGGTGGCCCCTCGTGGTGTGACGATTGAGTATGCCGTCGACCGAACAGTGACAGAGCTTCAGCGCGCCGTCCGCAGACTGAGAACCGAGCCGCAGGTAGTGTGCGCCGAAGCGGCAATTGACGCGAGCTGGGTCGAGCAGCTTCTATCGTTGTATGGGGTTGATGTAACCTACGGCAACACTCTTCGCGATCTCGACGCGGTCGCGCGTTCGCTGGAAACGCAGGTCGACGTCGACGGAGGACTGAACACTGCCTCTCTTACCGGAAGAACAGACTTTGAGGACGTCAGAGCAACGCTCGACCGGCTTGAAAAACCCGAGTTGGCGTTCGATGATCGCCTCCACGTCATCACAGCCAGTTCGATGATGTCACACGGCGTGGATATCGACCGATTGAATGTGATGGTCATGCTGGGAATCCCTCTCACCGCCGCCGAATTCATCCAGGCGACGGCTCGCGTCGGGCGTCGTTGGCCTGGCTTGGTCTACGTGATGCACAAGATGGCTCGCGAGAGGGACGCGAGTGTATTTCGGAGTTTCAGAAAGTTCGTTCAGCAGGGAGACCGATTTGTCGAGCCAATCCCCATCACTAGACGAAGTCGACGGGTCCTCGAAAAAACAATTGCAGGGCTGGTCTTAGCCCGAATACTGATGGTTCACGAGCCAAGAAGCCGGGACGCTTTGACGACTGTCAACAAGCTGAGGGGCTACTTCGTCAAGAACGGAGTTACAGAAAGCTCCGAACTCGAAGCCGTCATCCAGATGCTGGGTTTCGACAGCAATCTGGATGAGGCGCTTCGGAACGATCTTCAGAAATGGTTTCGGCGCTTTTTTGAGAACCTCATGGACCCGGGCGGAACCTTTAAGTGGCCATCCGATCTTTGCCCAACCGGCAAGGCGATGCGATCACTTCGCGATGTTGAAGAGGAGGCTCCGATTCTCGGAGTCTAAGGACGCCAATGAAAGAATATCGAAGTTCATCGCAGATTCTCTTCGGCTTCCTTCCCGAACAAACGGTCGACCTGAAAGGTATGGTTTGGAAGGTCAAAGAGTGGGTCGAGCCTTACGGTCGTTCGATTGAACAAGAGAGTCTACGTCAGGAGCTTGCGCGGGTTGCTGCTCCGTGGGATATCACGGGCAAAGACGGCAAATACGTCGACAATCTGAGGCAGGGCTACACGGTTCGCGTTCTGGCTTTGAACAAAGAACTCGGCGTAAAGGTCGAGAAGTTCCCAAGACTATGGGTATGTAAGACCTGTGATCGGCTGCACCAGGGGAACGAGCCTAGCAGGTGCAGTTGCAATAGCACGCGCTTCGGCCAACTCCCCTTCGTTGGATACCATGATGAATGCGGCGGGGTTCGATCACCTTACATCTCTTCCTGTCCGACCCACAAACAAGTAAAGATAATCTTGCCCGGCACGGCGCGGGCTGAGGAAATCAGGTTCGTGTGTCCAGTGTGTAGCAAGACTCTGCAAAAAGGATTCGGTTTCCCAAAATGTGACTGTGGGAAAGGAAGCTGGACGTTTAACGTACACCGCGCCGCCTCGGTCTACACACCACGCACGATCGTGATGATCAATCCGCCGTCGCTTGAGAAGGTTGCGAAGGTCCGCGAGGCGGGCGGCGCCGCCCGCGCTCTTTCTTGGGTCCTGAGCGGACTGAGCGCCAATTCCTTCGATGAGACAGGCACTACTGCTGAGTCATTCAAGGCCAACCTCTTGAAACAAGGAATCCCAGAGTCCCTGGCGGATCAAATGGTCGATCAGGCCATCAAGAGCGGCGCGATCAGCAATGCCGAAGGTGGCCCTATTAATCTTCAGGGGCAGTACCTCACAGATGCGCAGGCCGGTGCAGTCAGCATTGCACTCGCCTTGTCTGACTCCAGGCTGCGCACCACTGATCTAGCAAACGAGACGGAAGCCAGTTCAGAGCTTGGTAGGAAGTATCGGTCGGCGTATCCGAGAGCATCCCGCGTCATGGGCATAGAAGACATCGAATTTGTGGACTCGTTTCCGGTCCTGACAGGGTGTTACGGCTATACGCGCGGCGATTCTGATCCTGGCGCCTCGAGGCTCGTCCCTTTCAAGAACAAAAAAGGAGATTACGTGGTCTACGGCGAGGTCATCCAAACGGAGGCACTCTTCGTGCGTCTCGATCCACGCCGCGTCGCTGAATGGCTGGTTAGGAATGGATGGGCAATTTCCCGGTGGACCGACGCGAGGAGCGCGCGCGTATCAATATTGAGAAACGCTTTAGTGCCGCCACCCGGGTCTGAAACGAACCCTCCGACCGCGGGATCGCGGTTGCTCACGCTCGTGCACAGCTATGCTCATTGGTTTACCCGTCAACTTGCCGTGAGAGCAGGGATCGAACGAAGTTCACTCTCCGAATTCCTCGTGCCGCAGCACTGCAGCTTTTTCATCTATGCTGCAACAAGGGGCGACTTCGTGCTCGGCGGCCTCCAGGCGGTCTTTGAGACGGAGCTCGACTCGTTCTTGAGCGAGTTGGCGTCTTTGGACTTGAGGTGCCCTCTCGATCCAGGTTGCATGCGGATTGCCGGCGCCTGCATGGCCTGCCTTCACTTGGGAGAACCGTCCTGCCGCTACTACAACGGCTATTTGAATCGTCAGACCCTTGTCGGCCCAGGAGGTTTTCTTTCCGTTGTGGCTGTCAACCGGCGGCTGGAAGAGGGTTCGGCAATTTCAACGTGACGACTGGCGTTCGTTAGCGAAACCATCACTCCGGCGTGCTTTTCGATACTCCCAAGCTCTTGAATCCAAATAACCTCTGGCCATAGGGAGGCTACTACACCAACACCAGGCAGCCGGTCACTCCACCCTGCGCTCCTCCAAGGCGTCGGGCCTGCCGGTACATCGCTTTGAACGTGCCGCTTGCAAAAAGTTCGGCCTCTTGACCGATAGGCGATTATAGGAGATTATAGATTCATGCCCGCAAGTAATCACAGGAATAGAGTTCAGCCGGCACAGTATCGACGAGAAGAACTGCTCAGGATGAAGAGCCAACTGGAGGACCTGCTGAGTGGGGTGGAAGCACAGATCAGGGAGACAGGAACTCCCGAAATGGCTGACCCAAAGGAATCCAGCGGCAGAGCGCACGAAAGTCGTTGGACTGGATCAAAACGGCCCGTTCGTGAATTAGTGCTCGATTCCCTGGACGACCTTGGTTGGCCCGCATACACGCGGGAGATCACTCAATACTGCGCAGCGCGTTTTGGCCGCGAAATCGCCGCCACCCGCTACGGATCTCTAATGAAGGATGAGATGCAAGCGTTTCGCCCCGGTACCAGTCGGCGGCCGGTTTGGCTTTGCTTCGCGCTCACGAGCGATCGGCATCAAGCAATCAAGCGGCTTCTGTGTCGTTCGGACTGGCCTCTGGATAGGCGCATCCTAGCGCCCAGCTCTGGGCTGGTGCAGTATCTGAGCCTCACGGCTCGTTTGTGTGAACTTGCAATGAAGTTCGAATCCTCGGCGGCAGACGCGCAGATGCTGAGGATTATTGCTGCCGACCATGCGCGCGACCTCCCAGGTGTTCGATTGACCAAAGGGAAATTCGATCTGGAAGGCTGGCGTTCGATCGCACTAGAGCAACTTCGCGACGCCGCAGAACGGGACGAACTAGCACGGAAGGCTTCTGCCGAACGCTTGGAAGCAAGGTCTGAACTCTACCAGCTCTTCGGGATGCCGGACCTTCATGAAGGGCCGGCGACCGAGGCCAATGAGCAGAGGGTAGGATCGTAGGACCGCATGAGCCTCTCAAGCACTCGCGGCTTAGTCAGGATCTCCATCAATCCAAGATGCGAGTTCCAGGCGGCCATGGTAGCAGAGGGCGTCCGGGAGCCGGAGTTGTTCAGGCGGGTGACCGGTCGGGAGTACGATCGCGAATATGGCGAGCGAGCTTCAGCGCGTAGCCGCGGGGCCAAGTTTGAAGAGAACTTATGTATGAATAATGCCGCGTTGCTTAGGTCGGCACTTGCTCGCCTTTATGGGTACAACCCCGAAGAAATGGTGGTTCGCAATTTCGCCGACGAGGTCCCCGGAGTGAAAGGTGTGCGGGTGATACGGCTCAACCGGACTAGGCAGGTTCTGCGAGACTTGGCCGCCGGGAATGAGGTCCCACATCTGCTCATTCAACCGCAACTATCTCTTCCTATTGAGCTCGATCGGAGCTTCGTCGAATACGTGGCTCCAGATTTCATGGTTCTCGATGGTCGAACAAACATCTATCGCCCCGGCGAAATGAAGAGCTTCATTATCCGTGAGGGTAGAGCAGACAAGGCAGACTTAAACCTTACCCGCAGGCAAGCCGCCGCGCAGATCCTCGCATTGCGCAGTGAATGCGTGCCCTACGATCTTGCCGGACGGGTGACCAGCGCGGCGACGTTTATTTTTGCGACACCCTACGGACTCTCGCCCGCTGCGCCGTTCGAGGATGTCCTTGAAGGGCCAATTCGAGAGATCGGCCGCGCAATTGAGGTGCTTCGAGCGGCCCGCCGCCGTCTGGAATCTCGGCGGCAGCAGGATGGAGCACGGCTGGAGATGCTTTACGACGAGATCCCGGTCAGTTTCCAGGAATCATGCCTCGGCTCATGCATTATGGCGGGCGAATGCAAGAAGAAAATGGCCGCTTCTGGACGAGTCCTGGGTGACGAGATCGGTGATCTGCTTGGCGAGGAGATCAGCCTCGAGCGCGCCGTCGAGCTACTGGGCGGAGCGGAGCCGGAGAACCCCGCTGAGCGCGAAATCGCGGAACGGCTCTCTGATGGAGCTTCTATTCTGGGTTCCGGCCAACCCGGCACGGGGCGGAGAGTGGCATGATCGACAATTCGATACTGACCGCTCGCCTATTGGCGCATCGAGACCGGCGAGCGGTGCGGGTACGGGATAGAAGAACCGTATGCGATGACCCGCTTATTGTCTTTGGAATCGCTCCAATTCGCGTGGTGGCTGAGCAACGGGTCCAGGCCATCGCATTCGGACAGGTGGGAGAGACGCCCCAGATCGTGGTGAGCTGGAATCCTCTCAGCCGCGAATCGGCCAATATGAACCCGTTTGCGGAGGCGTTGAATGACTACTTCCAAACGGCCATATCCAGCGATCAGCTTCCAAGGATATGGCTGCCACATCCAGCTGCCGTCGAATTAATCGATATTCTCGGGTACCGTTACCGGACTAATTCACAGGCCAGCGATGCGCTGAAGCGCATGGGGGCCCAATGTCGCGCCATCATAGAAGAGGCTGCGTACAACGACCAGCAAGTCGTCATGGTTGCCTCAGAACTCTTGAATCGGCACATCGTGACAGGCCAAAGCGGAGTCGAAGAACTTCATCTCGGCGCACTGCTAGCATGGGTCAACCCGCCAGCGGGTGTCGACCCAAGGGAAGAGGCGGATCGGCGTTCAGCCATGCCAGCCGCAGCGATGTTGGATTGGAGGGATGACGAGCGAGTCGAGGAGCTTAGACGCCAAGCGAAGGAGGAGTCGCCGCGGGGACTCGCAGCGCGCAGCCGTATTGAGCGGATTCTGACAAATGGAGCGCAGGCAGAGTGGAATTTGCTCGAAGAAGCTCGAACAGCTTTTTGGGCGTTGGCTATTCCCCCTGTCTCAGGCGTCGATATCTTGCGATCCGAATCACAAAGACGATTCGCCGACGCGCTTTTAACTCCATTGAATCCTCCCACGCGCGTCCACAGCTTGGGTCGCCTAATGGATGATTACGAGCTAGCCCTCGACGTAGCGGAGGACAGGGAGATCAGTTCCGACTCAATGTCCAGGGAGCGTGCTCGGCGGGCTGGCTGTGTCGTCCGTGCAGAAATCGAGCAGATCGTCCAGCCACGTTCCAGCCGGAAGCCGTGCACCATCAAGCTCCTCTGTGACCAGCCGGTGATTCGTATTCGTCGCGGGACGGCGCTCAAATCGCTGAATGGTCGGGTCCATGGAATTGTGACTGACCTAGCCGAAGCCCGCCCTGGGCTGGTGCGAATCACCATAGATGTGACGAAGGGAGTCAGAAGGGGCGACCTCTCAAGCATCCCACGGAACGGAGATTGGATTGACACGATCATTGTCGATCTCCGATTCCGACGGCGACAAATCTACGGACGTCTGAGGGATGCCGCTCCTGCAATCGTCTATCAAGGGACGCTACCTTCGCCGATAGTTCGACAGGGCGGTCCAATCGACTGGATCTCTACTGCGGAGGCGTTGCGACGATCATGAGACCGGTATTGACTGTGGAACAGCTGATGAGACGGACGGCAAACCGTGTATTCGAGACCCTCTTCAACGAGGGTGCGCGGATCACTATCGTTGACTCGCCCCCAGGCGCGGGTAAAACGGACCTCGTCGAGAAGACGGCCGGTCTGGCAGTTCAACAACTCGGATTGAGTGTCGCCGTGGTCACGCCCACTGTTGAACAGTCCTTTGACCTAATCCGCCGCCTCGTAGCCGACTTCGACAGGCTACCGATCGAGATTCTGCTCCGCGAGAGTCGACAGCTGCCCGCCGACTTGGCGGCAGATCCGCGTGTACCTGTGCCCATATCGATGCCCCGCGCATTGCGTCGCGGCCGTAGCATCGTTATCGGAACCGTAGACAAGTTCTTCTTTGGCTCGGACGATGCCGGACTGCAGGGGTTTGATGTGATGGTGTGCGACGAAGCTTACCAGGTCGCATATAGGAAGTTCGCGCCCCTTCTTACCCTCGCCGAGCAGTTCCTTTTCGTCGGTGATCCCGGCCAGCTCCCCCCGTTATCGCGAGTCGAACTTGCGAGATTTGAAGGAGCACCATCCAAAGTGCATTGGGCCGTGCCCAAAGAGTTGCTGCGCCTGCACCCCGAGATTCCGGTAATCCAATTGCCGGCCTCCAGGCGCCTGCCTCAAGACACAATCGATTTCCTCCAGCCGAGCTTCTATCCGACATTGCCCTTTCAGTCTTCTGCTCCGGTGCAGCAGCGGCGGCTCTCCGTTAGAAACCGAGGTTTTGGCGGGTTGATCGACATAGCTGTTGATCGTTTATGTCGTGGTGAGACGGTGATATCGCTGATTCTGCCTCCGTCGCCGACGTTAACCCCTGATTTCGATGAGGAGGTTGCGGAGACGATGGCAGACGTTGTGCGCCGAATCATCGATCGTGGGATGACGATGGGTGCCGGGCTCCGACTCACTGGCGACAACATCGGGTGCGTGGATGCTCACGTGGCGTCTGGGGCAAATGTAACCAAGGCATTGCGTGCTCGCACCCTCGGAAGCGAGATCATGGTGGGCACACCTGAGATTTGGCAGGGTCTTCAACGGCCAGTGATGGTTGTCAAGCATCCGCTCAGCGGACTCAAAAAATTGGATCGCTTTGCTCTAGACCCTGGACGCTGCTGCGTGATGCTGTCACGACATCAGGCAGGCTGTGTAGTCGTTGCGCGGGACGGTGTTGAGCAGGTCCTCGACGCGCACCAGCATGACTGTGAGTCGACTCCAATGGCCGCCGTCGACGCGGAATGGAACGGATGGCGCGCCCACCGTACTCTATGGGACGGACTGAGGAGCGGAAGTCGCTTGCTGTCCGCCAACTGAACCACATCCAAGAAATTTCACAACCGCGTTAGTCCGAATGGTCAATGTGCCTCTTCAAGTCATGTGCGAAGCGCGACGGGTAATGAAGAGTACTTGCCATCAAGCGGCGATAGAAGCCTTCCGCCGCCTTCCTAGATAGCGGTCGGCAGGGGAACTGAAGAAATCTATCGATTCGCGTCATGGCCTTGTTGACGGGCCACATAGAAACCACCCCTGCGTACCGCTTGCCTTTCCCTCCGAAAGCGGCCTTGGGCCATCCCATCCTGCCATCGAGTTCACACGCGTCGTTCGGTTCAATCGCAGGAGGACACCGTAATGCCATGCCTAGCCATTCGGAGACTGGAGTGGTGACTGCGTTTCCGACAAGACGCCACCTACTCCCTCGAGTTGCGACTTGTTCGGCGGGTGCGGTCCAGTCCGCGGGAAATCCCTGAAGCCGCTCGGCGTCACGGATATCTGGCGTCATGATGTGTCCTTTGGGCATCCAGATCGCGGGTGGCGAAGGTATTCCCAGCGTTGATCCACCTTTGAGGGTCGGTACACAGCCCTGTGCCCAACCAAGCCCGTTGTTACCCTCTGTCCAATAGAATCCGCACGGAGGAGTGTCAGTCTGGATGGAGTCCTCTGGCCCTGCGTCCTGACTCAGCAGCACGCTGGCGGGGTCGCCGTGGATCGAAGCAAGCAAGAACACACGGAGCCGTCTTTGAGGGATGCCGAAAGCCCTGGTGTCGATCGTGCGATATGCCCACTTGTAGCCCAGGTCTTCAAGGGACCGCACGACGTAGTCAATCATGGCACCTCTGTGAAGCTGCAGCATGAACGGAACGTTTTCGAGGAGCACCCATGGTGTTTGTATTTGCTTGAGCATTCGGAAAACGTGTGACACGATTGTCGACTTCTTGCCGTTCAATCCTTGGGTAAGCCCCACTTGCGACAAATCCTGGCAAGGGAACCCAGCAGTTAACAGGTCCACATCTCGCGGAACAGCATCGATTTCTGCGACATCCGTAATTAGGAGCCTTCTCTTGAAGTGTTTGCGCAAGACAGCCTGCGCGGCCAAGTCGTTCTCGCAAAGAAGAACGGACTTGTGGCCAGCCTTCTCTAAACCGACTTCGAAGCCGCCAATACCAGCGAAGATGCCCGCCACTCTCAGCGCCTTTTGGCGTTTGAATTTCATTACGATCCTTGTTTTAAGCCAGCGTGCAAGAAAAGAACCCTTCGCAGGCGGCCGCGAAGCTGCGCGACGTTTCGTAGCTGGCACTCCCAGACAATGACAACACGAAAGCCGAGGCGTCTCAACGCGCGGCATTTGTGCGCGTCGCGCCGCCTGTTATCTTCAAGCTTGTTCCTCCAGAATTGATGCCTCACTTTCGGTACTCGCGAGCCGGCCCCCCCTTTTGTCTTCGGGCAATTCTTGTGGCCGTGCCAGAAACACCCGTTCACGAAGACGGCCCATCGCTTCGTTCGATTCGCAAGGTCCGGAGACCCTGGCAGATCTCTATTTCCCAGACGGTATCGACTACCAAGAGCTGTCACCAACTTTCGCACCTCAAGCTCCGCCCCGGTGTTGGTCTGCTTGACCGCCTTCATCATACGAGAGCGGGTCGCTGGCGAAACAATGTCCCTTGGCCGTATCAAAGCAACATTCTAGGACGTTGAACGTGCGCCCGGGTGCTGCTCTGCTTTCCCTGCCGCTTGGTACGATGTTGTTTGATCGGAGGGTGCGGCCGCCCAGCTTGTACGGGGCTGTCAACAAAGGCTTCCTGTCAACCGGAGAAACCGGAGAATTCGCAAGTGAAAACGTGGGGTTCGGCCTCAACCCTGGGGTTGAGCTTGCACCCGGCGAAACTCTCTTTAAAACCGGAGAGCACTAGCGACGCGCGAAAAACCTGCGGAATGTTGCGAATACGGGCGAGGGAGACGCGGGGCGTTGCTGTCAACAAAACAGCCGCTCGGAGTTGGGGCAGAAAGGTAGTGGCTCCCCGGCATGGATTCGAACCACGATTCACGGCTCCAAAGGCCGCTGTCCTACCATTAGACGACCGGGGAAAACAGCTTCGCGGAATGAAGGCTCGTTTCAGTGTAGCCTTGCCGCCGGAGCCGTCGCAACGATCTGGTATTATCGCCGTGGAAGCTAATCTTGGCCGGTGCCGGGCACGGGCTTCAAACCCGTCGTGCGGTGTGAAAACGTCGCGGGTGGGTTCGACCCCCACTAGCTTCCGCCATTTCGTCTTTACCGAGCCTGCTATTCTGTAAGATTGCGGCGGGTGTACCAAACCTGCGCCGCCGAACGCCGTCTAGAATCTAAAGGGCCGGATGCAAACGGAAGTACGCGACGACACTACTGCCGGAAATTACTTCGTCTCAAATTACCCTCCCTACTCGTTCTGGACTCCGCAACATGCCGGGGAGGCGTACGCCGCACTCGACCGGCCCGCGGAGGCGGGTACCCCGCTGGGGATTTACGTCCACATTCCCTTCTGCCGTAAGCGGTGCCATTTCTGTTACTTCAAGGTCTACACCGATAAGGATTCGGACGAGATCAACACCTACCTGGACGCCGTGGTGCAGGAGATGGAGCTGTATTCGCGCCGTCCGTTCATCAACCAGCGGACTCCGCGGTTCATCTATTTCGGCGGCGGAACGCCGTCCTACATTTCCTCGCGGCAGCTTGCGCACATGGTCGAGTCGATGAAAGCCGCTCTCGCGTGGGGCGAACCGGACGAAGTGACTTTTGAATGCGAGCCGGGGACCATTACCGAAGGTAAGCTGAGAGTCATCAAGGACATAGGGGTCACGCGGCTGAGCCTGGGAATCGAGAATTTCGACGATCAGATTTTGCAAATCAACGGCCGTGCCCACGGATCGAAACAGATCGACGAGTCGTATGAACTGGCGCGCTCGATCGGATTTCCACAGATCAATATCGATCTGATCTCCGGGATGGTGGGCGAAACAACGGCGAATTGGGAAGGTTGCGTAAAACGGACACTTGCGCTTAAACCGGACAGTGTCACGATCTACCAGATGGAGATCCCCTACAACACCACCATCTTTCACAACATGAAAGTGGAGGGACAGACGGTGGCACCGGTAGCGAGCTGGAGCATGAAGCGCCAGTGGGTGGACTATGCGTTTACAGAATTCGAAAAGGCGGGCTACACAGTGGCCAGCGCCTACACGGCCGTCAAGGACGCCGCGAAAACGCATTTCGTCTATCGAGATCTGCTTTGGATGGGAGCGGACATGGTGGGGTTGGGTGTTGCGTCGTTTTCCCATGTCGGCGGCACGCATTTTCAGAATGTGCACGAGTTTGAACCGTACATTGCACAGTTAAAGGCGGGCAAACTTCCCATTTATCGCGCGCTCACCCCGACACATGAAGAGCGCATGATTCGCGAATTGATCTTGCAGATGAAACTTGGGCGCGTGCAGACGCCCTATTTCGAGAGTAAGTTCGGGGTTAATATTCAGGAAAAGTTTGCCGCTCCGATCAGCAGCCTGCGGGAACATGGCTGGCTGAAAGTCGAAGGCAAGACGCTGCGGCTGAGCCGCGACGGCCTGCTGCAGGTTGACAAGTTATTGCACGATTTCTTTCTTCCCCAACATCGCACGGCGCGCTACGCGTGACACAGACTCATGGCTACCTACAGCTCTTATGACGCAATTGTAATTGGAGGCGGACCAGCCGGGTCCGCGGCGGCGGCAGTACTGGCCCAGAGAGGCCGCAAGGTTGTACTTCTCGAAAAGGAGAAGTTTCCGCGGTATCACATCGGGGAGTCGCTCATTCCGTACACTTACTATCCGCTCAAGCGCATTGGGATGATCGACCAGATGAAGCAGTCTCACTTTCCTAAGAAGTACAGCGTACAGTTTGTCAGCATCAGTGGAAAGCAATCGCAGCCTTTTTATTTTTCCCAGCAACTGCATCACGAGGCCGCGGACACCTGGCAAGTGCTACGCAGTGAGTTCGACCAAATGCTGCTCAACAATGCGCGGTCCAAGGGCGCCGAGGTGATGGAAGAAACGCTGGTGCGAGAGACCATCGAGGAAAGTGGATCAGTCAGTGGAGTTACAGCCGTAAGCAAGAACGGCGTAAGCTACGAGTTACATGCTCCCCTCACGATTGATGCAACGGGGAGGGATGCGTTTACTCTCGGCCGCCGGGGATGGAAGATACGTGACCCACGCCTGAACAAGATTGCCGTATGGACTTACTACAAAGGCGCGCTGCGCGATCCCGGAATCGACGAAGGCGCTACCACAGTGGCTTATGTGCCGGAGAAAGGATGGTTCTGGTACATACCACTGCCGAATGACGTCATTAGCGTGGGTATCGTCGCGGAGAAGGATTACTTATACAGGGACTCACGGGACCTGAAAACTATTTTTCATCGCGAGGTGGCGGTGAATAAGTGGATCGAGCAGCACTTGTCAGTGGGCCAACAAGTCGGAGAATATCGTGTCACTGGCGAATACTCGTACCGGTCGCGACACTGCGCGGGTGACGGCTTGCTGCTGATTGGCGATGCCTTTGCTTTCCTCGATCCGGTTTTCTCTTCGGGCGTGTTTCTGGCGCTGCGCAGCGGCGAGATGGGCGCGGACGCCGCCGATGCCGCGCTCACAGCCAGAGATTGCTCGGCAGCGCGATTTCGCGAGTACGGAGAGCAGCTCTGCAAAGGGATCGAATCCATGCGCCGGCTGGTGTACACGTTCTACGACCACGAGTTTCGTTTCCGCACGTTTCTCACGCGCCATCCCGACCTCAAAGGCGAGATGACGGATTGCCTGATGGGCAATCTCTGGCTGGATTTTGATCCGCTATTTCAGGCGGTTGCTGAATTCGCCGGCGTTCCGGCGCCCCTGGCTCACGGAGCGCCGCTAGAGACCGGCCAGGAAGAAACTGCTTCCACAAATGTCAGCATAGACGCTGACTAGTCGCATGCGGTTCTCACACGCTTCGCCTTCGCTCCGCCGCCTGGCGGTGGAGACTGAGCAACTCAGCAAGCTGAATATGCTCGTGGCGGCATTGCGCACAGGCAACCGATTCTACTCCGGTAAACTCCGCACAGCGCGTCTGGAATCGGGAGTGCCGAGCCTGAAAGAATTCTCGCAGCGCATGCCCTTTACGCGGAAAGATGAGATCGTTGCCGATCAGCAGAACCACCCTCCCTACGGAACCAATCTGACATTCAGTTTGGAATGTTACCGGCGTTTCAATCAGACGAGCGGTACTTCAGGACGGCCGATGTACTGGCTCGACACCATTGAGAGTTGGGATTGGATGCTGGATAGCTGGCTGCGCGTCTACGGCGCCGCTGGTGTTACGCCGCGCGACCATATTTTTTTCGCGTTCTCGTTTGGACCGTTTCTTGGTTTCTGGACGGCCTTTGAATGTGCGGCGCGGCTGGGCTGCCTGTGCCTTCCGGGTGGCGGGATGAGCAGCGTCTCGCGATTGCGCACCATGCTCGATAACAGCGTGACGGTGCTCTGCTGCACGCCGACCTATGCGATTCGCCTGGCGGAGGTCGCGGAAGAAGAAAAGATCAATCTTTCCGATGCGAAGGTCAAAACTTTGATCCTGAGCGGTGAGCCCGGCGCGAGCATTCCCGGCACGCGCGCTCGCATCGAAAGCCTGTGGCACGGCGCGCGCGTCCTGGATCATCACGGGATGACCGAGACGGGGCCGGTCAGCTACGGTTGTCCGAAGAAACCGGGCGTGCTGCATATCATCGAATCGGCTTTCATTGCCGAGGTCGTCGATCCGGAACGCGGACAGGCGGTAGAACCGGGTGAGAGTGGGGAACTGGTGCTGACGAACCTGGGCCGGACCGGGTCACCGCTGCTGCGCTACCGCACTGGCGACGTGGTGCAGGCGGTGGAGCACTCGCCGTGCGAGTGCGGTACGTACGACATGGCGCTCGATGGCGGCATTCTCGGCCGCACGGACGACATGCTGGTGGTGCGCGGCGTGAATGTGTATCCCAGCGCGATTGAGCAACTCGTCCGCGCCAGCGGTGACGTGGCGGAATATCGGGTGGAAGTCCATACGGATCGCGCGCTGCCGGAGATTAAGATCCAGTTGGAACCGGCGCCGGGTTGTGCGAACGAATCGGGATTGGCCGAGCGGGTGGAGACGGCCATGCGTACGGCATTCAACCTGCGCGTCGCCGTTTCTGTCGTGCCAAGCGGCAACCTGCCGCGATTCGAGATGAAGGCCAAGAGGTGGGTACGGGTGTAGAGCGGACTCCTTCGGTCGCGAGCGGGTACCATCTCGGGTTTGATAGCCTGATGCGATAAGCGGCGAAGTCTTCCGCTTGGCACGAGGCGAGCAATGGGAAAGTTCTTTCGACGAAGCTACTTCCTGCTGACCGGTCTCAGGCAGGATCTCTCTTACGGAGCGCGCCGGTTAAGGCGGTCGCCGGGCTTCACGTTGGGAGCCGTCGCAGTTCTGGCGCTTGGTATTGGGGCCAACCTGGCGGAGTTTCACATCCTGGATGCGCTCATGTTGCACCGCCTGACGATTCGCGATGCAGAGTCAATCGTGCAATTCGTCCGGAGCGACAAGGAGAAGGGACCGGCCCTATTCCCGCAAGCGGCCTTCGAGTTCTATCGCGAGAACAGTACGTTGTTCTCTTACATGGTAGGAGAGGCCATTGGCCCGGATGTCATCCTGGAAACCGACTCTGGCGTCCGATCGATGTTCGTTTCGGGGAACTACTTCACCGCCCTGGGAGCGATTCCCGCGTGGGGCCGTCTGCTGGACGAGCGCGATGCGAAAAGCGGAGCGCCATCGGTGGCCGTGGTCAGCTATGAGTACTGGCTGAAGCACCTCGGGGCAGACCCAGGCGTGGTCAATCGGACCCTGCACATTAACAACAAGCCGGTACAGATTGTAGGCGTGGGCTCGTACGACTTCGATGGGCTATTTCAACGGCGAAGCGTGGTGTGGCTCCCGATGACGGTCCGGACGGCGGTCATCCCAGGGGCTCCGGGCCCAGGGGATTTCTCGGGGGCCGACGTTAACATGTATGGCAATCCGAAGCCTGGAGTCTCATTGGCCGCGGCCAAGGCCGAGTTGACATCGCTGACACGCGAGCTGGCGCGCCAGCAGCCGCGATATTTTCGCGCGGGCGAACGGATTCTAGGCCACCAGGTACAAGGCACCGACAATTTGTCGCGGATTAACCCCGCGGTATTCATCATCGTCGTACTGGTGTTGCTGGTCTTGTTCTCGGCATGCGCGAATCTAGGAAACATGCTGCTTGCCTGCGGCCTCGTGCGGGAGCGCGAGATCGAAATTCGACTCGCCTTGGGCGCCGGGCGTTGGCGTGTGTTTCGCCAGTTGATGGTGGAAAACCTGCTGCTGGCTGCGCTTGGATGCGCCGGCGGATTGTTTGTGGGTTATGTCTTGGCGCGATGGCTGCTGTACGCGGTGGACGCCCCGCCCAACATTCGCGTTGCGATAGACTGGCAGATTTTGGTGGTTGGCATGTCGTGCATCGCCATTTCCGCGTTCGTGTTTGGCATGCCGCCGGCGCTCCAGTTGATCCGGCGGGATCACAAATCTCGTCTCGGCCGGCAGATTCTGGTCGGACTGCAGGTCGCTGTGAGCTGTCTTCTGCTGATCAGCTTGGCTGTCCTCACGCACGACGCGGTCCACAGCGCCACGATCAACCTGACTTTCGATCCCGAAAAGATGATGGTGGTCTATCCGCAAATTTACGTGGAGCACCTGCCCGCGCCGGTTGCGCGACGGAGACTGGATGCTTTGGTAACGAAGCTTGCTTCACTGCCAGGTATCGATTCGGTAACATCGTCAGTCATCCCGCCTTTCAGCGGCCGCCGAATGGTTGATGCATCGCCGGATCTACCGCCTGTTTATGCCAACTACGTCGCACCGTCTTATTTCAATACGATGACGGTTCCGGTCCTCCGCGGCCGGACCTTTGTGGCCGGCGATCAGGACGTAGCCGTGGTCAGTGAATCTGCCGCCCGTGCCATTTGGCCGAGCGAGGACGCGATTAGCAAAACGTGGGGGTTCGGGTCGACTAAGCGCACCATCGTGGGTGTAGTGAAAGACAGCGGAGTGAATCTGATGTCCGATCCCGACTCAATTGAGGTTTATTTCCCAATCGATGACTTGACCGTCGATCATAGCGCCTTGATTCTCCGCTCGAAGGTTGACCCGGCTCCGCTGGTGCGTGCCGTTCAGGCTGAGGGCGCCGAAGCCGGCGTGCCAGCCTCCCCGGTCCTTATGCAGACCGCGCGGGAACGAACACTGAAGAGCCAGCGGGAGACGATCACGATGATTGGATCACTTGGGCTGATTGCGACGTTGCTCTCCTTCACGGGAATGTTCGCGCTGCTGGCCTTTGCGGTAGCGCAGAGGACCCGCGAAATCGGCATTCGCATCGCAGTGGGCGCCAGGCCTGGAGACATCATTCGCGCTCTTCTGCGCCAACATACGCCCCCGGTGGTGAGCGGAGCTGTTCTCGGGATACTATTGGCCATTGCCCTTGGGCGGGTCGAGCGCAGCCTTATATACATTCCCGGCGTTCAGGCGTTTGATCTGGTGGGCTTCATCGGCGGCCTTGCGTGTTTCGCGATCATCGCAGTGCTTGCGACTTTATCCCCGGTGCTTAAGGCGCTGCGAATTGATCCATCTGCAACACTGCGACACGAGTGAGCCGATCTGCGGATTTTCTGACATCAGGGAACTAACTGCCGCAGGTCCCCGCAAAATACGCGTGGCCCTGCGCTACTGCTTGGCGCAAGTGTTTCCAACGTCCCAGGCGCCGCTCACCGGTGACTCGCCTGCGCTACAATCTAGGCTCAATTTCCGCGGGTCGATCGACATGCGCAACCTGGTCATTCTGGTCTTGTTAAGTTTCCAGTGCACCGCACAGAATCAGGCCGCTCCGGACGCCGGCGAGAAGCTCTTCCTGGCGCATTGCGCGGTCTGCCACGGACCGAAGGGGGACGGCGGCAAAGGCACGAACCTTGCCCAACCGCGGCTCCCACGGGCACCGGACGACGAGGCGCTCGCGCGCATTATCACTTTCGGGATCCCCGGCACCGAAATGCCTTTGACGCGCATGACGCCGCAACAGCTAGCGAGCGTTGTCGCATACGTTCGCTCGCTGGGCCGTGTGCCAGGCGAAACGCTTACCGGCGACGCGCAGCGCGGCGCCGTGCTCTACCGCGACAAGGGTAACTGCCCGCAATGCCACGCCATCCACGGACGGGGCGGCACACTCGGCCCTGAACTCACTGGCATTGGCGCGCGACGCAACGCGGCCTATTTGAGGGAGTCACTCACAGACCCTGAAACCTCTATACCGGACAGTTTCAGCTCGTACAAAAAAGTTACACTGATCCCGGATAATTTCCTGCAAATACGCGTTGTAACGGAGGACGGGCGCCGGTTTACCGGTGCGCGTGTCAATGAGGATACGTTTTCAATCCAGATCCGCGAGACTACAGGCCGCATCCAATCGTTCCTCAAAGAAGAATTACGGGAGCTGCACAAGGACTGGGGCAAGTCGCCGATGCCTTCGTACCGCGATGTATTCTCCAGAACCGAGTTGGAGGATGTGGTTGCCTATCTTGTTTCGCTGCGAGGTGACGAGTGAGGGTTTGTGCTGTTGTCGCACTGCTTTCAGTCCCGCTCGTGGCGCAGGTCACTTCGGAACGGATTCGAAACTCTGATCGTGAGGCGGGCAACTGGCTGACTTACTCCGGCAACTACCAGGGCTATCGCTATTCACCCCTGGACCAGATCAACACCCTCAACGTCGCGCGCCTGAAACCGGTTTGGATGTACCAGATCAACGACCTGAACCAGTTCGAGACCACACCGCTCGTGGTGGACGGCGTTCTGTATATCTCCGAGCCGCCCAGTAACGCCACTGCGCTCGATGCGCGCACCGGGCGTCCGCTTTGGGCCTACCGCCGGACGATGCAGCCGGATGTCCACGTCTGCTGCGGACAGGTGAATCGTGGGCTCGCGATCTCCGGCGACACGCTGTTTCTCGGCACCGTGGATGCGCACCTGGTGGCACTCGACGCGCGTACCGGCCATGTCCGGTGGGACATTGTCGTTGCGGATTACAAGACCGGGTACTCGATTACCGTCGCGCCGCTTGTGGTTAAGGAAAGCGTGATCGTGGGTATCTCCGGTGGGGAATACGGAATCCGCGGATTTCTAGATGCGTATGACGTTGAGACTGGTAAGCGAAACTGGCGATTCTGGACGGTGCCCGGTCCCGGCGAGCCGGGTCACGAAACCTGGGCCGGCGAAAGCTGGAAGACCGGCTCCGCGGCCACATGGGTGACCGGTTCGTACGATCCGGGGCTGAACCTTCTGTATTGGGGAACGGGGAATCCCGGTCCGAACTACAATGGCGAGCCGCGCGAAGGCGACAACCTCTATGCCAATTCGCTCTTGGCGATCGACCCGGATACCGGCAAACTCAGATGGCATTTCCAATTCACGCCGCACGACCTGCACGACTGGGATGCGAATCACGTGCCCGTGCTGGTGGACGCGACGGTGCGCGGGAAGGCGCGCAAGTTGGTCGCGGTGGCGAACCGCAACAGCTTTTACTACGTACTCGACCGCGCGACCGGCGAGTTCTTGCTGGGCAAATCATACGCGCAGCAAACGTGGGCCAAAGAACTCGATGACCGTGGGCGCCCTATTCTGCTGCCGGGCAAGTCACCATCGCTCGAGGGCGCCATGGTGTATCCGGGCCTGCACGGCGGAACCAATTGGTTTAGCCCTTCGTACAGTCCGCAGACAGATTTGTTTTACGTTGCAGCGCGCGAGGAAGCCACCAGTTTTTATCTTGGCCTGCCGGAGTACCATGCGGGCAGCTTTTTCACGGCCGGTGGATTCCGCGGCATCCCGGGACTGGAGCCATCGGGCGCGGTGCGCGCGCTGGAGTTGGAGACGGGAACGAAGATCTGGGAATTTCCGCTCCACTCACCGCCGTGGACTGGGTTGCTCTCAACCGCGGGAGGCCTGGTATTCGGCGGCACGAACGAAGGGCATTTCTTCGCGCTGGATGCGAAAAGCGGCCGCCCGCTTTGGAGATTTCCCACGGGCGGGCCGCTCCAGGCGAATCCCATCAGTTTTCTCTGTGATGGCAGGCAGCTTGTGGCAACCACTGCTGGGCATGCCTTACTAGTGTTTGGGGAGTAGGCAGCCGCGAGCGTAAAGCTCAGCTACGCTCGCGGCTCTTCACAAGCAGATAGCCTCGCCGCTCAGAACTCCAGGCGGAGCATGAACTGAATGCGCCGCGGGGTGCCGATGCCGGTGGCGCCGGAATTCAGCACGCTGGTGATGATCCCGAAGCTGCCCGACGAGATGTCGGTCGCCGGATCACCGTAAGTCGGATGGTTGAGCATGTTGAACGCCTCGGCTCGAAACTTCAAAGCGAGCCGTTCGGTAATGGACATCTCCTTCTCGAGCGCCGTGTCGATTTCATAGTACCCGGGTCCACGCGCAACGTTGCGTCCAAAGTTCCCCCACGTCCCAACGGCCGGTACCGCGAACGCCGCTGGATTGAACCAGTTGTTGATCGTTCGGTTGGCTGGGTAAATAGATACGCCGGGGACCAAGTCCGGCCGCTGATTTCTTGTGTTGCCGTCGGGCAGGTCCGACGGGTTCCGGTCTACCACGATGTCAAGCGGGCGGCCGCTCGTGGCTGTCGCAACCCCACTCAGCTCCCAGCCGCCCAGCAGCTTTCCTGCAACACCGCCGGCCGTTAAGAAACGCTTGCCCGGGCCAAAGGGAAGCTCGTAGACCGAGTTGACCGAGAGGCTGTGGCGAACGTCAATGTCCGAGCTGCTATAGGAACATTTGATGCACGCATAGTTTTCAATGTCCGGGTACTGGCCTGCTCCGAACCCGTTGTCAGACAGGGCGTGCGACCACATGTACTGGGTCTCCCACATCCATCCACTGGTGAGAGGACGCTTCAAGGACACCTGAAGCGAGTGGAAGTTGCTGTTGCCATGGTTAGCTTTCTGGTTGAACTGGCCAAAATCGGGCAATGGACGTGTACCCGTTAATGGATCGATGAGATTGACCTGAGTGGCGGAGAACAGCCTGTGCCCCTCGCTGCCCTGGTAGGCAATCTGGCCCAGAAAACTATGCGGGAGAATCCTTTGGACCGTCAAATCCCAGTCTTCGTCATACCCGTCCTTGCGATGCTGATCCCACGACTTTGGCGAGTATGATGGGGCGGGCAGCAGGGACGGAAGAACCGGCCACGTGAGGCCTGGCACACTCGCTGACGAAACATCAAATCGTTGGCCGGTACTTTCGTGCCCGTCGCTGAAGTCGTCCATCTGGTTCGGGCTAAAGTACATCCCGAACCCGGCGCGGATGACCGTTTTTCCCGCGGATCCTCCAGGAACCCATGCCAAGCCCAGCCGCGGCATGAAGTCCGTGCGGTCCGGAAAATAGAGCGGCGTGCCCTTCGGGCAAAAGCCTCCGCAAGCAAGCGTCACGACAGCGATGCGGTCTCGCACCTCATGCAAGACAGTGTAATACTCGTATCGCAATCCCAGATTGAGGGTG
>DATGZN010000080.1:0-8010 GCA_035297145.1 Bryobacteraceae bacterium
GTGGGCCACAAGTGCGCCACCGAGAAAAACATCGCCATTCTCTTGTAGCAGGGCGCCGTTTGGGACCTCGTGCACGCAGTCCGGGCGGATCAGGGCTCCGGGAATCTGCACCCAGCCCGGGTGCGCCTTCAAAGCAACGGCAACCGGATCAGACGGGTCGGGTTCAGGTGCGGGGTTCTGGGCTGTCGCTCGAATGGCCAGGCCGCTCAACAGGATCAGGCAACTCGCGGCGTATGCAGAGTTGCAGTTTCTCACGTGTTTCGACATTGAAGTTTCCTCTGATTCCTTCGAGCTCGGGTTGATCCCGAACTCTCTCATCTTCTAGGGCGGAAAGCGCGCGGAAAAACTGTAACGCGTGGAGAAAAGTTTGTCAGCGCGGAGATAATCCTCGGCGCGGGCCACGATCTGACATTCGCGCAAGCGGAGACGATCAATCGAAGGATGCTTGAATTCCTGCAACAGGAGCCTGCCGCGTCGCCCCGTGAAACTCGCGGTAACGTGCAGAGCCACGCAGCAGTGTAACGAACTTGATTGCCCTTGTCGCCCAGCGTAGAGCTGTCAGCAGGCACCTGGACGTAAAACGCCGTTGCTGACACGTGGCATGTCTTTCGATAGTCCCCCTGACGCCGGAAGGCTTTGCCACGAGACCGCGTCGAATAGCTTCCGTTATTGCCTGTTAACGCTCCGTTTCGTGCGTGGGGTGACTGCCCGAATCTCGCCCGCAATTATAAACGTACCCCAGGGAGGGTTCCCCGACTTCATTGTCGAACAACTATCCCGAAGAGCGGCCCCCGCGCTAAGGAGAATGCGCTTCGTCGATCGGATGGAAGGAGGTGTTTTTGAACAGGAGTGGTATTGTTGCAAGGAAGGAGAGCAGATCTCTATGAGAAATCGTCTATCTTGGCGCATCGTGTTCCTTGGGGTGTTGCTGTCATTGGTGGCAGCGGCTGCGGATGTGAGCGGCAAGTGGAAGGCCGAGTTCACTACTCCTGATGGGACGCAGCGCGTAAATACCTTCACCTTCAAAGTCGAAAATGGAAATCTAACGGGTACCGTGGCCGGCTCGCAGGACGAGACCCCAATCAAAGACGGCAAGGTAGCCGGTGACGAAATCTCGTTCTCGGCAGAGCGGCCATTCGGAACATTCACGTACAGCGGCAAGCTTAGCGGCGACGAGATTAAGTTCAAGGTAACGTTTAATGACCAGACCTTCGAGATAACGGCGAAGCGAATGTCGAGTTAGCAATCTTCTCGAGCGTTGCGAGCCATGGACTGTGCTGCGCGCACTGGCGGAGTCTGAGCCGGATCTGGTGATCGCAGAACTTCTCCGTCGCCTCTGGCGCTCGCCATCAGCACCTAGAGAGTCCAGAAAGGAAATTCCGGGCCAGTGGCAAGATGCCGGACGAGTCAGTAAAGGATTTGCGCGAGGCATTGTCGCGCATCGAGCGTGAGCTAGTGCAGGTCAAAGACGCTCTGGGCTTGCTTGGTGTCCAGCCGTGCCACTGGTGCAAGCGGTTCTTCCGGCGCGCTGACGCTGGTGCTCTACTCGATTGCGGCGATATGGTTTGCTACGAGTGCATTCATGAATGGTGGCCAGATCGGTGCGTGGAACTCAGCGTGAAAGACCGAGAAGCCATCGAACGCAAACTGAAGCGCTGGCTGGTGACCCACCATAACGGGCAGGTCATTCACGACCTGAAGAAGCTGCCCGACAGTCAGCTCCTGGAACTGAAGATCGCTGCGACGTGCGAGGATTGTAAGGGAACAGGAGTCCAGGACCACGCGCGCTGTCGGAGTTGCGACAGCGGATCGATATGGGTAGTAGTGCTAAAGAGAGATGCATACCGCAACGCGAGTCTGGAATGATCAGCACTCAGTTCCGGCTATTGAAATAAGCGTGTTGGGTGAGCCGATGACGTTCTTTGTCCGCACGGTGGGTGATCCGGCCAAGGTAACTGCCGCCGTCCGGCGCGACGTGCAAGCCGTCGACGCAAACGTTCCGATCTACAACGTCCGGACGCTCGAAGAGTAAGCTGCATTCTGGTTGGCGGTGTAAATGAATCATCAGAGCAGCCCTTCAACCTCAAGTCTTGTTCGGGAATGTCGGGCTTGCTCTAATAGCTCCGATGCTGACCGACCTTGCCGGATGGCGGTGCAGGTCGCCATAATTTGGCTACCGGGGGTTGCTGCAACCGCTGTACGCACTGTTGGGGTGAGCTTGCTGACTCTTCTTACGACGCGGACTGCACGTGGATACAGCCGCACAGCATCTGGGCACCCGGCGGCCAAGTAGGCACGCAAAACGCGACTGCCACAGGTTGGTTCAATGGAAGCCTGATTCCAACTCGCAACCACTTAGGTTAGCTACTCAATGGTCGAGTCGGACCTCTGCCACGTGGTTTGACCAAAGTGGCGGAATGGACGTTACCCGTCAAAGTGGAACGCTGGGATTTCACGATCCGCAATTCATAAGTGGAAACCATGTTGCCGGCCCCCGCGTGACTTCACTGCCCTGCTGTTTTCGACCATTAAGCAGGAAAGTGGAAACCCTCTGTAGGATGTGCTCTACTGCTGGACGTATGGTGAAACGGTTGCGCTTGCACCTTGGACGCATCGAGGATGAGTTGCGTGATGTGCAGCGTCACTTCCCGGCAATCAATGCGGTGCTAAATTGCCGTCGTGATGACTTTAGTGATACGGTCCGGCAGAACATGCTCACGGCGTACGAATTTCTCGATGCAGTTGTCGATGAAGACCTCGACTTGTTCAGCGATGAGGGGCTCGAAGCGCTCTTACAGCTAAACCACCTCGTGCTCCTGGGTAGGGCTACAATCCGCACGCGTTCAGTCGCCACATTTCGGTAACCCGACGACAATTCTTCGATAACTTCCGCCGATACGTGAAGCCAATTCGTCGGTGGTATCGCAAGCATGAGACGGAGAACCCGTATAAGGTCGCGTCGGAGGTCTATGTGGGCGTGCTTAGCCAACCACAACTCTATCAAGAAGGCAATCATCGCACCGGGTCCTTAATTGCAAGCGGCATCCTCTTGCAGAACGGTTGCCCGCCCTTCGTCCTGACACGGCAAAATGCGGTCGCCTACTTCAATCCGTCATCGGAGATTAAGTTCGCGGACAAGCGCACGATCCGTGGCAAGCTCCGTCAGCCCAAGTACCAGCACGAGTTCCGAGAGTTCCTCCAACAAAACGTAAACCAGGCTTATGTGCGCTAGTCGCGGTGATTCCACAGACCATATCCGCGACAAGAGCGTTTCCCGTCAACGTGCGATTACTTCCGGCCCGGACCGCGGATGCTACAAAGGAACGTGATGCGGCCCAGGTTTGAAGAAGGGGCTCGCTGGGCCGCGAGGGACAGACGGATCGGTGTGCCGGCTCGATCACATGCGTATAGCATCGACTACCTCTCAGAAATGGCGCTTCGTTCAGTCCCCGCCCCGGATGACCGCGACGCCGTTGGCTGCACCGCTGATAGTGGCCGCGTTTTGCAGAGTCAGGTTGCCATCCTCGTCAACACTGAAGATCGACAGATGCGAGAGCGGGCCGTTGCCGTCAATCACGGCCACCAGTCCCTCTCCCGAGGCAATATCGGTCGGATCGCCATTAAATTGTGCTGCGACTGCCACGTCTTGGACGATCTTCTGCCCGTAGACGGCATACCGTGAAACGCTCATGCTCGGCGAATTACTCGAGAACAGAAACCGTCCCACCAGCGTCAACCAGCAGGGGGCGTTCTGTGTGCCGGAGCCGGTGACGGTGAGAACCGTTCCGTTGCGGACCAGGGTGATCTCATTGGAGTGAGCGATGGTGACGTAGGCATTGTCGCCGCCCGTAACCAATCCGAACGGTGCCAGGGGGTTGGTCGGGATGTTCTGTACCAGCGTGGCAGGCCCACTCACGGCTCCGTCGAAAAGCAGGTTTACCGTCTCAATCGTGGCGCTTTTTTCCGTGATGATGAGCTGGTTTTGCAAAACACCGACCTGCGCTGCGGACCCATCCGCCACAAGCAGTGCCACCACTCCATCGGGACTGGAATCTACATCGGATCCATCTATCCGGTGGGACTCAACCTTGGTAGTCCCGAGGATGTAGAGATGGCCGGCGCCGAAGGCCACGCTGACCGGGCTGGAAATCGTGGGCACTAGCTGCTTCATATGGAAGCCATTGCCCCTGCGTTCAAAAATGGACACGGACTGCGAGCCGAAATTCACGACAGCGACCATGTTGCCTTTCGCTTCGATGCCGCCAGAGTTGCCGCTGACACCACCTTGACCTTGCGTGGTAACCGTCTGGATCAGTTGGCCGCCGGTGTTGTAAACCAGAAGCTGGTTATTGGTTGCGTTTGACGCCGTCACCACCTGAGCGTTCTGATCGCTATCGGCTTGAACGGCAGTTACCGCTCCGATGAGCGGAACCAGTGTGCTGAGAAAACATAACTTCTTCATCGGCTCCTCCTGGAATTGTCTGGCGCCGGCGAGTGGACCGACTCGCAGCCGGCCCTGTACGCTTGCCCTTTACGAGGCTTCATGACGTTCTCCTTAAGATGTGTGGTCAATGGGCGCCCCCTGGGGATGTAACGAGCTGGTGATCTCCCATAAGGAGCGGAGCATTTGTAGTCGGGAGCGTATTCGCTGGCGGGAATAGAAAAGTTACGGTGCCAATCGCCGGGCACGTACGGATTACCACACTGGCGCCGAACGGCCACTCCGTAACTTTCCAGCGCGCTCCATCGTATATTTTTGCTTGGACTTGCATGAAATACACCTGCTGATGGCGCGGGCATGGCGCCAGTGGATGGGGCGCATCCGAAATCCCCTAACTCCTGGATTGTCGGGAACCCGGTAGTTACTTTTGGCGGAACAATTCACTTGGGCATAAAGTCGGCAAACCGCGAATTGAGTGAAGAACACATTGCGGGGTGGTCGGACGCAGCCTACGTCGCTAGTTCAGACCGTTTCCGCTTTGCTGCCTGCCTGTCCCGCTTCACACCCTCCCGTGCAAGACGCTTGGCGGTCCGAACCTCCGCTGCCGCCAGGGACGTTTTCTTTGCGTGCGCAGATCGCTGCTCCGGCGTCATGTTCCTCGCAGACGCTTTGCCGCCTTGCCGGCCGAACATGCGCGCGATCTCCGTCATGGCTGCTCGAACGTCTGGCGGTATTTTCATGCCTTCGATGGTACACCTGACGGGGTATGGTGAGGATTGCGGCTATGGTCGTGAGCGCTTCGATTCTGAACCTGCAACCGCACGCTCTCCGGATAGGCGACAACAACCTCAACCGACTGCCGGAGGAGCAACGCAACCGCCTTGAATTGGTTGTCGTTCTCGGTGTTGACCCGAAAAAGGTTTCCGCACACGCGTTAAATGCCAACAGGTATAACGCGCACTGGGAATTGGTCTATCGAAACGATCCGCCGCCACCGCTTACTCACATCGACGGCCCGCGGGCGTTGCTAGCGGAACTTCCTTAGCCGAAGCAATACTCCTCTGCATTTTCATTGCCTCGCTGTTCACCCGAATCCCTGATCAGATGTTCCATCGGCGACCACACGACCGGAGGCGTCGCGGTCCAGAACCCCATGCCGCGGGGGTGTCCTGGCCAAATCGTCTGGACTGATAGGGTATGGCACGGCTCTATTAACCAAGAGGAACTTCTATTGCAGGCCGGAATCGCGTAAGCTGAACCCGGATACGGTATCAGCATGTCGAGCCAGGCCAACTCTGCGATCGCAGAAACCCACACCACCTGGCGCTCGGGTGCTGTACTGACGTTTGTGAACAAACTGATCATGCCGGTCCTTTGGTTTGCGGTTCTTGTTGGAGTGCCCATCTGGGTCTACATCACCATGGGCCGCATTTCTATAAGGTCCGACTTCCAGTTCATTGTTTGGTTTGTCCTGATCGCCACGGTGCCGCTGACCTGGGTTACCGTACATTTGCAGTTAGTTGGGTACCGAGATCGGGAGTTGGTGGTTGCGAACTATTGGAGGGAAGCGCGCATCCCATTCAAATCCGTCGAAGCGGTTGAGCCGGTCTGGTGGTACAAGGGACGGCTGGTTCGCATTCGCTTCAACTGCAGAACGCCCTTCGGCTCCGTGGTCTATTACATGCCCAAATGGGGACCCTTGCGGGCAGCGTTCTCAGCGCCTGAACAGGAGCTAAGAAAGATTCTCGCGACGAAGATCTGAGGACCGCCGCTCAGCGCGTGCTCACGGATTCGTAACCGGTCGGGCACCGCGGGAGGTAATTGCCTTCCAGGACAGTCACGATGCTCTAAAGTCCGGTGACGTTGTCGTGCTGCTCATCCGGTTTCTTCTTGAGCCTCCCAGCCGGCGAGCGCGCGGCAGCCAAAATCATCATCGCCGCGAGCCGCAGATGGTATCCGTTGTCACGAAACATATCGGAGACAAAAAGGCTCGCAGGAATGTGGGATCGGAAAATCCGCCATCATCGCCGTAGTGAGAGCCGCCACAATCCGAAGCCTTCACGAACCTCGTGGGTCCGGCTCTGTCTCATCATGTGGGTGTGGAGTTTGTTCAATGGCCACTATTGAAACCGAATGGTAGCAGGCTGTCGTTAACAAGTCAAGTTGTCCGGTTTTATTAATACGTGATCTGTCCGCTTTGTGAAACAAAGCGTGTGGCCGTTAGGCCGCCTCCGCTTTGGTTTTGGGTTTGCCTTTTGCCTTTGTCTTCGAGACCGCAGAAGCCGTCGCCGGCGCGGTGGAAAAGTGGGAATCTCGCGCTCTGAGCGAGATTTCCAAGGGAGTGTGGGAGCCGGTGGAAACCTGCTTTTGGTTTTCGCTGCCTTCCATGCTCCCGCCTTTTCCACGGCGCTGTTTGGTTGTCGCGTTGATCAGCTTTTCTCCCGTCCTGTCATAGCGCCCCACTACAAGAGGGCCGTAGCGGATCGATACGGTTTCGTCCAGGTGTTCGTGGATCGTTACCGTACTTCCGGCCAAGGTGTTGCGGAATCGTGTTTTGTCGATCTGCCACGACCGGTCCCGGATCGCCACCGTGTTGTCCTTCTCCACCACGCGCTCGGTTTGCACCGTGAAGATCCAGTTCAGGTCACTCCTCCCGGTCCGCCGAAATGCCGTGCCTTTCTCCACCGCCGGTACGCAGAACTGCGCGTTGAACTCCCCGATGTAGCGCTCCCGCAAAAAGGCATTGGCGCCCACCGCGGTGGTGATCCCCGCCAGGCGGAGCTCCTGCGGCAAGCGCCCCTGCCAGGTTCCGAAGTTCCTCTCCGAGCGCCCTCGCGCCTGCGGCGAGTAGGCCGCGATCATCTGCACTCCCAGTTCCTTCATTGCCCGTCCAACCTGCGTCAGGCGGTGCTTATCCACCTTCTCCCCCTCCTTCACCGTCACGAAGAAATGACTGCCTCGGTCGCTGTACAAGGCGCAGAATATACCCTTGGTTTCGATCACCTCCCGCAAGCCGGCCATTACCGTTCGCGTCGACTCCTCCTCCACTAACTGCGAGTAGTAGATCTCACTGGTGGCGTCGTCCAGAATCACGATCAGGTCATACCAGCGTTCATCGTTCAGCCAACGATGCTTGCTGCCGTCGATGTGCAGCAGCATCCCCGGCATCGGCCGTCGCGGCCGCCTCCGCCGGTGCGGCCCCCGCTTGTGCCGTTTAGCCACCAGGCCGGCTCCTTGCAACGCTTTCTGTACCCAGGTGTAGCTCAACTGGATATCGTGTTCCTCCCGCAGCTTCTCGTGAAAGTGCCGCATGTTCAGGTCGTAGTAGGTCTCTTGGTACAGGTTCAGCATCTTCTCTACCGTGGCCAGCGGGATCCGTTTCGCACTCGGTTTCCCCTTGCGGCGATCGGCCAGCCCAGCGTAGCCACCCTTCTCGATCCGCTCCCGCCACCGCCGCATCGTCCGATCCGTTACCCCAAGGATTTCAGCCGCCGCCCACCAGGTGATCTTCTTGGCCATGGCCTTCAATAGCACGTCTTGGACTTTCATCATCCGCTCCATCTCGGCGG
>DATGZN010000081.1:0-24855 GCA_035297145.1 Bryobacteraceae bacterium
CGCGCCGGGCTCGGTCTTGAAGACCATCGGCGTTATCGCGTTTGGCGTGATCGTGAAGCCTTGTTCCGGCGCGATCCGAGATACGGCTGGGTTCTGGGCTAAGGCTGGAACTGCCAGGCTGCACAGAACCGCGGTCAGCGTCAACAGACAGCTCCGGTTCCTCTGCGAACCCGTTTCAGCGACCTGGTTGGAAAAGCAATTCGCGGCGCATGCGGCGAATTGGATGTTTTGGGCAATCGTATGTTTCGACATTGAGGTTTCCTCCGTCTTTCTCTCGTGTTCGGGTTGATCCCGAACGTTCTCTACCCTCTAGGGCGGAAAAAGCGCGGAAAAACCGTAAAGTCAGGCCAGGAAATCTTCGGGAGTGGTTCCGCGGGGATCGGTTCTCGCCGGTCCCTTGGTGCTGCGGTGCCTGTCCTTTGACCACGGCAGGAAAACGGGATTATCACCAACTTCGCCGGCGAGCCATGAGGATGGCCCCAGCCCGGCGTGATGGAAGGAAAGCGCACATATCATTCTCGACTCGAAACCCCGACAGCCCAGTATGGCCTTGGCTGCAGGCGTGTTCGCCGGTATGCTGAGGGCATGAACAGCAGAGTTTTGGGAATAGGCATGATCGTGCTGGCGTGGGCCGGACCAAGCCCGGTGCGGGGACAGCGAGTTTCAATTGATGCCGCTCTCCACACGGCGGAGAAGCCGTATGTACAAGCGACTGGTGAAGGACCGTGTTGGCAAAACCCGACCAAGCGGTCGTCGAGATTGGCGTGATCTCGCAGGGAGCGACGGCTGTCGCCGCGGCAGCTCAGAACGCGAAGCAAACCGATGTAGTTTTGGCGGACCTAAGCAGTGCGCTCGGTGGAACCACCAAATTAAAGACGACGAGCTATTCAGTCCAACCGAATTACAGATACCCAAAACCGGGAGCGGCTTTGGAGATCGCAGGGTATACGGCCACCAATGTCCTGGAGGTTAAACTTGACGATTTGGTTCAAGTCGGTAAGGTGATCGACGGCGCGACCCATTCTGGAGCAAACGTCATCCGGAAACTCGAATATAAGCTCAAAGACCCCAGCGCCGTACGCGGGGAGGCCCTACGAAAGGCCGCCGAACAAGCGAAGGCTAGCGTGGAAGCAATCGCTTTAGGACTTGGCTTGCGGGTGGTAAGGGTGCTGTCAGCCGAGGAAGTAACCTCTGAAGAAGGGTTCGGCAGTTACAAGAAGGCGCCCCCACCCCCACCGCCCGGGGGAACAACAACACCGGCGACTCAATTGGAGGTCGGTGCGATTGAAGTCGGTGCCAGTGTGATTGTTCGTGCAGAGATAGGACAGTAACAATCAAGATTCGTCAGCGCCGTTAAGGCTGATACACGGACCTGTCGCGACATGGGAGGTCAAAAAAACGGGCTTACCGGAAACTGGCAGGAGCCATGGCTGTATAATCGCTAAGCCGCGGAATGAGGCAGCGCCCTCATTCTGACCGGCCACAGAGGAAAGCGTAGAGCGTTTCGGCGACGAAGAGGAGACTTAGGCGAGTACGGTCCCAGATGGCACCAACATTAGAACACCTTTCGGAACGTAAGATTTATGCGAGCGGCTCCCGTCAGCGGATGTTGCCCGTCCTTCAGCGGAGCGATGCCGTGATAGACGAACCGTGCGGGACCGCCCCACACCGCGACATCACCGTTTTCGAGCCGTAGGCGGCGCACCGGATCGGAGCGACGTTTGCCACCCCACAAAAACACCGCAGGCAGGCCCAATGAGACGGAGACGATCGGAGCCCAGCTGTCGTTCTCGTCACGGTCTTGATGCAGACCGAGCTTGGCGCCTGCGATGTAGCGGTTGATTAGGCAAGCGTCGGGATCGTAGTGGGCAAACCCGGCCTCGGCGGCGGCGCGCGCAGCGAGGTCCAGGAACGCACCGGGCATGGCGGGCCAGGGCGCTCCGGTATCAGGGTCCGTGGGGTCGTAGCGGTAGCCTGTGGGGTCGGAAACCCAACCGACACGCCCGCAGTTGGTCATCGCGACAGACATGGTGTAACCGCCTCGTGTGATTAAGTGGCGGAACGGCGCCGCCTGCACGATCCGAGCCACTTGTTCGAGCAGCACAGGCGCTTCCGAAGTGGCGAAGCCGCGCAATAGCACGGCTCCTTCTTCCAGCCGCTCGCGGGAGCGCGGCAACGAATCGCTGTCGAAGAGAGTGGTCATAGTGCGCTTCCGGAGTAGCTGCGGCTTGAGACAACCCGTGTCATTGTGATCTCACCGAAGTCACGATTCTAACCCCGGTCATAGTCAAATATTGTCCATCACGGCAGGACCTTTATTTTGGGCATCAGTGGTGCCGCTCTTGCCGCACTGCAGCACCTCGGTGGGGGCGAATGCAACTCCCTTGTGCCCGCTGCGTTGCGACGGAAGTCGGCCAGTAATCACAGTCGCGATGCCGACTTCCCGTTCCCTATCCGGCAAACTTCCTCGAACGCCGTTTCCGGCCATGTACGGTAGCCGACGATCCAGACAGGAAGGTGTAAGTTCCATAAGCCGACTTCGGGCGCGTGCCGTTTAATTAAAGCGAGGACACCTCGGCAGCGCAGACAGTCTGCGGCACGCCATACATCAACCAAGAGTCACAAAACGACAGCTGATGGTTCCTCGCGGCTGGCGCGGCCTGTTTTTGCGCGAGCGCTTCGTCCGGGCTCGGCCACTTGAAGGACCGCGCATAGTTGAGGGTAATGTTGAGCATGCTGAAGCCCATAGGTGATATTTCGAGAAGTACACGCGCATACCGAGTGTCATTGCTTCATTATCTCGGAGGATTCACCAACTACTTAGTGGTCAAGTGTCGTGACGAATGCGGTGTCGATCACGAAATCGCGGATGTTGACCTTGGCGAGGCGCATCACGCGCCCCCGTGTGCCTACCTCATAATCGGAGATTACAGCGGGACGGATGATCTGGACGCCGAACGCAGCTTCTAACCGCACATGCTCAATGTCCCGACCGTCGATCAGGCATGCACCGGGTTTGAAGGATCGTTGCGCCGAGGCTGTCATTGGGTGAATGCCTTCCAGCAAGTCTGCGGTAAAGAACCCCAACAACCGCTGTGCGTAGACTTCATCCAGCCAAGAGTTCAGGTAGTCGGTCAGGAGCACGTCAGTGCCGCCAATTTGCGCGATCTTCCCTTGGACGTCAATCGGGTCCATGTTCGCTCCAGTCGAGCCCATGACGCGAAACGTCGTGCAGCATTTCACGCTCGCGAGTGCGGTAATGTGAAAACCCTCCGGCGGCGAGGCGCTCGTGATGTCGTGCTCAGTGGCGTAGAGGATCGTCATTCTCGGGTCCTTCGCGGACTGCGCGAGTGCATCCTTCGTGAAGGCCTTCGCGACGAAGTAGCCGCGCTGGGCCCTCGCGGCGTCGATCTTCTCCGAGAAGATGATGATTTCGTTCTTGTTGACGGGAGCTTCCCAGTTTTTGCATTCGAAGATGAAGGTGGACTCGTACCCTTTCGCTGCTCCTACCGTAACGAAGATGTCGATTTCGTGGTGTACCCCATCAACCGTGATCGTCTTCCGCCGCTCGATCTCGAAGGGCTGCCCACGCAGCGACGGCGAGGATTCCAAGATCACCGCCTCAATCGCATGGACAGCGACTTCCAACGCGACGCCTTTGTCATCAGGAGCCATCAAGAAACGCTACCAAAAAGCGAGGTGTCGGACATCTGCTGCGTCGTCCTCGCGGCTGTCATACACTTTAAAGTTTATGACGGTCGCGCTCGCGTGGGTCGGGAGACGCAATGATGGCGTCCAGCACCTCTACTTCGCCTCTGATAGCAGGGTCACGGGTGCCAGGTCCGATGCTTCGCCAAAAATCCTAACGCTTCCACGGTCTGATTGCGCGCTCTGTTTCGCAGGGGACACGCATGCGACATATCCGATGATGCTCCAACTCGCGAATGCGATAGCGGCCCACCAGCCGGCGCGGGAGCGGAGTCTTGACATCTCTCGCGTGAAGGACCATCTCTTGCGTCTGTTAAAGGACTTGGTGCGCCGCTATGAGGTGCCTTTTAGCAAGGCGGACATCCAGTTCATTTTCGCTGGGTACTCGTGGCGGAGTAAAGACTTTCGCATCTGGTCAATCGGGTACCTGCCGAAGACCAAGGAGTTTTATGAGCGCGAGGGATCGGGATTCTGCCCGCGCCTGAACAAGGTGTCATTGATTGGTGATTGGGCGAAGCGTGTGCGCGGGGCCGTGGCAAAGGAGTTGCTCAAGCCCGGTCCGGCGGCGAACCTTGAGCCGTTGCGGGTCTTGGCGTCGTTTCTGGACGCGGCCAAGCCGGAAGATTCGATTGGCGGACCGCCGCAACTCGTTCGTATCAGCCAACACATGACCACGCGACCCTTTTGCGTGAAGTGGAAGGGAGAGGATACGCTGCTCGGCCGTCCGCTCTTCGACTACGAGAACGTCGACTACTGGTCCATCGACCCCGTCACGGGCGAGATATTTCTCCCCCGCAAGTTCGGTCACCGCGACGAGCGCGATGCCGAGCCGAAGCCGCAGGAATGACCGGCGGTCCCGCTCGATACGCTATGCTAAGGAGGGTGGCGGTAGTTTAATTTCTGGAAAAACAGTTCCCTTTCCAGAACTTGCGACGAAATTGTGAGTTCTGGAAATAGAACAGATCGTGGGTTCGAGACCACGCCGTCCACTCCAGCCTCAAGATACTAACTTCCCACGACGCCCCTCGCAACATAGTTGCGGAGTTGCAGCTCATCGAACATTCGCTTGCGTAGTGGGGTCATATCAACGAACTCCTTTCGTTCGTTGGTCTATCTCGCCCCCGCTAGAAACGCTACGGGGTCCGCCTGCCGCTTGCGACTTCGTTCAAGTCGGGTTCTGGGGAAGTTTCTCTTGGATAGAGAACGATAAACGCCGCTGCGTCCGGAAATCCACTTTGGTCCTAAAGTCAAACCGCACCTCTACCTACGCCTCCTGAGCGGCGTAGGCGGGGTGCACCCAAGTCACGCGCTCGGCGCAGTCAGGCAACGGCGTTCGCTATTTGTGCCGACGTTGCGCGGCCGAACAGATCGGGCGCTCCCATACTGCGGCGTTGCCCTTCAAACTCCGGCTATGGTCCCTTCCACCGAAGGTCCTCCACCGTATCAAAGACGGGCGCATCGAGCCGCAGAGTCGCGAGTGTCCGAAACAACAGCGCGTCGTCCCAGGAGTTGAACAGCGATGTGGACAGCCGGCGGGCGTTGAGGATCGACGGATGCCAGTCGCGCCAGTCCTTCGGGATATTCTCAAGCTTAACTACGTCTCATAGAGGTTTGCGACGATGCTTGTCATTCCGTCTCATGTAGAACTTCAGCATGGCACATCAGGTGCCTGGGCCAAGCGCAATTCCTGAGCTGCTCATTTGCCGGCAGCAATCGGAGGCTATTTGGCTTGGCGTCAGTATAAAGCAGTCAGACTAAAAGGCAATTCTTAGAATCTCCCATTCAGGAGTTCACCCCGACAGACCGGTCCCTCCGTCTTTGTCATCCCTCAACACCACTAGCTTCAAACGGCAAGAATTGACGGCGGAGGGCAGCAAGGCTGAATCGCCGGGCCTGGGGTGATGGTCTAGCATCCCTTGGAAACTAATCGCGAAGGATTGAAAGGAACAAGAAACCTACAGCGATCAGGAATAAGCCAATCGTGATGCCGAGCAGGATGACGATGGCGAGATCGAGGGCTGACATCAATTTAGGCGGTGCCGGCACTCGGTATCTCTCGATTCCCATCGAGTCAACGTAGCTAGGTGGCGGTCGTTGCTGGTGCCGTTGTCGGTAGCCGCGCTTCAGCATTCGAAGCAACGCGAGACAGAGGGCGCAAGCGAGTAAGCCGAGTACGAGCAGGATTTTCACTTTCGCCGCCAGTCCAGGCCCTCGACTACCGCCGAAATGGTTCCAAGTGAAAAGTGCCGGCCATCACTTGCTCTTTCATCATCTCAAGGAGCGCGTACGTCCGAGTTCCTGATTAGACACCCCAACACCACATGCTGATGCTCGATCCGTAGGGCCCTTTTTCCTCAATGAATTATCACGTATAGGCACAGTCCAACCCAGAACCACAGGAATCCTAAGGCGAGCCCCCAGAGGATCACGCCTGCGCCGTCAAACCGGTCTTCCGCCTCGGGGGAGGCCATGCAACCGAGTTTGGCAACACGAGCTTTTTCTGCAAGTAAGAACACGGGTAAAAAGTACCTGGACCGTACCCATCGGTACCCGTCGATTATGTTTGGCAAGATCTCGCGAGCGACAGATCAGCACGTCCACATCGCTCCGAGTATACGGGAATGCGTCAGCGGGAAAGGATCGGCTGTTTCCATCTTCTTTCCAGTTTCCGAGCGCCCCGTCACTCGGGAGCGGTTCGCGTCCAACGATTGCCGTCAACCCTTGTGCCATTGTAAGAGCGCGTGCTTTATCGCTATGCTGCTTGGGTACCCAATGGGTAAGGAGTAGAAGGAGGATTTTCATGTCCAAAGTCTGGTTGGTAACCGGCAGCGCGAGCGGTTTAGGCCGCAACATAGCTGAAGCCGTGCTCGCGTCAGGCGATCGCCTCGTCGCAACAGCCCGCGATCCGCGCCGCCTCCAAGATCTGGTGGAGAAGTATGGTGATCAGGTTCGCGCCACACCCCTCGACGTGGCGGATGAAGGAGAGGCATCTGCAGCTGTTCAGGTGGCTGTGGACGCCTTCGGGCGCCTTGATGTTGTCGTGAATAACGCAGGCTACGGCGATGTCGCACCGTTCGAGCAGTTGAGTTCGGAGAGGTTCAAGGCGGTGGTTGACACGAACTTCTATGGCGTAGTCAACGTCACACGCGCTGCGCTGCCGATCATGCGGATGCAACAGAGCGGCTGCATCCTACAGATCTCGTCAGTCGGCGGCCGGTTGGCCCTGCCCGGCAGCACACCATACCATGCCGCAAAATGGGCCGTGGGAGGATTCACCGAGTCCCTCGCCCAGGAAGTTGCTCCTTTTGGCGTCAAGGTTTGCGCCCTCGAACCCGGAGGAATGCGGACAAACTGGGGCGTTCGTGCGCACAAGGACGTGCCTGACCTGCTCCCGGATTATGAACCTTCCGTGGGCGCGGTGATCAAGGCGCTGGAGTCTCTCTGGGGCCATGAGAATAGCGATCCGTCCAAGGTTGCTCAAGTCATCCTTCGGCTGGCTGCCAGCGATCGCTTGCCCGCACATCTCCTGCTGGGCAGCGACGCAGTTCGATACGCTGGCGAAGCCCAGGCGGCTCGCGCAGCCGACGCAGACCGCTGGCGAGAGATTAGCGTGTCGACAGATGTCGACGCTTCGGCATCCATGGCTGCTTTGCGATTCTAGCGGCGCGCGTACCGAACGCGATTCGCGCTGGCCGGCGTTAAGGTAAGCCCACGTGAGTGGACGTTAATCCGCGAGGCCATTAAGCCTAGGCGCACATTCACGTCGAGCAGAGCGAGCCAATACTGAACGGATTGGAGCGTCAAGCCGATCAAAATCAGGCCCACGCCAAAGACCCCCGTCCATTTTTCGGGCACATGGTCGGCCGCCCACTCGACGAAAGGCGTGCACGAGCCGATAATCGCCGTGACCACGCCAATGGCGAGTCCTGCTGTCAGTCCCGTTGTCAGTCCCACTGCGATTGCGTGTTACCGCTCGTGCGCCACCAGGCTGCTGACATATCCCGCAAACCATGTAGCCGGCCGTGCGATTCGCAGCCGCTAACAATTGAAATCGCGTCAGCCGCGGACGCGTGGCGGGTTTGTAGTCGACTGTCGGACGTATGCCAACCCGATAGGCGATCGCCTGTCCGATCGTGCTCAAAACGCCAAAAGTGACGCCGAACGCAGCGCCGAATGAATAACAATCCGCTTGGACGAAAAGTCAGCCTCGCGGAGACTTGACCAAACGGGGTCAGTCACGTTGGAAGGATCAAGCCGATCGCGTGCCAACCATCCCACCTCACCCGCGTCCTTACCCCCGTTAGCTGCTACCATGACACCATGCCCAAACGCATCCCGCCCGAAGTGCTCGACTACCTGCGCCAGTTGGGCAAGACCTACGGCAGCCAGGGCGGGAAGAAGGCTGCGAAGAACATGACGGCGGAGGAACGCTCCGCGCGCGCGAAGAAGGCAGCCAAAGCCGCGGCGAAGAAGCGGACGGCGAAGCGTCTAGCGCGCGAACGTGCCAGCTCACAAGGGAAGAAGAGCGCGAAGAGGACCTGAGTTGTTCAAACAGGTGGTTCAACCAGCGGTCGCACTTCTGATTTCTTCGTGCTTTTCACGTTCTACCGGATGGTGCGTTTGCCGGCGAGGGTGGGCTAATTGACCTTGGCAAGAATAACCGGTACGAGCCAGAGATTCAAGGGCCTTCCAATCCGACTCCAACTGCGACAAAATGGCGACGTAGAGGTTGAGATGGAACAACAAATCGAACGAGAGCGTGTCTACAAATTCATCGGAGCCGTCACAGCTATTCGCGACGGTCGTGCACGGGGAGTAACGCTCTCGGAGTATTGGCCTCGCGAGATCGCCGACGCCATCCAATATCTGATTGATGGCGCCGTCCAGCGCGAGCGCGAAGCCTGCGCGGCGGTTGCCGATGCAGCGGCCGAACCCGCCGGGTTCGCTGCGCGCGGCCAAGCCTTCGAGGCAGATCCTAGACGAAGAGAAGTCGCCTTGGACATCGCCGCAAGCATCCGTGGTCGACGCTGAACATAAATGCTTCGCCGACACACTGGGCGTTTCCATGTTCGAATATTACCAAGCATCAGTTCGACGGAAGCTATAACCCATGTCCCGAAAATCCGCACAAGCCCAAGCAAGCCAGGTCGGCTACGAACTCCATTCGCTTGGCTGGAAAGGCTTTCAAGACCTATGTGCAAGCGTTGCCGCTGAAGTTCTGGGGCAGACCGTGCAGGTGTTCCTATCGTCCAAAGATGGCGGCCGAGATGGTGCATTCCATGGCCAATGGAAGCGATCCAAAAATGAAACTTTCGAGGGCTCCTTCACGGTGCAATGCAAATTCACAAGCAAGAAGGATGCTCCACTTGCAGCAACAAGCCTCGATGATGAATTGAAAAAAGCGCAGCGCCTCGCGACTCGGGGCCTCACGGACACCTACATTCTGATGACGAATCATGCCGTGTCGGGCGTCGTCGAGGAGCAACTGAGGATTCGTTTCCTCGCAATCGAAGGAATAAATCATTTCTTGGTCTTCGGCAAGAGTTGGATCGACCTGAAAATTCGAGAATCCGCCCGTTTGCGGATGATGGTGCCCCGCGTATATGGTCTTGGGGACCTAAGCCAGATCCTCGACGAGCGGGCGTACGTCCAAGCAACGGAGATCCTGAGCTCTCTTGGAGATGACCTCGCTACGTTTGTCATCACCGACGCCCACAGAAAGAGCGTGAAGGCACTTGCCGAGAAGGGATTTGTCTTGCTTCTGGGCGAGCCGGCTGCCGGCAAATCAACGATTGCCGCTAGTCTCGCGCTCGGGGCGATTGATGTTTGGGGTTGCTCTACGATCAAAATCCGGAACCCGGAAGAGTTCGTTCACCACTGGAACCCGCACGAACCTAAACAGTTCTTCTGGGTTGACGACGCATTTGGCCCCACCCAATATCAATGGGATCTGACAGTGGCGTGGAACAATGCACTCCCACACCTCAACGCGGCTGTCCGAAAGGGGGCGCGAATTGTCTTTACATCGCGGGACTACATCTACCGCTCAGCCAGACGCGATCTCAAAGAGAACGCTTTCCCGCTTCTGGTCGACGCTCAGGTGATCATTAACGTCCAGTCGCTCACGCGAGCCGAACGGCAGCAGATTCTATATAACCATATCAAGCTGGGCGATCAGCCCAGGGCGTTCAAAACTAAAATCAAACCGCATTTAGCGACAATCGCTCAGCACCACGAGTTTCGCCCCGAAATCGCCCGGCGTCTCGGTAACCGTTTCTTCACACGAAACCTCAACACAACGCAACATTCGATTCTGCAATTCGTTGGCGAGCCGGTCCTATTCTTGAAGGACATTATTCGGTCACTCGACGTGAATAGCAAGGCCGCAATTTCAGTGATTTTCATGAATGGCGGAGCAGCCGACAGTCCCTTATCCTTGACCCCAACGTTGCAGCACGCTGTAGAGATGCTCGGTGCCGCTCCCGCAGGGGTCAGGCAGGCCATTTCGGCGCTAGACGGCAGCCTGACAAAGCTCAGTCTTTCGGGAGGGCAGACGAAGTGGACGTTCAAACATCCAACGATTGGAGACGCATTTGCTGAAATCGTGGCTGAAGACCCAGAGCTTTTGGACATCTATCTGCACGGTGCGAAGGTCGAGAAGCTCGTTCAAGAAGTCGTGTGTGGAGATGTTCATCTAGCTAACGCTAAGGTCGTAGTGCCGCAGAAACGCTTCGTCATGCTTGCCAATCGGCTAAATCTTGAACTCCCAATTGAACGAATATGTACCTTCCTTGGCTTACGCTGCAGCTCGGCGTTCCTAAAGCTCTATTTTGACAGTTGTCCACAGGTTCTGGATTACTTGTGTTCTCCGCATTCCTATCTGCAGGCGACGCTACAGACTGAACTTATTCCTAAACTGCGGCGGTACAAGCTGCTGCCGCCGACTCATCGACACAAACTGATCGACACTGTCATGGATTTGGTCGTCACCACTCCAGACGCCGACTTTCTGACCATCGAACGAGTGAAGCGTGTCTTCACTCCGGCCGAGCGACGGCGATTTGTGAATGCAGTTCGCGGGAACGTAATTCCCAACCTTCGTGACATCATTTGGGACTGGAGAACCAACTATGATAGTGAACAGGACCCGGAACAATACTTTGACATGCTCGATGGAGCACTGCGGGCATATCGAGAAGAGTTTAAGGGAGACAGTGAAGCCCTCGAACTTATCGTGGCTGGCCTGAAAAGTATCCAAGAGACGATCGCGGAGCTCTCCGAAGGCTACACGCCACCAAAATCGAAGTATTGGGAGCCAGAAGGACCAGCAATGCCGATCTCACCTTGGGACCGAGATGTTTTCGACGATGTAGATCTTTGATCGATTTTCTTATGCCCATCGCCGCTACAATCCGGCCCCAAAAGGCGGAGGGTACCTATACCACATTCACCACCGTCCGAGCTGGCATGCTCTCGCCGCACCAGCCCCGTTTATACGGAATGTCGGATCGGCACCGCGACGAATGGCAAATGAAGATCTGCCCGCATTGAAGAAAGCCCAGGTGGACGTTGTTGCCATTGACAGGTTTGTCCCGCAGGACGCTCATCTATGCGCGGACGGCCGCCACAAACCGCATCCAAGCAAAACCAAAAGCTGCTGGTGGTGTTCGCCGAAACTCGGTGGGGAAACTGGAGTGAAGGATAGCCGGCATGAAAGGACGTTATGTTGGACGTAACGGGAAAACAATGCTAGGCTCGGTGCATGCGTGGCCTGGCCGTCATTTCAAAGACGGCGGGTCTGCTTACAGGGTCTGGGAACCATGCTTTACGCCCTGCTTCAGAAAAAAGATCGTGCTACTCGCCGGGCCATCGCTCAGGCGATTTCGCAACACGACAGTCAAGCAATCCAGCCCTTCGTTGTTGGCAGCCTTATCGTCCATGTGATGAATGCAGCCACAGCCACCGGGCCTCTATTTTGCATCTACTGCCTAGATCGGGTCTTACCGACAAAGGCTAACCCCCCAAAAGGGCGTCAGGCAAGCAACAAGTGGCACTTTCGACACGCTACGATCAACGATTGCATCGGAGAGATACGTGCACCACTTGGTGTGCTGAACCCGGATCGTCACGGGTGCTATGTCGCACTGGGCTGTGAGACAGTAAAGGGTCGGAAGCGCAAGAGTTGCCAGACGATAAATCATCAGGGGCGTACTTATTGCCATCTTGGCGTGACTTTTGTCTGTGTTTAGGTGGGTATCCTAAAAGTGAAGCGTCGATATGGCGTAACGCGGCAGCTAAGAGCTTACGGGCTTCGCGTCAACCGGATATTGATCTAACCATGTCACAATCGTCTCAAGCACCTCTTACGCTGCGCGGAGCTGTTCGATATCACTCCGTGTGTCCGGCCGAAACACCTGTGCGCGAACATCGCGTGATAGACTCACTCCCATGAGTGACGACCATCCAACCCGGCGTGAAGCCCTACTAGGGCTGGCTGTCACACAACTGCTCGCGGGCACTTTGGAGGCTCAGGCAGCCGATTCCTCTGTATGTTTCATGAGCGCGGTTGAGATGGCCCGGCTGATCCGCGACAAAAAACTGTCGGCGCGCGAGGCGCTGACCGCGCACCTGAAGCAGATCGAGCGCGTGAACCCCAAGGTCAATGCCATCGTGACCCTGGTACCGGAAATGGCCGCCGCCGATGCCGCGAAGGCCGACGAGATGCAGGCGCGCAAGGAGCTGCTGGGGCCGCTGCACGGTCTGCCGGTCGCGCACAAAGACCTGCTGGAAACCCGCGGTATCCGCACAACATTTGGATCGCTGCTCTACAAAGACTACTTCCCCACCGAAGACGACATTGTTGTCGAGCGGATGCGACGTGCGGGCGCGATCACCATCGGCAAGACCAACACCCCAGAATTCGGGGCGGGATCGCAGACGTTCAACAAGGTCTTCGGCGCGACCCACAATCCCTACGACTTGACGAAGACGTGCGGCGGGTCCTCCGGTGGCGCCGCCGTCGCGTTGGCCTGCGGACTCGTTCCTATTGCCAGCGGCTCCGATACCGGTGGCTCCCTGCGCAATCCTGCAGCCTTCTGCAACGTGGTTGGCTTCCGGCCTTCGATTGGCCGCGTACCGAACCCAAAAGCGACGTTCGCATGGTTTACGCTGAGTACCTCGGGCTGCCTGGGGCGTTCAGTGGCCGACCTTGCCTTAGTGCTGAGCACGATTGCGGGTCCCGATGCTCGTTCACCGCTCTCGATCGACGAACCGGGAGAACACTTCGCCCGCCCGCTCAACCGTGGCTTCAGAGGTGTGCGAGTGGCCTGGTTCAAAGACCTGGGCGGAGTGCCCTTCGACGCGCACGTGCGTACTGTGGTGGACGGGCACCGCAAGACATTTGAATCGTTGGGGTGCAGCGTCGAGCAGGTGGAGCCAGATTTCGCCCCTGCCGAGATCGCCTTTCGCACGCTGCGCGCATGGAATACCGCGAATACCCACGGTGCCCGCCTGCATGAACACCCCGACGCTTACAAGGACACACTTAAGCGTGAAATCGAGGAAGGGCTGCGACTGACAGGCACGGACCTCGCGCACGCCGAAACCGCCCACGGGCAGCTCTGGCGGAGCTTTCAAGCGTTCCTTGAGAAGTACGAATACTTCGTTCTGCCTACCACTCAGTTGCCGCCATTCGACATCAACACGCCATACCCAACGGAGATCGCGGGTGTGAAGTTCGATAACTACATCGACTGGTTGAAGTCCTGCTGGTACATTTCGGCAACGGGCAATCCAGCGGTCTCAGTGCCGGCCGGGTTCACGCCGGAAGGACTTCCGGTCGGCGTGCAGATCGTCGGCCGCAACAAAGAAGACTTCAGCGTTCTGCAAATGGCGCATGCATTCGAACAGGCGACTGGCTTTGGTAAGAAGCACCCGGCCATTGCGTAGATAACGCGCACGTGTTCATCGCGGGCCGCGGCGGTGCGACGCTAAAACAATCCCCTCATCTGCTTCCACGCCTGCACAAGCTCTTGGATTGACTGGCGGCGTGCGAGTTTGCCGGGACGGTGGGACTCCTTGTTGGAACCTGGTGGCCTCTGGCCGGATTTGCTGGGGGAATTGGTCTGGTCCTCTATTTCGTCGGAGCCATCGTATCGCATCTGAATGTCGGCGATTTTAAAGGCATTGGGTCTGCGGTATTCATGTTGGTGGTTGCCGCAGCAGCGCTCGCCCTTCGTGTTGTGACAACATGAACCGCCAGTCTAGGCACGGTATTCTGGTTGAAAAGGGGCTGGCATGGATCGCTTCTCGGACCTCGTCCGAAACCACATTACGGAACTCGATCGTGATTACTGCGAAGATCTTCCCTCGGATCAGAGAGCGGAAAGCGAACAGGCATCATCGATAGGACGCTTGGTTGTGGCTGAACTCATTGGCTGCCGACTTCGGATCACGACCCAGCAGTTCCTGGAACAGCTTGAGCAGGTATGGTCTAAAGACAGACTTGAGGAAAGCTTCGACGAACATTACACGCGCGAGCTGCTCGAACAGATTCCAGCATTGGCCAAACGAACGACGCGTTTGTCACTTCTGCTGGCACAAGACCTGCCCTCCGAAGGAATCAACGTGTATCTGTCGGAAGCGGCGCGAAACTACATCTTCGGCTTTTGGGGTGGATGCGTCGCGCTTTGCCGTGCCGCTCTTGAAGCCGCGTTGAAAGAGCGGCTCCGCGAGCGACTCGGCCTCGAATTGAACTACGATCTCAATGAACTCATTCGGTTCTCAGGCGGGCAGAAACTCCTGGACGCGCACGCTGAATCAGGCGCACGAGAGGTACAAAGAGCAGGCAACCAGGCGCTACACCCTAGTTCGTCACCTGCTCCTTTGAATGAAAGGACGGCGTTCGACACATTGAGTAGCCTCCGCGGTGTACTACTGCATCTGTATGGAGGTTGAGTCGTAGAATCCGCAAAACCTTTGTAATCTACCGCGTGGTGTTTACGGTGACGTTGATCCGACCGCGTTCCAGAAGGCTCACGTGCGTGCGATGCAGCTCGCAGGCTTCCGCGGGGCTCTCCTGCGAGCCAGTTGAATACCAGGCTCGTCCCGCCGGACCGTCCAGCGAGTTCGACCCACGAGGATCAAGTGGGCAGCCGAGGCGAGCAAGCTGGAAATAGCTATTTCCGGACAAGCCGGCGAGCCTGGCATTGGAAAAGTGCTGGTCAACACTACGGCGTTACGGAAGAGCTATCTCCGACCAGAGATGCGCTCTCGCGACGAGGAGGGACCCACACCTCAGTCGAACAGGCGTAGAGTGGAGGCGTGATGGAGAAGATCACCATGACGGTTGGCGCGGTTGCGATCGGTGGGTTAGCGATGCTCGCATCGCTCAGGGCCCAATCGACTCCAGCGAATTCGACCATTACTGCCGTTCCAGGTATCAAAGTCGGCCATTTTACGCTCACTGAACGTCCTACCGGCTGTACTGTGGTTCTGACCGAAGCCGGGGCGACAGCGGGAGTTGACGTACGCGGCGGGGCGCCTGGTACGCGCGAGACTGATCTCCTGAACCCGATCAACAGCGTTCAGCAAGTGCACGCCATAGTTTTGGCAGGCGGTAGCGCGTTCGGACTCGATGCTGCGTCCGGCGTTGTACGTTATCTGGACGAGAAGAATGCCGGGTTCAAGGTCGAATCGCATGGTCAATTGGTGAACGTGCCGATCGTTCCAGCCGCGATCCTTATCGATTTGGGTGTGGGAGGCAGTCCGAAGATACGGCCGAATGCTGACTGTGGGTATCGGGCAGCTTCTGCCGCAACAACGGGACCAGTCATTGAAGGGAATGTGGGCGCCGGAGCTGGTGCGACGGTTGGAAAGATCGCCGGATTCAAGCGCGCCATGAAAGGTGGCCTCGGTAGCGCGGCGATAAGAATGCCCGATGGTCTGATTGTGGGCGCGATTGTTGCGGTGAACGCCCTTGGCGATGTGATTGATCCTGCGACCGGCCGAGTCGTTGCCGGCGTTCGAACGGAGGATGGTAGGCATTTGGCCGATGCCCGTTTGCTTCTGAGATCTGACAGAATCGAGCGACCCCAAATAGGAGCCAACAGTACGATTGGCGTGATCGCCACGAACGCGCCGCTAACCAAGACACAAGCGACAAAGATCGCGCAAATGGCGCAGGACGGGTACGCGCGCGCGATTTCCCCCATTCACACGCCAGCAGACGGCGACACAGTTTTCGCCCTTGCTACGGCCACCAGCAGAGTCGAGATCGATATCACAAGGATCGGCGCTCTGGCGGCGGACGTGATGGCGGAAGCCATTCTGCGTGCCGTGCAGCAGGCGACGAGTATACCCGGATACCCGGCCGCTCGCGATCTCAAGAATTAGGATTGAGTAGGCTTCGCCACAATCGATTACCGTGATCAGTCGCCCAGCGTTTACCGATGATCCATTGCCCATGACCTGAACATTCCGGTCGGTTGAACGGCGTATACGGACGTTCGCCAGAGAGTCCGAACGTCGAAAGGCTGGCGTCTTAGCTGGTACACTCAGTCTGATCAATCCGGGCGAAGCGGCGAATGACCACCCGCAATGACGATCGACGACGTGAGCGCCCCTCGCGCTATTCCCACGAGCAGCAACCCATCCAGCCACGCGTTACCGATCAGGAAATCCAGAAATGGATCACTCGCCAGCACGGCTTCGTGCCCGAGAGCGCATGGATTCTGTACTGCAAAGAGCAGTTCGGCCTGGTAGCGCCAGGAGCCGCGCACCCAGAGAATCCGTGCCCGCCGGAGAAGGTCGCGGCGATTCAGCAGGCGTTCCGGCGGTTTGGGCTGCTTTGAACTGCTGGGCGGCCAGATTTTCCGTAACACTGTCAATGGGCGAGATGCGGACTTCCGACCCAGGGACGCGGTTGGCTGGCACAGCCCACGCTCCAAAGCCGAAGATGCAAGTCCGAAGATTCATCCGAGTTTCACATCATACTCTTGTCCCCATTTGAGCAGCAGAAGCGCAAGCGCGCTCAATCCCTTCGCCACGAGGCTAATCGTTACATATTAGAGCCAGTTGACCGGTTGTGAGCAATACTAATCCCGGAAACGGACAATCAAGACCTTTAATTCCTCTATTATCTGTAGCCCATCCTGGCACAATGATTGCTCCGGCCACGGGCATGAGCCTGGAACCTTTGTGGCAAGATCTCCGTATCGCCCTCCGGGTCTTGCGCAAAAACCGCGGGACAACGCTTTTGTGCATTGTTTCCATCGCTTTGGGCATCGGCCTGACCACCGGCATCTTCGGCCTGACGGACGCCATATTCCTGCGCCCGTTCGCCTTCGATCGGCCTGGCGAGGTCTACTGGATCTCGTCGCGCGGAGATGACGGAAACCAGATCGCCTTCTGCTGGCCGGACTATCAGGATATGCTTCGTGCTTCCAGCAATGTCGCGGATCTCGTGACCTATGAGCGCGTGGGCGGGACGCTGGGCACGGGGGATGACCGGCAGTCCGTGCTTGTTTACCCATCGACTCCGAACTATTTCCAGTTCTTGGGGGTGAAAGCGCTCGTCGGCCGTGCGTCGCTTGAGCCGATTGGGGCGGAACCCGCAGTGGTTATCGGTTACCGTCTATGGCAGCAGAAGTTCGGGGGCGACCCGCAGATTGCCGGAAAGAAAATCATATTGAGCGGCCACGGCTTCGTCGTCGCGGGCGTTATGCCTGCCGAGTTCACTGGGTTGCTGCGCGGAGTCCCGAATGACATTTGGATCAGCATGGAAGATTGGTTCAATCTTCCGGGGCGTGCGGCTGAGAGATATGAGCGGGATGCAGGAAATTTCGAGATCATCGCGCGGCTGAAACCCGGAGTGAGTCCGCAGCGGGCAGCAGCGCAGTTCGATGCGGCGATTCGCGGCCCCGAGAAACGTAAACCCGCCCCAGCGGGACAAACCGGTACAGTCCTGGAGGTTAAATTTGCGACGGGGTGGGAAGACACGCTGATCTATGGTGGCGGGCTGCTGCTGGTGCTCGGCCTGGTGCTGTTTGTGGCCTGCGCGAATGTGGCGCAATTGCGGCTCGCGCTGTCGGAGACGCGCAAAAAAGAACTTGGAATCAGGTTGGCTTTAGGCGCGGGTTCGTGGCGCGTTGCAAGACAGTTGCTGGTCGAAACGGCGTTGGTGAGCTTCGCCGGTGCGGGAGCTGGGTTGTGGCTGGCGGGGTTCCTCATGCAACAGGTCTCCGCATTCATTACGGCGGCTTCGCCTTATCTGGACTATGGGCTGCGTCTCGATTACCGCGTGTTGACCTTCGCCATGGCTTCCGCCGTGTGCGCCGTATTGTTCTCCGCGCTCGCGCCGACGCGGCACGCCGTGAAGATGAACGTTAGTGAGGTGCTGAAATCCGAGCAGGGGACAACCGGCGCCGGTCGCACGTGGCAGAAGCAAGCGTTGGTCGTCGGCCAGATCGCCGTCAGCGTGATGCTGTTCGGCATGGCCGTGCTCTTTTTCGAGAGCTTTCGCAACACCGCGGCGCTACGGCCCGGATTCGATCCGAACAAGAGAATGCTTGTTGTGGACCTGGAGTCGTCGCCCCGAATGTCAGCGCTCATGTGGTGTGAGCAGGTCTCGGAGCGGCTGGCTGCGTTGCCGGGAGTTCGCGGAGCAACCTTTGCGCGGCGGCTCCCCTTGAGCGGCTCAGGTGGCGGAATGACCGTGCGGTTCGAGATTCCAGGACAAGCCCCACGAGGCGTTCCCGTGTACAACGTCGGCGGCAATTACTTCTCTGTAATGGGCACCCGGGTCCTTGCGGGCCGCGGCATCGACACCAATGATCGCGAGAACAGCGCGCTCGTGGCTGTCCTTTCGCAGCGACTGGCTCACCAGGCGTTCCCCGGCCGGAACCCGATCGGCCAGTGGGTTTCGGTGGATGGGAAAATGCGGCAAATCGTCGGCATCGCCGAGGATGGCCCCGTGGAAGACCTGCACGAGCCTCCCGCGCCTTCCCTCTATCTGCCGTTTTCGCAAATGCCCTGGGGCGGTATCACGCTCATGGTGGAGACGGCCTCAGACCCTGGCGCTCTCACAAAAGCGGTACGGCAGGAAATTAAGCGTTTCGACCCCGGAGTGCTGGTAGCCACTACAACTCTGCGCGCCTTCATGCAACAGGCGCTCGCGTTCGATCAGTTGCTCGTCAGGGTGAGCAGCGGATTGGGAGTTTTCGGCTTCCTGCTCACGGCGGCAGGGCTGTTCGGAGTAATCCAGTACGCCGTGAATCGCCGGACCCGTGAGATTGGTCTGCGCATGGCACTCGGCGCGCATCCCAGCGAGATCAAGCAAATGGTGCTGCGGGAATCGCTGCGCCTAGCGGCTGTGGGAGTGCCGTTGGGCCTCCTGCTCCTCGCGCCCCTGACGTGGTCCGTCCGCTCCGTTGTGATTGGAGTGACGCCGCTGTCCCCGCTTATGTATCTCGCCAGCGCGGCCGCGGCAATTGTCATCGCCTTATCGGCAGCCTGGCTGCCAGCCCAGCGAGCCACGCGCATCGACCCCATGTCTGCCTTGCGCTCTGAGTAACGTCTAAAAAGGGGCAGTGCCTACTTTACCGTCAAACTCTCCTGACGGCGTTCGAGGAAGTGTGATCCGTGGCGCGTTGACGGTTTAGCCGACCTTCTTTGCCTTCGCCAGCGCCCATCTCTTCCGTTGCGCAGCCGCAATTTTCCGTCGCGCTGCGGTTACTCATTGTACGCTTCGTCCTGACCGGCTTCGACGGAGTCGATTTCGCCTTGACCTCCGCCCACCTCTTCCGTTGAGCTGCCGCTATTCGCCTCCGCGCCGCCGGGATCAGTGGGCGCCTACGACTTAGTGGATATCCCACCTCTCCAAGGAGGGGCTATCTTTCGGCCCAGGACTGTCGCACAATCGTTGCCGAGAGGTTGAATATGGCCTTTTCTATAGCCGGCGTGTTCGTGACGTTGCTGGCGCTGTCGATATTTCTTCTGTTCCGCTCTCGCCCGCACATCTAAATCCGAGCCCAAACCGGACGCGCGCATTGGGCACGCCTGGTTGAAGCGGCCGTACTCCTCTGTCCCCTATCTACGGTGCGCCCGCTGATTTCAAGTCCGGCGCGTCGAACTCGCCCTAGTTCATCACCTGTAGATCGGCGTTCGTATCCCGCGGACTGTCTCCGTCCGGCTGGTTCGGCATGCGTGTTTGATGTACCCCAAGCAAGAAATGTCAGCAGACCCGACGGCGCCGGTCGAAGGTCCTTGCCCTGAGAACCGGTTGGCTGGAGAATGGTTGCGTGCCATCCGCAGAGGCGCGCGGTGTTCGATTGGAAGGCGAGCCGGCTTGCCAGTACACGATCATTTCGGAAGCAAGCGATACCCGCGGCAACGCAACGACCTGGGCTAAGGGCGACGATGGGTACTGGTACCGCTGCATTCAAGCTGTGGACGGTCGCAGGGTTTGGACGCGCTTTCCCCCAGAATCCGAATGGGCGGCGGGCACGATCCTCCGCACCGTCGCGCCGAGCCGTCGCCATAAGCACATGAAGTTCTCCAGTCGAGCATATTAACCGCGTTTACCCTGCCTGACTGGGCTGTGCCTGACATCCCCTTGCAATCTGGCGCGAGCGGGCGCATACTTCCCATAAAGGATTTATGGGAGAGAAACCTGAACGTACATCTGGCGTCCTACAAGGCACGCTCGACATGCTGGTGCTCAAGGCGCTGGCGCGCGCGCCGATGCATGGGTACGACGTGGCCGAGCACATCCTCGCGTGGTCGGGCGATGTGTTGAAGGTGGAAGAAGGAGCGCTCTATCCGGCGCTGCATCGTCTGGAACTGCGCGGCCTGCTGGCAAGCGAATGGGGCGTTTCAGCGAACAACCGGCGGGCGAAGTACTACCGGCTGACCGCAGCGGGGAGGAAGCAGTTGGCAGCGGAGTCATCGGAGTGGGCGCGGATGAGTGGGGCGATCGCGCGCGTGATGGAGGCGTAGTATGCGAGGGCTATTCACGAACCTACGTTTACGGTGGCGCGCGCTGTGGAAGCGGCGGCAGCTCGAAAGCGATCTGGCAGACGAGCTGGCGTTTCACCTGGCGATGCGGGAAGAGAAGAACCAGGAGGCGGGTGTGGCGGAGAGCGCGGGGCGGTCGTTCGGGAATCCGGTGCTGGTGAAGGAAGACTTGCGGGACCAGTGGACGTTTCGGGCCATGGAGAACTTCTGGCGGGACCTGCGCTATGCGGCAAGGATGCTGTGGCGCAGTCCGGGATTCACGCTAGTGGCGACTTTGTCGCTGGCGATTGGGATTGGGGGTAACACGGCGATATTCAGCGTCGTGGATGCGATTCTTTTGAAATCGCTGCCGGTGCGGGAGCCGGAGCAGTTGCGAGTCGTGGTTTCCACGGGAGAGGACCCATTCAGCAGTCACACTGGCTATCACGCGACGAACCGGGCCGGTATTAGCGTCTCCAGTTCGTTTTCATACTCCACATATCAACAGTTTCAGCGCAGCGTGCGACAATTTTCGGACTTCATCGGATTCGCGTCTGCCCAAGTAACAGTGCTCGCGGGGGCCACCAGCCACTATGCGGACGCTGATTTAGTTACTGGCAATTACTTTACGAGCCTGGGAGTGACTTCCCTGGCCGGAAGGACTCTTACGGCGGAAGACGACCGTGTTGGAGCTCCGCCGGTGGCCGTGATCAGCTATCGCTATTGGGAGCGGCACTTGGGTCTGAATCCGGAAGCCGTGGGAAGAGCGATTTTCGTGAATGGACATTCGGTAACGGTGATTGGCATCACGCCACAGGCCTTTCTTGGAATTTGGCCCGGACGTGAGCCGGACATTTTCGTGCCAATAACGCTCGCGTCACTGTTTGGGCATGAGTGGTATCGCCTCGATGATGATGATAACGCCTGGGTACAAGTGTTGGGACGGCTGCGACCGGGCGTTAGCGATCAGCAGGCGATGGCGGGGCTCAGTGTTGTCATGCGACGGTTGCAGGAAGCCGCCAAGAAAAAGCGTACGGGCAATGAGGGCCCGTGGCGGCCAGTGCTGGAAAATGGCGCGGGTGGAATCGAGATTTTGCGCGATCACGCATTTCCCGTCCTATTAGTGCTGGCCACTGTGGTGGGCCTGGTATTGTTGATTGCCTGTGCGAACCTGGCGAACCTGCTAGTGGCGCGGAGCGTATCGCGGCGACGCGAAATCGCGGTGCGGTTGTCGATTGGTGCAGGGCGATGGCGGCTGATTCGGCAACTGTTCACCGAGAGCCTCCTGCTTGCTGCGTTCGGAGCAGGGTTGGGGCTGGCTCTGGCGAATCCACTAGAGAATCTGGTTCTCACCGTGGGCGCCGAGAACGCCGTCGTTGATGCACACTTGGACTGGCGGACGCTGCTTTTTACGGTTGCGGCAGCGCTTGTGACGGCGTTGCTGTTTGGACTGGCGCCTGCTTTTCGTGCCACTCGATTGGATCTGACGCCGGCACTGAAGGACGGCGCCGGTGGGACGCAGGGACCTAGTCCGAAATTTCGCGTAAGCCGACTCTTGATTGCGGCGCAGGTTGCTCTTTCTACTCTGTTGCTAGCGGGTGCTGGACTGTTTGTTCGGACACTCATGAACATCTATCGCGTCGATCCGGGTTTTCAAACGGCACGGCTACTGTTGTTCAATGTGGACGGGTCGCGCAGCGGGTACCAAGGAGAGAAGCTACTGGGTCTTTACGAACAAATTCGCGGAAAGGTGGCGATGATTCCGGGTGTCCAGTCGGCGACACTGTCGGATTTTGCATTGATTTCTAACAGTACGAGTAACAGCGACATCACGATTTCTGGATACGTGCCGAAAGACGGCCGGCCAGCTCATCCGCTTGTTCTACGTGTGGGTGACCGCTTCTTTTCGACTATGGGGATTCCGATATTTTTGGGAAGAGCACTGGGCGAACGGGACGGTACGAAGGCGCCGAAGGCCGGAGTCGTTAATGAGGCGTTTGCACACAGATATCTTCCAAAGCGGTATCCGATTGGGCAGTATTTTTCGTTCGGTGACGGCACTAACGCACGTCCGGAGGACAGAATCGAAATCGTCGGAGTGTGCAGAGATGCTAAATACGACGACTTAAAAGACGAGGTCGCCCCCACGGCATACCTGCCATATTTGCAAGACGACGAATTAAACAGGGGTATGACTTTCGAGCTGCGAACAGCGATGGCGCCGATGTCGGTTGCCGGGGCGGTACAGAGAGTGGTTGCGGCGATTGATAGGAGCGTGCCGGTGGCGGAGATGCGGACGCAGGAAGAGCAGATCCGCGAGACACTCGGACCTGAACGGATGTTTGCGGGCGTGGTGGGATCGTTCGGAGCGATTGCGGCGCTGCTGGCGGCAATCGGATTGTATGGAGTGATGGCTCAAGCGGTGACGCGGCGGACGAATGAAATTGGCATCCGGATGGCGCTGGGGGCAGGGCGCGGAGACGTGCAGTGGATGGTGCTGCGGGAGAGCCTGTGGATGGTGGCGGCCGGGCTGGCAATTGGGATTCCGGCGGCGCTGGCGTTGACGAAGCTGGTGGAGCAAGCGCTCTATGGGATCAAGCCGAATGATCCGGTGAGTTTTGTGGCGGCGGGAGCGCTGATAGTGGCAGTGGCGGCGCTGGCGGCGTGGATACCGGCGAGGCGTGCGGCGCGGGTCGATCCGATGCCGGCTTTGCGGTGCGAATGAACGTAGGGGACCCCATCAGGTAAAGCATCTATCGCCCTGCCAAATCCCAGCTTGACATCAGCTTTCTCCGCGCGCATACTTCCATAGACATCTAGGAATCATGAGTAAAGGCAATCCTGATTCCGTTATGCTTTAGCCTCGCAGCAACTCACTCAGCCTCGTCTTCATCGCCTGCTCATTCGGTTTCCCAGCGCTCTGAATCCACGTCTCGACCTTGCCCCACTGGACCTCGTGGGAGGTGGATTCCAAACGCGTGCGGATCATCGAATGGGGATTACCGGCAAGGAAGAAATCGCATCGTTTCCCAAGGCTCGAAGTCCGATCGCGCCGATCTTGGTCTTGGACGTGCAATTCAGCGTTCCGCGCAGCCCAAAAAGCGCCGGGAAGAGATAGTTCGCCCAGTGGCCCAAGGGGTTAAGAGCCGGTACCACCACGGCATTCGGAATCACAATCCCCAGTGAGTTCCGCGCTGTGCAGAGCACATTGGTGTGTTGCATGGGATCCAGGTTCGCCATTGCAATGCCCGTATAGATTTGCGCGCCAGTCGGCGCGAACGTCGTAGCGTCGAATGGGATCTCGAATTCAGTATTTCCAGTACTCGATGGAACCGCCGCCTCGTAGTAGGTGTTGTCTGCGCCCTGATGGCGGAAAAGTGCCTGTATCGTGATTGAAGCACCCGACGTGATTACACCAGATCCAGCGAGAAGGGGGCCCTGCGGATTGCCCGTTTCATAGTAGCTTGCTCCGTTCGCAACGACGGTGTCGGAGAGCGTTGCGAGAGTACCCAAACCGTTAAAAGGAAGTGAAACAGGATTTCCCTTATCGTCATAGAAGCTGATCGAAAAGTTTGCCGGTTGATTGCTGCTGTTGACAACATAAAAGCCCGTCACGTACGACCCGCCTGCCGCGAGATGGGGGAGCACGCCAGTCGCGGGGGAAGCAGCCGTATCCTGCTGTAACTGGCTCACCTGCGCGGCGGTGAGAGCGGTCCCGAAGATCGCCGCCTCGGCCAGCAGGCCGTCATAGGGGACGCCTCCCATATCGCGCGCGCTGATCGCCACGGGAACGTTGTTCAGCGTGGTCATCCCATTCAGACTGTCTCCGTTTCCAAACAGGGTTGTGGACATAGCGACTCCATCAACATAAAGCCGGATGCCGCTCGCATGGCCGCCGCCGTCGTAGGTAGCCACCAAGAAGTGCCAGTTGCCGTCGTTCACTGAAACCATGGCCTCGACACCCAGAAAATTGCCGCCAACGCCCCCGGCCGCGCTTGGGGTCGCTTGGAGAAGAAAGGCCAAACGCCCAGACCCTTGGGGAGCCACTCCACCAGGGCCGTTGTCGATGGCGAGATACGGTCCGCTGTAGTTGCCGCTGTTTGCTTCTTTGGCGAATAAGATCATGTTGTTGGTGGTGTAGCCGGTCTTCGCCCA
>DATGZN010000082.1:0-54868 GCA_035297145.1 Bryobacteraceae bacterium
GAAACCCCCTGCTCCAGCCGCTGGACCGCGGCCCGCTTGAACTCCTTGGTGAACATCCTTCTCGACAACCCCATGACTCAATTCTCCTTTGAATGGATTTTGAGTCTTAACTGGTTGTGTCAAAAATGGGGGCAAGTCCAGACACTCACTAGCACCCTTGGGTATGCATCTTTCTCCGCCGTTGGCGATCTATTAGCATCAAACCCGTGCGCCGTAAGTTCGCTCACGAGCGCATCAGAGGCATTTCGACTTGCTTCATCGTCGGTGCTTTCGATAACGACCCCAGTCTCCAACGTGGTCTTGGGACCGAACGGAATACCGCTCTGTCTCATCATTAGCACCCCTGCCGGCTGGAATACACTCCATCGCCCGGCGTGCAGTGCCGACGCTATATCCCACGCGAACGTTTCCGCTTCAGCGTCGCCCGCACTGTACGACTCGGCTACTGTCTCACCGGCAAAGCGTCGAAGGGTATTGCCGATTTCCAATTGCTGCTGGCTTGTCAGCCGGCGCCACGCTAACGATTGTTCAATATTGACCCTGGCGAATCTCTCGTCTTCCGCGACCTTCTTCAGTCGAGCCGTCTCTTGCTGGTTCGCAGACTCTTGCAACCTTGCGTCGTTCGCCAGCTTGGTCGCTTTACCTGCCACCGCTTCGGTGTCGTGGTTAAGTACCGCGACTAGCTTAAGGGTGCCATCGCGCATGTCAGATTCAACCTTACCGGCTCTGATATGCACTCCGAATTCGCCAGCGACGCCGACAACAATTAACCCAGTACCAAGCAGATGCAGGAATAGCATGAGCCCACTTGGCCTCTCCGGTGTGCGTATTGTCGCGCGTTGATATGCCGCGCGCGCTTCGGAATGCTCTTTGAAGATTACACAGACTTCTACCGCTAATCCGATAACGACGAGGGCAATCCAGAAGGTCAGCCAGTGATCAAGACATGTCCAGGTTTTTTCTAGATCACTGAGGGCTTTTTCAAGTGCGGAGGCGTCCATCGATCATTTGCACAAAACAGAGCCCAGAGGATTCATCCTAACCTTATATCGAAAACGTCGGAAAATCCTGCCCGCGAACCGGCAGCGCCCTTGCGCGCTTCCGGCATTATATCGAATGTCACCGCCCCGAAGGCTGCGGACTCGCGCGCACGGCCCGCTCGAAGGCCCAACTGCGAATGTGGCCGATCTGCTCCTTCATCGTGCGCGACAGCGGCACGATCTTTACCGCGATGCTGATGAGATCCTGCTCGGTGATTTCGCGGTCCGCGAGCTTAGCGTGCGTCAGTGCCGAGACGACGCACTGCTCGATCTCGGCTCCCGTCCAGCCAATTGTAAATTGCGTTAACTGCGCGAGATTGAATTGCGCCGGATCGATTCCGCGGCGCGTGAGATGAATTTTGAAAATTTCGATCCGCTCGTCATCCAGAGGAATATCAACGAAGAACACCTCGTCGAAACGCCCCTTGCGAATCATTTCGGCGGGAAGCAGATCGATGCGGTTCGCCGTGGCGGCGACAAAAAGTCCGCGCGTCTTTTCCTGCATCCATGTGAGGAAGAACGCGAAAATGCGCCCTTGTTCGCCGCTCGATTCAGTGGACGTGATGCCCATTTCGATCTCGTCGAACCAAAGCACGGCCGGCGCCATGTCCTCCATCATCTTGCACGATTCTGCAAAAACGCCTTCGGGCTTGCCGTGCCTGCCCGAAAAAATCTCGATCATGTCCATGCGATAAAGCGGTAGCTCGAATGAAGACGCGATCGCCTTCACGCAGAGACTTTTCCCGCACCCCGGGATTCCCATCATGAGCAGCCCCTTGGGTACGATTTCGCTGCTCAGTGTGTCGCGCATCTGGAAGAGCTTGCGCCGCTCCAAGAGCCATTTCTTAAGCCCCTGCAGGCCGCCAACCTCGCCGAGGCTTGTGCCATAGGAGATGTATTCGATCACGCCGCTGCGATTGATCAGCAGCCGTTTTTCTTCCAGCAACGCCGGCAATGATTCCGATCCTAGCCGCGTGCTCCTCGCCATCGCCCGGCGCAGTGCGTAGCGAGATTCATCCAGCGTCAGCCCCTGCAGCGCGCGCGCAATCTGATAAAGAACGGCGTCGCTAGTCGCACCGTCTTCGCTATCCCGCGAGGCTCGCTCGGTCTCCTCGCGAATGAATTCCACGAGTTCCACGAGATCGGGCGGCCGGAGCTCGAGAAAGATCATGCTGCGGTCGAGTTCCTCCGGTATGAACTTGACCGGCGATGTGATGACAACATATTTCCGCTGGTCGCGGCAGCTCTCGTACACGTCGCGCAGGCGGCGCCGGATCTCCGGCGAATCGCGCAGCGGCTCGTGAAAGTCTTTGAGGTGGAAGATGGCGGCGTCTTGATGGGAGATGATGAAATCCAGAGCGACCCGCGGATCCTGCGTAGCGGCCTCAATAACCTCGCCATCCCGCTGGAGCCCTTCCGTGAGACTCCACTGAATTACCGGTACAACAGCCCCTGGAGCTAGCCCCCTACCCACTTCGCGAAGCAGCCTGCCGGCCCGTTGTTCCTCAGAGGAACGAATATAAGTCAGCGGCCGCCCGGATTCGAAGATTTCCCGAATCGTCTTCGCCGCCCGGCTCTCGCTGGAAACAGGGCTTGATGCGATATCTGGAACGCTGCTCAGCGTGTGCTCCCTAACCAGTCTAGACGACACAGCAAGGCAAATAGACGGTTTGTCAAACCGCCGCATCTGTTGTAGAATCAAAAATTACGCCACAAAGCCCTACACCTGCAAGTGTGTGCGGGCGCCAATAGAGGATTTTCCCATGCATGCCATTCTTCAAGCGGGCGGAAAACAGTTCCGGGTTGCTCCGGGAGACGTGATCCGCGTGCCCAAGTTGAACGTTGAAGTCGGCGCAAACGTCGAATTTTCTGGAGTTCTGGCTGTTTTCGGTGACGGCGGCGAGGTTCTCGCCGGTTCCGAGACCGCCGGTTACAAGGTCAAAGGAACCATTACCGCCAACAGTCGTGCTAAGAAGGTGCTGGTGTTCAAGTTCAAGCGCAAGAAGCAGTACAAGCGCACCATCGGGCATCGCCAGGATTACACCGAAGTGCGTGTGGGCGAGATCGTCGCATAGGATTCCGTCATGGCACACAAAAAAGGTCTGGGTAGTTCCAAGAACGGGCGCGACTCCAACGCGCAGCGGCTCGGCGTCAAAGTCTTTGGCGGCCAATTGGTTCCGGGTGGCTCGATTATCGTACGGCAGCGCGGCACGCGCATCAAGCCCGGCGACAACGTGGGTTGGGCTAAAGATGACTCCCTTTTCGCTAAAGTGACTGGCGTGGTTGAGTTTCACGACCGCGGCCGCATGGGAAAGTACGTCAGCGTTCGCGCCGCCGTCTAGCGAGGTTTCGCAGTAGTCTTCCGCCGCCGGAACCAACTCCGGCGGCTTTTCTGTGTCTGCGATGTTCATCGACGAAGCCAAAATCTACGTGAAAGCCGGGGACGGCGGCAACGGCTGCCTGGCCTTCCGGCGGGAGAAGTACGTTCCGCGCGGCGGGCCAAGCGGCGGTGACGGCGGCCGAGGCGGCGATGTGTATATGGTGGCGAATGAGCAACTTAATACGTTGTTGCATTTTCGCTTCAATCCCGAACACAGAGCGCAGCGCGGGCGGCATGGCGAGGGCAGCAACTGCACGGGACAGGATGGCGAGCCGGTTGTATTAGAAGTGCCTGTCGGGACAGTGGTTTACGACGCCGACACGGGCGACAGGCTGCACGATCTCGCGCTTCCGGGCGAACGGGTGCTGATCGCGCGCGGCGGTAGAGGCGGAAAAGGAAACGCCCGGTTTGCGACGGCGACTCACCAGGCGCCGACGGAGCATCAGCCGGGGCGTCCTGGACAGGAGCGGCGGCTTCGGTTGGAGTTGAAACTCCTTGCAGATGCTGGACTTGTCGGCTTTCCCAACGCCGGGAAATCGACCCTGATTTCGCGCATCTCCGCAGCTCGGCCCAAAATCGCGGACTACCCGTTTACCACTCTCGAACCGAACCTCGGTGTGGTGCAACTTGATGATTTCAGGAGCTTTGTAGTCGCCGATATTCCCGGCTTGATCGAGGGCGCGCACCTGGGTCACGGGCTGGGTACGCAATTTCTGCGGCACATCGAGCGCACCAAGCTGCTGGTACACCTGGTCGACGTGTCGGAAGCGAGCGGGCGCGACCCGGTGGAGGATTTCGAGACGGTTATCCGCGAACTGGCGAGTTTCAGTGAAGACCTGGCGAAGAAGCCAATGCTGGTTGTGGCCAGCAAGATGGATGCGGCGCAGGATCCGGCGAGGATCGAGTCATTGAAGCGGCTGGCGGAAGAACGCGGATTACCCTATTTAGAGATTTCGAGCGTGACAGGAAAGGGTTTAGAGGCGCTAAAGCACGCGATCGCCGAACGAGTACTTAGCGGGCGCAGCACATTGGCGTCGCCACCAGCGTAGCGGGCGTCAGGGCTGTATGGTTGCCGGCGAAGTAGTTCTGCTGCGCGAGATGCCGATAGACGTCCCCGGCAACCGAGGCGGCCATGGGACCGATCGAGGGACGGCCTCCGGTAAGTAGCACGACCACAACGAGTTTGTTGGGTCCCGAATCGTTGAACGATCCGAACCAACCGAGGTGCGTACGGCCCTCACTGCACGTGCCGGTTTTGCCCATGATGACTTCATCCTGCCGGGCGCGCCGCGCGGTGCCGAATTCCACTGCCCCTTCCATACCAGGTTTGATCTCGGGAATCAGGTCTTTGATTTCGAGTTCACGTTTCACGCGGGGTGTGAAACGATCAATTTCTTCCTGGCTCCGCGGATACTGCAAGTAATAGAGCGTGCCGCCGTTTGCGACGGCCGAGATCAGGGCGGCCAACTCCAGCGGGGTTTGTGAAATCTCTTCGCCGAAGCTGGTCAGTATTCCCATGCCGCCGTTTTTGGGCGGAGCCGGCGGAAAGACCCCGGGCTTTTCACCAGGGATATCGAGGCCGGCGGTTTCACCGTAGCCGAACAGCCGCGCGTAGTAATTGACGCGCTCATAGCCGAGCTGGACCCCGAGGTTGGCGAAATAGTAATTGTTGGAGTGTGCCAAGGCTTCGGTCAGCGCCATCTTGGTGCGGCCATAAAGGCGAACCTTGGTGGTGTGGTCGATCAGCTTTTCTTGAAGCGCGGCAAGGGCTACGGAGACCTTAATGGTGGAGCAGGGCGTGAAGCCTCCACCCAACGCTAGTTTCTGATTCACCATGGTCAGGATGCGGCCGGTCGTGGGATCGACCACTACTACCGAGCCGTTGAAAGGCCCCAGCGCTTCGACCGCTGCGCGGCGTATGGTCAGATCCTCGCCGTCAACGTTGTCGCCGCTGGTTGAGTCGGCGTAAGTGGGCTCACTCCAAGGGCTGTACACGTGCCGGCGAGTGCGCCGCGTGGTCGAGACCTTGGTGACAGTGACGGCCTGCACGGCGGCAGTGTGGTGCTTTTTCTTTTTCTTTGTCGCGGTGCTCTCGATCGCGGAAAGATCGGTCGCGATCAGCGCGCACAAGAAGGCGCAGACGGAAAAACGGATGAAGAGGCGAGAACTTCTTTTCGCGTGACGCATGTCAAGGAGCGGCTTCGCCGGGGGTTGAATGGCGCGTCGAGTGGCTTGTGGAGCCTCCGGCGTTACTGATCGGCCAATTCCATTCTGAGGCACGTCACACCATCCAGTCAAACGGTTTTCCCCTTAATACCCGCAGATTTGTGCATTTTAATAAAATGAACATCAAGCTGCCGTCCATCCCCCATCGATGGTTATCACCGATCCATTAACAAAATCGGACTCTTTTGCGCTTAAGTATAGGGCCAAGCTGGCAATTTCTTCCGGGCGGCCCATGCGCCCGATGGGCTGCCGCTGATTTAGTTCGGCGCGCACCTTTTCTTTCTCATCCTTGTGGTACTTCTCCAGATAGGCATCGACAAAGGGGGTGTCTACGGTCCCCGGACATATGCAGTTCACGCGGAGGGCGGTGGGGTAGTCCACGGCGATCTGCCGGGTAAGGGCTACGACGGCTCCCTTAGTGGCGCAGTAGGCGAATCGGCGCTTAACCCCGACCAGGCCGGCGACGGAACCTATGTTCACAATGCAGCCCTTGGATGCCACGAGCAGCGGCATGGCGTGCTTGGTCACGAGGAAGAGTCCCTCCACGTTGACGCGGAGCAGGCGCTGAAAATCGTTGAGCGCGGTCTCCTCGATGTTGCCCACCAAACCGATGCCGGCGTTATTAATAAGGATGTCGAGAGAGGGTAGCGCAGCGAAGGCCTGCCGGACGGCGGCTTCCTCGGTAATATCGAAGATCATGGCGGAGGCGGAGGGAAGGTCGCGGGCGAGGGCTTCAGCGGCCTGGCGATCGATATCGGCGATGGTCACGTTGGCCCCGGCCGCGGCCAGAGCGCGGCAAGTGGCGGCGCCGATCCCGCTGGCTCCGCCGGTGACCAGGGCTTTACGGCCATCGAGCCGAAAGGGAGAACTCATCCTGTGAATTCTAGCAGTGGTCAACTGGCCGTGTTGCAGCAGGAGGTGATCGCATGCCGGCGATGCCCGCGGCTGGTGGAGTACATCGCCGGAATTGGGCGCGTGAAGCGGCGCGCGTACATGGACTGGGATTACTGGGCGAAGCCGGTGCCGTCATTTGGGGATCCGCAAGCGCGGGTGCTGATCCTGGGTCTGGCACCGGGCGCGCACGGTTCGAATCGAACGGGCCGGCCGTTTACGGGCGACGCTTCGGGAGCGATCCTGTATCGAGTGCTGTACCGGGCTGGATTTGCGTCGCAGGAGGAAAGTAAATCGCGAGACGACAAGCAGCGGCTCACCGGCGCGTATATTACGGCCGCGGCGCGCTGCGCGCCTCCGGGCAACAAGCCGACGACCGAGGAACTGCGCAACTGCCGTCCCTATCTGGAGCGTGAGCTCGAGCTGCTCACCAATCTAAGAGTCGTGGTGGCGCTGGGGATGATTGCGTTTGATGTTTACCTATCGATTCTGCGGGACCGTGGCGTGATCAAGAGCCGGGCGCCGTTTGTGTTCGGACACAACGTGGTGCATCGCGTCGGGGAGGGAGTGCCGATCCTGCTGAGTTCGTATCATCCGAGCCAGCAGAACACGTCGACGGGGAAACTGAACGAGAAGATGCTGCTGGAGGTGTTCCGGCGGGCGAAAAAGCTGGCGGGGTGAGAGGGTGACATGGCGTTAAGCCTACGGACGGGAACCCTTCGCTATTAGCGCTCCCGTCAAATTTCCGGGCCGGGCGTTGTTCGTCAACTTGACCCGGCTGCACAGTTTCCGAGTACCGACTTCAACCTCCGCTCTCAAGGCGGCAGTAAGCTTCAGCCAACGCGGTTTGCGACCGCTCTGCGGCGGCCGTCTCATTGACCGCGGTTCCGGAATGAAATATACTCCATTTGGTTACCAAATGAATGCCAAAGGCCCAGACAAGAGTGACCTCATGCCGGGTACTCTGGTTCTTATTGTGCTCAGGATTTTGGACGCGCTTGGGCCCCTGCACGGTTATGCTATTGCCCGTCGGATCGAGCAGGTCAGTGACAAACTCCTCCAAGTGAATCAAGGTACTCTTTACCCCGCACTGCTTCATATGCAGCAAGAGGGATGGATCACTTCCAGGTGGCGGACGTCGGAGAGCAACCGCAGGGCGAAATTTTATTCCATTACCGGGGCCGGGCGCAAACAACTCGCAAAAGAGACGGGCGATTGGCAGCGCATGTCGTCAACCATCGAGCGGTTCCTGGGCTCGCTACAGGATCTATCAGGAGAAGAGGTGTCATGAGCAGGCGAAGTGTACTTTTTGCACGGCTCCGTGCTTTGATTACCCGAAACCGGTTGGACCGTGAATTGGACGAAGAGCTTCACTTCCACCTGGAAATGCAGACTGAAGACAACCGGCGCGCGGGAATGAGTCCTGAAAAGGCTCGCGATGCTGCCGTTCGCAGACTGGGAGGCCTAGAGTCCGTGAAAGAAGAATGCCGAGAGCGGCTAACCTTCACACAGATCGAAACGATCATGCTGGATGTCCGCTACGCCTTCCGTACCCTCTGCCGCACCCGCGGGTTCGCTACTGTGGCTGTGCTATCGCTGGCTCTCGGCATCGGCGGCAACACGGCCATTTTTAGCCTTCTCGACACAGTGTTGTTAAGGATGCTTCCGGTGAAAGATCCGGAACAACTGGTGCTGCTGAGCAAAGTCGTCGGCAGTTCGGAAGTACGCTATTTTTCCGAGCCAGCATTCGAGCGACTCCGGGCGCATAAGGAACTGTTTGTGGACGCGCTCGCTTCGTTTGACGCGGCGGGTACGTTGCAGGCAAGTGCTGATACACCGAGCTCCGGACGGCCGGTCGAGATGGTGCATGCTCAACTTGTGAGTGGGAACTACTACTCAGTTCTGGGCGTTCCAGCCTTTCTCGGGCGGACACTGACCCTGGCCGACGATCACGTACCAGATGCGGGCCCGGTCGCGGTACTCAGCTATGGCTACTGGCGAGAGCATTTCGCTGGTGATTCTTCTGCCATTGGGAAACGGATTCTCTTAAGCGGGAGCCCCTTCACGATTGTGGGAGTCACCGGACCCGAATTCTTCGGCATCGCGGCAGGCACGCCACCGGACGTCACTGTGCCTATTATGATGCAATCCGAAATCTGGCTTGAACCGGGAGGCTCCATCGTAAAGGACCCTAGTTTCGGCTGGCTTCGCCTGATGATACGGCTTCGCCCGGACATTCCCGAAGAGAAGGCACGAGCCGGATTGACCGTTCTGTTTCAGCAGATCGAAACCGATCTTGCCGGACAGACGGCTCCAACAGCACCGGGGAGCATTCAGAAGCAGCGCATCGAATTCGCACCAGGGTCAAAAGGTCTTGAGGCTCTGCGAGTCCGCTTTTCGAAACCTCTGCTGATTTTGATGTCCCTCGTAGGGCTCGTGCTGCTGGTCGCCTGCGCGAATCTTGCGGCGCTCCTGTTGGCGCGCGCCACCACTCGTGAACGTGAGATTGGTATCCGGATGGCCCTTGGCGCCAGTCGCAGCCGGCTCATCCGCCAACTGCTGACAGAGAGTATGCTCTTGTCGACGGCAGGAGGTTTGCTTGGCCTGCTCGTCGCTTACGCTGCGACCAAAGGCTTAATGGAGATCCTGGCTCAATCTCCAGATCCCGTAAGTTTGCACTTCATCCTGGATACCCGACTGCTTGCCTTCACTGGCGGACTGGCGATCGTGTCTGCCTTGCTGTTTGGCCTGATTCCCGCACTGCAGACCAGTAGCCCAGAGATTTCGCGAACTCTACCGCGGGGGGGCCCGGTCTTCGGTCATTTCTTGGCGGGAAGAACAAAAAGATCTTATGCCAAGATCCTGGTGGTCGTACAGATTGCTCTCTCGTTGGTGCTGCTTGATGGTGCCGGGTTGTTTATTCGCAGTCTGCAAAATCTGGAAACACTGGATCCAGGATTCCGCCCAAGCAATCTGTTGCTTGTTACGGTCAATCCATCACTAGTGGGCTATCGCGAGCCGCAACTCAGCAATGCGTATGAGCAAATGCTGGCGCGTTTGGGGGCCATTCCCGGCATCCGCTCGGTAACCATGTCTTCGCACAGCTTTGTGAGCCCAGGGATCGACGATTCCGGATTTCTGGTGCCGGACCGGCCAGACCGCCCAAACGAGCCTCGGGGCGTGAATCTGAACATGGCCGGCCCTGGGTTCTTCCAGACCATGAGAATCCCGATCGTGTTGGGACGAGGAATAACTGAGCTGGATAACGAGAACACAACTCGTGTTGCCGTGATTACGCAGACTCTCGCCCGCCAGTACTTCGGAGGAGAAAGCCCACTTGGCAGACACGTGAGTTTGGGAGGGCCACTCGTCGAGATTGTGGGTGTGGCAAAAGACGCCAAGTTCAATAGCCTGCGCGATCCAGGGTCACGGGTGGTGTACCTGCCGTTCCGCCAGAGGCCAGCTTGGCATCCACCAATCGTGCAAATGACGTTTGCGATCCGAACCGAGCAGAATCCGCTGGCTATCGCCACTTCCGCACGTCGTCAAATCCAGGGATTTGATCGTAGTCTGCCTATCGTTTCCGTCAAGACGGCGAAGGAACAGGTTCAGGACTCGCTCGTCGATGAACGTCTCATCGCCTGGCTTTCTGGTGGTTTTGGAGTCCTCGCCCTGACACTGGCGTGCGTAGGTTTGGCGGGAACGACGGCGCATTCCGTTGCTCGGCGGACAAGTGAAATCGGCATTCGGGTAGCGGTCGGTGCAAGGACCATCGATGTCATATGGTTACTGGTTCGAGACGGTTTGGCCCCGGTAGTTGCTGGCACCGTGCTAGGCATCGGTATTGCGCAGGCCGTCACGCGGCTTGCGACGGCTTTACTCTTTGGAGTTACTGCGATAGACCCGGCCACGATGGTGGTAGCAGTAGGGACGCTTGTTGGGATTGCGGCGATCGCATCGCTATTGCCGGCATTGAAGGCGGCACGTATCGATCCCGCCATTACGCTGCGCAACGAGTAATATGCGCGGCGCTGCGCCGAAGAAAACAGTCAGGTCTCCGTATTACGAGCTAAGTCGCTGCGAACGGCAGATTATGGAGGCGATCTATCAACTAGAGCGGCCGTCAGCGAGGGAAATATGGGAACGACTTGCAAAACATCCCCATTATTCGACTGTGCGCGCCACACTCTCCAACTTGGAGCGCAAGGGATACTTGTCTCATGACCATCGGGAACGCCGCTACTTTTATCGGCCTTTGATACCTCGGGAAAAGGCTTGCCTGCAAGCGTTGCTGCACGTGGCGGAAGTGTTCTTTTCGGGCTCGGTCAACGGAGCAACCTCGGCTCTTCGTCTCGCCCAGGTTTGCGAGGGAACTCGTGGCGCGACTGAGCCACGGTCCAGATACGGCGTTCGAGGAAGCGCTGATCAGGGGTAGCGTTCGGGCGGCGTGTATGCGGGCTTATACTCAAGCGGGGCAAAGTGCCGCAGGTAGCCGCAAAAGGCGCGTCTCCCTGCGCTACATTTTACGCGGCTTCGAAGTGGGAGAACATCTTCTGGAATTCCGGCAGATTACATGGTGTCTCGTAGGTACACACAGCTTCGAAACGTTTCCACAGGTCGATGACCGCCGGGTTCTGGTGAGCGCCGGCGATGGCTTCCTGGGAAACCCATTCAAAGACTTCGACGATGGTTCCGTCCGCAGTTCGCATCACGATGGAAGGGCGCTCAGTGACGAGGCCCTCGGAACGAAGCGGTGGGAGGTGGTTACGAACCAGCTCCAGTAGAGCTTCTTCGCAACCGGGGCGCGGTTTGTAGCACGCTACCGAGATTGATCCCATTGATACCTCCAGGACCGCTCCCTGTGGTCGCGGCTCAGAAAAGGCCAGTCAGCCCTAATGTCCGCTTTGAGACATGAAGAGCAGACAGGCGACCAGCACGACTAGCAAGGACAGTCCCACGAGTCCGGAATTGAGGAGGAGGCGATACAGCATGCTGCGTGTGACGTCTTCCCCGTGTTTGATTCGGTGATAGAGTACTCCAGCCATATGTTTCTCTCCGCGGATATTCTACTGCTAATGGCAACCGAAGAATAGGGTCTAGCGGGGAGCATCTTGCCGGCACTTGTGCACCATGTGCCGGGACGTATACACTTGGCTTTCCAAGATTCTAAAGAGCACTGCCGGACGAGCGTCCGCGCAGCGTGCGGTTATCAAGGAGGCAATTCTATGTCAGCGGGCATGCCAGGTCGCATTCCTGGAATTTGCATGGCGATCTTTCTAGGACTGAGCGCGGCGAGCGCGCAGAACATTGTGGTGGACGCAGCGGCGTCGCATGCGGTGAATTCGTTTAGTCCGCCGCGGGCGCTGGGCGGCGCGATTGACCGGCTGGGGATAAACGGCGGGATGAGCAAAGAGGGGAACGAGAAAAATACCGAGCGGTTGCTGAGTGGCCCGATTCTCAAGGAGCTACTCGGCGCGGGCTGGGGAACCGTGACGTATCGCCAGAACACGGAATTGATGATCGAGGCTTGGCACTGGAACTCGCGCGGCACATGGAGCAATGCGGCTAAGCAAGAGGGCTATTTCACCGGCAGCGCGGAACCCACCGATGAGAAGATTCTACATTCCTGGGCCTATCCGCTTCCGCATCGCGGCGCCACCGTGGGTGACGGCAACGGCTGGTCGCGGCTGACCGACGGCAATCCGCAATCCTACTGGAAGAGCAATCCGTATTTGACCAAAGCCTACACAGGAGAAGACGATTCGCTGCATCCGCAGTGGGTGATGATCGATCTGGGCACGAAAGTGGACGTCAATGCCATCAAAATTGACTGGGCCGATCCCTACGCGAAACGCTACTATGTGCAGTTCTGGACGGGAGAGCTGGAGCCTTTCTATAACGGCATCAACAAGGGCGCGTGGCAGACGTTTCCGATGGGGACGATCACCGACGGCAAAGGCGGCACGCCGACGCTGAAGCTGGTGAGCTGGAAGATCCCAGTGCGATATCTGCGCATTTGGATGACCGAGTCATCAAACACGTGCGACACGCACGGGCCGGAAGATCCGCGCAACTGCGTGGGGTATGCGATCAACGAACTCTATATCGGGACTGTGTCAGACAGCGGCGAATTTCATGACATCGTCAAGCACCTGCCGAGCCGGAAGCAGACGATCACGTGGCCTTCGTCGGTTGACCCGTGGCATGCGGCGTCAGACCTCGACTATGGAAGGGGCGATCAGACCGGATTCGATTTCTTTTTCAACTGCGGCGTGACGCGGGGCCTTCCGGCGATGATCCCGATCGCGATTCTGTATGCGATCCCAGAGGATGCCGCCAACGAGATCGCGTATCTGTATAAACGGAAGTATCCGATTTCGTGGATTGAGATGGGAGAGGAAGCGGATGGGCAGCGCGTGCTTCCGGAGGACTACGCCACGCTGTACATACAGTTCGCCAAGGCGATCCACAAACTGGTACCCGAGGCTCCGTTAGGCGGACCGGCGTTCGAGGGCACGCCAGGCGATGTGGATTCGTGGGCGGATGCTAACGGCAGAGTTTCGTTTCTGGGCCGCTTCGTGGATTACTTGAAGGCGCGGGACCACCTGCAGGATTTCACGTTCTTCTCGTTCGAACACTATCCGTGCATGGACGGCGGGCGGAAGTGCGCCGACTGGAGTTCGCTGTACTGGGAGCCGGATTTTGTCAATCACGTCGTGCAAGCCTGGAAGGACAACGGGCTGCCGCCGAACGTTCCATTTTTCATGACGGAGGGGAATGACCTGGGCGAGGGCGGGAATGGCACCGTCAAGAGCGGCCTCTGGCTGGCGGACTATGTCGGTTCGATGATGACGGCGGGCGCGGGCGGGACATATTATTTCCATTACATCGCCTCGCCGGGGCGGGGAAATGGAGGCGGCGGCTTCCTGCCCATGGATCCGGATGGCCACGTCAAGAGCTATACGCCCCAATACTTGACAACGCAGGTGATCACGAAGGAGTGGGTGCAGCCCGTCGATGCCGTACACAAGCTGTTCAAAGTCGCGAGCGATGTGAAGGACAAAGACGGTCAGGTGCTGGTGACGGCTTATGCGCTGGAGAGGCCTGACGGACAGTGGTCCATCATGTTTGTGAACAAAGATCACGACAATGACCACGCTGTGAAAGTGAAGTTCGCCGACGCGAATCGCGATCGATTCTTCTCGGGCACGGTGGATCGGGTGGTGTTCGGGCCGGCTGAATATCAGTGGCATGCCGATCCGGCTCCGGAGGGATCGTCGTCTGGGAATGGCGGAGGGCGGCGGCGCGGCTGGGGAAATGGACACGCGGACCCGGACGGGCCGGCGTCGAAATCGAACGTTGAGGCTAGCGGGGCTGATACGACTTATCAGTTGCCGAAGTCGTCGGTCATTGTGTTGCGCGGGAAACTGAGGCACTAAGGTATCGCGCCCGTGAAGTGGGCCACATTGCGTGATACACTGGCGGACGGCAGAGGCCCACATCAGCAAAAAATGGTACAACTTGTTCGTCTCGGTTGACCCGGAGACTGCCGAGTCCAACCCGACGGAGGAGAATTCTCAGCCGGCACGCAATCCCGCGCAGACGGTGGCTGAGATAGCGTCGTCGATTGCGGCTGAGCCGAAGTTCACCGCTCCCATCAGCGCCGCGGGCGGGTTCGACGAGATCTATCGCGCGGCGGAAATCCCGGAACCGGCGCACGGCTACAGCATTATGAAGATCGCCGAGATGCTGCAGAGCGAGCGCATTCGCGCGCTTCCGGCTGAGGTGAAGAAGAACTCGATCCTGCTGGCGCTGGATGCGTCCGGCGTGAAGATCGAACAAGTGATTGAAGACGCGGTGAAGCGCGACCGCGCGCTGGATGGTTTCGAGCGCGTGCAGCAGAAGGCGTTGGACGAACTGGAGACGCGAAAGGAAGGCGAAAATCAGCAGATCCAGGCCGAGTTGGACCGGCAGGTTCAGGAGCACAACGCGCGCATCCAAGCCAATAAGGATGAAGTAGCTAAGGAGAAGGAGCGTTTCTACGGATGGCGGCTGCAGAAGCAGCAAGAGGAACAAAAAATCGCCGATTCCGTATCCTATTTCGTAACGGAGAACCCCATAACAACCGCCGGCGTGGCGGCTGCGCCGCGCGGATCCCAGGCCCCGGACAAGACATCAGCACCTAGAAAATAGGCGCTGGCAGCCGCAACAAAAGGATGCCCTTATGTTCAGACGGCTTTCACGCATGTTTCGCTCCTTCTTCGGATTTTTTATATCCGTGGCGGAAAACCCTGAGTTGATTCTGGAACAGAACATTCGCGATATGAACGACCAGGTTCCGCGGATGAACGAGAGCATCGCCATGGTCAAGGCGAATGTGACGCTGCTCGAAAAGGAAGAAGCGAAATACAAGTACGACATCAACGACCTGACCGCCAAAGTGAAAGCGGCGATTCAGGCGGGCCGTGACGACCTGGCTGGCAGCTTTGCCACGCGGCTCGAGCAAGTTCGGGGCGCGATGGCGCGCACGCAGGGCCAACTTGAGACGGCCCGGGCCGCTTTCGATAAAGCCAGCGCGGTGAAAAAGGCGTTCCTGCAGGAGAAGGAACGCAAGACGCAGGAAGCACTCAATGCCATCGCGGATTATCGCCGTTCGCAATGGCAGAAGAAGGTTGCGGACGTGATGGAACAGTTCGAAGTGACGGGCATTAGCGCCACGCATGACGAGATGGTGCGCAAGATCGAGGAAACCACGGCACTCAACGAAGCCCGCATGGAGATGGCTTTGGGCAACGTGGACCAGCAGAAGGTGAAGATCGAAGAAGAGGCGGAGAAACTGCGCGCGAACGAACTGGTGAAGCAGTTCAAGGTGGAGATGGGTCTGATTTCGCCCGAGGCCTCCACGGAAGCCGCGCAGAAGACCATTGGAACGCGCGAAGCGCAGAAGAGTGTTTGAGGAGGAGCGATCGAAAGTCAGAAATGACGATGGATCACTCATAAAAACATGGCTGTAAAAATCGAGAGAGGCGGATGGATTCTCATATTCCTGATCGGGCTGGGGCTGGTGGGTTACAGTCTCGACAGGTACGGCATTGTCAATTTGCGGGGGCGTCTGGGCGGAAACTCGGCGGCGGCATCGAGCGAGCCGGTGGATACCTCGAAACCGCTGGCGCTGCCTGCGGCGGCAGCAACGTCTGATTCGAGCTGCAATAACGTGCGCGTGCGCGTGAACATCTGGGTGGGCTGCGCCGCGGGTCTGGTGGCGAACGGCGGCTTGGATACGGCATCGGGCTCCATTTTCGATAAGGCAGGGCTGAAGGTCAGTTTCAAGATTATCGACGACTGGACCGAGGGCTCGGCCGCCCTGGCCACTAATAATGTTGACGTGATGCTCACGACCGCGGATGTTTGGGCGAAGGACTATGCCCAGTTTCAGGAGAAGGGATTCGGCGCGCATGCGTTTTACATGGTGGATTGGTCGCGGGGCGCCGATGGCGTGATCGGAAAGCAAGGGATCAACAGCATCGAGGACCTGGCGGGCAAGACGGTGGCGTTCGCGCCGTACACGCCGTCGCATTTTCTGCTTTGGAACGGACTCAAGAGCTCGGGTCTTACCACGGAACAGCGTAACGAGATTTTCTCCAAGGCCGTGCACACTAAGGACGGTATCGAGCCGGCGACGCTATTCGCTCAGCAGAAAGTGGATGCTGCTGTGGCGTGGGACCCGGACATGAGCGACGCAGTCACCAAGCGCGCGGGATCGAAGAAAATCTATGACACGCGTATTGCCAACCGCCTGATTGCGGACATTCTGGTGGTGAGTGATAGCTTTGCCAAGCGCTGTCCGCAAACGGTGGTGAAACTCGCGCAGGGATGGCTGGAAGGCGTCGAGTTCATTAAGGCGCAGCCCAATCGGGCCTACACTCTGATCGGCACGATCAAAGACTTCAATATTCCCGAGGATCTTGCCAAGACCATGCTCGGCGGCGTGAAGCTCGCGGATTACGCCGACAACAAGTCATTCTTCGGCGCGCGCGGCAGTGAGTCCGACTACGACAACATTTTCAAGATGGCGCAAGAGATGTATCGTGAAGCGCGCATCATCAAGCACACCTCCGACCCGGAATCGAGCGTGGACCGCCGGTTTCTGGATCCGCTCAGTGGCAAGTTCTCCGCGGAGTCTACTGAGCCGCCGATCGAATACAAAGCGCCGGCTAAGGGTGCAACGCCAATTGCCACGCAACGTCGCTCCATTTATTTCGAGACGGACTCGGCCAAGATGGGTCTCGACTCGCGGGCGGTGGTGGATGAGATCGGGACCTTCATGCGAGCTTACGAGAACACGGTGGTGGACATTGACGGCAACACCGACGCGACAGGCTCGCGTCCGCACAACGTCGAGCTGTCAAAGGAGCGGGCCCAGGCAGTCAAGCAGTACCTGATCGACAAATACGGATTCCCTGCGGACCGTATGCGCGCGGTGGGCAACGGACCGGACCGGCCGGTCGCCGACAATAACTCGGTCGAGGGCCGGGAGAAGAACCGCCGCACCGACATCAAGGTGTACCCGAATCCGGCCGGATAGCGGCGTCGCAGCGGCTCTCATCCCATGCATGACCTTTTCGCAATCCGCAAGGATCTTACGCGGCGCGCGCGATTGATCCTGGCGCTCGCGGCTTGGGCGGTGGTTGTCATCGTCTGGTTTGGGTTGACGAACTGGGACATTCTGCCGCCATTTTCCCTACCCAAACCCATCGGCGTGGTGCGCGCGTTCGCGCGGCTCTGGACCGAATATGACCTGCTCGGAAACGTGATGCAGAGCTGGTGGCGCATTGCGCAGGCATTCTTCTGGTGCGCCGTGATTGCGATTCCTCTCGGCCTGCTGATGGGCAGTTTCCGCTGGGTGCACGACCTGGTGAATCCGGTGGCCGCGCCGATGCGCTCCATGCCCATCACCGCTTTCCTGCCCGCCTTCATTGCGCTGTTCGGTATGGAAGAATCCATGAAGGTCGCGTTTCTGTGGTTCGGCATGTTTTTCTACCTGCTGGCCGTAGTGGTGGAGGAAGTCAACAAGGTGGATGACAGCCTGCTGGAGACGGCCTGGACGTTGGGGGCGAAGCGCCGCCACATACTCTGGCTGCTGTTTCGCGCGTCATTTCCCTCGATATTCGGCTCTTTTCGCATCCTGTACGACATCGGCTGGACGTACGTGATTCTGGCCGAAATGGTGAATGCGCGCAAAGGCGTGGGCTACATGGTCGAAGCCGCGCGCAAAGTTCTCGATTTTGAGCGCGTTTATGCCGGCATCATCGCGATCGGCATCGCTGCGTTTCTGTTCCGGTTTCTGTTGACGTTCGCGGAGTCGCGACTGTTCCCCTGGCGCGTGATGTCGCGCACCGCGTCCGAACCTGTTGCCGCGGTTGCCACGGGCGCGCCAGTAAAGGTTCAACCTCGTGCCGAACCAAGTTAAGATCAGCGTTCACGATCTCTCGCGCAGCTTCATCGACGCGGGAGGCACACGTGTGGAGGCGCTGCGCAACATCAATTTCGAGGTGGAAGACGCGTTCTCGCCGGAGGGCCGCGACATCGGCGAGTTCCGTGTGTTACTCGGGCCATCGGGCTGTGGCAAATCCACGCTGTTGCGCATGATCGCAGGCCTCGACCGGCCCGACGGCGGCCACGTGTTGGTGAACGGCAAGCCCGTGGACGGCCCTGGGCGCGATCGTGGCATGGTCTTTCAAAAATACACGTCGTTCCCCTGGCTGACGGTGGCGGATAACATCGCCTACGGTCCGAAGATCAACGGCGTTTCAGCGGCGGAGCGCGAGCAGATCGTCCAGCACCTGATCGAAGCCGTAGGCCTTGCGGGATTCGAGAAGTCTTATCCCGACACACTCTCCGGCGGCATGCAACAGCGGCTGGCTATCGCGCGGACCCTGGCCAACCGCCCGCAGGTGATCCTGATGGACGAGCCGTTTGGCGCTCTCGATGCCCAAACCCGCAGCGACATGCAGCAGCTTCTGCTCAAGGTGTGGGACGAGACCGCCAGCACGATCTTATTTGTGACACACGATGTGGACGAAGCCATTTATCTTGCCGACCGCATTTTCATTCTGTGCTCGCGACCCGGCAGTATTGTGGAAGACATCCCGGTACCGTTCGGCCGGCCGCGGGACCCCGCAATCCGAGAGACAGCGGAGTTCCACGACATGCAGCACCACGTGCTCGCTTGCTTGCGCCGTGCCCCCGGGAAGGGCCAGGTGAGAGTGAGCGTTTGATGCCGCAGGACGATTCCGCTGGTTCGGATGTCAACTACGTCAAAGAGGCCGCAAAGCTTCAATACAACTGGATTGCGCTTGCCGGCATCGCTGGCTTCGCGGTGATATCCGGCAGCGCCCTGCCGCTGCTGTTAGGCGCCGGGATCGAGCTGATGTACCTGGCCGTGGTACCGCAAAATCCACGTTTTCAGCGCCTGGTTCGTTCCTGGAAGTACGCGGATGAGAAACGCCGGCACGATCGGCAACTCGACGCCATGTTTCAGGAGATCCCGACCGAGATGCGCCTGCGCTACGCCGATCTGGACCAGATCTGCAACGCCATTCGCGAAAACTACAGCCGCCTTTCGTCCACGTCGCAGATTTTTGCGCAGCAGACCGAGGACAAGCTCCACGGATTGATGCAGGCGTACGTGCGCCTGTTGCACGCTGCGTGGCAACATCGCGAGTATTTGCGGACGACGGATCTTCGGGTGGTGGAGCGCGAACTGGCGCAGCTTCAGAAGGAGCAGGAATCCGACACTCCGAAAGTGCAGGAGATCAATAAGAAGCGCATTGAGATCCTGCAAAAGCGCGTCGAAAAATTCAAAAAGATCCGGGAGAATTGTGAGGTCATTGACGCGCAGTGCGCCGCTGTCGAAGATGTGCTCGGCCTGATTCGCGACCAATCCGTTACCATGCGTGATCCGCAGCAACTGAGCGATCATCTGGAGAGCCTGGTGCACGACGTGGAACAGACTGAGGAGACCGTCCACGAAGTGGAAAGCATTTTTGAGAATGTACCTGATTTCAGCGGGATTGGCCCAGAGGGAATCGCGCCGTTGCCATCGGATTCCAGCAGCGGCGATGGCAGCGCGACCCCGCGAAATCGGGTGCGGAGCTAACCACCATGTCCACTCCGAGCGGGCCTGCGCAGTTACCCGAATGGGCCCAAACGCTTTCGGAAAAATACTACTCGCGTACGCTTTCCGTTTTCGTATTGTACGGAAACGTGCGCGACCTGGTACCGCTCGATCGTGGTGGAGCGGTAGAGCACGTTTCGCTGCTCAAGTTCCTCAACGAGGGCTTATTTGGCCGGCGTGATCTGGTTCTCACCTACGACCGCGGCGGCGGCCTGAGTTTCGCCACCCCAGACATGCAGGCCGACTTTCGCAACGCGCTTTCCGGATATGACAGTTTTCATCAAACCAACTATTCGCAATCGCTGCCGCGCAATCCAGATGGCGTTTTGAACCTCCTGGACAACTATCTACGGCTCCGCATTGCGGACGGCAAAAAAGTTTCTCTGATCATCGATTTTGCCGAGACCATTGCACCGGCTGGTGACATATCCGGCATGTCCGCGGATGACCGCAACGCGCTGGTGATTCTGAAACGCTGGGCGCAAAGCACCTCGTTTCTGCGTGCCGACGTGACCATCTGCCTGATCGCTGAAAACCAGATCGAGCTGAATCAGGGGATCGTGCAAAGTCCGGGAGTAGCTTCCATACAGATCCCGCTGCCGGAGGAAAGTGAGAGGCTGGCGTTCATTCGCGCTCAACTGAGTTCGTCGCCTTTGCCCGCGGGTTCCGACGTGACCGACGCCACTCTCGCTAAACTCGGCGCCGGTTTGAAGCGCATACAATTGCAGAACCTCATTTCGCACGCCGTACAGAACAAGCGGCCGCTGACCACCAAGTTCCTCACCCAGCGCAAAAAGGAGTTGATCGAAGCCGAATCCGGCGGCCTGCTCGAGTTCATCCAAACGCGTTTCGATCTCTCCATGGTGGCTGGACTGGAGCACGCGAAATTGAAGCTGCAAAACGCCGCCGCCGCGATCCGCTCCGGCAACACCGAGGTGCTGCCGATGGGTTACGTGATCTGCGGGCCGGTGGGCACGGGCAAGACTTTTCTGACAACATGCTTCGCTGGCGAGGTCGGCATCCCGGTGGTGATGCTCAAGAATTTCCGCAGCATGTGGCAGGGCGTGACGGAGGGTAATCTGGAACGCGTGTTGAATCTTCTGCAAGCCATGTGCCCGATTGCGGTGATGGTCGACGAAGCCGACGCGCAACTCGGCAACCGGTCGATGTCCGGCGATAGCGGCGTGGGCAATCGCGTTTTTGCGCAGATCGCGCAGTTCATGGGTAACACAGAGCTGCGCGGTAAGGTGATCTGGTTCTTGCTGACCAGCCGGCCGGACCTGCTGCCGGTGGACCTCAAGCGGCAGGGCCGCGCCGAGGAGCACATTGCCCTGTTCTACCCCGAAACCAGCGACGAGCGTTTGGCCATGGTGCGCGCCATGTTAAAGAAGACGAGCATCAGTCTTTCATCACCCGAAGCCGAAAAATTCTTCGTGGACAATTCGGGCGGTCTCTCGGGCGCCGACATCGAAGCGGTGTTGATCCGCGCACGCATGAAGTCGGTGCTTGAGAAGGATGTGGCCATCGACGTGGAAGACTTGAAATCAGCCGTGGAGGATTTCATTCCGCCGTCCTATCCCACCGAGATCGAGATGCAGAATCTCGCGGCCGTTCTGGAATGCACCAGCCGCAGTCTGCTGCCTGAGAAATACAGGACGATGGATCGCGCCGAAATCGCCCGCCGCGCCAAGGAACTGGCGCTGTTAAGCCGGGACTAGAGCTGCGTTGGCTCAGCGTGAGATTTTGGGGGTATGCCGGATGGAGGCAATGGTGCTTCCCGGTTCCGTCATTCTTCTTTCTGCCAAGAGACGCCGGTCCAGTCAATCCGCCTCAAAGACGCTTGGACTGCGTGCTTGCCGCGAAAGTCGTTCACGGCCTGCTTACACGCCGGCACTGCTCCATAATCGTCGATGATACAATGCCCGCCGGCAGTTAATTTCAGGTAAATGCTCTCTAACGCATCCATGGTGGAGGCGTACATATCGGCATCCAGACGCAACACTGAAATCTGTCTCATTGGTGCGCCGGGGAGCGTATCTCGGAACCAACCCTCCAAAAACCTCAGCTGATCATCGAGCAGACTATAGCGCGGAAATTGGACTTGACTTGACTTGATCTAGTGGACTGTCGCAACTAGATCGTTACTACGGATGCGGCGGGTGACGTCTGAATATTTCCAGCGAATGGGCTGAGGGTTGGCCGAATAGGCGTTGATGTCGCGGCGGAGTTTGCGTGCCAGGTCGGGCACCGACGTGAACACGCGGGCGATGACGTCGCGCTCGATTTTGGCGAACCACAGCTCGACTTGATTCAGCCACGAGGAATGCGCCGGCGTGAAGTGCAGCCGCACCTTTGGATGCGTGTCCAGAAAATCCCGCACGGCTTGCGTTTTGTGCGCCGACAGATTGTCGAGAATAATGTGGATCTCTTGCTTCGGCCGGCATTGCGAAACGACCTCGCCGAGGAAATCCACGAAGTCGGCGCTGGTGTGGCGCACCGCCGTTTTTCCATGCACACGCCCGGTTTTGGTGTCGAGTGCCGCGCGACAGCGTGCCGTGCCGGTAATACTCGAACCCGTGGCGCTCGGCGCGGCCCGGAGACAGCGGCAGCACCGGGTCCAAACGATCCAGCGCCTGAATCGCCGTCTTTTCGTCCACACAAAACACAGCCGCGTGCTGCGGCGGATTCAGATACAGTCCGATCACACCGGCGGCTTTCGTCTCGAAGTCCGGATCGTCGCTGGCCAGGTACCGTTCCAAACGGTGAGGCTTCAGCCCGGCTTCCTGCCACACGCGATGCACCATATCTTTACTCACGTTGATCGCCGCCGCCAGCTTGCGGCAACTCCAATGAGTCGACCCATCTTTCGGTTTTCTGCGTGTCGCCGCCAGGATCTTCGCCCGCAGCGCCGGCGTCAGGATGACCGCCGGTTGTCCCGGATGATACGTGTCCAGACCTTCCAGTCCATCTTCTAGGAACCGCTGTTTCCAGCGGGAGATGGTCGGCGCGGTGGTCTGCAACCGCTCTTTGATAACCGCAAAGGGCACTCCTTCGGCCAGCATCAGGATCAATTTGGCGCGGAACACGAATCCGGCGGGCAGCGAACGCGACTGCGCGATCTCATTTAGGTCAGTACGCTGTTGCTCGGATAGCTGGATCGGTTCGGCAATGAAGGGCACATAGAAATGACGACCACTCGTAGTACTAGTTACTCTGCGACAGGCGACTAGTTGAATGTAAGCTGTGTAGGCTGGCTGTCTGACCCTGGGTGCACCAAATTATTTTCCAGTCCAATAAAAGTCCATTAGCGGGGAGGTGGACTTGTCCCCATTTCTGACACAAGCAGTTAAGACTCAAAATCCATTCAAAGGAGAATTGAGTCATGGGGTTGTCGAGAAGGGATGTTCACCAAGGAGTTCAAGCGGGCCGCGGTCTAGCGGCTGGAGCAGGGGGTTTCCATCGGCGAGGTAGCGCGGGCGCTGGAAGTGAACCCGAACGTGCTGCACCGCTGGCGGCGTGAGTTGCGGCAAGGGCCAGGCAACGCGTTTCCGGGCAACGGGAAGCCACGTTGGCCGGAAGGGCGGTTCGCCGAGCTGGAACGTAAGATCGGCCAGCAAGCGCTGGAGATCGATTTTTTGAAAGACTGCTTGCAGCGCATCGAGGAGCAGCGGATGCTGCAGGCAGTAACTGGAAATCCGCGGTCTACCGGAAGGTCCAGGAAGAAGTGAAGGCCGAGCGCGGACTGACGATTGAGCACATGGTGGAGCTGGGCCGGGTTTCCCGGTCCGGCCTATACCGTTTCGACGACGTGGAGTCTGGTCCAGACCGGGACATGGAGCTACGCGACGCGATTCAGAAGATCGCCGTGCAACACCCCCGCTCATCGTCTGGATGAGTTTCCGGCTGGCTATTCCTTGGCGGGTTGCTCTCCAGCATGGCCCGCCTCCGCTTCGCCTTCGCTCGCGGCGATCTTGTCGGGCGCCCGGAAATACAATCTTGGGCTCGTTCTCGCCCACCAAGAACTGCATCAGCTTTCCGACCGGGACGGCGGTGTCGCCTCCGCCGTGATTTCGAATCCCTACACCCGCGTCTGCTTCCGGCTCGGCGATTTCGACGCCAAAAAACTCGAGGACCGATTCTCGTATTTCAAAGCGAAGGACCTCCAGAACCTCGGCGTCGGTGAGGCGATCGTGCGGGTGGAACGCGCGGAATATGATTTCAATTTGAAAACCGTACCGCTCCCTCCTGTTGATCCATCCGTCGGCGCGGGCCGCCGCGAGCGGATCGTGGCCTCTTCGCGTGAGCGATACGCGACAAGGCGTGAGGAGGTGGAGACGCTCATCATGGCAAGCCATGCCACTCAGGATAGGGAGCCTGGGGCGCGTAAGGCCAAAACGAGGATTCGAATGGAGGTTCCGCTGACCGCCCAGAAACTTGCGGGGAGTTCTGACGGTGACGTGGCAACGGTTGATCCGAAGACCGCCGGCCGCGGCGGTGAACATCACAAATATCTTCAGCAACTCATCAAGCGTTGGGGCGAAAACCGGGGGTACCTTGTGACCATTGAGAAACCGATCCTCGATGGTTTGGGGTCGGTAGATGTGGCTCTGGAAAAGGGGAGCCGCCTGATAGCTTGCGGGGTCTCGGTGACGACCGATGCGGAACACGAAGTTGGGAACGTTCAGAAATGCCTGGCGGCGGGGTTTGAAGACGTGATCCTAATCTCTTCAGAGAAGAAGGTGCTCACGGCTGCCCGGCAGGCGCTCGTCGGAGCATTGAGCACGGCGCAATACAAACGGCTTCGATTTTTAAGTCCGGAGGAGGCGTTCTCCTTCATCGAGAGCCTGGAAGTTCAGGCCGCCCCGGTGCGGCCGGCTCCCGATTCAACCGAGCTCCTGACCGCGAGGGAAGTCGAGGAGCTCCTGCGGATTGACGTAAAGACCATCTACAGCTACGTGCAGCGCGGTCTTTTGCCGTACGTCAAAATTCAGTCCAACGTGCGCTTCCTGAAATCGGAAATCATGAATTGGATGGCGGAACGGCAGCACAAGCCGGGCAGCCGGATTCCCCGGAAGTGATGGGGTGGGTCCGCCATAGACAGTACGGGTAGGGCGGATAGACAGTATGATATACTCCAGCCGTGCGACATTTCCCAACATTCTCAGGCTGTCGCACTGTCTAATTTACTGTCTGTTTTGGGGTCTGAAGAGGGTGTATTCGGTAGACTTTATAGACTGGATAGACAGCAGATTAGGAATGTAAGCCGTTGGGAATGAGCTAAGTGCAGGAATAGCCGAAGGGCGGGAGTAATTCAGTGGTAGAATGCCAGCTTCTTTTTCCCCATTGAACTGAAACGAATTGCGGTCGTGGTGTCTTGAATGGTGTCCGCTGTCCCGAGTAAAATCAGAGCACACGGCAGGCACCATGGCGCGCATCAACATCCTGAAAAAGATCAATACAGAAGGCCACTGGATACTCCGCTCTATCCCGCGGAAGCCGACCGGTGGCTACGACTGGACCGCGCTTCCCGATGGCCGCTATTTCGTCGAATGGTATGAAAACGGCAAAAGGCGGCGGGGAGCGGCCGGCGTAACCGCAGCGGAAGCTCTCGAAGCCCAGCGCCGCAAGCGGCACGAATTGGAAGGCCGCAAACTGGGTGTTCCAGGTTACGGACCAGCTCCAGCAACGCCTCCGTCGTTACCCGTCGCCGTGGCAGTCACACAGTACCTGGAAAATATCGAGACCCTGAAAAAACCGAATACGTACCGGAAATATCAGGCCGTCCTCCGACGATTCGCGAAGCGCTTTGAAGGATCGTCGGTAGAAACGATTCCGATTGCCGACCTGAACGATTACATCGTGTACCTGAAGCGCGATGTCGGCCTGTCCGCCAACACCGTCCTGCACAACACGATCATCATCGCCCAGTTCTTCAAGCGACATGGACGCGGAGGCATCACGCCACTGCTGGATCTGCCGGAATCCATCACGACGCTGCCGAAGGAGTACCGCCAGGAGGATCTCGATAAGTTTTTAAAAGCCTGCGACGATTTCGAACGTGCGCTCTTCTACACGTTCCTGCTCACCGGGTTTCGCGAGCAGGAGGTGATGTACTTGTGGTGGAGCGACCTCAATCTCGATTTGCACACGATTCGTGTCACAGCTAAGCCTGAACTAGGGTTCTACGCGAAGCGCTGGGAAGAGCGAGAAGTTCCCGTCACAGCGCACCTGATCGAAATCCTGAAGGGCCACAGAAAGAAGGACAACTCTCGATTTGTGTTTCCGTCTCCCACAGGAAACCGGAACCAGCACATGCTGGACCGCTGCAAGGCTGTGGCACACAGGGCGGGACTGGATTCTGACAAGTTCGATCTGAAGACGTTTCGCTCCACCTACGCTACGCGAATGCTGCGAGCCGGGTTTGATGTGCGAACGGTGCAACACTGGATGGGTCACAAGTCACTGGAAACGACGATGCGCTATCTTGTGCCTGCGACCGACGTCCATGCCAAGCTGGATCAAATCGAGGTACCCGGCTTTTATTCCCAGCTGAAGTCTTAAGTCCAAACGGGGATGAAAAAGTGAGCCGCACAACGGCCTATGCCACGTCTATTCGGGCGGGCCACAAAAATGAGCATTAGCCATGACAATGCGGACGCCCGGCTCGCCATTGCGGCACATCAACCAACCAGTGGGTCCTCCATGACATCTGCGGCTGCGTTCAACGCCAGACTTGTTATCCGTGAAACACTTCATGAAGTGAGATCGGGCGCCGACGTAAGGGCCTCACAAGCAAAAGCATTATGGCTCGTGCGGCGTGCGACTCGGGGAGGCGTCATCGCAGTGGGTGAGCGCCCCCAGTGTCACCACCAGGAACGCTGGTCCAGATACATGTGGAACCATTTTGGGGGAACGCCGGAAAGCCCGGAAAGCGCCGCCGACGATGGGAGCTACCGTCTCCTGAAGGAGCATGGGCTACCTGCTCCGATCGAGCAGTGCCCGGACGGACCGGAGGCGATCGCAAGCCGTACAACCTGGCGCCGCGAAAGCCTATCCCTCTCTTCAGGACCTAACCACGAGAGCCCGCTAGGCGGCGCCAAAAGCACAATCTATTCCCCCCGGCAGCCTTGTGGCCTCTTCCATGAACGTTTCATGAAGTTTTTCACTTGACAGCGTTTGCCGGCCTGCATATAGTTGAACCAAGCCAAAGGAGGTCAGCCCATGCGACAGCCCCGTGTGTTTACATTACTCGTCACTTTACTGGTTCTATGCGCCTTCTTCACTCGCCTTTCGGCCTCGCCGGACCGAGGCACGATCCAGGGGACGGTGACCGATCCACAGGGAGCGTTGATCCCAGGCGTGCAGGTTCTAGTAAAGAACGTGGATACGGGCGTTGAGCAGAACCTGATAACCAACTCCGCCGGGTTTTACTTGGCGACGGAACTGGTTCCTGGGAAGTATCTAGTGCGAATGAAGTACGCGGGCTTCGCCACGCTCGAGATCTCAGGCGTGGCCGTGGCCGCCGGCACCACCGCCGTGGCGGATGCGGAGCTGAAGGTTGGCGAAGCGGCTCAGAGCGTCCAGGTGACAGCAGAAGCGCCGCTGGTTGACCGCTCCCCTTCGAATTTCACAACGGCGATCGAAACACGCTATATCGAGGATCTGCCGATCCAGGGACGGGACATTCAGACGCTGGTGCAGCTCATCCCCGGTGTGATTCAGTCCAGTGGTCCCTCTGGGGCTGTTTTCGGTTTTAATAGCCAGTTCGGCGGTTTTCCGGACCCAATGCACCTGGTCGGATCGAGCATCAGTGTGAACGGAAGCCAGGCGGGCGCTAATGGCTGGTATCTTGAAGGCTCGCTGAATGCCACGGTCGGCGCGGAGAGCTCCGTAGTCAACCCGTCACCTGACGCCGTATCCGAATTCAACCTGGTCAGCAACGGTCTAGCCGCTGAGTACGGGCGCACGAGCGGCGCGGTGGTCAACGTGGTGCTGAAATCCGGCACGAACCAGCTGCATGGCAGCCTGTATTCGTACACCCGGAACTCGTTCTTCAGCGCCACGAACCCGTTTGCGCGGCGCGACCAGAATGGGAATCCATTTCTCCAACCGCGCATCAACTACAATGCTCCCGGCGGTACGTTTGGCGGTCCAGTCTACATTCCGAAGGTCTATAACGGTCGCAACCGCACGTTCTTTTTCGTTTCCGAGGATGTTTCTATCCTGCACGAAAATGTCAACCGCATCTTAACCGTTCCGCTGCCGGCTGAGAAAAATGGCGATTTTCGTGGTGACCCGGCCTTCGCGGCGGTGTGTAATCCGGCCGCCGGCGCCAGCAATTGCCTCTACGACCCCTGGACGACCACCGCTCCGGATGCCAACGGTTATCAACATCGCCAGGCTTTTCCCACCCCGGTCATTCCGGCCAGCAGAATCAATCCTCTGGCGAAGTTCTATTTGAGCTCGATCCCAAATCCGAACTTTGTCGATCCGCTGCAGCAAGGCCCAGGTGGATGCGGCATCACGTGCAACAACTACATCGGCGCCGTTGGCAGCGGGATGACGACGCACAACGTGTCAGTCAAGATCGACCACCGGATTTCTGACAAGCACGCCCTGTTCGTGGACTGGCTCTATAACCCCAGCCATTACGAGAACTTCCGCTATCCCTGGGACGGCCCAACCGCGCAGTTGCAGACGGGCGTGATGGGAGCACAGCCCTTTCAAGCTCGCAACCAGCTTGCCATTCTGGGATTGACATCCTCGATCACGCCGACGCTGGTCAACGAGGCGCGTGTATCGTTTGGGCGGCAGCCGCTCATTGCTCTGCCCAACCCCGACAGCGTGACCGGCAACTCGGCCGTCAAGAAGGCAGTGCAAGGCATGAACTTCTGGCTGTTCGATCCCCTGCAATCCGTGCCCACGATCTCGGTCGACAGCTTATCGTGGGGCCCGCAGCCGTATCAGTCGAGCGTATCCATGGGCCAGCAGGCGTACACTTTTTCCGATAACATCACCAAGGTATCGGGAAAGCACACCATCAAAGGGGGATTCGCGTTTCGCCGGAACGATCTGTTCAACAAGTCGGCATTGGGCTACAACCTGTCGTTCCAGCCCGACGCGACCAACGATCCGGTTTCCGGGCTGGGTGGAAGCGGCTTGGCAACCTTCCTTCTCGGGTGGGTGGATAAGGGTCAGCCCAACACCGCCGTGCAGGCTGACCCCTGGCAAACCAATGATGATTATTCGCTTTTTGCGCAGGACGAATTCCGCATTCGGCATAATCTCACACTGAGCTATGGGCTTCGGTGGGACGTTTACGGATGGATCCGCGAGCGGCACAATATGTTGGCGGAAATGAACTTCAACGAGCCGAACCCGGAAATTCCCGCATATATGGGCGCGCTGGACTACATGGGTACGCCGAATCACCCGGGCCGTGATTTATACCCCGCTAACAAGGGTGACTTGGGGCCGCGCTTTGGGTTCGCTTGGTCGCCCATGCCAAAGACTGTCATTCGAGGTGCGTTTGGCATAGTGTACAGCAACAGCGGTTCGGCAGTGTTCGGGCAGGACAACGGTGCCTTCAGTTCGGCGGGCAACTGGGTCCCGGTCAGCGTCCCGACCACCGACCCTTACCCCAATGGCCTGACGCCGAGTTTTGTCTTAGGCCAACCCGCGCCAACATTGCAGCTACCGAATCTCGCCGCTAATGCGAAAACAGATGCTCAGGACATCGGCACTTGGGTAGCGACCTTTCTGAAGCCGCCCAAGGATGCCTACGTCGAGACGTGGAGCTTCTTCATCCAGCGCGAATTGCCCGGCAATTTGGTGATCAACGCCGGCTATGTGGGCACTCACGGCCTGCATTTGGCGGGAGACGAAGTTCGGGCGCTGAACAACGTACCCACCAGCATATTGGAATCGCTGCGAAGCAAGATTAACCTTAACTACCCGCTGGACCCCGCCATTGCTACTCTCGCACCCGGCTACGGATGCAGCGTTGATCCGACGACCAACAAGGCCATGTGCTCGGGCTGGTACGCGTTCCAACCCCATCCGCAATACTCGGGAATTGCGGCCATGATGGCTCCAGACGGCTACAACCGGTACAACTCTGCACAACTCCGCGTTCAGAAGCGCTACTCCAACGGCCTGAACTTTATCGCGGCGTACACGTATTCGAAGAACATGGTGAGCGAGGGCCTGGGCGCGCTGGTGGCCAATACGCTGGGGCCGACTTCGGGCGGCACTAAAGGTGTGGGCCGTATCGCGTGGGTCCCGGGCGCGGCGGGCGGCGGCTCAGCCGACGGTGCGACGCATACCAACGCCGACGACTACGACAACCGGAAACGCTATGATGCATTGGCGCCCGACGACACACCGCATGTCCTCAACCTTGCAGCCACGTACGAGTTGCCATTCGGGAAAGGTAAGCCATTGCTTTCCGGACACGGCTTTGCGGAGAAAGCCTTCGGCGGCTGGAAAATCTCGCAGAACTGGAATTTTCAGAGCGGAGTTCCCTTGGCCTTCACCTGCCCGTACAACGGCGTCTACAGCAAATACTGCAATGCCGTAGGCGATCTCAGCGCGGGCCGCGGCAGTAAAACCAAGGCCCAACGCGAAGACCAGTGGTTTAACCCGGCCGCTCTTCAGCCAACTTGGGGACTGGACCCTGCACTCAACTACGCGCTCGCAAACGGTGTGTATCCAAACGGCGCGTCGTTCAATCCCGATGCCGTCGATAGTTATTGGGTATACGGCAACTCCGGCCTCCGGCCGCCTTCCGGACGCGCGCCCGGTTTCTGGAACCTGGACGCATCGCTCTCCAAGGAATGGAAGATCAAGGAATCACGGAGCCTCACGTTTCGTTACGATGCGCTAAACACTCTGAATCACCAGAATCTGGGCATACCGAACACGGCGTGGTGTTTGCCGCCGAATGCCGACGGAGCGACGGATCTGATTCACCAGTTTGGCTGCCAATTTGGAAAGATTACCAACGTGCAAACCGATCCGCGCGCCATGCAGTTCGGGTTGAGGTTCATGTTCTGACGAGGCGCCACGATCAGGCGCGGCGCAGGCTGATGAGCTCGCAAGTTCCGGGGTCTGGAAGGTCCACTCGCAAGCCTTCCGCAAGGAGGGTGCTTCCCGCGGCTTCGACCGTGCGCGCCGCCCGGATGAACTCTGCCTGATATTTTGCCTGGTGGGTGAGTCCCTTTAACACGATCCAGTAACGAGGCGATGGGTGGTGGCTGCGGAAGGCGTAAACGATTCCTTCGCCGCGCGCTTCGTCCCACAGTTGTGTAGCATCCCATCCGCGTGGATGAGGCCGCCCGACGAGGCGATAGACTTTCGCGGTGGCAAACAAATGTCTGAAGCGCTTGTAGACTCCGATCTCGCGGTTCAAGATCACTTTTCGCTGAGGGTCGAGCAGACGCGGGTCGCTCAGCAACGTCCAGGGCCCACCGAGCATCGAACTTTGAAGCGAGTTGGTCAGATCGCCTTCGGAGTCTTCCAGGCGCAGATAGCGGTGCTGCCTGTCCAGCGGGAACATTTGGCAATGTCCATAAACCATCTGCCGCAAGGAGAACGCCTGGTACGCATCGCCGATCAACTGTACGTGGTGCCGCTGCAAGACGCCGAAGTCAGGTGTGGCGCTGTCGTTCATCCAGTGCTCGCAAACCAGGTTCGAGTACCGCGACCGCACGAAATCCATGATCTCGTAGAAGCCTTCGCAGGCAGCGATGCGGCCGTCTCCTGGCGTATGTGTATGGTGCCGGGACTGGCAAATAGTGATCAAGTCGAAGTCGTGTTTGAGCCAATCCAGTTCGGCTGCTTCGATGGTCCTCGCAAGCTGTTCCTTCACCCACTCGCGGGCAGGCCTGTGGGCGAGGCAGAGGATCCTGGTCTTCCAGGTCGATGCACCAGTCCGGATAAAGAAATCGTCGGGAATCGGTTTGTGGTTATACTCGGCCAGCCAGTCCGGATGTTCCCGGACCACGCGCGATTCATTCGTGGCGTTGCCGAAGCCGAACCAGAGGCCCAGTTTCATGCCGCGTTCATGCACAGCTCGGGCCACCGGCTTCGGTCCTTGCGGAAACCGAGACGCATCGAACCACCAGTCGCCGACGCGTGGAAACCAACCGTAGTCCCAAAGGAACAGCTCACAACCGAGTTCCGCCGCAGCTTGAACCTGCGACAGAACATTCTTCTCGGTCGGAAACCACGGGTGCGTACCAGGCTCGTTAAACGGATTCCTGGCTTCGTCGATTGCAGTCGCCCACGTGCAGTATCCTACCCATGGAAAGTTGGTCGCCGGCAGCTTTGGTCCGAGCGAGTGCCGCACAAGTTCGTGGCAAAGTGCTGCCGCTTCATCCTGGTCGCCTTGAAAGAAGCCGTACCAACCGACCGGCGACTTCATAGCGCCGTCTGGCACCAGCGGCTCGCGCATGCCCATCGGGTCCAGCCCGCCATGGATGAGGCACGGGTCCTCAGAGCCGCCAAACCCAACGGCCATCGGGCCCGACCACTCCCACCCGCCCACCAGACCTTCATTCAACGCCGGCGCACTCAAACTGAACCAGGCGCAATCCGGCGAGTATGGGCCGGTGTGGACAAGCTGGTCCACATTGTCGTCGATGCTGCGGTAGTGGATCGGGTCACCCGGGTTAGGCACCATTGCGCGGCCGAAGTTGTTCATCCAGCGCAGCTCAAGTGGCTCAGGCATGGGATCGACACGCAGCCGAAACGTGTCGATCTGAGTGATCTCGCGCCGCGCCTGCGACTCGTTTTCGATCTCCGTCCACTGGCGAACGATCGGCAGCACGTTATGCCACCGATAGAACCTCGTGACTCTGAGACCATGCTCAGCGGACCGGACTGTGATTGCCAGCTCATGCCAGTCAACTCCGGCCTTGTCCTGGCGATGCGATACGTATGTCCATCCAGTTTTGCCCGTGACCGTTATGGACCCACCCAGTGCGACCAGAAACTCATCCGACGTCTCCGACGGGTGAATCCACTCACGGTTCGTTCGGAGATCTCGGAGCGCAGCACAGAACAGACTGCCCCGGCCAAGGCTAAGCGTTTGCGCGAAGGACTCGTTGCCGATCGTCCACTCCAGAACCCCGCCCTCCCGGCGCGCAAATCTGAAGGTTCCGGATTGGGCAGAGGCGACCTGCAACAGCGGAACGCCTGCGAGCATGCGGCACAAATCTCGCCTATTGACTCGCATCCGGAAAAAGGCGGATTCGCTCGGCTTGGACACTCGACCCTCCATTGGCGTGGCGCTTGCTATAAAGACTCGTTCTCTCAACAACTGATTTCTACATGTCTCCGATATTTTCCAGCATGACTTTCCGGACCACTTGCCTGCTGTTGGCGACATGTTTGATGCCGGCACTCAGAGCCTCCAACTGGGCGGATGAGTTCCGCGATCCAGCACCCAGCCACGGAATGGGCGTGTATTGGTGGTGGTTCGGTCCCGCCGTAACGAAAGTGGAAGTAGATCGCGAACTCGACGTGATGCATCGCGCGGGGATTGGGTCGGTTCTCATTTTTCCGGTGTACCCGATTAGCGTGGACAACCCGCAGCTCGGTATCAAGAACCTGCGATATCTCTCTCCGGAGTTCCTCGAGGTCCTGGGACACGCCGTGAACAAGGCCAGGGAACTCGACCTCCGGGCGGACTTGGTAATTGGTACGGGATGGCCATTCGGAGGGCCGAAGGTCACACCGGAACTTGGGGCGCGGCGGCTCCGGATCGAAACGGTCGAGTCGCCGCCCGGCGGCTCTGGGCGTCTTCCGGTCCTGAAGCCAGATGAGAAGCTGGAGGTGGCGCTGCTGATCGACGGCAACAAGAGCGTCGTAAATGTGGATACGGCGGTCGACGTCACAGAACAGGTGTCTCGCGGTGCGAATGTTCCATTGTCTGGCGAGCGTCTGTTGATGGTCTTCATCGACAGTCCGACGGGCATGCGAGTCAAACGCCCATCGCTCGGAGCAGATGGTCTCGTTCTGGACCACCTGAACGCCCATGCGCTCAACTGGTTTCTGGACGATGTCGCGGATAGGCTGGTGGCCACTGCGGGCGCACGCAATCTCGGAGCCTTGCATTCGGATAGCCTCGAGGTGTTCAACGAGGAATGGACGCTTGGCTTTCTGTCGGAATTCTCGAAGCGCCGCGGCTACGATTTGAAGCATTACCTGCCGGCGCTCGTAGTCGACGCTGGGCCCCGGACCGCAGATGTCCGATACGATTTCTGGCGTACCGTCAGCGAACTGGCGTTGGACAACTACGTCCACCCGCTTCACGATTGGTGTGCGCGGCATGGAGTCATGCTGCAATCGGAATCCTACGGGACCCCTCCTGTGGACATGACCAGTTATGCCGACATCGACTACCCCATGGGAGAAAGTTATGACTGGAAAACGTTCGTGGCTTCGCGGTGGGCGAGTTCCGCGGCCCACCAATATGGGAAGCGCGTGGTATCGGCCGAGGCATATACGTGGTTGCGATTCCCGCGCTATGTTTCGACCCTTCAGGACATAAAGCTCGGCTCCGATCTGCAGTTCGTTTGCGGCATCAACCGGCTGGTCGCGCACGGTTACGGATATTCGCCGCCGGCGGTGGGGGTACCAGGCTGGGGCTACTACGCCTCGATCATGTTGAATGACAACAACCCCTGGTGGCCGTACTTCCACCTTCTCGCCGACTACGTGCGCCGCACCAGCTACGCACTGAGCCTGGGGACGCCGCGCGTAGACGTGGCTGTGTACTTGCCTGAGGACGATGTGATGGCGAAGCAGGCGGTCGGCGATGGCATGGATCTGTATATGTCTAGCAAATTCCGGCTGTCCGACGACAAGCCGGTCCAGGAATTTGGGCTTCCTTCTGCGTACCAGGCAGAGTCGGCCGTGCTGAAGACAATCATGACCGCCGGTTACTCGTTTGATGGCTTTGATCGCAGTATCCTGCAGCCAGGCTTGAAGACCTCTGCCGGGCGGCTGGAGGTTGGCGACGTCTCCTACCGCATTGTGGTTCTGCCCGATCTGCGCGGCATCTCGCTGCCAATCCTGGAGCGTCTCGCGGCTTTCTGCCGTTCGGGTGGGGTGCTGATTGCGACGCGGAGATTGCCCGATGCGGCATATGGGTTGAAGGACCATGACGCGAACTACTCTCGGGTCCAACGTCTCATTGCAGAACTCTTTGGCGGCGGTCCGAGCAACCAAACACGAAGAAATGCTTATGGACGTGGAATTGCGATCTACGTGCCGGACGATACCGATGAACTGGGCCGGGTGCTCGCCTCGCTCGACCCTGAAGTCCACTTTGAACGGCCCGATGCCGATGTGGCGTTCGTGCATCGCGGCCAGGGCGAACTCGACATCTATTTTCTCGCGAACACATCGGCCACTAGCAAAACGCTGAAACCCATTTTCCGCGACGGAAAAGCAGCCCCGCGGTTCTGGGATGCCATGTCCGGCACGATTAGCGATGTGCCGCTGTTCCGAAAGACTCGGCACGGAATAGAAGTAAGTGTTCACCTCGAACCATATGGTTCGATTCTTGTGGTTTTTGACAGCGCAGAAGTCACTACTCCTATCCACGCCACCAACGTTCCGGTCGAGAACCTCGACTTCGACACCGCACGGCGTTCCTGGATCGCACGGGTGTCGGAGCCGGGTCGGTACTTTGTCGAAACCGCAAACGGTCGCGTGAAACGGAACGTGACTATGCCTGTCACACCTATCGTGCTCAATAGACGATGGACGCTGCGCATCGGAGACGACGACTCTAGCCTGGACGTCCTCAAATCCTGGACGGAGGTCCCGGGGCACAGCTTCTATTCCGGGTGCGGAAATTATCGGACAGAAGTCGATCTGCCGACAGAGGCCTTCGGGCCGTCCCGCGGTCTGTGGCTTGACCTTGGCAAAGTGCGCGAAATCGCCGGAGTGTCGATTAACGGAAATCCAGCCGGAGTCTGTTGGAAGCTCCCGTATCGCATCGACATCACAAAGTGGGCGAAGGCGGGACGGAATGCCATTTCTATCGACGTAACGAACCTGCTGATCAACAAGATCCTCGGCGCGCCTACACCGGATTACGCTGGACTCGAACCGCTGCGATTCCAACTGCCGCAAGAGAAAACCACAATACCCGTCCCACTGCCTTCCGGTCTGCTGGGGCCTGTGCGCGTTGTGCCCTATTCGATCATCCGGGCTCGCTAGCCGTTCTGAGCCGTCATCAAGCACTTCGCACCCTGGCAACCCCATCCGTCGAGATGGATTGAGGTTCGCCGGCATCAAAGAACACGGCAGACAGCCGCGCTTCGAGTTTGCCACCAACGCGCAGAATTGGCGCAGTGCCGCTCTCAATTGCCCTTGTGAGCCCGCTACCCGGTATGCTGTTGAACGGCTCAACGGCCATGACATAACAGCTCCCATACCACGGATAGCCGAAGCTGCCGCGAAGCTCCTGCCAGAACCAGAGGTAAGGAAAGACCAGTTTGCTCCAGGCCATGCCCACCCCAAATCCCAGCACCGGGTTAACTAGACCGTACCAGCCTTCCTCCAGGTCGCAGAGATAGCCGAACTCAGTGACACGTTCGCTGGCCGGCGGCACTGTGCTGAGGTCCACCGGCCGGCCGTCTTTTCCGGTCAGCACGGGCCAAGTTCCCGAAACAGAAGGCGCAATGCGGCTGTTGGCGCTGATCTCGACATCATGTGCCAGAAACTTGCGTGCGGGCACGTACAGCCGGCATCCGCCATCCAGAAAAGGCGCCCCGAAAGCGGGATGGTGGCCCCACATGAAGTGCAGATCCTCTTCGCCCTGGTTTTCGATGACCTCTTCCAGGAGCACCGCTCGAAGAGAACTCTCAACGGTGACGGTGCGGCGCAAGAAGAACGGGCTGCGGTACAGCCGGACAGAGAAATCGACAGTAACGACTGACGCGCTGTTCTGGCGGACGGTGTAATCCCACGGCAAGGTCGATGCTTCACCGTGAAAATTCAAGGCGGCACCTTTGTAGACGCAAGCGTCGCCGCCATTTGGGAAGATCTCCTGCCAGCCACCTTCGTAGTTCTCGAGCCATGCCGTCTCAGTGCTCGCGCCAAATGATGGCACACCGGCCCCCGGTGGCTTCAAGCCCCACGGTGATTTCCAGAGAACATCGATATTGCGCGGCTTGTAACGCAGCGAATAGATGTCGGCCCCTTTATCCGGGAGCAGCGTGATGGAGACAAACTGGTTTTCGATGGTCAGTGCACGGAAGCCGCGGCCAATGACATGCTCGCGAAATGAACACTCTGGCATGATCGCGCTATTGAATCACGGTTGGCGGCCGGACCAAGCACTGCTTAACCACATCCTGGTTTAGGTCTACGCCAAGGCCGGGGACCTCCGGAAGCGTCCACTGACCATCGCGCAACTCGGGTTCGGGCCCGGCGAGCTTTGAGCGCAGGAAGGACGGGAAGAAATCGTGATGGAAGAATTCGGTGTGGGGGCAGTTCGTCACGGCGGCCGCGAACTGCCGTGTCGCCGCAACTGTTAGGCCGGTCTTCCAGGCGTGCGGAATGCAACGGATGCCGCGCTCGGCAGCCATGGCAGCGCACCGCATGGCTTCAGTGAGACCCCCGACTCGCCCGAGGTCGGGCTGGATGACGTCGCAATGTCCCCGGTCCATCAGTTCGCGAAACTCGTGGCGGGTCTGCAAGAACTCACCGACTGCCACGGGTGTGGTGGTCCCGTCCGCCAGACGTGCCAAGCCGTCGATGTCGTCGGTGTGTACCGGGGTTTCAACAAACAACAGTTTCGCATCCTCGACATTCCGCAGCACCCAGAGCGCGTCGTTTGAGTTCTTCCAGCGGTAGCCCACATCTATCATGAACTCGCGCTCTTCGCCGATGATATCGCGGCATTCATGGATGAACTTCACCATTTCACGGTCGCTCACCAGGTCGTAGAACAACATTTCCATTTTGACCGCACGGTAGCCGGCCGCAACCGCCTGTTTCATCAGGGCGACGCAGGCGTTCTTCATCTCCGGCCACGAGCGGCCCTGCGGCATGCTCGGGAACAACGTCAGGTAGGGCGTCACGCGATCCCTGACCGCGCCACCGAGCAACTGGTAAACCGGAACGCCCAGCAGCTTGCCGCGAAGGTCGTGCAGCGCGTTATCGATAGCGGACATCAGCATGATGCCTAGACCGCGTCGCGCGTGGTAGATGGTGCCTTCATACACCTTGTCCCACAACCGCTCGACCTCGATTGGGTTTTCGCCCAACAGCAGGTCACGAATGCTCATGCTCCAGATGTGCGCCGAGGGAGTTTCGAGCAGAGCTGCGATGGCGTTCGGGGGCGCGTCGGTTTCGCCGAGGCCGTAGACTCCGTTGTCGGCGGTTACGCGGACGACGGCTGTATCGACGGCGCCGTCACAATCGGCGGCGTTCGCTTGTGGCGCGCGCAGTTCAAGGCATTCAATCTTCGTAATCTTCACGGTGAGGACTCCACGGGCTCCGCCCCAGTAGCAGACTCGGCGGAAGTAATGAGAATTGTTCCAGCCAGCGTGACCAGTCCGCCGACCACCATGGTCTTGGTGATTTTTTCGTTCAGCGTGATGGCTGAGAGAAGCACGCCCAGGAACGGCAACAGGTAGATGGAAACCGAAGCCTGGCTGACGTCCAGGCGCTTCAGCAGATACATCCATAGCACCATGGCCAGGCCCCAACTGAAGACGCTCAATACCAGCACGGCGGTCCAAGTTGCGGTCGTGTAGGCGCGGACGGAGGTCAGAGAGAATGGCTCGATCGAGGGTACCAGGGGCAGGCTAAGAGCGGCCGTCAGCAAGTATCCGAAGACCAGCACCTCGAGCGGCGTGAACCGGCGCAGCAGCTTCTTCGAGTACACGTTGTAGAAGGCGCTGGCGGCACACGCCACCAGAACCAACAGGTTACCAGCGAAGAACCTAGTGCTTCGGAAATCGGCATGTCGCCAATCAAAGCCGGAGATGATGAGCACTCCGACGAGTGACAGCGCCAGGCTAGCCCAGCGTACCGGGCTCATCCTCTCGCCGACGATCCCGATGGCGAGCACGGCCGTGAGGATGGGCACCGTGAGGTATAGCAGAGCGGCGTTCGAAGCGGTGGAAAGAGCCGTTCCCCACGCCAGCACGACGGATGCTGGCACCAGGCCGAGCAACGCCAGCAGTAGAAAATTACCCCAAGTCGCGCCCACTGAAAGCGGGGCCCGAGAGGGGGCCTTTGCTGCGGCACGGTGCTCCCGCAGGAGAAATGGCGCCAGTACCACAGAGGCAATCAGAAACGTCCAGACACTCAGGGTGACGGGGCCGATTTGCGCCGTGGCGGTCTTGTACGCCGGGTACTGAGCTGCCCACATGGCATTGACCAGGACTAGCAGGCCAGTGTCGGCGGCAGTGCGGGGCGAGACTCGCATGGTTCCTAGTGGCCTGATGCCGTCATGGCGCCGTCGACGACTAAGTACGTGCCCGAGATGAACGAAGCGGCGTCCGAGGCCAGGAAAAGGGCAGCCTCGGCCACATCGTGCGGTGTGCCGATGCGGCCCAGCGGGTGGAAACTGAGTACCTGGCGCGTGGTGGCTTCGGGATCTGGAAGAGTGGCCAGCCACGCGTCCATGAGTGGCGTATCAATGTAGCCTGGACAGATGGCGTTCACACGAATGCCATCGCTTCCGTGGTCGAGGGCCAGCGCGCGCGTCAGCCCGATCAGGCCGGCCTTGGAGGCATCGTAGGCGGCGTTGCCCGCGTACGAGACAAATGCGTGGACGGAAGAAATGTTGATGATTACACCCTGCTTCCGCGCGCGCATGTGGGGGATCGTGTATTTCGAGAAGAAGAACGCACCCTTCAGATTGACGCCTAACTGACGATCCCAATCCGCAGAAGTGAGATCAACGACTTGGCCCGGCACCTCGATTCCAGCATTGTTTACGAGTACATCCAGTGATCCGAATTCTCTGACGGTCTCGTCAACGGCGGAACGGACGTCCGCTTCGGACGACACGTCGCCGGTAATCGCCTTCGCCCGCCCAGGCGCCAGTGCCTTTGCGGTTCCGGCCGCTCGTTCGCCATTGATATCGAAAACAACCACCGTTGCACCGGCTTCGGAAAATCGCTGTGCAATCCCGGCGCCGATGCCCATGGCGGCTCCGGTTACTAACGCGACTCTGTCGTCAAGGCGCATGCCGGTCGGTCCTTTCCGACGGGGGGCTCGTTCCCTCTCATGAAGTCGAGTAACCGGACGTACGAGTTTAGCGCCGTCAGCAGGGGACCCTGGCCCCACGGCACCATACCGCCGCGCGGCATGCAGCGGTAATGCTCGACCCGCGTGCTGGGGAACGTCTCATAGGAGACGCCTTCGAGCAGGCCATCGGGCCGCACGTGGCGCAGCAGGAAATCCTTCGCAGACTCGATCACGGGAAAGTATATCTCCGGCTTGAGCCACGACCGCTCGATCGCGCGCGCGAATACGTCCACGACAAAGGCGGCGATTGAAGTTTCGATGTACGACTCAGCATCGTTGAGCACGGTGTGCCAACCGCCGCCGGAGTCCTGCAAATCACTCAGGCGTTCGGCAACGGCCCGCAGCACCTCGACCAGGCATGTTCCGGCGAGCTCGCCCGGCGGGACATACTCCAGTGTCTCGACGACGCCGAGGAGTCCCCAGCCGTTACCCCGGCCCCAGGCGACGCCGTTGCGGGTGCCGGCGCTCTCGATCCAGAAATGATGGAAGAGGCGGTCGTCCGGATCGTACAGCAGGTCTACTTGAGGCACGATGTTGTCGAGCGCCAGGCGCCTGTATTTGTCCTCCCTGGTCACTTGATACAGCTTGGCGAAGAAAGGCCCGTCAAAATGAACCGAATCCACGAAAACACAGGGTCCGCCGCTCTGCACTTGGCCGGCGGCGCGAGCGACCAGGTGAAAATCAGGGTGATCGGGGGGCAACTCGGGCGGGAACTCAATAGCTGCGTTTTCATAGCGAACATAGGCGCCGCCGTGCGTCTTGCGGAACGCAGCGAGGTACTCGGCGTGACGTGTGGCGGCATCCAGAAGGGTGGAATCGCCGGACAGTTCATACATTCGGAGTAGCGCCACGCCCGGCGCGGTATAGTCGAACTCGCTCCGGTAGCCCTCGCGCGCCAGCCAGCCCTTAAACAGACCGTGAACGAAGCCGAGATATTTCTGATCCCCTGTCAGTTCGGCAGCATCGAGCAATCCCTCCAGCCCGATGGAATCCCCCCAGAACCACAGCTTCCACGAATAGGCCACTAGCAGGTCCGCTGCTGCTCGAGCGATATTTTTCAACTCGGTGATATTAGGCATGGGACGAAGCTCTTCAACTGCGCGGAGTCATGTTCGCCATTTGCTGCACCTGGCCGCGGATGCCCAGGTTCATGTGATAGAGCGCGCCTCCGAAGTATCCGGCCGCAGGATCGTATCCTGGCGGCATGATGGGCATCGGCTCTGACTGCCCTGCCGAAGTGATGAAAATATCCGTCAGGTCCGGTCCTCCAAATGCGAGCGAAGAGGTCTGCTTCGCAGGAGTTTGGATGCGGCGTTCTAATTTGCCGTCCGGGTCATATCGAACGACGCAGCTCCCGTACCATTGTGCGGACCAGACGAAACCCTCGGCGTCTACGGCCAAGCCGTCAGGAAGGCCTTCCTCTCGGGGCACCTGCACGAGGACGCGCCGGTTACGGGCGGACCCGGTGGCGACGTCATAGTCGTACGCGTAAATCAACCGGGCGACTGAATCCGCGAAGTACAGTGTTCGCTCATCTGGGGAGAAGCCCAGGCCATTGGAAAGGTGGAAGCCCTCGTCGAGTACGATGGCCTTGCCATCGGTTCCGACTTGGATCAGCCTGCCCAGCTGGTACTCTCCGACAGGATTGTAGAAATAGGAGCCGGCGATGAGACGGCCTGCGGAGTCAGCCGCACAATCGTTCAACTGGCAGCGCGAGCCCTCTACGTCCGCAGTGACAAGCCGTGGCTCACCAGTGCCTTGCCATAGCCAGACACCGTCATTATTCGTGATCACGAACCCACCCAGACGGTTCCGGCGGAAGCCATTCACAGGCAGGCTCTGCCTAACGATGTGGTGCTCGCGCGTACGCCAATCGTATTGCAGGAACTTCAGGCCGACGCAGTCAATCCAATAGACGGAGCCGCTCTCAGCATCCCAGACCGGGCATTCACCGCAAAGATCGCCGTAATCGGCTATGATCGTCGCCTCCGGCATAATAGCTACCTGGCAGGATAGATAATTAGCTTCATGAAACAGTTCACCAGATAGCCCGAACATATCAGCCTGCCGCACCGATGTCAATAGTCGTCTCACATCTTACGGTTTTGAAAACCACTCAAAATTAGGATTAGACGCCACCCCTGCCCATCACTTGACGTTGGACCTCAAGCCAGTTAAAGTTTTGGTGTAATGTTTCACAAGACTTGATTGTCCTGGATTAGGCGAGATGGCAGTAACGATCAAAGACGTTGCAAAAAGGGCAAAGGTCGCCATTGGCACCGTCTCGCGTGTAATCAATGAGCACGCCGATGTCGATCCGCAACTCCGCCAGCGCGTCGAAAAGGCCATCAAGGACCTGAACTATCGGCCCAATGCCCGCGCGCGAAGCTTCGTGCAGAACTCCACGCCCGTCATTTCCTTCATTCAGAGTAACCGCAAGCTGCTTCATGCCTTCCACTCCGATGTGCTGCAGAGTGTTGAGGAGTACTGCGCCGAAGAGGGTTACTATGTCATGTTTGCGCGTTACAACTACTCAGGCGAGACGAAGCGGGCGGACCTCAAACTGCCGAATGTTCTGCAAAGCCACGGCGTAGCGGACTGTCTGATCCTGGCCGGCATCAACTACGAGAACTTTACCGACAGCCTAGAGAAGCTCGGAGTTCCCTACGTGCTTTTCCGGAACACGTTCATCAGCAAGAGCCCGCGCCTACCCTTCGACCACGTCGGCTGGGATGACTTCAGTAGCTCATACGAAGCTGCCAAGTACCTGATTCAATTGGGACACCGCGACATCTGGTACATCGCGGATTGTTCGCTGCCGTGGTATCAAGTGCGATATGACGGCTACGCACAGGCTATGCGCGAGTCCGGTCTTGAGCCTCGCGGACAAACGGTCGCTCTTTCGGAGAACTACTACGCAAACGGGTATGCCTGCATGGAGCTTATTCTGCAGAGTGCTAGTCCTGTCACTGCGGTTTTTGCCGGATATGATGACATCGTCTATGGGGCATGGGATGCGCTCCAGAAGCACGGCTTGACTGTGCCCGGCGACGTGAGCCTGGTAGGCTTTCACGATGAGGACCAGGCGCAATTCAAGGTTCCGCCGCTGACCACGGTTCGCGTCGACAAGTTTGCTTTGGGACGGCAACTCGCCAGGATGGCCATCGACAAGTTGAAGATCCCCGGCAAACGATTACCCGAAATAATCATCCCTACCAGCCTGGTCAAACGCGGTACAACGCGTCCCCTGTCGCGCGACAGCTCCACTGTGGAAAACGGCAATAGTCAGTAAATAGTATCCATGCATCTGGCCCATCGCCGGCGCCGTTCGTCCAGAAAAACCTTGACTTTCCCCCCGGAAGCGACCTAACCTGTCCACGATGAAACATTTCATCAAACGGTGGCAACTGGCTTTCTGGACCACGTCCGCGTTAGCCGTAGCGGCGTTTGCGCAGGGCGCTGGCGGTCCTGCGCCGTCCTCGGATGTCCCCTCATTTGTCGTCCGGGAGGCTTCGCTAATTCAGATGCCGGGGGTCGAGGTGCCCGAACGCAGCCTGCTGCACGAGGCCGACTCGAACAACCCGTTGCACTGGGATGGCGACACGCTTTATCTGTTTAACAACTACGGTCATCCTTGGCGCACGTCCGGGCCGGATGTCGAGCACCTGGGTGGACGTATCTCCGTGCGCCTGGGTGAACTCAACGACAAAATGCCGCTCTGGATCGAGGCCACCTGGAAGGATGGTGATGGCACGCTGTTCGGGGCTTATCATTTCGAGCCGCACACGGTCTGCTTCGCCAACAGCCATCTTCCTACCGCGCCAAGGATCGGATGGGCACGCTCGCGGGATAACGGTGCCACCTGGGAGGACCTGGGTTTCATCATCTCGGCCAACCCTTGCGCCATCAAATGCGATACGCAGAGCCCTTGGGATGCAGGTGGCACGGGCGATTTCGTGTTTCTGCCCGATCAGAGCAAGAAATACTTCTACTTCTTCGGAACCAGTTACGACTCGGAGTTCCCTGAGCAGGGAATCTTTGCGGCGCGAATGCGCTACGTCGATCGCAACAATCCGGCGGGCAAGGTCATGAAGTTCCACAAAGGCGCGTGGAGCGAGCCTGGAATCTGGGGACACTTGACACCGGTATTTCCCGCACGCCGGGACTATCACCGCAAGGATGGGATCATGTTCTGGGGGCCGGCCGTCCACTGGAACACGTACCTCAACAGGTACGTTATGGTCCTCAACCACGCCATTGATACGAAACTGACCAATGACGGAATCTTCATTACATACAACCACCGCCTGGATGACGTGAACGGCTGGACCAAGCCCCAAATGTTACTGGACCGGCCGGGAATGCTGAATGGAACCGCTATAGGCTCCGTTTCCGCCGATGGAATGCTCGTTGTTCCGCAGGGCGTCTATTACGGCGAATTGCGGCCCTCCGGGAGGGGCACGGTGATTGCGGACACCCTCTCGAGCGGCTGGTATCCCCAGATCGTCGGAACGGCGAAGGGGGAGACGGACAAGATTTGCGGCCGAACCGGACGCATTTTCCTCACCGGGATGTCGCGATTCGAGGTCACATTCTATCAGCCCGGGGAGAAGGCTCAATGAACTTCCTCCAAGTCGTCGTCATCGCTTTACTTGCGTCATCATTCGTGGGGCCAGGGGTGGGGGCGAACGAACATCCCTCTGCGATCCTCTCCGACGCGCCTCCGTTGATGTTGCCCGGCGTTGATGTCCCCGAGCGAGACCTGCACCAGGAGTCAGACTCGAACAGCCCGCTCCACTGGGACGGAGAGACCTTGTTTGTCTTTAACTCCTATGAGCATTCCTGGCGCAGTTCCGGACCGGACCTCTTCCACCTGGGGAACAGAATACGCACGCAGCTTGAGGGATTGAACGATAAGCTGCCGATCTGGATCGAAGCCACTTGGAAGGATGACGCCAGCGGCACACTCTACGCCGCATATCATTACGAGCCCGACCTGATCTGCTTCTCCAACCGGCATCTGCCCACGATGCCCAAGATCGGATGGATGCGCTCGCAAGACAACGGCGAGACTTGGGAAGACCTGGGATTCATCATCGAGGCCAAGCCCTGCGCCGTTAAGTGCGATACCGAGAGCCCGTGGGACGCCGGCGGTACCGGCGATTTCGTCTTTGTTCCAGACCCGACAACGGAATTCTTCTACTTCTTCGGAACCAGCTACGATCCGCGTGTCGAAGAGCAAGGCGTCTGGGCCGCGCGGATGCGCGTGGGGGACCGCGATAATCCCGTGGGAAAGGTCTGGAAGTGGCACAAAGGCGCATGGAGCGAGCCCGCGCTGTGGGGCCATGTAACGCCTGTCTTTCCATCCGAGGGTGATTATCACCGTGAAGATGGCTCGATGTTTTGGGGGCCGGCCATTCACTGGAACACCCATCTCAATACCTACGTGATGCTCCTCAACCACGCCGTGGACACGAAGCTAACGACGGACGGCATCTTCATCAGCTACAACCCGCGTTTGGAAGACTCCGCCGGCTGGAGCAAGCCAGCCATGATCATTAACCGGGCGGACATACAGAAAGCGGTGGCGGGCGCCAGTGTCTCACCCTCAGTACTGAACAATGGTTGGTATCCGCAGGTCATCGGGACCGAAAAAGGAGAGACAGACAAGATTGCGGGCCGGACAGGCCGTTTTTTCATGGGCGGCATCTCGCGAAAGAAAATCACCTTCCTGAAGCCAGGAGAGAAACTGCCGTGAGCGCTGTGGAAATCAGTCGCAGGCGATTCGTGCGCACGTCGGCGCTCGCATTGAGTGGCGTGATCGCACGCCCAGCCGGGGCGCAAGGCCAGAAAGCAATTACGGTCGTCCCGAAATCCCGCCCGCCGGCGCGCACGCTATATGCCTTTCGCGCAAGTGATCTGACCTCCTGGTCCTGGGATCTCAGACTGGCGCTCTCATGCCTGCAAGGCATCGCGAACCGGGCACAGCCGCAGCTTTATCTCATTCACGATCGCTATGACGAGCTCTGGCTGGACTGGCTGCGGGAGCGTGGTGACATCGACAAGATCGAGTGGCCCGAGATCGGCCAGGTTTTCGAGCGCTTCCTGCCATCAGTTTCCCAGATGTTCGTCACCGACCCAACGGTCCCCGCGAGCGTTAACGTCGCGACCATGCTAGCAGCCGTGCGCGGCGGCCTGGTTGCCACCCCGGCGATCGCCGACCAGTTCAGCCTTCCGATGGGAGTGAGTCCCGACTCCAGCGCAACGGGTCTCGATTTGAGAACGTTTCGTTGGAAGAAGGACCTGGACGCGTACAAATGGGCTTACCAGCAGTTGGGCGAACAGCTCTCCCGCCAGGCCGTTGCGATACTCGCGCCCGAAGAGGTGGCGCTGCGCGACTATCTGGTTGAGTTCAAAATTCCGATTCTGTGGATCTCGGGGCCCCAGGACGAAGAAAGGAATCCAAAGGCGTCCTCGGAAGAAGAACTGAAGTTTGCCCGCGACATTCTGATGCAGTGGCCGCCGAATATTCCGTGCCTTGGCTGGCCAACGAGCGGCGATAAGCTGGGCGGCATCGGAGAGACGCCCGGCGTTCGCCTGACCAGCCAGTGCGCCAAATACTCCGCATGTACAGCGTTTGATGCCTACTCTCCGACTGTCGGCAACCTCTCGGTTCATTCCGGCACATCAGCAACGTTTCGGCAAAACGTTCCAGCGGTGAAGCTAGACCGTGCCAAGGTGTATCTGGCTTTCATCCGCTCCGATGGAGATGGCTGGAACTTCCACCGGCACTATTACCGCAAACTCTTCGACGACCCCCAACATGGAAGTGTGCCGATTGGGTGGCAGATCTCTGGGAGCGCGGTGGATGGCCAACCCGACATTCTGGATTACTACTACCGGCACGCGCGCCCGGGCGATTGCTTCCTAAACGCTCTTACGGGGCTGGGTTACATTCACGAAGAAGATTACGCGGCGAACTACCCGCCGGCCGAGCGCGAGCAAATCTGGCGGGATTATGTGCGCGCTTCGGATGCGTACCGCAAACGACTTGATGCTACCGTGATGGCGACGTACGCGGAGATGCGGCCCGAACGCCTGGATCTTTTGGCGGAACGTCCGGGTCTTTCAGCGATCTTCGCTAACTACGGAAGGAGTCGCATCACCACATTCGGTAATCTCGTCACTGTGGTGGGGGGTGTCCCGGTTTTTCGGGCGATCGATCGCCCGCCGGGCCCATTCACGTTCACTCCGTCGGCGCGCCGCGATGCTGTGTACTACATGGTCAACGAGATCAAGCGCTGGACCCCGCCGCAACGTCCGGCCTTCCTGCATGTGTTTCTAGCAAACTGGCTCACCAGCCTGGATATGGCGGAAGGTATCGTCAAAGGGTTGGGAAGTGAGTACGTGCCCGTGCGCCCTGACCAGTTGGGGCCACTGTACCAGCAATCGCGAAGCGGATAGGCTGTATTGCAGATGCCAGAGGAACGTAGCAAGTTCTCCCGCCGCAGGCTTCTGCGCCGCACGCTAGCGACTGGCACGGCCGCTTCGCTCGGTCCGATTGCACGTGCCGCAGCGTCAGGACAGCCGGCTCCTGCACGGCGCCAGACCGGGATCACCATCCACGTGGCCCCGCCCGCGGGACCCGCACCGCTCGGAGCGCCGGTTGAGACGAGCGTTCCTTTTCCACCCGGCTGCCTGCAGCGCACGGAGACACTGGCGGTCCTGTCGCCAGACAGAAACCCTGTCTTGGCGCAGATGCGCTCTGGATCGAACTGGCCTGATGGCAGCATCCGATGGCTCATTCTGGCGTTCGAGGCTGAATCCGGCCCCGGCGATTACGTGCTTCAGGAAGGTACGGGTCGTTCAGCGACTGATCTTGTGACCAACCAAAAAGGACAGATCGTGGCGGACACCGGAGAGCTGGTTGTGACAATAACGGAATCCGGTTCTGAATTGATCAGTCTCGCGGCTCGTGGGCCGGATGCGGCGGCGCACGACATCCTCTCCCGTGGCTGTGATCTTGTATTGATCCGCCACGATGGAACGGAATTCCGCGCCTCGCGTGCCGGGGAGAACCGCCGAGTTGCCGTCGAGGAGCGAGGGCCGCTGCGGGCTTCGATTCGCTGTGAAGGACAATGCCGGGCATCGGGCGGAGATCGTTTGTTTGACTACATCCTGCGGTGGACCGTTTACAGAGGCCGCCCCGAGGTTCTCGTTTCTGCTACTTGGATCAACACCACGGACAACCCCGCGGAGCAAGTGCGCGATATTCGCTTGTCATTGCCGTTTCACTTCGAGCCGGACCGCCTCGTGATCGGCTGCGAAAGCGGGGTCTATGACGGTCCATTTCAGAAGGACCAGCCCGTCTACGTGGTCCAGGAAGATCACGACTCCTATTGGACCAAGGTGCAGAATCCGGACGGCCGGGTGCAGAACCTGTCGAGCGGCGCGTGCAATGGCGAGCACTGTCCCGGATGGTTGTACGCCCGCAACCAGAACCGCTGTTTGGGTGTGCTTGTCCCGAACTTCTGGCAGGAATACCCGAACGAGCTGGCTCTCCGGTCCGGCGAACTCAGCGTCGGGTTGTGGCCCCAGCACGCAACTGCTCACCTGCTGAGCAAACCGGTACTGCCTTCGAATCCTTTTGGGGAACGGCCCTACTCGAATACGAAGTACTGGCCTGTGATGCCACATCCGTACATCGCTTTCGTAGATGCGAAGACGAAGTGTCTGGACGCGCGGCAGGGCATGGCCAAGACACAGGACATAATCATTAGCCTGTGGGCTGGGCGAGGCGAAACGCCGTCGTTCGAACGGAAATACTGGAGCAGAGCCTTGCAACCCGAACGAGGCCATCTCGACCCGGGTTACGTGGCTTCCACTGGGGCAGTGGGTTTGCTGAGCCCGCGAAATCCCCAGGCTTTTCCGAAGTTCGAGCAGTTGTTCGATGAGAGCTTCGGGTGGCTGAACCGCCACATCGATCAGATGAAATGCTACGGCAAGTTCGACTGTGGCGATTTCAAATACTTCACGGCTGCCACCGACTACATGTGCCACCCCGGTACGAAATGGGGCGAGATGGGCGAGATGCCCCGGGAAGGCTACTGGCATAACAACGAGCGTGATACTTTGCGAGGTCTGCTTCTCTACTACTATCGCAGCGGCGATCCCGCTGCCTGGGAGCGAGCCCGCATCGTGGCGCGGCATCTGTTCGACATCGACATTCGCCACCACCCCCACTGGGGCATGTGGACGCACAGTTACGGCCACTGTTACCTAGGCTTGGGTGAAGGAGGCGAACCCGACCATTCTTGGCTGTTGGGAATGATCGATTGGGCGGACATTAGCGGCGATCCCGTGCTCCAACGCTGGATTTCCCACTGCGGCGATCGGCTGGCAGAGTGGAAAGCGGATTTTGCGCAGTCTGATACGCGATCCGTGTCGGTGTACTTGCACATGATGTGTCAGTTCTATCTTCACAATGGTCAATCCAAGTTCCGCGATGCGGCGACTCCCGCCGCTGAAGCCCTGCTGAAACTTCAAAACCTGAATGGCAGTTGGCCGGCGTACATGGGCAACCCTCAACAGCCCAGGATTGAAGGATTTGTGGAGCACGCTGTCGTTGCGCTTGCCGACTACTATGCGATTACAGGCGACAGACACATCTCAGATTCGCTGGATAGAGCGATCAAGTACTTATTCGGTGAACGTGGCGAAGGCAAGGTGGATGTGGGCGAAACGCCGCTGGCACTGTACGCCCTCGCAGTACTCGCTGAAAAAACAGGTAAGGACCAGTACGCCGTCATAGCTAGATCGGTGCTTGAGAAGTTGCATGCCGCGTGGAATTTTTCCTCGGACCCGTACGGGCGCGGGGATCCCTGGGCACGATGGGTCATCAACAATCCGGATGGAGCCAGAGGCACGGGACGCCCGCCGCAATTCCTGGGGCAAACTCGTCCACTATCACCCAGCTGCATCCTTGCGTACGGTCAGAACTGCGTCGCTGCGATTGCCAATCAAGATCATAAGACCGCATTTCGTACCGGGGCGTAGTGCTGTGTTATACCGCCTGTTCCTTTGGTCGCTCGCACTGGCAACGCTTGCGCCCGCTCCCCATCAGGCAAAAGCCGTGGAGACACCCATGCTCGTCCTGGTCTCAATCGACGGCCTTCGACCCGATTGCGTTCTGGATGCTGATAAGTACGGTCTGCGGATTCCCAACCTGCGGCGGCTGGTGCTGGAAGGCAGCTTTGCCACCGGGGTAAAGGGAGTGATACCCACAGTCACCTATCCAAGCCACACCACCATCGTCACTGGCGTCTGGCCGTCCAAGCACGGCATCTACGCCAATCATCCTTTCGATCCTTTTGGCAAGAACCAGGGCGGCTGGTATTGGTACGGGGAAGATATCCGGGTTCCAACGCTGTGGGACGCAGCGAGAGACGCGGGTCTGACCACGGCTAATGTCAACTGGCCAGTTACCGTCGGTGCCAGGATTACCTATAACCTTCCGCAGATTTGGCGCGCCGGCACAGACGACGACCGCAAGCTGGTCCGCGCGCTTTCAACGACTGGGCTGCTCGATGAGTTGGAGCGAGATCTTGGGCCTTACGCGAACGGTGAAGACGAGAGTATCGGTGGAGACGAGTTGCGTGGCCGGTTTGCGGCGCACCTGCTCGAGCGGAAAAGGCCCAATTTCATGACTGTCTACTTTAGCGGGTTGGACGCCGAAGAGCACGTCTCCGGTCCGTTTAGTCCGGCCAGCCTGGCTGTTCTGGGGAGGATCGACGCGATTGTCGGTACCCTGCGCGGCACGGCCGAACGGGTCGGGGAAGGAGGGGCGGTATTTTGTGTGGTGTCGGATCACGGGTTCGTCAGGACCGATAAAGAAGTGAACTTGCTAACAGCGTTCCGAAGCGCGGGCTTGATCGAGTTCGATGAGAACAATCGAGTGACGTCCTGGCAAGCGACTACGTGGCAAGCTGGTGCCTCGGCTGCCGTTATGCTCAACCCCACCGCCGGCGGCGCGGTGGGGCCGAAAGTGCGGCAGCTACTCGAACGGCTCGCCAATGATCCGGAGAATGGCATCAGTGAGATGCTCCAAGCGGAGCGGTTGCATGCACTCGGCGGATTTCTGCATGCGGCATTTTTAATTGGCCTGAAGCCTGGGTACAGACTCGGCTCCAGGACCACGGGTCCCCTGGTGGTCGTCGCCAAGGCTGGCGGGATGCACGGCTATTTGCCGCAGCAGCCGGAAATGAACGCTTCCTTCTTTATTGTGGGGATGGGTACGCCCCCTGCTCATTCGCTGGGCGAAATCGACATGCGTGCTATCGCTCCTACCCTTGCTGGTTGCCTTGGAATCGCGCTTCCGTCGGCGGATAGGAAATCCAGCCTAAGCGGAGTGCGATAATCACCGCCTTCCGCGCATTGCGCGAGGAGGACCGTATCGCCATCATGGTGTTCGATTGGTTGGCGCGGCTGTATGGCTACAGCGAGCGCCAGCTTGCAATTGCGAGCTCATGGGGTATGGGCCCGCACCAGTTGTCGACATCAACCGCGGCCGGACCATAACGCGGTGTTGAGGCAGGGGCTGATCGCGCTGGCTCAGCAATATTCGCGCGCTTCCAGTACTGTCGAATGCCTGTTAAGAGCCAGCTCACAGGCTTCGGCTCGTCTTTGAGAATTGCTGATAGAGTCGAGAGTTTCGAATCGCCGTGAAAAGCGCGCCGGCCAGTGACCATCTCGTACAGCACGGAGCCGAAGGAGAAGATATCGCTGCGCGGGTCCACCTTCTTACCTTCGGCCTGCTCCGGCGACATGTAGGCGGTGGTCCCGATGATCGTCCCTACCTCGGTGCTTGGGCCCTCCGTCGCTCTCAGAGTCGCTGTCTCGCCAAACTCGCCGGTTGCATTCTCGGCCAGCTTGGCGAGGCCGAAATCGAGAACTTTGACGATTCCGTTGGCGCCCACCATGATGTTGCCCGGCTTGATGTCGCGATGGATGATGCCAGCCGCGTTCGCTGCCGCCAGCGCGCTCGCGATGGGGATGGCACACTTCAGGACCTCGACCACCGGCAGGTCGCCCCTTGGGATCAACTGCTGCAGCGTCTTACCGGCGACAAACTCCATCACGATGAAGTCGGTTCCGTCCGCCCGGTCGATTTCGTAAATGGTGATGATGTTGGGGTGGTTCAGCGAGGAGGCGGATTTGGCCTCCTGAATGAAGCGCTGCTTGCGGGATTCGTCTTTCAGTTGCTCGGCGCGGAGGACTTTAATGCAGACGAAACGGTCGAGACGGAGGTCGCGCGCCTTGTAGACTACACCCATGCCACCCTCTCCGAGCTTTTCGACGATGCGGTAATGAGAGACGGTGGTGCCAATCATTTGGCCCTAATCGCTTTCAAGAAGGATTTCCCCAACGCTGATTGCGTTCCTAGCCTCACGCAGCATCCCTTTCTCAATGAAACAGTACCCGAGTCCGAGCGCACTACACTTGGCCACCAAATAGCGCGCCGCCAGAAACCTTTCCGGCCGTGCGCCTGCAGCCTGTTGATCCGTCTTCAGAACATCAAAGGTCGCTGACATGCATTGCCCGAACAATTCAATCGCTCGATCGAGCTCGAACTGCTGTCGCACAATCAACGCGAGACGATAGCTGATGTCGGCCGACAGCGCGGCGGACTTCGGAATGAGTATCGTATCGGCGAGATTCTGGCACCGCTCTACACATTGTCCGGCCATAGCGAGTTCGCCGTCGCGGTAGGCCAATCGGGACACCTGCAGCCAGAAATACAGCTTCTGACGAAGCAGACGCCGGTCCCCTTCGGAAAGCTCTTTCGGCTTGAGCGATTTCGCCAATTCGAGATCACGATCCACATCCAAACGAAGCCCGTTGCTGTCCAGGATCTGGCGCGATACTTCCTTAAGCCCGAACTGGTCGTAGGCATCCGCTGCGATCGTCGCGAACCGGATGTAATCGTGGCTTTCGTTTTGGCGAATTCCGGGGCGAAGGAAGCGGCGCCCGATATTCTTATCCCATCTGGCGCCGGGTCCGGGCGGGGGTGCGCCTAGAGCAACCAGCCGATTACCTACTTCATCCAGCGCCCCGGTGCGCAGGAGCTGAAGTATTTCCTTCAGTTCCGGGGAGCCGCGGCCCGTTGTGTCTGGGGGCAACCGCCACCATCGTTGGCCGGACCGAGCGGAATCTGACGGTGGCTGACCAGCTGCGAGTTCATGTCCACCTGGAAAACGCCTTCCGGAGGCGCGTTCGCGACCATCCAGATATAACCACCACCCACGGCCATCCCGCTGGTGTTTCGGGAAGGAGTCGTCACTGTCTTCAGTAGTTTGCCATTCCAATCGACAAGCCAGGCGTTTTCAGTAAGAGATGTCGGCTCGGGAAGGTGATACGCTGCGGCTTCAGCTCCAGACATTTTTTGCTCGCCAATCCACAAACCCTCCGACGTGACGGCAATCGCGTTGGGAAAGCCTTGGGGACTTTTGAACAGCTTGGTTGTTTTCGCCATCCGGGACGGAACCGGCCGCTTCGATTGTCCGAGGTCCCTTCGCGTAGCAACCGACGATTGCTGCGAGAATGCGGCGGTACCTTTCGTCGCTCTTGGCGAGATTTCCAAGGGAGTGTGGGAGCCGGTGGAAACCTGCTTTTGGTTTTCGCCGCCTTCCATGCTCCCGCCTTTTCCACGGCGCTGTTTGGTTGTCGCGTTGATCAGCTTTTCTCCCGTCCTGTCATAGCGCCCCACTACATGAGGTCCGTAGCGGATCGACACGGTTTCGTCCAGGTGTTCGTGGATCGTTACCGTACTTCCTGCCAAGGTGTTGCAGAATCGTGTTTTGTCGATCTGCCACGACCGGTCCCGGATCGCCACCGTGTTGTCCTTCTCCACCACTCGCTCGGTCTGCACCGTGAAAATCCAGTTCAGGTCACTCCTCCCGGTCCGCCGAAATGCCGTGCCTTTCTCCACCGCCGGTACGCAGAACTGCGCGTTGAACTCCCCGATGTACCGTTCCCGCAAAAAGGCATTGGCGCCCGCCGCCGTGGCGATCCCCGCTAGGCGGAGTTCCTGTGGCAAGCGTCCCTGCCAGGTTCCAAAGTTCCTCTCCGAGCGGCCTCGCGCCTGCGGCGAGTAGGCCGCGATCATCTGCACTCCCAGTTCCTTCATCGCCCGTCCAACCTGCGTCAGGCGGTGCTTATCTACCTTTTCACCCTCCTTCACCGTCACGAAGAAATGACTGCCTCGGTCGCTGTACAAGGCGCAGAATATACCCTTGGTTTCGATCACCTCGCGCAAGCCGGCCATCACTGTTCGCGTCGATTCCTCTTCCACCAACTGCGCGTAGTAGATCTCACTGGTCGCATCGTCCAGAATCACGATCAGGTCATACCAGCGTTCATCGTTCAGCCACCGATGCTTGCTGCCGTCGATGTGCAGCAGCATCCCCGGCATCGGCCGTCGCGGCCGCCTCCGCCGGTGCGGCCCCCGCTTGTGCCGTTTGGCTACCAGGCCGGCTCCTTGCAAGGCTTTCTGTACCCAGGTGCAGCTCAACTGGATATCGTGCTCATCCCGCAGCTTCTCGTGAAAGTGCCGCATGTTCAGGTCATAGTAGGTCTCTTTGTACAGGCTAAGCATCTTCTCTACCGTGGCCAGCGGGATCCGTTTTGCACTCGGTTTCCCCTTGCGGCGATCGGCCAGCCCGGCGTAGCCATCCTTCTCGATCCGCTCCCGCCACCGCCGCATCGTCCGATCCGTTACCCCAAGGATTTCAGCCGCCGCCCACCAGGTGATCTTCTTGGCCATGGCCTTCAATAGCACGTCTTGGACTTTCATCATCCGCTCCATCTCGGCGG
>DATGZN010000083.1:0-2293 GCA_035297145.1 Bryobacteraceae bacterium
CTTAGATTCTTAAATCGAAGATCGTAAATCAGAATACTTCAACATTTGCGGTGTAACTATCACGCTGCCGCAAGCAGGTCAACGATTTGCTGGATGGCGTTGTCGGCTTTGTAATACGCAGCCTCGAGTTTGCTTTCGGGCCGGTGGTCGGGGTCGGCCCTGTGATGGAAGCAACTGTTGGCGAGCGGGCCGCAGAGACGCTTGTGGAAGAACAAAAATAGGAGGGCGACCTGCACGCCCTTGGTGGTGAGCTGGTAGGCGTATCGGCGGCCATCGCGCTGGAGAAGTCCGTGGCCTTTCAGCTTGCGCAGATCGTAGCGGAGCTGGTTCAGACCGTAGGCATTAGGCGAGAGCTGAAACGCGGTGAGAACGGCTTGGTGGATTTGCTTGGCGGTCCAGCCGCCCACGGTGGTGCCCCCGTGGAGGAGAACCTCCAGCAAGCGGATGACGCGGACATCCTGGATGCGGATGCCGGGATGGCGGACTGTGCCCCTGGTAACCGGTAGAGCGAGCCGTTGCAGAAGCGGGAAGTCCACGTGCACATTCAGAGTCTGGGCCTGAAAGCCGGCAAAGCGGCCAGTGATGATCTGAAACTTCTGGCGCACGTCGTCGAGGTGATCCAATCCTTTCCTCAACCCAAAGTCCGTCAGATTGTTCGATAACAGTTCATTGCGCAGGAAGCGGGAGAACTTCTCGTATTGTCGGAGCAACGCGTTTTTGAAGTTCACCCGGAAGACATGATGGCCGTGCTCGATCTGTTCGATGACCGTGGCGAGTTTGCCGCGTAGCTTCTTGGTGAGCCGCACGCCGAAGATTTCGCTGATCCGGTTCGCCGTCAGCCGCCACAGGCCGATCTCGCAGCTTCGCTCGAAGATCTTGTGGATGGGGAAGTGGCGTTTGAAGATGAAGTTCCGGCAGTACTCGATTTGAGCAATGGCATAGAACCGGGACAGGTTCATCTGGCCGCGTTCTTTCTTGGAAAACTTTGGTCCTAGAAGGAACGTCCAGTAATCGAGTTGCTTACGGATGAGGGCAGGGCTCAGGCGGTCGGCGGCAGCCTGCAACGCCGCCGCGTCGTCCACCGCCAAGAAGGCATTGTCGTTCTTGTGAAAGGCGATACCGGCGCGCTGGAGTTCCCGTTCGATGAAGGAGTGGCCATTGAGCCAATAGGTAGCTTGGAATGGAAAGAAACTGGCCACGCGGACGATGATCGGCCCCAGCACCTCGTCCCGGATATAGAAGTAGTAGTGGGTAAAGCGGCTCCGCTGGTGCGCCAGGATGCGGTGGTTGGGGTCCTGGGTGGGAAACCTGGGTACAGTGATGCGGAAGGTGCGGCCCTGTTCCATGCTCTTGAAGATGAAATAGACGCCATAGGCCCCACGCTTCTCCATGCGCCGTAGCGCAGGTAGCACGTAATCCTCTTTGCGGAGGCCTTTCTCCGCCCACTCCATCGGGATGCTGTGATTTCGGGCATAGGCCTCCACCCAGTCGCGGTACTGGTTGGTGCGCTGGCTGAGCACTTCTTTGCTCACCACCGGGATGCGGAGGACTTGACGCACGAAATAGACCACCTGTTCCGGTCGGGACAGACCACTCAGATAGCCGTGGATGACGATTCGATCGAAGCAGTGGTATACCCAGGTGAGCAGATCGCCGAAAAGCCGGGTGAACAGTTCCATCGGATTCTACTCTACACACAGCGGAGGAAATCAGTGGGGCGGAAAACCATCAAACGCAGATTGGGCAACAGACACATTGAGGGCAAGGATTTCCAACTCGCCGACGAAATCCGTTACATCCAGCGCCGCGCCGCCGAACACGACGGGCGCTTCGTCACGGTTGGCTCGCTCGCGCTGTTCTCGACCTACACGGGCGATGCCTGGCTGCTCGATCCGGAAGATCACTTCGCTGCTCGGCTGGCACGGGACGGCGATCCGGAAGAAGTTTACTTGGAGGAGACGGACGCGCGGTTCGCCATCGGTTGGAAAGGCAAATACCGAATTGAGGGTGATGCCTTCGTGTACATCGACAAGGATTCCGGCCGTGTTGTCACTATCCTTGGCTACCCAATCCGTTGGATCGCAGAATGGGGTTGATCGGGAAATTTCAAATATGTTTGGCTAGGATTTGGCGTCACTCCTGGCCCTAATCTGCACAATCACCCAGACGTTAGTCGTTGTGAAACCTTGATCCGGAGTTGGCGGTTTGCGTGCCTCGTGGACGCCATGCGCAGACTCCGGTTTTTGCTTTCTTGATCCCTCTGCGCCATCAACCTGGAAGTCGCGAATCCGCT
>DATGZN010000084.1:0-82339 GCA_035297145.1 Bryobacteraceae bacterium
GAATCGGCGGTCTGAGCTCCGGATTCTCCCGCGCCAACCGAACTGTCGAAAGCACCCTGGATCAGACACTGCGGGCACAGTCCCGCAGGATCACCGGAACCCAATTCCGCCCCGCATTGAGGGCAGTTTGGCATCTGGACCTAAGCCGCAGCACCTATTCTATTCCGCTCCCCAAGTTCCTGTAACCTTCGACGACGCGATTCCTTATACGTGGCAGGTGAGCCGGATTGGAACCGGCCACCCGATCAATCAAGCGAGAGGAGATTCATATGAAAAGTGTTTTGCTTCGTTGTCAGTTTGCGGGAGTTCTCGCAGTTGCCACCTTCTATGCGCCAAGCGTGGCCGCGCAGGAGCATAAGGCACAAGCGGTCCAGTATACCGTCACCGATCTCGGTGTACTATACGGTGCGAACCCGGGCCCGCTCGTTGTCAAGAACAATGGTCTGATCGCTGAGTCGGTGGCTGTCTCGAATGCGTCGTGGCATGCCGCGATCTCGTTCCTGGGGATGCAGATCGACCTGGCGCAGTCGGGCGGTCTCGGGGGGCCAAACAGCTCGGCCTTTGGCGTGAATGAAAGGGGACAGGCCGTTGGAGAAGCGGAGATGGCGGATCTTGACGCAAATTTGGAGGACTTCTGCGCTTTTGGTACCCGCCGCGTATGCCAGCCGTTCATTTGGCAAAACGGCGTGATGTCGCCGCTGCCTCTGTTGAAAGACACGAACGGGCTGGCGGGCCGGAATGCGGGCGCCAAAGGGATTAACATTCGGGGCCAGGTTGCCGGCGTGGCGGAGAACGCCACTCCGGACCTCACCTGCCCCGCTTACGATCCCACATCCTTCCAGTTTCAAAAAGACCAGTTCAAACCGGTCATCTGGACACAGGGCAATATCCAGGAACTGCCTACATCCGGCATCGACTCGAAAGGGAACGCGTTCAACGATCCCGATGGTGTGGCTTTCAGGATTAACGACCGGGGCGAGGCGGTGGGTGCGACAGGCACTTGCACGGGCTTCACGCAGTTTTCTTATCTCAACGGCCTCCATGCCACGCTATGGCAGAACGGCTCCGTGATTGACCTCGGCAATTTAGGTGGCACCGCACCGCCACCGCCGGGCCTCGGGAATATCGGGAGCTTCGCGTATGACGTCAACAGATGGGGTCACGTTGTCGGCACATCGGCTGCGAGCGACGGATCGTACCACGCCTTCTTCTGGAGCCCCGAAACGCTTATCCAGGATGTTGGAACTATAGCGGGTGACGCCGCCAGCGTGGGCCTGTCGATCAGTGACGTTGGAGATATAGGGGGCGTCTCGTTCCCGGCGAATCCCAACGCGTCCCCGCGCGCATTCATTCGGCCGGACGGCGGAACGATGGTCGACTTGAATACCTTAGTCATCGGCAATACGGAGTTGTACCTGTTCACTACTTGTTCGATCAACTCCCGCGGAGAGATCATCGGCCTGGCCTTTGATCCTCAGGGTAACCTCCATGGATATCTGGCAAGTCCGAGCGGTGGGTCGGGAGATTCTTCTGACGCGTTATCCGCTGCGGTCAGGTCGTCTCGGTTCGAGTACGCGTGGAAGGTCGTTCGGCAGCGCACGGGCGGGGGGGTAACACAACTATTGAACCCGCGCTGAATCGAAGTATCCGGCTCCGGTCCTCGCCGAGCCTGCGGTTTCACGATCACAGGCTCGGCCCGGCGGGCCGCAAGTCTTAGCGCTATTCGTCGCTGCCATTCTGTTGTCCGAATCAGCGTTGTCGCAGACCTTCAATCCCGCTTCAATGCGGCATCACTTGATCCGCTGAACCCATTGGCTCCGCCAGTCTGGCGCCTCGAAGGGATCCGCGAAATACTGTGTCTCGTGCACAACCTTACCGTTGCGGAATTCCATAATACTCACTGTGTATGCTGGTCGCCCCTGATAGGTGATTGTGTATTCCGTGATCCAGAGATCACCTTTTCCGAGAATTCGCTTGACGTTAAAACCAGACGGCTTGCCTGGATGATGACTCCGCAAGGCCTGCAAATTGCTTCGCCCGAGAATTCGTTCACCTGACTGAGGATAATCACAAACGGCATCTTCATCGTAAATATCGTGTTCCGCGTTTGCATCACCGGCTGCCGACGCCTGCCAGTGTTTATTCAGAGCTTCACGTATTTGTTCCTCTTGCATGATCATCTACCTTGTGGAATGAAACCCGGGCTGCCGGTCTTCACTACTTCATTGAACCTTTGTCTCGTCTGAATTCGATTGATTTCGTCAAGCGCGTCTTCCGGAAGGGCGGAAATGTTGAGATTCTCCCGCGCGCGGGCCGCAGTCCTGGGAGTGGTAAGCAAGGCCGTACCACGCTGCACCGCCCAAGCCAACAGCACCTGTGCTGGCGTCTTGCCAACTCGTGCGGCAATTGCCGAAATGACTGGATCTTCGAGCGGCCCCGGCCTTATTCCGTGACCCAATGGCGCGAAAGCCAAAAACACAACGTCCTTCTCCTTGCAAAATTCCACAAGCTCCGTTTCCGGCAGATACGGATGTGCTTCGACTTGGACCACGGCTGGCTTGATTCTCGCGGATTCGTAAATGGGCAATAGTTCGTTCAAGCCGATATCAGACAGTCCGATGGCCCGGCATCTGCCACTGTCCACGAGACTCTCCATGGCCCCCCAGGTCTCGAGCAAAGTCACGCCGCGGTCGTAAAGGATATTGCCGTTTTGATCCCGCGGATCCTGGTCGTCCCCCGGTTGAAAGGCAAATGGAGTGTGAATGAAATAGAGATCCAGATAGTTGAGCCCGAGTCTGTCCAGACTCGCCTCGAAAGCCGGTTTGACCCGCTCGGGACGATGATTGGAGTTCCACAACTTTGTGGTAACAAAGATGTCTTCACGCGCAATCCCTCCAGCGGCGAGTCCAGCCTGCAACGCCTCGCCCACCTCACGCTCGTTCCCGTATCGTTCCGCACAATCGAAGTGTCGAAATCCAGCTTCCAGCGCGTCTCTGGTAGCACTTATCGTCGCGGCTGCATCGGGAATCAGGGTGCCAAAGCCGAGTACGGGTATATGGCCGGCTCCATGGCTGAGCGCAATTCTTGCGGTCCGAAAATCAGAAGGTCCGATCATCAGGACACCTCGGGTAGTATCTCGCATCCAGCAACACGCCGGATACACAGACATCTGCCGCGGGACCTGCGAGGTCCTGCAATGCTTCCGACAAGCGGTCCTGAAGTCCGAATGTGGGAGATTACCCCTGTTGAATGTCCTGGTGTTGAGCAACCAGGCCACCCCGGTTCGGAGCGCTGTAGCGCTCCGGGTCACTGTGTGCTGACGCAAGGACAAGGGCCGCCCCACCCCTTTCTCCGCTGGCGAAAATCGAGGTGCCAGCATCGCTATTCGTCCCGGAATGTATCCCCCGACCGGACGCCTGAACCGCCGTGGTATACCTAGTGGTCGAAGCGATGCATCTCAATGCAAGAAAACCATTTGCGCTCGCAAAACATAATTTTGCAAATCAAACCCAATCCCATTTCCGAACACTGCCGCCTTTGCCTGTGCGGTAATCTAGGCAGCATGCTACGACTGGTTCTGGCAATCCTGATCGCTGCGGCCACCCTCGCCGCGAAAGGCCCGGTCTATGTCGTCCTCTGGTTCGACACCGAGGACTACATCGAGCCAGCGGCTGACGATGCGGCGCTGCGCATCGCGACCGACCTGGAGAATCTGGGCGTGCGGGCCACGTTCAAGGTGGTGGGCGAAAAGGCGCGAGTCCTGGAGGCGCGAGGGCGGCGGGATGTGATTCGCGCGCTGAGCCGTCATGATATCGGGTACCACTCGAACTTCCACAGCATGCAGCCGACGCCGGCGCTCTATCTGCGCGATATGGGCTGGCTCGATGGCGCGGCCGAGTTCGAGCGGCGGGAACGGCCGGGCGTAGCCGACATCCAGCGCATTTTCGGCATCATGCCGAGTTGCTATGGGCAGCCCGGAAGCTCGTGGGCGCCGCAAACGTACCGGGCACTGCTGCGCATGGGAATTCCGGTGTACCTGGATGAAGGCGAGCATGTGGGTGTGGAGGGTCAGCCATTTTGGTTCGGCGGGATGCTCAGTGTGTTTCACATGGGCCCGTATCTGATCCGGCCGTCGCTGGACGATGAGAACCTATTGCCGCAGACCTTCGAGAAGTTCGACCGCGCTGCCGCGGAGCTGGAGGCGCGCGGCGGAGGCGTCATCAGCACATACTTCCACCCGACCGAATTCGTCACGTCCGCGTTTTGGGACCTGAATTTCGCCAAAGGCGCCAGCCCCGAACGGAGTGAGTGGAAGAATCCGCCAAGGCGGACGGTGGAGGAGTCGGAGCGCTGCTACCGGATTCTGACGCGGTACGTGGAGCACGCGAAATCTCGCGCCAGTGTCCATTTCGTGACCGCTCGGGAACTGCCGCTGCTGTATGAGAGCGCCGTGGTGCGAGGGAGCGACCGCGTCAAGATCGCGCAGCACATGGCGCAGCGGCAGACGTTCCTCGTTACCGAAGAAGGAGTGCTTTCGGCGGCTGACATGTTGCAGGTTCTGCTAGGCATGGACCCCGTGGTGGTGGAAGGGCCGGCCGCGCGCGGCGAAACGACCGATCATGACAAGGAAATTTCACGCGCCGCATTTGAACGCGCCAAGAACCAAGTCAGGGCCATCATCCGCGCCAGACTGCGGCTGCCGGCGGACGTCTGGATCGGATCGAAGAAGCTGTCGCTCGCGGACTTCGCGGCGACTCTTGCGGCGGACGATGGAGGATCGGTGACAGTCGCCTTGCGCCAGGGGAATCCGGAGATGGAGAAGTATGTCTCAACCGACGCGACAGCCGCGTTTAGCTGGCCCATCCATCCCGAGGGATTCAGCGCGCCCCAGTTATTGGAGATGGCGCGTCTCCAAGCCTGGACGCTGAAACCGGCGCGGTTGAAGTAGAATACTCGACGAATGGATCTCACCCGCATCTCCACCCTGTTGCTGGGCGCCTGGATTGGCGGCTGCGTGTTCATGGACCTGGTGGCGACGCAGAACTTTCGTTCCGTCGACCGGCTACTCGCATCACCGCCCGCGCCCATGGCGGAGCGCATCAAAGCGATCGGCGGACACGATGCCGCGCGCGCATTCCTGCGGTACCAAGCCTCGGAGTTGAATCGCCAGTATTTCACGACGTGGGAGGATACGCAGATCGTGCTGGGGCTGCTCCTCATCTTCACGCTGTTCATGGCGGGCCATCGCGATGGCGTGACCATCTGGCTTCCGTCGCTGATGCTGGCGGTAACGCTCCTCATGCATTTCTGGCTAACGCCCGAGATTACGCGACTGGGACGTGGCATGGACTTCATGCCGGTAGGCCAAGCCGCAACCAGCACACAGTTCTGGGTCCTTCACGGAATCTACTCCGCGCTGGAGCTGATCAAACTGGGTTGGGGTGTGGCGCTGGGGATTTGGCTGATGCTCCCGAGGAACAACAAGCAGCTCAAGGAAACGGGAGTCGGACCGGAAGCAGACAAGGTCGCCTGACGTCAGATAATGCCGCGCGCTTTGAGCGCTTCGTCAACCAGGGCGATCAGTTCGGCCCGCGTCATGCCCAACCGCTCGCCGCGCCGTTCCAGGTCTTCGGCCACGACCGGGCATTCCGGCGTTGCGCCGTTCAGGCGTTCGACTCCGTAGCGGGCGCGGGAATCCAGCAGCTTCTCCACTTCGACTTTGGGCAGCACCTTGGGGCCGCCCAGGAGTTCCGCCACGAAAGCAATGCGCGCGAAGTGCTCCACCGTTTCCATGTTGAAGAACGCTTTGTATACGTCGTCGGCATAGCTCACGACACCGTGATTGCCCATCATGATGGCGTTGTACTTGGGGATGTAGGGCAGCATGGGCTCGGTCAGCGCCGGAGTTCCGGGCAGTCCGTACTCAGCCAGGGGAACATAACCGAGAGTGATCACCACCTCGGGCAAAAGGGCCTGATCCAGCGGGCGGCCCGCCGTGGCAAATCCGGTGGCAACCGGCGGATGGGCGTGCAGCACACTGTGGACGTCCGGCCGCAGGTCATAAATCGTGCAGTGCATGAGAATTTCTGATGTGCACTCGCGATTGCCCTCAATCTTGTTGCCGCACTTATCGACGATGATGAGATCGTCGGCGTGCATCATGCCTTTGCTGATGCGCGTAGGGGTGACCAGAATGCGGCTCTCGTCCAGACGAACGGAGATATTGCCATCATTGGCGGCCACCCAGCCCTTCTGGTAAACCAGGCGCCCGATGTCTACGATGTCCTGACGGAGCTCCCGCTCGCTTTTCGGCATTCGGAAATCAAATTGTACCAAGACCGCCGAACGCATGACAGTACAATGGTTCCTGCATGGATAAGCGCCGCATGTGCCCGCATTGCCGGGCATTTATCACAACTGACGATCGCGTATGCCCATACTGCAACGAGAAAGTTGGGCCGCGCGTGACGGACCGGGGCGAGCCCGGCGCGATCCTGGGCGGATTCATCCCGCATGCGCGCTACACCACCATCATCATTCTTCTAATCAATTTCGGAATGTACCTGGCGACACTGGCTCTCAGCTCAGCGGCAGGAGGGGACGACCGCGCTTTCAGCCGCGCTCTGGACATACTCGGCGCGAAGAGCGGCTACGGGATTATTATCCGCCATCAGTGGTGGCGATTAGTAACCGCCGGATTCCTGCACGGCGGGCTTACCCACATTCTCATGAACTCCTGGGTGCTGTTTGACCTGGGAGCGCAGGTGGAAGAAGTCTACGGCACCAACCGCATGATCGTGTTCTACTTCCTGTCCACGGTCGGTGGTTTCTATGCGAGCACGCTTTGGAACCCAATGGTACCGTCAGTGGGGGCCTCGGCCGGGATATTCGGATTGATCGGCGCCATGATCGCCCTGGGAGTGCGGCATCGCAGCGCGCTGGGTGACCACATCCGCGGACTCTACACGCGCTGGGCAATTTATGGGCTGATTTTTGGCTTCCTGCCTATCTTCAACATCGACAATGCCGCGCATTTGGGTGGCCTCGCAGCGGGTTTCGGCGCCGGTTACATCGCCGGGCTCCCACGGATATCCGGAGGCGTTAACGAAACGCTATGGCGAATACTATCGTTTGTTTGCATTGGCGTAACCGCACTCTGTTTCTTGGAGATGTACTTGTGGTTCGCGGCACAGCGATAGTAGAATCATGAACGTGAGACTCCGCAAGCTCTTGCTGATTTCGTTGATCGGCCTCGGCAGTTTTCAAATCGCCGAGGCACGGGATCCGCGCGTAAAACCGGCGAAGATTACAGACCACGGGGTTAAACCTGCTCAGAAGTATAAGACCGCGCAGGCTCCGAAAAAGGTCAAGTACAAAAAAGTCAAGTACAAAAAGGGCAAGCAGAAGAAGTTCAAGCAGGCCAAGTTCAAACAGCCCAAGTTAAAGCAACCCAAGCACCGCGCATAGTTCCAAGCGGGAAAACCTACTTAGCGCTGCGACAAAGCCCCTTCTAAATCCACTACGGTTTCGTGAAAATCAATGCACTACTGGTCGCCCTGTTATTGGGCGTGAGTAGTTTAGTTCCGGTACAAGCGGCAACTCAAAAGAGCGGGACCAGCCATGCGGCCAGTCATCGCGGCAAAAACAAGCGCGTCAAACAAGCCAAACACAGCAAGGCGCGTGCCCAATCCAGCAAGAGCAAAAAGAGCTAGTTGGTTCGACGGGTGGGCCCGCTGGGCTAACGCCCGGTGGCCGCCCACCGCAGGTACCCCACTATATCCTCCAGTTCAGCCGCCGAGTAGTTCTTGCTGAAATCGTCGTGCCGCCATGCGGGGTTTTGCGCCAGCGAAATCACTTGCGAGCGTGCAAAGGTTCGCAGCACAGGCGGTGCCGAGGTCAAATCATGCAGCCGCACTTCATCACCAGTCTGTGAAACCAACAGCGCCGGGAACCGCTCGCCGCTCTGCAGCGCCGCTGTCAAAACGTGCCGCGACTCGGTGGCGTGAATTCGGCTCAGCATTTCCGGGGCGTTCTTCGCGGGAGGCGCTGTCAGGTCCGGTCCGACGGCAATCCCGCGCCCACCAACGGCGTGACAAGTCGAGCAACTGTCGCGAACTGGATCGGAAAATAACGCGTGGCCTCGGGCGGCTTGCGGAGGTCCGTTAAAGATAGGCTGACTGGCAGGGCCGACGCCCGGCGGCATGGGATTGGTAGGTGGCGCCACTTCCGGGGCCGTCGCCAAGCTGGCGACATACTCGACAACCGCGCGAATGTCCTCGTCTCGCAGACGGTCCTTCCAGGCAGGCATGGCAGAACTCGGAATTCCGTCCCGTACCACGCTGTACAAGTAGTCCTTCGCAAAACTGCGCCCGCGCAGCCTGGGACCGCGGCCGGCCGCGCCGGCGACACCGTGGCAATAGCCTACCGAACAGCTCTGCGCGAAGATGCGTTCACCCCGCGCCACCAGGGCCGAATCGGCGGCGGCTTGCGCAAGCAGCAGAGCTAGGACGATCATCATCGCGACTCCGGTGGGAGGGCGAAGACAAACATCGTCGAGCCGGGCGGGAAATCTTCGGTCTCCGGCCAAAGTTGCGGCAGCAGGCCCGCGAGCGCTGATCCCCAGCCCGAGGGCGTCGCAACATACTGCCGGCCTCTCACGGAATAGGTGATCGACGATCCACGATGCCCTGAGCCGGTGGGAAAACTCCAGAGCTTCTGGCCTGTCCGCGCATCGAGCGCAAAGAAATTGCCCTCCGGATCGCCGGAGAAAACCAGATCGCCCGCGGTGGAAAGCTGTGACGCCAGTAGCGGGTATTTCGAAGGGTAAGACCAGAACTTCTTTCCGGTTACAGGGTCGTACGCATCGAGGTGACCACCTGCCTGACCATGGATGGGCGGTTTGAAATGGAAGACACCGGCCATAAAGTTGACTCCCTCCTTCGGTTCTTCCGGAGTGACGGTCAACTCCTGGCACCATTCAATGCCCGTGGTGTAGAACCAGCCCGTGCGGGGTGAGTATGAGCCGTGATTCCATTGCCGCCCGCCGCCGATGCTGGGGCACATGAGCGAAGGCTTGCCAACCGGCGGCTCGTTGCGGCCCAGCAGATTTCCCTTGGAATCGACGCCCGTGATCCAGTTGATGTTCTCAGCAACGGGCCACGCGGAAACGAACTCCCCGTTGGTGCGGTCAATGACGAACGTGTAGCCGCCCTTGTTCACGTTGAGCAGCAGTTTGCGCGGGACGCCATTTACCGGCGCGTCGAAGAGTACGCACTCGAACGCGGCGTCAAAATCCCAGACGTCGTGCGGCACTTCCTGGTAATACCACTTGAGCTTGCCGGTATCGGGATCGAGCGCGATGATGCTGTCGGTGTAGAGATCGGTTCCCTTGCGCTTCTCGCCATAGAAATCCGCCGCCGGATTGCCCACACCCCAGTAGAGGAGGTCGAGCTCGGGATCATAAGAGCCGGTCATCCAGGTGGCGCCACCACCCAATTTCCAACTCTCGCCGGCCCAGGTTTCGTGCCCCTTTTCGCCCGGACCGGGAATGGTCCAGAAACGCCACGCGCGATGGCCCGTGTTGACGTCATACGCAGTCAGATATCCACGATGAGCGGAATCGCCTCCCGTGACGCCGACAACAACCTTATCCTTGACGAGCAGCGGCGCGCCGGTGATATTGCAGCCGCACTGGCGCATGTCCTCCACGTTGACGCGCCACAGTTCGCGCCCGGTAGTGCGGTCGAGCGCCACGACATTGTTGTCGAGAGTGCCGAAGAAAACGCGGCCGAGCCCCACGGCCACACCGCGCGTCCACGGGCTGTAGATGATTCCGATCTCTCGCGGGTTCTGGTAGAAGTAATGCCAAATCTCGCGGCCGGTCTCGGCGTCGATGGCGAAGATGCGATTCCACGAAGAGGACACGTACATCACGCCGTCAACGACCAGCGGCGTAGCGTTGAAGCCGCCATCCACTTTCCCTGTTTGGAAAGCCCAGACGGCTTGCAGGCGGCTTACGTTCGAGCGATTGATCTGATCGAGAGCGCTGTAGCGCCAGGCGCTGCGCTGGCCGCCATAGTGTGGCCAATCGGCGTGCGTGGATCCATCCTGAGCGCTGAGAACACTAACCAACGCGCAGGCCAAAACGCCGATTCGACTTTTCATTTAGCCAGAGCGGGGACGCCAGTCAGGACTTCGATGGAGGCGCGGCAGAACGCCGGCAGATCTTCGGGTTTGCGCGAGGTGACGAGGTTGCCATCCACCACGACTTCGGCGTCTTCGTACTTCGCACCCGCGTGGATCACGTCGTCTTTGATGGCGAAGAAGCACGTGGCTCTGCGGCCCTTGAGCATTTCAGCCGAGCACAGCACCCACGCGCCGTGGCAGATGGAGGCCACGAGCTTGCCTTGCTTATCCATGTCGTGCACAAAGCGGTTGGCCGCGGAATGGCGGCGGATGATGTCGGGCGCGTAGCCGCCGGGAACGATGACACCATCGAAGTCAGCGGCGCGCACGCTCTCATAAGTCGTGTCCGACGTGATGGGATACCCGTGCTTGCTGGTGTAGATTTCACCGGCGTTCGCGGCCACGGTCACCACCTGCGCTCCGGCTTCCTTGAATCGGAAATAGGGATACCAGACTTCCTGATCCTGGTAGATGTTGTCCACTAAAATGGCGATGCGTTTTCCCTTTAGTTCCATAGCGAGACCATCTTATCGCGGGCGGGTGGCGGCGGTGGCGCGCTCGGAGCCGAACTCCTCCTCGAACTGTTCCACCTTGGCCACACGCCGGCGGTGCCGCTCGATATCGGAGAAGTGCGCATTGAGATAAGTGCGCACCAGCTCGGCGGCAAGCTCCGGGCCGATGACGCGCGCGCCCAGGCACAACACATTCATGCCGTCGTCCTCTACGCCCTGGTGGGCGGAAAACGTGTCGTGACACGTGGCCGCGCGAATCCCGCGAAATTTGTTGGCCGCCACACAGGCGCCTGCGCCGGAACCGCAGATGAGAACAGCTCGGTCGGCTGCTCCATCGCGGAGGGCTTCGGCGACAGCGCGCGCGTAATCGGGATAGTCGACGGCATCGGTCGAATGCGTCCCGAGATCAAGAACGTGATGGCCAAGTTTGCGCACTTCATCCAGGATGCGCGCTTTGAGCGGAAACCCAGCGTGATCGGCTGCGACAGCAATTTTCATGCGGTGTTTCATGATAGCGCATCGCCCATCACGGCTTCTTCAGATACTTGTCGAACCAGTTCATTTCCTCCCACAGAACATGTTCGATGGATTCCCGTGCGGCGTAGCCGTGTGACTCGAGCGGCAGCATCACCAGTCGCACCGTCCCGCCGTTGCCGCGAATCGCTTGATATAAGCGCTCGGATTGAATGGGGAAGGTGCCTGTATTGTTATCCGCCTCGCCATGAATCAGCAGAATGGGCGTCTTGATCTTATCCGCAATCATGAACGGCGACATGCGGAGATAGATGTCCTGCGCCTCCCACAGTGAGCGCCGTTCGGTTTGAAACCCAAACGGGGTGAGCGTGCGATTGTAGGCGCCGCTCTCCGCCACGCCTGCGTGAAACAAATCGGAGTGCGCCAGAAGATTGGCAGTCATGAACGCGCCATAGCTGTGGCCTCCGACGCCCACGCGCTCGCGGTCCGTGACACCCATCTCCACCGCTTTATCGATGGCGGCTTTGGCGTCCATTACGATCTGCTGGACGTAAGTGTTGTTCACGGTTTCCGGATCTCCGATCACAGGCATGGCGGCGTCATCCAGCACGCTGTACCCACGAAGCAGGAAGAGCAAATGCAGGCTGGGGCCCGTGAATACAGTGAAGCGGTCCGTGGAGCCGTTCACTTGCCCGGCGGTATTGGCGTCGTTGTATTCGAGCGGATAGGCCCACAATACGGTTGGCAACCGTGTGCCTTCCTTATACCCGGGCGGTAAATAGAGCGTAAACGAGAGGGGTACGCCATCCTCACGTTGGTACGTCACAATCTGCTTTCGGATGCCGCGCACCTGAGGTGTGGGATCGGCAAGCTTGGTGAGCGGCGTGAGCGCGTCGCCTTCGCGAATGTAGTAGTTGGGAGGCTCCGCCGGGCTTTCGCGGCGCGTCAAGAGCCGCGCACCGTTGTCATCCAAAATGGAAACCACTGTTTCGTAGCTTCCGTTGCCGGACTGAAACAGCCGCTCGGATTTCTCGGTGGCCAGGTTATAGCGGTCGAGAAACGGATGGTCGCCCGAGGGGCTCGAGCCCGCTGCTGTCAGAAAAATGTTGTCGCCCTTTTGCAGGATCGCCTCCTGTCCATTCGGCAGGATGTGCATCACGGGGTTGCCGGGATCGTGATAGCGATCCTGTACGTTGCGGCTGAAGATCACGCGGCCATCGGCATCGTGCGCATCCAAGTGGATCTCGATGGTGCGCTCCCAGCGCTTGTCGCGATCATAATCGGAAACCAAAGCTTTGCCGTTTTGCGCCAGCTCTTCTAGTCCCACGAATCGCTCGACGGTTTGGAAAACTTCGCGCGGCTCTGACTGGAATGGCGCCGCCAACGAGAGAATGCGGTCGCGGTGCGGTACTTTCTCCTTGGGATTGCCGCCGTCCAGGGCTTCCACCCAAACCAGCGAGGCCGGTCGATCCGCACGCCATTCATAGCCGCGCGGGCCGGTGCGCACACCTTGCACGGGAATGCGATCTGCGAGCGGCAGGTCGGCAAGCTGGTACAGCTTCTGCCCTGCGCGGTCCCACACCTCGATCGCCTGTGGAAAGCGGAAAACAGGATGCAAGTACGAATACGGCCGGTGAACTTGGGAGACGAGCAGGTATTGCCCATCGGGCGACGGTTCGGCGGCCTCGAAAATCTCGGGCTTGCTCACCGGTGTGATCTTGCCAGGGGCTGCGTCCACGTAGGCGAGTTGCGCCGCGGCGTAGTAGTCGAACAGATCTTCGTCGTGCGGCGTGCTCAGCATATCTTCAAAGGTCACTACCGGGCCCGAACGACCGGAGCTCTCCTGCATATGCGGGCCGCTCGGCACGATGGATTGCGCGGGCGGCTGTCCGCGATGTTCGGGAACCAGGCGCACGAGCAGCGTCCGGTTATCGGAGAGCCAGACAACGGGCTGGCCCATCACTGCGTTCAGGCGGAGGCCGGGCACGCGGCGCGTCTGCCCATTGGCCGTGGTGCCGATCCACAGCTCAATGGCCGTGTCAGTGGTATCGGTGAAGGCGAACTGTTTGCCATCAGGGCTCCAGAGCGGCCGGCCTAGTTTCGCGTGGGCCGGCGTGGAGACTGGAGTATCCGACGCATCTGACAGCCGCTTGATTGTGTATGACGTGTTGTATGGCGGCAGATGAGGTCCATTGGTCTGGATATCGATCCGCAAGCCGGCCAGTCGCAGCATGGGCCGGGCGACTTCGGCGATGGGTGGGTAGCGCAACGGCTGCATCAAAATGGCGTATTCGCGTGATGGGCTCACCGAGATGAGCGGCGGTGGCGGCGCGTTCAGTACGTCGACGATCTCTTTCGCTGGCTTTTGATAGGTCAGCTCAGCGGGGATCGCCACGGCGATGCCCAGCAGGAAGAACGCAGCGAAACGGAACGGCATCCTGTGATTCTACGACGGCTGCCCGCGCACGTTGCTCGTGGTGTGCAATACAACGCCCGATTGAAGTGCTATTCTACGGCTCGATGGGCGGGCTTCTGGATTTGCTAACGGGTCGAGACGCCAGTTTGCCGCTCGATCGCGCTGCGCTTGAGGTAGCGGCCATCGAGTCTCCCGAGATCGAGGCGGACGCCTTCGTGGGGCTGCTCGATTCGCACGCGGCCGAACTGCGCGAGCGCTTGAGCGGTCATTCCGACGGCGAAGTTTTCGTGCACGAAGCCAATCGATACCTGTTTGATGAGCTCGGTTTCCGCGGGAACACGGCCGATTACTACGATCCGAAGAACAGTTGTCTGAATGAAGTACTCACCGCGCGCACGGGCATTCCGATCACTCTTTCGCTGGTCTATATGGAAATTGCCCGCCGGTTGGGAAGACCAGTTGCGGGCATCGGTCTGCCGGGCCACTTCATCGTGCGCTACGACGATGGGCTTTACTCCGCGTTCATCGATCCATTCCACAGCGGCCGGTTGCTGGAGCCAGAAGATTGCTTTGCGCTGGCGCGAGAAGTTGCCCAGGTGGAGATCGAACCGGATCTTAAATGGCTTTCGCCGGTTAGCAAGCGGGACCTGCTGCTGCGGATGCTGAGGAATCTGAGCGCGGCATATACGGGGCGTGGGCACACGGACAAGGCGATCGAGGCGCTCAATCTGTTGATCCAGGCGAATCCTAATTCACCTGACGAGTACCGGCAGCGAGGCATTTTACAAACGCAGGCCGGAAGACTAAGTGCGGCGAAACAGGATCTGGCTCGATACCTTGAACTGGCCAAATCGCCCGAAGAACGCGAACGCGCCAAAGCCGAGGTGCACCAGATTCAACACTGGATCGCGTCGATGAACTAGGGCGTGCCGGTTGCACTGACCTTCGCCGCCCGGAGGGCATCCAACTCCTCCAGTGTCTTCTGCCAGGCTTTCTGGTCCTTCTTCGTCGCGATCGGGCGGTTCAGGTCGGCATAGTACGCGAGAATATTGGTGCGCAGATCGGGACTCATTCCGACGAATTGCTTCTGTGACGACTTGTCGAGCAGGGTGGCATAGGCATGGTCGGCGAGGTTATACGTGCCGGCGACGGTGGGTTTGCCGACATCCAGATTTTCGTCTGCCAGCTGCAATCGATTCTCCTTCACTTCGGTGAGCAGCGCGCCGTAACGGTCGAACGTAGTGTCAAAGCTTTTCATGAACAGCTGTTCGGTCTGGGGCGTGGGCGCCTTGAAGGCAAAGGCTCGGAGCGGGCCGATTTTCGGAACGATTCTAAACAGGAACGCCCAGAACTCCGCCCAGAAACCGGGCCGTTCGTACTTTGCATCCCAATTTTTCCGATAGCTGGACCGGGAAAGAATGTAAATGAACTTGCGCTTCGTCATACCCGGCGTTGCAGCAATGATTTGATCCTTCTTGGCGGCCCAGGCGGCTTTGGTCAACGTGGGAAGAATGGATGCGACGGAATGCCGGTAGGTTCCCAAAGCAAGATCGAGATCGCCGAACACGTCTTTCAGATAAAGTCCATAGGTATCAAAGAAACCACGGTCCAACAGCGGTTTCGCCACTTCAAAGCCGATGAAATCGTGATACGCCTCTGGCGCGTACGAGTGGTTCGCCACCTGCACCACGTCGAAGCCGAATTCGGTCTTCAGGTGCGCGGCGGGGTCATCGGTGTATGTCACGTCCTTCCCGTACCTGGCGCGCAGTTTCGGATAAAGCATTCCAACCGACACGTTCACCGCCAGGGGATGGCCACTGTTGTCGCCGACGTAATGAGCCAGAGCGCCGAGAGCGAAGGCATACTCATTGATGTCGTGCGCCTCGCGCAAAAGCGCCTCGACGAAGTTGCCGCTTCGGACATAATGCGTGAGATCACTGAAGAGATGGCTGCCGAATGGATAGTAGCCCATGTCCTGGATGATGCAGCCGCCATAGGCATAGGCATGCGCTTTGCGCAGGTCATCCGGCGTGGCGTCGGGGAAGCGCGCGAGCAGAATCGGCTTCATGTATTTGTCCCAGGCCGCATCGATCACAGCTTCGTGCGTCAGCACAGAATAGGCGTGCCCCAAGGGGCAGCAGACCAGCAACAGGAAGATGGCAGGAAGGCGCCGCACGGCTATCTAGCGAGAAACTGCGCAATCGCTGCGCCAATCTTGGCAGATTCGCAATCCGTTACCACGTGGCCGCAATCGCTATCTAATTCCATCGTGGAGGCGCCCAGCATTCGCGCGAAGGCGAGTGCAGGCGTGGGGTTCACCATGTGATCCTGCAAGCCCACAACAACCAGCACGCGCGCCTTCACGGCCGCCGCGGCTTTCGACATGTCGCCGTCGAACGGGCGAGATACGTCGTGACCCATCATGGCCTGGGCCTGACGAATCCAGTTATTGGCGTCGAAGCCGTGAATGGAGCCGGATTCCTCAGCATCAAGAAATCTCTGAAAGTCTTCCGGCTTGGTATGTGCCACGCGATAGGCGGGGGTCTGGATGGCCAGCGCCTCGATGTCTGCGCGCGTTCGCAGGCCTGCTTCGGGAGGCGAGGTGTAGTCGCCGCCTTTCCAGTTCGCGTCCGCTTGAATCGCATGGATGCCCGTCTGCCACAACAGCAGGTCGTAGGAAGTGAGCTTGGGCGAGCCGACGATCGGAATCACGCAATCCATGAAATCAGGATACGCCACCATCCACTGGAACGACTGCATTCCGCCCATCGAAATGCCCATGACGGCGCGCAGGTGCGGGAGGTGCAGCACATCTTGAGCCAACTGGTGCTGCGAATTGACCATATCGCGAATCGCGAGCGCTGGAAACTTCATGTGCGGCCGGGTATCGCTATTGGAGGGAGACGTGGAGACGCCATCGCCCAGCGCGTCGACGGCAATGACAAAGTATTTCGACGAGTCGATCAGCTTGCCGGGCCCGATGAGCGAGACCAGGTCTTCGGTGGTTCCGCCAAACCAAGTGGGAAAAAGGACGGCATTGGATTTCTCTGCATTCAATTTGCCGAACGTCCGGTAAGCTACCCGGCAGTTCTGTAAAGTTGCTCCGCTTTCCAAGCGGAAATCACCGAGGGTAGCGAAGTGAAGCTCCTGGGCAAAAAACGGCGCGGCACAAAGGCCTGTTGCGAGCAGTAATCGGATCCGCACGCCCTTCAGCTTTTCAAAAGCGGACCGCCGCCGTCAATTGGGGCGGACTAACATAGTAATAGAGCGCACCACCGTGCCGTTGGTCCCACCTTACATCGCCTCACTCCGCCCGTACGAAGCCGGCCGGAGCGCCGAAGAGGTGGAACGCGCGTACGGCGTGACGCAAGCGGTTAAACTGGCGTCGAATGAAAATCCGCTCGGACCCTCGCCGGTGGCGCTGGAGGCCATGCGGCAGTGCACCGCGCGCCTCCATCTCTACCCTACGGGCGGGCTGGAACTGCGCCAGGTACTCGCAAGGGAGTACGACGTGAAGGTCGAGAACGTCATTGCCGGCAGCGGGTCGGAGGGCATCATGTCCAACATCATTCGCGCGTTCCTTTGCGATGACGATGAGGTGCTCACCACGGAAGCGGCGTTCATCGGTTTTCAGGTGCTCGCAAAATCACGCGGCGTAAAATATCGTACGGTTCCGTACGATAACTGGCGATATGATTTACCGGCGCTGGCGTCTCAGATCAACGAGCACACCAAGATCGTTTATCTGGCGAATCCCAACAATCCAACGGGAACGATCTTCACGCGCCACGAGTTTGACGAATTTTACAAGCACGTACCGGAGCGTGTGCTGATTATTTTGGACGAAGCTTATTTCGAATACGCCAAGGATAACCCACGCTATCCCGACTCGATGCATTATCGCTACGACAACGTCATCACGCTGCGAACGTTTTCCAAGATCTACGGTCTCGCGGGGGCACGCATTGGTTACGGGTTCGCGCACGAAGAACTGATCGCCAACCTGCTCAAGGTGAAGCTGCCGTTTGAGCCGAGTACTCTGGCACAAGCCGCGGGTATCGGCGCACTCGCCGACAAGGCGTTCCTGCATCACTCGCTCGAATTAAATGCCCGCGGTCTGAGGCTGCTGACGGGTGCACTCCAAGAGATGGGCCTGCACGTTATCCCGTCAGAGGCCAATTTTGTGATGGTTGAGTTGGCGGATGTGGAACAGGCCGCGCGCATTGTGGAAGATCTGCTCAGGCAAGGCGTGATCGTGCGTCCACTGAAGGCGTTCGGGCTGCCACAGTGCATCCGCATTTCGACCGGAACCGATGAAGACAACGAGCGCTGCGTAGCTGCGCTACAAAGGGCCGTGCAGACGGCTGTGAAATAAGTATGCAAGAACTAATCGAGAAATCTTCGCCGGCGAAAGCCGATTTTCTACCGCTTAATGGGACCGACCACGTCGAGTTCTATGTCGCCAACGCGCGCCAGGCAGCCTACTTCTACCGTGCTGCCTTCGGCATGCAACTGGTGGCGTACAGCGGGCCTGAGACCGGAAGCCATGAGCGCGCGTCGTATGTCGTCCAGCAGAATAAAATCCGCTTCGTCCTCACGACGCCTTTACGCCCGGACAATGACATGGCGCAGCACATTCTCCGTCACGGCGACGGGGTGCACGATATCGCTCTCTGGGTGGACGATGCCGAGGCCGCCTACCGCGAAACAACGAAACGAGGAGCGCGCGGTGTTCGCGATCCGGAGGTGCTGCGCGATGCAACCGGCGAGGTGCGCGTGTCCGCGATCGCTGCCTACGGCGACACCATCCACTCGTTTGTCGAGCGCCGGAATTATCGCGGCGCTTTCCTGCCTGGCTACGTCGGGGTGACGGAAACAGATCGCGTCGCGCGGCCAGTTGGGCTGATACTTATCGACCATATGGTGGGCAACGTCGGCTGGGGCGAGATGAACCGATGGGTGGAGTTTTACGAAAAGGTGATGGGATTCCGTCTTTACCAGCATTTCGACGACAAGGACATCAGCACCGAATATTCCGCGCTCATGTCGAAAGTGATGTCCAACGGCAACGGCCGCGTGAAGTTTCCCATCAATGAACCGGCCGAGGGGCGCAAGAAGTCGCAGATCGAAGAGTATCTGGAGTTTTACAAGGGACCGGGCGTGCAACACATCGCAATGGCTACGGATGACATTGTGGCAACGGTTTCGAAATTGAGCGTACAGGGGGTGGAGTTCCTGCGCGTGCCTGGGACGTACTACGCGGATCTCGAGCGGCGCGCCGGCAAGATCGACGAGCCCGTTGGCAAGCTCGAGGAGCTGGGCATTCTGGTGGATCGTGACGACGAAGGCTACATGCTGCAAATCTTCACACGACCGGTTGAGGACCGGCCCACGCTGTTCTACGAGATCATCCAGCGCAAAGGCAGCCGCAGTTTTGGCAAAGGCAACTTCAAGGCGCTCTTCGAAGCCATCGAGCGTGAGCAGGAGTTGCGCGGTAACCTGTAACGGTTGAAACTGTCCTCGTTTGAAATCCGGACACACCTCGGCCGGCATCGCCGCTTGGGGGCAGTACTGGACGCGGGGATTCTGGATCTCAACTTTGCATGCGCCACGCGGCTGAAATCACATAAGCTCGCGGATGCGCTGCTGCCGGCCGGCATGCGAGAGTTTCTCGAAGGCGAGTCGGCTTCCATCACCGCCGCTCGCGAGGCAATCGAGTTCTTTGAGTCGGCCGGCATACAACGCGGCCCGAACGATGAAACGCTGCTGTACTCGCCCTCCGAAATCAAATTGCTCACGCCGCTGCCCAATCCGGCTTCATTGCGCGATTTCTACGCGTTCGAAGCGCACGTGAAGAAGGGGTTCGAGAAGCGCGGCGAGCCCATGCCGCCCGAGTGGTACCAGATTCCCGTGTATTACAAGAGCGGGCATCACAATATCATCGGTACCGATGAGGACGTGCGCTGGCCATCATTCACGCAAAAGTTCGACTATGAATTGGAACTGGCAGCCATCATCGGCAGGCAGGGGCGCAACATTCCCGCCGTACGTGCGGCTGAATACATCGCGGGCTACATGGTGATGAACGATTTCAGCGCGCGCGACATCCAGCGGCAGGAGATGAAAGTGCGGCTCGGCCCGGCAAAGGGCAAGGATTGGTGCACGGCGCTTGGACCGTATCTGGTGACACCAGATGAAATCGGCGATCCCTACGACCTGCGCATGACCGCACGCGTCAATGGAGACTTATGGTCGGAGGGGAATTCGGGCACCATCTACTGGAAATTCGAGCAGATGATCGAGTTTCTCTCGCGGGACGACACGATTTATCCCGGCGACGTGATCGGCTCGGGGACGGTGGGCACGGGCTGCGGCCTGGAGCTGGATCGCTGGGTGAAGCGCGGCGATGTCATGGAGCTGGAGATTGAGAAGATCGGGGTGCTGAGGAACCAGGTGGTGTGATGGGCGGCAATGCCGTGTCATTCCCGGTGGAGGAAACTGCGGAGATCGCGTTCGTTCACTGCGGGCTCGCCCGGCGCGACGTTGTCCAGCTTTCCTTCACGCATCCAGTGCTCCAGTTCATGCACCAGACTGAACAGGTGGTCGAATGAGTCCACGATGAACAGTAGCGGCTGGTAGTGATCGATTTCGAACGCCTGGTTGATGGCCCATTCAAGCTGGATCGGGTAGCGCTGCACGTCCGTCGATTCGATGGCGTGCTCGATTTCGCCGAACGAGCTGAGCAATCCGCTGCCGTACACGCGCAAGCCGTCCTGCGCTCGCATCAGCCCGAATTCAATCGTGAACCAGAAGAATCGCGCCATCGCCCGGATGATGCTGGTCAATCGCCGTACCTGCTCGCGCTCATCCCGGATGCCTGCCACCAAGTCCGCAGCCGTGTGAGCGCATTCGCCGAAGCGCACCAATGTCTCGGCAAAGGCGCGGTCGGTATGCATGGGCACATGGCCAGCGACGTCGTGGAAGATGTCCGGCTCCGGAAGGTAATCGAGCCGGTCAGACGAGCGGATGGTGATTGTGGTTGGAAACGCACGGTTGCGCAAGCAGTCGAAGAAGAGGAACGCCGGGATGTAGCCACTGACCGCTTTCGCCTGAAATCCGGTGAGCGGCTGCAAAAATCGGTTCACCTCCTCCAGCTTGGGGACATGCAATGGGTCCAGACAGAGCGAGTGAATCCCCTCCAGGAAATGCTCATTGCCGTAACGATCCCACCGCGGCGCCATGCGCGCAAATAGCCGCCGCCAGGCTTCGTGGTTCTCCTCTGAATAGAGTTCGTAGCGCTGTTTGATGAACGGCGCCTGGTTGGTGGTAAGTCCGGGAGCTTCGACAATCAAACTCTGCCGCGCCATACCGTCTTCATATTACCACCACATAATTGTGGTGGCTACCAATCGCGGCTATTCTAACAACAGGAGGCAGGCATGTATCCTCTCAAGAAGGGCAAAATTGCGACGCAGGCCCACGTCGGGCTTCCCAACGGGACATTTGAGGAGGAGCACGGGCGCAAGGGGTTCTACGGCAAGTCCGCGCACCTGTATCACGCGCATCCGCCGACCGGTTGGATTCGTTTCGAAGGCAAGCTGCGGCCGCACTGCTTCGATCTGAACCGGCTGGCGCCCACCGACCAGCACGATCCCGCGGGTATGCCCGTGGCTTTCCTCGGCAATCAGGATGTGACACTGTATGTCTCGCGGCGCTCCGATCCCATGCCGTTCTACTATCGCAACGCAGACGGCGATGAGCTGATCTTCGTGCATCGCGGCGAGGGAACCGTGGAGACCGACTTCGGGCCGATGGAATTCGAGAAAGGCGACTACCTGAACATTCCGCGCGCCGTCACGTATCGCGTTATTCCGCGGACGCCCGACAATTTCTTTCTGATCGTCCAATCCAAGACCGAATTCAATCAGCCCGACAAGGGACTCATCGGCCAGCATGCGCTTTACGACCCGGCGGCCGTCACGACGCCGGAGCCGGCGCCGATCCTGAACGACGACCGCGAGTGGGAAGTGCGCATCAAAGTGGACGACGAGATCTCGAAGGTGGTTTATCCGTTTAATCCGATGGACGTGGTCGGCTGGAAGGGCGACCTGACGGTGTGGAAGATCAACATGCGCGACATCCGGCCGATCATGAGCCATCGCGCGCACCTGCCGCCCAGCGCACATACCACATTCGTGACCGAAGGCGCGGTGGTTTGTAGTTTTCTCCCGCGGCCGCTGGAGCAGGATGAAGACGCGCTGCGCGTGCCGTTTTTCCACCGCAACACGGACTACGACGAGTTCATCTTCTATCACGACGGCGACTTCTTCAGCAAAGACAACATAAAGCCGGGCTGGGCGACGCTGCATCCGCGCGGTATCCACCACGGGCCGCACCCCAAGGCGCTCGCCAATCAGAAGAAAAAGACGCAGACAGACGAATACGCTGTGATGCTGGATGGTCTGAATCCCATTCAGGTGCTGCCTGCCGGCGATTCGGTAGAGTGGAAGGAGTATTGGATGAGCTGGATGGAGCCCGCGCCGGCCACGCGTTGAGCTGTGATCATCAATCCTTCCGAAAACGACTTTCGCGACATTTATAAGCTCATGGTCGGCGTGATTGTTCCGCGGCCGATTGCATTTGTTTCCACTATCAGCGCCGACGGCATCCGCAATCTGGCCCCGTTCAGTTTTTTCACCGGCATCAGCGCCAATCCCCCTGTGATCTGCTTCTCTCCCATGGTTCGCGGCAGTGACGGCGCGCGAAAAGATACGCTGCTTAACATCGAAGCCGTGCAGGAGTTCGTCGTGAATGTGGTCTCGGAGGAATTCGCGGAAAAGATGAACATCTGCTCGGTCGAGTTTCCGCCGGAGGTGGACGAGTTTGAGATGTCCGGTCTGACACCCGTTGCAAGCGATCTGGTAAAGCCGCCGCGCGTTCAGGAATCGCATATCAGCATGGAGTGCCGGCTCATCCACATCGTGCACGTCAGCGCGAAACCGCTCGGTGGAAGTTTAGTGATCGGCGAAGTGCTTCGCTTCCATGTGGACGACGCCCTGATCGATGGTTACAAGATCGATCCCGACAAGCTGCACGCCATCGGCCGCATGGGCGGCCCGACTTACACGCGCACCACCGACCTGTTCGACATGGTGCGACCCAAGGCTGGCCAAATCAAATGACGTGGATCTGGGAGCCGTCCCGCGAATGGACTGAGCAGACCAACGTCTGGCAATTCATGCGCAAGCTCGGCTTCACCGATCGCGAGGAGTTCCTGCGCTACTCGCGCGAAAACATCGAAGAGTTCTGGGCGCGCATGGTGGAACAAGAGGGCATCGAATGGTTCCAGCCCTACGGCCGCGTGCTCGATGCTTCGCGCGGGGTGGAGTGGTCCGAGTGGTTTCCCGGCGGCAAGCTGAACATTGCGTGGAACTGTCTCGACCGGCACGTGGCGAGCGGCAACACAGCCTGCATTTGGGAGGGCGAAGACGGCGCGGTGCGCACTCTGACCTTTGCGCAATTAGCCGAGGAGACCAATCGACTTGCTAACGCTGTGGTGGCGCTGGGTCTCGTGAAAGGCGATCGCGTGGCGCTCGTGATGCCCATGGTCCCCGAGGTCGTCGTGATTCTCTACGCCTGCTGCAAGCTGGGTCTGATCGTGGTGCCGATCTTCGCCGGATTTGGCGCGAGCGCCATCGCCACGCGTCTGGAGAACTCGGGCGCGCGCGTGGTCTTCACCGCCGATCACGCACAGCGCCGCGGGCGGCTGCTTCCACTGAAAGAGAAAGTCGATCAGGCGCTCGAAAGGCCAACAGCCGTGGAGAAGGTCATCGTCTGGCGCTACAAGGATGGTGACATTCCGTGGCACGAAAAGCGCGATCTCTGGTGGGACGACTTGCTGCGCGGTCGATCTACGACGTACGATTCTATGGCGCTCGATTCTGAAGACCGCGCTTTCATTCTTTACACCTCCGGCACCACCGGAAAGCCGAAAGGGACAGTGCACACCCATGCCGGCTGCCTGGCGCAGATGTCCAAGGAGATTTACCTGGCGTTCGATCACAAGCCCGGCGACCGCTTCTGGTGGCTTTCCGACATCGGCTGGATGATGGGGCCGTGGACCATCATCGGCAATCATAATTTCGGCGGAACGATTTTCCTGTACGATGGCGCGCCCGACTATCCGACCGCCGACCGCTTGTGGCAGATGATCGAACGTCACAGCATCACGACGTTCGGCATATCTCCAACGGCGATCCGTCTGCTCATGCGTGCCGGAACTCCCAGGCAAGAGATGCCGTCGCTGCGCCTGCTCGGTTCGACCGGCGAACCGTGGGATGACACATCCTACCTCTGGTATTTCGACAACGTCGGACATCGCCGCTGCCCGATCATCAACATCTCAGGCGGCACCGAGTTCGTGGGTTCGTTTTTGACCGTGCTGCCGATCCAGCCGTTGAAACCCTGCACGCTCGGCAGTCCGGCTCCTGGTATGGCGACGGAGGTGGTGGATGATGCCGGCCATCCGGTTCGCGGTCGAAAGGGTTATCTGGTTTGCATGAAGCCCGCGCCTTCGATGACGCGCGGCGTTTGGGGCGACCCAGATCGCTACATCGAAACCTACTGGTCGCGTTGGCCTGGCTGGTGGAATCACGGCGACTGGGCGAGCGTGGATGAAGACGGCTGCTGGTTCGTACATGGGCGCGCCGATGAATCCATGAATGTGGCGGGGCGGAAGGTCGGACCGGCGGAGGTCGAAGAAGCGCTCATCGAACATCCGGCGGTGTCGGAGGCCGCGGTCATCGGTGTGCCGGATGAATTGAAGGGCGAGGCCATCGTCGCTTTCGTCGTGACGAAACCCGGTTTCAGTCCTGGCCCTCCATTGGAACAGGAGCTTGCGAAGCATCTTATTGATGCGCTCGGTCCCACCTTCAAGCCCCGAGCGGTACGGACTGTCCGCGAACTGCCCAAAACACAAAGCGGGAAGATCGTACGAAGGTTGCTGCGCCAGAAGTACTTAGGTGAAAGTCTGGGCGATCTCTCCACGGTGGAAAATCCGCAGGCCCTCGAAAGTTGTTAAATCTTAAGGTAATTAACACATCGAGCAAACACCCTACTAACCAATTTCAGCATTCCCCCCAGTCCATGCGGCATTTTATGATCGAGCAAGATCCTTGTCGACAAACCGGAAGAGAGTGACCACGTTGAGAACGCAACTGGATGTCCGCCAAACCGGTAACGAGGCGGAGAAGCTCCGAGCGGATCTGCACAAACGCATTGTGGGACAGGATGAGCCCATCCAGCAGATCGTGAACTTGTATCAAACGTATCTTGCCGGCATGGCCAGCCCGTCGCGCCCGATTGGCAGCTTTCTCTTCCTGGGGCCCACAGGCACGGGGAAGACACGTCTCGTCGAAGCTATGGCGGAGAGCCTGGTGGGAGATGGGCGCGCCATGATCAAAGTGGACTGCGCGGAGTTTCAGCACAGCCACGAGATCGCCAAGCTAGTCGGCTCGCCGCCGGGGTACCTGGGCCATCGCGAAACGCATCCCCTACTCAGCCAGGAAGTGCTCGATCAATACCACTCGGAAAAAGTGAAGCTGAGCTTTGTGCTGTTCGACGAGGTGGAAAAGGCCAGCGATGCGCTCTGGAACCTGCTGTTAGGTGTTCTCGATAAGGCCACGCTGACGCTGGGCGACACGCGCCGGGTGGACTTCACTCAGACCATGATTTTCATGACCAGCAACCTGGGGGCCGCTGAGATGAACTCCATCCTCCGGCCCCGCCTGGGTTTTACCGCAGGAGAAAAGGAACGCGAGACGCAAGCCGGCATGCTGGACGAAAATACGGCCGACAAGATTTCACGCGCCGGGGTTGAGGCCGCACGCCGCCGCTTCACGCCGGAGTTCATGAACCGTCTCGACAAAGTGCTGGTGTTTCGGCCGCTGGGCGAGCCGGAGCTGCGAAAGATTCTCAATCTGGAACTGAATCTGCTGCAACAGCGCATTTTCAGCTCCTCCACACCCACTCCGTTCTTCTTTGCACTAACCGCTCCGGCGAAGGAATTCCTGCTGCGCGAGGGCACCGATTTGAAGTACGGTGCACGGCACTTGCGGCGTGCCATGGAGCGCGAATTGGTGAACCCGCTCTCCAACCTGATTGCCAGCGGCCAGGTAAGGGGAGGCGACCTGGTGAGCGTCGATTTCGATCAAGCGGCCAATTCCCTGCTCTTCTTCAAAGAGGCCGAGAACGTTCCGGAACATGCGGTGTTCAAGCTTTGGGATCTCGCGGGAAGCGATGGCGGCAAAAATCACTCCATCGCCGCGGAAGCGGAACTCATGCAAGCCGCAGTCCCGTTCCTCGAGCTGGAACATCGCGCGCTATCGGCCAGCGAGCGCTCGTAATTACTGGATAGGCTTCAAAGCCGCGATGGCATCTTCCGTGTACTCGATTTCGCCATCCCAATACTTGACGATCACGTCCTGATTCAGCTCCACCCACTTCTTCAGGAGCGCGAGGTTGTGCGCGGTTATGCTGCCGCCACCCACTACATGCACATCCGGTCTGAGCGCCACCGATATCAACTGTTCAGGGTGCACTTTCGGGCCTTTGGAGACTTTAACGCGAACACCGTGCTGAGCCCCAGCTTTTGGAGAGATCCAGACCACAAACGGCAGTCCGGTGCGCTTGGGTGAGAGGTTCGCCATCTCAAAGAAATCTTCGGCGACCTTTGAACCGACCTCGCTGACCGTCTTCACTGCTCTTTATCATAAATCACGAGAAGACGTGCCTGCCCCGGAGGGCGCAAAGACCTACGCCCCTAAAACCAACGGCTCATGATGACCTTCTGCTCGGTATAGAAGGCGATGGCGTCGCGGCCGTGCGCGTGTAGGTCGCCGAAGAACGATTGCTTCCAGCCGGAGAACGGGAAGAACGCCATGGGCGCTGCCACTCCGATATTGACCCCGATCATGCCAACTTCCACCCGCGCGGCATAGTCCCGAGCCGACTTACCGTCAGAGGTGAAGATCGACGTGGTGTTACCGAACGGAGACTGATTCACCAGTGCAATGGCGGCATCAAGATCCTTCACGCGGATCACGGAAAGCACCGGACCGAAAATCTCCTCGCGCGCGATGGTCATGTTGGTCGTGACGTTGTCGAAAATCGTCGGACCAAGGAAGTAGCCATCGCGGGCACTGGTCTGGCGGCCGTCACAGAGAGGCGTCGCGCCCTCGGCAAGGCCCTTCTCCACGTATCCTTCGACGCGCTTGCGATGCGCCTCCGTCACCAGAGGCCCCATCTGCGTGCCGGAATCGGCGCCGTCACCGACCGTGATCTTGCGCGTTTTCTCGACCAGCAGACTCAGCAGAGGCTCCGCGGCCTCGCCCACCGGCACCAGAACGCTACCCGCCAGGCAACGTTCTCCGGCTGCGCCGAACGCCGAGCTGATGATGGCGTCGGTGGCCTTATCGAGATCGGCATCCGGCATCACCACCAGGTGATTCTTCGCGCCACCCAGCGCCTGCACGCGCTTGCCATTCTTGGCCGCAGTCTCGTAGATGTACTTCGCCACGGGAGTCGAACCGACAAATGAGATCCCACGCACCCGCGGATGTTGGAGCAGCGCGTCCACGGCCACCTTATCCCCGTGCACAAGGTTGAACACGCCCGCCGGCAGCCCCGCCTGTTCCAGCAGCTCGGCCATGCGCGTGGGAGTCATCGGAACTTTCTCCGACGGCTTGAGGATGAAACTGTTGCCGCATGCAATGGCGAACGGGTACATCCAGCATGGCACCATGCCGGGAAAGTTAAATGGCGTAATGCCCGCGCAAACACCCAGCGGCTGCCGAATGGTGTGACAGTCGATGCCGCGCGACACGTTCTCAAGCGACTGGCCCATCATCAGGCTGGGCATGCCGCAGCTCACCTCGACCATCTGGATGGCGCGCCTTATCTCCCCGCGAGCGTCGTCGAGCGTCTTGCCGTTCTCCCCGGTCAGGGTGCGAGCCAGATCTTCCGCATGCTTCTCCAGCAGGTCTTTGTAGCGGTAGAGAACTTGCACACGATCCACAACGGGAACATCGCGCCACTGGAGGAACGCTTCATGCGCGGCCCGAGCGGTGCGGTCAATGTCGTCGGCGGTCGCGTATGGAACGCGGGCGATGGTGCGGGCGGTCGCCGGATTGCTGATATCGTGCAGCGGCCGGACGCCGGAAACTTCCCACTTTCCGTTGACGAAAAACTTGAGAGTTTCGATTGCGGTTTCGGTTGCGATCATTTTATTCTTCTCTCTACTTTCCTTGGAAAACGGCTTTTCGCTTCTCGCGAAACGCCGCGACGCCTTCACGGAAATCGGCGGAATCGAAGCAAGTTTTCTGTGTGACAGCCTCGCAGTCGAGCGCCTCGGCCAGGGTATGACTTTCGCCGTATGAAAGAGCGCGCTTGATGCCGGCGATGGCAAGCGATGCCATGCTCTGCAAACGCCGGCACCAGTCGTCCACAACACCGTCCAACTCTTGAAACGGCACGACGGCGTTCACGATTCCCAACGCGGCGGCCCGTTGCGCATCGATAATCGCCGCCGCAGCCATCCATTCGAACGCTTTTGCGTAGCCGATCATGCGCGGCAGAAAATACGTACTCCCGCCATCGGGAATCAGCCCGATCTTGCTGAACACCTGGCCGAACTTGGCTTCCGTGCTGGCGATGCGAATATCGGCGGCCAGCGCGTAATTGCAACCGATTCCCACCGCGTGCCCATGTACGCGCGCGATCACCGGCTTGGGCATCTCGCGCAGGGCCAGAATCGCCGGATTCACCACGCGCCGCAGGTACTCGGTGACATCGCTTTCTCCGGGTTTCACTGCGCTCAAATCCGCGCCAGCGCAAAACGAATCGCCTGTCCCTGTGAGCACTACCACGTTGCTCTCATCCCGGGCGGTCTCCCGCACCACTTCGAGCAGGCGCTCGGTCGTCGCGCGATCCACGGCATTACGCCTCTCGGGCGCATTAAACGTGATTCGTTTCACTCCGTTTTGGAGGCTAACCAACAATCTGGGTTCGTCGGCCATAGCGCAAGTTTAGCGAAAGATCGACTTCGGAATCATGGCGTGCACGCCTTTGTTGCCATCCACCAACTGCGTGATCGCAAGGTCAGCCGCCGCGCTGGTGAGCATGTAGGCATCATCGCGCGTCAGGTGCTTCTCATGCACCAGGAAGTCGATCATTTCGAGCGTGGCCAGCCGAGTCGCCTCGCGCAGATCCTCGTGCATGCCCATGGTGATGTAGTGGGTCGGGGTCTCGCCGCGAGGCCAGCGAAGGTGCAGATCTTTGCGCACAATGAACTGGAACGTGCCGACCAGCGAAGTTTCGAGCGCCGTAATATCCACTTCTCCGTTGCCCTGTGCCGCGTGACCATCGCCGACCTCAAACAGCGCTCCAGGCGCGTTCACTGGAATGAAGAGCGTCGTTCCCGCCACAAGCTCCTTGTTGTCGAGATTGCCTGCGTGAAACCAGGGCGGGGCGCTGCTGATGCGGCCCGAGGCTTCCGGCGGCGCAACGCCCATGCTTCCGAAAAACGGGCGTATTGGGATTTCGATGCGGTCGGAGAAATGCGCCAGCATTCGATCTCGGTCGAGCGGCACGATTTTCATGCGCGCATACGGAAACTCATCAGGAAGAAAACCAGAGCCGGGGCGAAAGCCGTTGTACGCGTACGGGATGGCCAATTTGATCGACTGGATGCGCACTTCGAGGGTGTCGCCGATTTCCGCGCCTTCGATGTACACGGGCCCGGTCAGGATATGGCCGCCCGGCCCTTTGTCTGTCACTTCCTTGTAAATGGCGCGGAGCGACGGTTCGACCTGATCCGCTGGCACACCCGCGCCTTCCAAACGCTTGGGGCTGCTTGTCAGTACCGTCTCGATCTCAACGGTATCGCCTGAGTGGATGCGCAGCGCTGGTGGGGCGTCCGCCGAGTAGTAGCCCCACACCACGGTTTTCGGCGTGGCCTTGAGTTGATGCGTGACGCCGGTCTGCGCCATCGCAGCGACAGTAACCGCAAAAGAAATGAGCAGGCGCATAGCGCCATTCATTCTACATGCGCGGGAGCGCCGAGTTGAATGCGCGCAGCTTGGAGAGTACAGTGTCTGGGGGAGTTTTTCGTGAGCTTTTCGGCGCTGCTGCATTCCGTGAGTTATTCGGGTTCCTGGGGGCAGGCACACCTCTCACTCGACGACTTCATCGATAGAGCCGCGGATCTGGGCTACGAGGGCGTGATGCTCATGGCCAAGCGGCCGCACCTGTCGCTGCTCGATTACGGTCCGAAAGAGCGCGCGCAATTGCGCCAGCGTCTCGAGAAACGCAACTTACGCGACCTGTGCATCGCCGGCTACAACAATTTCAGTGGAGACATTGAGCACGGCGAAGTGCCGCAGCGCGAAATCCAAATCCACTACATCAGCGAACTGGCGCGCCTGGCGCACGATCTCGGCGGGACGCTAGTCCGAATTTTTACCGCTTACGAGAATCCCGCGACTAGTTACACCGCGCAGTGGAATCTGGTCGTGGGGGCATTGAAAGAGTGCGCCCGCCGCGCGAGCCAGTTCGGCGTCACCATCGGCGTGCAGAACCATCACGATATCGCCGTGGGTTATGAAAGCCAATACGATCTGATTCAAGCTGTGGGCGAGCCGAACTGTAAGGCGCTGTTCGATGCCTGGGCGCCGGCGCTGCATGGCGAGGACATCGCCGCCGCGGCGCGCAAGCTGGCGCCCGTCACCGCACACACGACCATCGCGGCTTATCAAAAGCGCCCGCGCTACCACTACGATTCCGCCGTGGTGAACTACACGGCGTTGACGCCCTACGTGCAGGCGGTTCCCATCGATGAAGGATTTATCGATTACCGCAAGTTCCTCGGAACGTTGCGCGCGGGCGGCTTCCGGGGCAGCGTGGCTTATGAAATGTGCTCGCCGCTATTAGGCGGTGGCTCGATGGAAAACCTCGACCTGTATGCCACGCGGTTCATCGAGTTTCTTCACGATTTTCGCAGCCGCGCGGAATCGGTTGCGGCAGACTAATCAGCAAAACATATGAATCGCAGAAACTTCATTCAGACTTCGGCAATCGCCATGGCATCGGGCATGACGGCGCTCGGCGCGAATGACCGCATCAACGTTGCGGTGATCGGCGTGCGCAGCCGTGGCCGTGATCACATCACGAGTTACGCCAAGCTTCCGCAGGCGCGCATTGCCGCGGTGTGCGACATCGATCAGGCGCAGATCGAGCGCGCCGTCGCATTCACCGACAAGCTGACCGGCGCCAAACCGCAGAAGACCTACCAGGACATTCGCAAGCTGCTCGAAGACAAAGATATCGATGCGGTTTCCATCGCCACCTGCAATCATTGGCACGCGCTGGCCACAGTTTGGGCTTGCCAGGCTGGTAAAGATGTCTACGTGGAGAAACCTGCGAGCCATGAAATTTGGGAAGGCCGCAAAATGGTGGAGGCGGCGCGCAAATACAACCGCATGGTGCAGGTGGGGATGCAGAGCCGCACCACGCAGCATAAGATCCAGGCGATGCAAATGCTGCGCGAGGGCGTCATCGGCAAGGTCTACATGGCGAAGGGCCTCTGCTTCAAGCGGCGCCCGTCCATCGGCCACCAGCCCGATGGACCCATCCCGGCCGGCGTGGATTACAACACCTGGCTCGGACCGGCGGCGATGCGGCCCTTCAATCCGAATCGCTTTCACTACAACTGGCACTGGTTCTGGGACACGGGCAACGGCGACATCGGCAACCAGGGCGTGCACGAGATGGACATCTGCCGCTGGGGTCTGAACAAGAGCACTCTGCCGGAGGTCGTGGTGGCGGACGGCGGCAAGTACATTTACGACGACGATCAAGAGACGCCGAACACTGAACTCGCCACGTTCAAGTACGACGATTGCGAGCTGGTGTTCGAAGTGCGCGGCCTGCTAACGGGCGGCGAGAGCAGCATCGCCTATGACGGCTCGAATTTTATCGGCAACCTGTTTTTCGGCAGCGACGGCTGGATGTCGATCGACTTGAAAGGCTTCCAAATCTATCGCGGCGAGGATCGCAAACTGGTTCAGGAAATGAAGTACACGGAAAAGGAGGAGTGGGACACCACACCACACATCGAGAATTTCCTGAAGGCCGTTCGGAGCCGCAACCACAAGGATTTGACCTGCGATATCGAAGACGGGCACCTGTCAGCCGCTCTGGTTCACATGGCCAACATCAGCTATCGCACCGGACGCAAACTGCACTTCGATCCGAAAACCGAGCGCTTTGTGAACGACGACGAGGCTAACGGCTACCTCAGGCGAAATTATCGCGAGCCCTTCATGATTCCAGAAAACGTTTAGCGCCGTTTCTATTTGCAGCTCATCGCGATGAGGCGTTCGGCGTGCTTCAGTGCTTCCGCGGTGACCTTCTGGCCGGAGAGCATGCGGCCAATTTCTCTTGTGCGCGCGGCATCATCCAGTTCCTCGACGGTCGCCACCGTACGCCCTTTCTGCTCGCGCTTCTCAACCAGGTAGTGGTGGTCGGCGAAGCACGCGATCTGCGCCAGATGCGTCACACACAGCACTTGGTTAGTTGCCGAAAGCTTCTTCAACCGGCGCCCCACGCCCTCGGCTACGCCCCCGCCGATTCCGGCGTCGACTTCGTCAAACACCAGCGTGCGTATGGCGCCGTTCGCACGCGCGGGAGCCGACACGCAGGTCTTGAGCGCCAGCGCGATCCGCGAAATCTCGCCGCCAGAGGCAATTTTTTCGATTGGCTTGGGCGCTTCGCCGAGATTGGGTGACACCAGGAACTCGACGGCATCTTTGCCGGATGCGCTAGCGTCGGCCGGGCGTATGGCAATCTCGAAGACTGCGCGCTCCATCGCCAGCGCCGCCAGTTCCGTTTCCACGCGTTTGGCAAGTTTTGCCGCCGCATCAGTCCGGCGCGCGGTGAGTTTGCCGGCTAGCGCTTCGTATTGCTCGCTCAACTTATGACGCTCGGCGCGCAGTTGCTCCATCCGCTCTCCCGCGTGCTGCACGGCGTCAATATTGCGCGCGACTTGATCGAGATAGCCGAGCATCTCTTCGATTGATGTGCCGTACTTGCGCTTGGCTTTATCGATGGCGGCAAGCCGCGTCTCGATCTCTTCGAGGCGCGCTGGATTGGCCTCCAGGCGTCCGAGGTAATCGCGCAGCGCATAGGCCGCTTCGGATAACGCAATTTCCGCCGGCTTGAGAGTTTCGCGAATCTCGCCTAGCGCTGGATCGATCCGCGCCAATTCTTCCAGTTTCTTTGCAGCGAGCCGGGTGAGCGCAACGGCTGACTCCGGCGAATCGTAAAGCGCGGCGTACGCGCCGCCTGCTGTCTCGAGAATCCGGCCCAGGTTCTGCAACACACGGCGTTCGTTCTCCAGCGTCGCGTCTTCACCCGGCTGCAAACGCAGGCTTTCAATTTCTCTTCGCTGGAATTGCCACAAGTCGAGCATGCGAAGCTTTTCCTGCTCGGACCGCTCAATATCGGCCAGCTCCGAGTCAACCTGCCGCAACGCTTGATAACTCTCGCCCACTTCACCGAGCAGCTTCTGAGCCCCGGCGAAATTGTCCAGCATTTCGCGCTGCGTGTCGGCTTGAAAAAGGAGCTGCTGATCGTGCTGCCCGTGGATGTCTCCCAAATGCGGCGCGAGCTCGCGCAACAGCGCGGCGGTGGCCGGCCGATTGGCTACAAATGCACGCGACTTCCCGCCACCGAGCACCTCCCGCTCGATCAGCAGCTCGCCGTCTTCGATGTCAACACCGGCTTGATCGAGCGCGGCGCGCACCGCCCGGTCGTCGCGCACTTCAAAAATGCCGGCCACGCGTGCACGGTCCTCGCCGGAGCGGATCATTTCCCCGGAAGCCCGTCCACCCAGCAGCAATCCGAGCGCGTCTACAACAATGGACTTGCCGCTGCCGGTTTCTCCCGTGAGCAAATTCAATCCCGTGTGAAAACGCACACGCAACCGGTCGACCACCGCATAGTTCTCGACCGTCAACTCCACCAGCATCGAGCCGATTATACGAACTTTGATCGTGTGCCCGGCGTCACGCAATCATACGCAAACATTTGTGTATGGAGATGTTCTGTCGATTTCACGATTTACGACGATCCACAGCGATTCCTATGTTACATTTGCAATTGAGGAGACAGTTTGGTTCCAACGATCCCCGGACTTTTCCTGCAAACTCAGCTCTGGGACATGGTGATGGGCCATGGCACCCCGCTGACGTTCGCGGTATTCCTGATTTTATTGATCTTCTCGGTCTTCTCCTGGACCATCATATTCGCCAAGTGGGGCGCCTTCCGGCGGGCGAGAAAGGCCGATGCACGTTTCTTGCGTGCGTTTCGCAAAGCCAACGCACTGGATGCGGTCATGGTGGCGAGCGAGCAGTTTCGCCCATCGCCACTGGTCGCCGTTTTCGATTTCGGTTACGAAGAGGTGGCGCGCCAGGTGAAATCACGCGGCACGATTAATAACAAGATCGCACTCGAGCGCACGCTCCAACTCGGAACCAGCGAAGAGGTAGCCAAGCTGGAACGCAATATGAGCTGGCTTGCCACCACCGCGTCGGTCAGCCCGTTCATTGGCCTGTTCGGCACGGTGATCGGCATCATTCGCGCCTTCGACCAACTCGGCCAGCAAGGCAGCTCGAGTTTGCGCGCCGTTGGTCCCGGCATCTCCGAAGCGCTGATAGCGACTGCTCTTGGCCTGGCGGCGGCGATACCCGCCGCGATCTTCTTTAACTATTTCGGGCACAAGATCAAGGAAATGGGCGCGCGCATGGACGACTTCTCGCTCGAGTTCCTGAACATGACCGAGCGCACGTATGGAGAGTGAGCGGTGGCAATAGTAGTCAATGGCGGCGGCTCATCGGGGCGGCGGCGGTCCTACGGGAGCGGCGCACTCTCCGAGATTAACGTCACACCTTTTGTTGACGTCGTTTTGGTGCTGCTCATCATCTTTATGATGACGGCGCACGTGATGGAGTTCGGGATCGAAGTGGATGTGCCGAAGACGAAATACACAAAAGACAGCGCCAAAGATCTCGCGGTCATCAATATCACACGTGACGGAAATCCTTACCTGAATGACAAGCCGGTAAACATTCACGAACTCGGAGGGATACTGCAGCAACGTTATCGTGGCCAAGCCGTGTATGTCCGCGCTGACAAGGGCGTTACGTGGGACATTGTTGCCCAGGTATTGAGCGAACTCAGAGCCGCCAAAATCACGGTAAATATGGTGACCCAGCCGGAGGACTCCGCGGACAAGCGAGGGCGGTGATGGCGCCTCACATAGACATCCTGGACGAACCGGAACCGTTGAAGGGTCCGCTGGCTGGTTCGATCGCCTTGCACGTCTCGGTAGCGCTGGCAGTCACGTTAGTTTCTGTGCTGCACGGGCGAGTTGAGCCTTGGGGCGACCGCAACTCCGGCGGCGGCTCGTCCATGATCGTCAATGTGGTTGGCCAGGTGCCCCTGCCGGCGCATGGCGGCCAGGTCAACCCGGTGGCGAACGACACCAAATCTGAAGTGCCAGAGCCCAAGCCCGACAAGGTGCAGAGGACCAAGGTTCAAGAACCAGAGCCGGATGCTATCCCACTCCAAAGCCGCAAGACGCCGAAGCGGCCGTCGCCTAGAGAATCGAGCCTCAACTCCTATCGGGCCAAGCAGGTCGATCGTCCGAACCAGCTCTACAGTCCGGAGGGTCCGGCGCTAAGCACTCCGATGGTAGGAATGGCTGGATCAGGTGGCGTGGGCGTTGGCCGTGGTTCGCCCTTCGGTGATCGGTTTGGATATTACGTGGACATACTCAAGCAAAAGGTGGCACAAAAGTGGCGCACTGGCGATGTCGATCCGCGCGTCCGCTCAGCGCCACCCGCCATCCTAACCTTCATCATTCATCGTGATGGCTCGATCTCCAATGTCCGTGTTGGGCAGACCAGCGGTAACATTGCCCTGGATCTGTCAGCACAACGTGCGGTTGCGGATGCAGCGCCCTTTCCACCGCTCCCAGCGGCCTTCGACAGAAACGAAGTATCCATTGAATTCTGGTTTCAACTACAAAGATGAAAAAGACATTACTCGCAGGCATCGCTGTCATCCTATTGGGCCTATCTGTTCTCTGGGCGCAAGGCAACGACGTAGTCATTAAGATCATCAACGGTCAGAAGACGGTACTCGCCGCACCGGATTTGCACGGGTCAGGAGCGGCCCAGAACTTCATGGGCGCATTCAACGATACGCTCTTCAGCGATCTGCAAAATTCGGGTTTCTTCGACATGGCCCCCAAGGGCATGTATCCCTTGCAGGTGCCGCAGCGCCCCGAAGATTTCCGCCAACCACCCCGGCCCGGCACGTCCATGGGAGGCTTGGCGTTGGCCGACTGGGCGTCACCTCCGGTTAGTACAAACTACCTGGCGACCGGATATACCGCGGAACAAAACGGCCAGATAGTGCTATACGGCTGGCTTTTTGACGTCGGGCAGCCCAACCTCGCCAACGCGCAGATCCTGGGCAAGCGCTATTTCGGCTCGGTGGATGAAGCTGGTGCGCGTCTGGTAGCTCATCAGTTCGCGGCCGACATCCTGGCGCATTGGGGCGGAACATCGTTGTTTGGCACGAAAATCTATTTCGTATCGAACCGCACAGGCCACAAGGAAATTTGGTCCATGGATCCCGACGGCTCCAATCAGAAACAGCTCACCTCATTTAAGTCGATCTCCATCATGCCTGCGATATCGCCAGATGGCAGTAAACTGGCGTTTACTAGCTACGCGAGTGGGAATCCTGGTATATTTATACTCTCAACGGAGACTGGGCGCCGGTTGCCGTTCTACAACCAGAGGGCATCGTTGAATGCCACGCCGGACCTCATGCCGGACGGGAAGCAGATTCTGTATGCTTCCTCCGCCAGCGGTTACACCCAGATCTACGTCGCGAATTTGGACGGGAGCAATTTGAGGCGCATCTCCTCCTCGCGCGCCATCGAGGTGGAACCCAAGGTGAATCCGAAAACCGGGAACGACATCGTATTTGTATCCGGACGAACGGGCCCGCAGCAGATTTTCCGGATGAATTTTGATGGGACCGGCGTCGAAAGGCTCACGAACGGGGAGGGTGAAGCTTCCAATCCGTGCTGGAACCCAAATGGAGAAGTGATCGCGTTCTCATGGACGCGTGGGTATGCAACCGGGAATTTCAATATCTTTCTGATGGACGTTGCGTCGCGCGAGTACAGCCAGTTGACTCACAGCGAAGGGCGGAACGAAAACCCGAGCTGGGCGCCCGATGGGCGGCATCTGGTCTTCATGTCCACGCGCAGCGGCTCCCACCAGATCTACACCATGCTGGCGGATGGCACCCAGGTGCATCAGCTAACCTCGGCAGGGAACAACTGGACGCCGGTATGGGGGAAGTGATCGGTTCTTTGGAACAATTCTGGAGGCAGAGATCATGTTGTTGAAACGGAAATGGAGCATCATCTGCATCGCTATTGCGCTAGTTATGGTCGCGTCGGGTTGTAAGAAGAAGGCACCGCCACCGCCGCCACCAGCACCGCCGCCAACCAAGACTGTTGAAGCGCCGCCACCGGCTGCGCCGGACATCACCGAGTTCTCGGCCGAACCGTCTTCGATCGAGCGCGGGGGTTCGTCCACGCTGAAATGGACGGTAACCAACGCCAATCAGATCACGATCGATAACGGCGTTGGCTCGGTGCAAGCCACCGGCAGCCGCAGCGTTTATCCTAACCAAACCACCACCTACACGTTGAGGGCAACCGGCCCCGGCGGAACGCTCAGCAAGAGCGCCACGGTGAACGTGACCGCGCCGCCACCGCCGGCAGCGCCGCCGCCGGCCAAGCCCGACTTGGGGCAGCGCATGAGCGCGTTGCAGGATGCGTACTATGACTACGACAAGAGCGACGTCCGCGACGACGCACGATCGGCTCTCACTAAAGACGCCGATCTGCTGAAGTCCATTTTCCAGGACTTCCCGGATGCCGTCATCACCCTCGAGGGGCATTGCGACGAACGCGGCTCAGCCGAGTACAACCTCGGGTTGGGCGACCGCCGTGCCACCTCCGCGAAGGACTTCCTGGTGCAATTGGGTGTTCCCGCCGACAAGCTGAAGACCATCAGCTACGGTAAGGAGCGGCCGGTTTGCACGGAGTCCAATGAGGAGTGCTGGCAGCGCAACCGGCGCGCGCACTTCTCCACGGGGCAGTAATCTCATCGGGTAGGACACGCGGCTCGGACCGATGGACAGGTGCGGGCTGGTGTCCTACCCTCATATTCAGGAGGCCAGCATGAAATCTAGCCGGCTGATTCCAGCCGTAGTGTTTGCGTTCCCTCTCCTTTGCGGGGCAGCCAGCAAGGAAATTGTGGAGTTGCAGCGCGATGTGGCGCAGTTGCAGGATCAGATTCGCACGCTGCAGAGCGCGTTCGATACCAAGATGACGCTGCTCACCGCGCAAGCGCAGCAAGCCGCCGATTCCGCCACTCGAACATCCACCGCACTCGCGGGATTACAAGGCGCCATTCAGGAACAACTGCGCGAGCAAACCAAGCAGATCGCAGGTCCGGTGGCCAATCTCAACGCCAAGATTGACGAGATGACCACGGCGTTTCAGCAGGTACAGAACGGGATGGCCGATGTCACCTCGCGCCTCGGCAATATCGAGCAGCAGATGAAGGACTTGAGCAATCAGATGCGTACGATCTGTACTCCCGCGGCCGCCCCGCCCTCAGCCGGAGGGACGACCCCATCTCCGGGAGCTTCCAGCATTCCGCCCGTCGACGGTAAGACGCTCTACGCCAACGCCGATCGCGACCGGCTAGGAGGGAAGAACGATCTCGCACTACAGGAGTATCAACAATACGTCAAGTATTTCGGTGATGGCCCGTTTGCGCCGAATGCGCAGTTCTGGATTGGCTATATTTACTACACCCAAACTGACTACGAGGACGCTCTAAAAGCATTCGATGACGTATTAGTCCGGTTTTCACCCAATTCGAAGACCCCCGATGCCTACCTATGGAAGGGCACGACCCTGGTGAAACTTGGCCAACGCACCGCGGGCGCCAAGGAGCTTCGCCAATTGATCAAGCTTTATCCCTCAAGTGAAGCCTCCACGAAAGCGAGGGCTCAGCTCAAGCAGTTGGGCCTTCCTGTTTCTTCGGCTCCTGCACGTAAGCGGTAATTCCCTCCCACGCAATTCCTGTTTTTTCTCCGGTCTGCAAAACCCACCCGCAATTGAGACAATAGGCAGTCTATGGAGCCGAATCCCACTAACGCCCGGCCACTGCTCACTACTTACGAAGGCCTGGCCAAGATGATCGACCACTCTCTGGTGCGGCCCGAGCTGACCGATGAGCAGGTCGTCGCGGGCTGCGAGCTCGCCAAGCGCTACCAGGTCGCGAGCGTCAGTGTTCGGCCGTGCGATGTGGATCTGGCCGTCCGCCTGCTCAGCGGATCGGGCGTGGCCGCCGGCAGCGTTGCCGGCTTTCCGCACGGTTCGTCCACCACCGCCGTCAAGCTCTATGAGATCCGCGATGTGCTCCGCCGCGGCGCCAAGGAGGTGGACATGGTGCTCAATATTTCCAAGCTGCTCTCGCGCCAGTTCCAATATGTCGAGACGGAACTATTGCAGTGCGCCGAGGAATGCCACAAGCAAGGCGCACTCCTCAAAGTGATTTTCGAAAACGCATATCTCACCGATGAGCTGAAAATCATCGCCTGCCGCATCGCAGCGCGCGCGGAAGTCGATTTCGTGAAAACCTCCACGGCATTCGCCGCAACTGGTTACACCATCGAAGACTTGAAACTCATGCGCAAGCACTCGCCGGAACGGGTCGGTGTGAAAGCCGCGGGCGGTGTGCGCACGCTGGAGAAGGCTCTGGAGGTCTACGAGGTGGGCTGCTCGCGCTTTGGCGCTACGGCCACTGCCGCCATCCTGGATGCCTGGACGGCGCGGCTCAGCCAGACCGCGGAGCGGGTGGCTTCCTAGCGTTTTTCCCGTGGTATTCTAAGAACCTCGCGAACGGCCATGCCGCAGAAACGGCCCTTCCCCCGCATTTGTATCGCTCTCGGCTTGCCAGATGCCGCCAGACTGCTGGAGCACGCCCGGCAGGAGGCCGAATCCGGCGAGACATTTCTCGAATTCCGTCTGGACCATCTGGAAAATCCGGAGCACGGGATCAAAGTCATTCGCGAACTACTCAAGCAGCACCCAGGGTGCATCATTCTCGCTACCTGCCGCCGCCATCAGAACCATGGCAAGTTCAATGGAAGCGTGGAAGAGCAACTGGGCATCCTCGATCACGCGGTCCACGCCGGCGCGCAAGCTATCGATGTGGAGATCGAGACCGCCGAGACCGCAGCCGAACGCCTCAGCAGCTTTCGCGGCCGATGCCAGATCGTTGTCTCATATCACAATTTCGAGACCACGCCGCAGCTTGACGTGCTGCTCAAGCGCATGACTCTCTTCCCGGCGGATGCCTACAAAATTGTGACCACGGCGCGCAAGCCGTCGGACAACGCACGCGTGCTGGCGCTGGCCCGCACCTGTCCGCGGACGCCGCTCGTGGTCCTCGCGCTTGGGGAGCTGGGTTTTCCCACGCGCGTGCTTTCTCCGGCCTTTGGCGGAATGTATACTTATGCCGCGCCTCTGGCCACGCAAGGAACCGCTCCAGGACAGGTGAGCGCGCGCCTGCTACGGCACCTCTACCGCATCGACAAGATCTCTAAGGCCGTGAAAGTGTACGGCGTCATCGCCGACCCGATCCGTCATTCGATTTCGCCCGCCGTACACAATCGCGGCTTCCAAGCGCGACGTTTCGATGGTGTTTATCTGCCGTTCCTGGTCTCGCCGTTGCAGCTCCGCGATTTTTTCATCCTGGCCGACAAAGTTCCCATTTCCGGATTCAGCGTCACCATTCCACATAAGCAGAAGGTGCTCCGGTATCTCGACGCCGTCGATCCGCTGGCCCGCCGCATCGGCGCCGTCAACACGGTTTGGCGTAAGGCCGGGAAATGGCGAGGAACCAACACCGACGCAGCAGCCGTGCTGGCACCCTTGAGCCGGCACGTGCGGCCATCCAAAGCTTCGGTCCTGATCGTCGGTAACGGCGGTGCCGCGCGCGGAGCAGCGTGCGCGCTGATCGACGCCGGTGCGAAGGTCTCCATCGTAGGGCGCAACCCCGACCGTGTGCGTGCCCTCTCCCGCCTTTGTGGCGCTGAGCCGTTGCTGCGTGAACAGACCGAGCAGCGCCAGTTCGATGCGTTGGTTCACGCTACGCCCCTCGGCATGTTTCCGCACGTCGAAGAGTGCTTCTTCAACGGCAGGATTCCCGCTGACATCGTGTTTGACATGGTTTACAATCCTCTCGAAACGGTGCTGATCCGTCGCGCTCGCGAGGAAAAGAAGGTCGTGGTACCGGGTATCGAGATGTTCATCGAGCAGGCGGTGCGCCAGTTCGAGATCTGGACCGGCGAGTCCGCGCCGCGCGCCGTCATGGAAAAAGCCGCATTGGAGGCCCTGGAGCAGAAGTCATGAGCCTGAAGATGACGCGTAGGGATTTGGCCGCCGTACTGGGATCGGCCGCAAGTGTTGCCGTGGCGCGCGCACAGAATCCACCGGCGAGTCAGCCTGAAGACCTGAATGCCGCCGCCAAAGACCAGCTCCGGAAGGACCGAGAGGCCATGGCGAAGGTCGATCTGCCCATGCCCACCGAACCCGCCTTTCAGTTCAAAGCCTGATGGCCGGCGAATTCAACGACGACATTTTCTTCGCCACCATTGGCGAGCTGAACACCCGTCTGAAGGCCAAGGAGTTCTCGGCAGTCGAACTGGTGCGCGCTTTCGCCCGGCGCCTGGAACAGCTTGGCCCTCGCTACAATGCTCTCGCGCTTCCGCTGACCGAAGTCGCGATCCGCCACGCGCAAGGCGTGGACAAGGATCTCAAGATCGAGCGTTACCGGGGCCCACTGCAAGGCATTCCCTTCGGCGCGAAGGATCTGTTGAGTTACGCCGGCCACCCGACCACTTGGGGCGCCAGCCCGTACGCCGCTCAAGTTTTCGACGAAACAGCAACCGTCCTCCAGAAGCTCGAAAAGATTGGCGCCGTGCTGGTCGGCAAGCTGGCCATGGTGGAGCTTGCAGGCGGTGGCGGCTACCGCTTCGCATCGGCATCCATGTTCGGTCCAGGACTGAATCCTTGGGATCGCACACGCTGGTCCGGTGGGTCCTCCAGCGGATCCGGCAGTGCCGTAGCCGCCGGCTTGGTCCCATTCGCGCTCGGCTCGGAGACGTCCGGATCCATTCTGACGCCTGCGGCCTTCTGCGGTGTTACCGGCTTGCGGCCCACTTATGGGCTTGTAAGCCGTCACGGCGCCATGGCGCTCTCGTGGACCATGGACAAGGTTGGTCCCCTGTGCCGGTCCGCCGAAGATTGCGCCCTCGTGCTGGCAGCCATCGCCGGCGGCGATTCCGCCGATCCAGGCTCGGCTCACAAAAGTTTTTACTACACACCGCAATACGCCCGGCCCACCAAGAACCTGCGCGTCGGTTACGCGCCCATCGATTTCGCGGAATGGGCCCAACCCGCCGCGCGCCCGGCATTCGAGCAGGCGCTCGCCGTCATCCGCGAAACCGGCGCGCAACTGGCCGAAGTCAAGCTGCCTGATCTGCCGTACGGCGCGTTAACCAGCACCATCATCCTCGCGGAAGCCGCCTCCATCTTCGAACCGCTGATTGTCAGCGGCAAAGTGCAGCAACTGGCCGACGCCAAACAGATTGCGGGGCTGAAAGCGGCGCTCGATATCTCAGCCACCGACTACTTGAAGGCCATGCGCATTCGCACCCTCGTACGAAAGCAGATCCGCCAGCTCTTTACGGAGGTCGATGTGCTGCTCGCGCCGACCCGCTTCGGTCCTGCGCCCAAGATCAGCGAGCCGCTGGACAAACATGCCTCCGATCCAAAACCTAAGGATCCTGGTCTGGGCAGTGCCTTGATTCCCGCGGGCAATCTCGCCGGCCTCCCCGCGCTTTCGCTACCTTGTGGCTTCGCAGACGGGCTGCCCGTCGCCATTCAGTTAGTGGGCTCCGCGTTTTCCGAAAATCTTCTCCTCGCTTTGGGTAAGGATTTCCAAACCCGCACGGACTGGCACCACAAACGGCCCAAGATGTAGTGGCTGCTCACGCGGCAACGCTACAATGAAATCATGCCGCGCGCCGGCAGCAATCCCCAAATCTCGGTCGAGCGTTTTTTCCAGCTTTCTGTTCTGGGTCTGGTCACCAGCGGTTATCTGGCCGTCGCCGGCTCCGGCTATCTCGACACTCCTACCATCGTTCTCACCGGTTTGGGACTCTTGCTGCGCGCGCTCCTCGTTACAGGGATCATACGTCTCGAATTCTCCACTGGTCTCGTAACACTCGTCACTCTCGGCTACATCGCCTTTTATCCGGTCGATTATTTTTTCTTGTCGCACACGTTTCTGCAAGCAACCATTCATCTCGTCTTCTTCTTAGCCGTCGTGAAGATCCTCACGGCGCGCACCAACCGTGATTATCTATACGCAGGCGCCATCGCGTTTCTGGAAATCCTCGCCGCGGCCATTATTTCAGCCAGCTTGAATTTTCTTTTGCTTCTGGGCGTCTATCTGCTTTGCGCGATCGCCGCCTTCACCAGCGCCGAAATCCGTCGCGCCATGCAGAAGCCGCACCAGATTGCGCGTTTTGGCCCGCGCCGCTTCCATACACGCCTTGCGATCCTCGCCGCATCTGTGACTCTCGGCATTCTTGTGCTGACCGGCGGACTATTCTTCCTGCTGCCACGCAGCGCCAACGCCACGCTGAGCCGTTTCGTCTCGCACCGCATCCATGTGCCTGGCTTCTCGAACGAAGTTACGCTCGGACAAATCGGTGAGATCAAGAACGACTCGACCGCCGTGATGCACGTTCGTCCCGAATCGCCCTACTTTCCGGACAACCTGAAGTGGCGCGGTGTGGCTTTGAGCGATTTCGACGGCAAACACTGGTCCAATCCGCGCGGCGAAGGGCGGACCGTACATCTGGAGGACGGCTGGACGCTAGTGACCAACCAGCCGCAGATCGGAGATCCTCTTTATTACCACGTCACACTCAATGCCGTCGATTCCGATGTTCTGTTCGTCGCGGGCGTGCCCGTGCATTTGCGCCCGGAGCTGTCGAACACTTTTGGTCTGCAGCGCGACGCGTCCATCCAAATGGAAAACGACGACAGTCTGCGCCTGCGCTCCCTGCCTCCGGACAATTTCCGCTACTCCGTCTCGAGTGTTCTCGAAAGCACCTCACCCGTAACCGACCACATCGCATTGTCGCCGAATGCGCGGGACCAATACCTGCGACTTCCGCCACTCGACCCGCGCGTGCGCGAGCTCGCCCAACAGGTGACCGCCGGTCTGTTCACGCAAGTTGACCGCGCCCGCGCCATTGAGAAGCATCTGCGGCGCTCTTATGGCTACACGCTGCAGTTTCCGGACCGCGAGCCGGCCGACCCGATCGCGTATTTCCTGTTCGAGCGCAAAAAAGGCCACTGCGAATATTTCGCCTCTGCTATGACCGTGATGCTACGCGCCGTCGGCATTCCCGCGCGGCTCATCAATGGATTTCAAAGCGGAACGTTCAATCCCATTTCTAATCAGTATGTGATTCGTGAGTCCGATGCGCATAGTTGGGTGGAGGCGTATCTGGAAGCGCGCGGTTGGACAACCTTCGATCCGACGCCGCCCGATCCCTCCGCGCATAGCACCGGCCTGCTCGCCAAAATAAGTCTGTGGGCTGATGCGGCCGACACCTTTTGGCAGGATTGGGTGCTGCGCTACGATCGGGGCCGGCAGTTCGTTCTCGCCGCTCAACTGGATCGTGCAAGCCGGCGCTTGCGTCTGGGGTGGATCGGTGGCTTGAGGGATACCGCCGGGCGATGGGAATTGCGGCTTCGGGACTGGTCCAATGCGTACGGCCTCGAGTTGGCTATGCTTTTCGCGTTCGCGGCGGCGCTGGTGTTCGCAGGGCCACGTGCTTGGCGCTCTGTACGCATGTTGCGCCGTGTGCGGCGCGTCCGTGAGGGCCAAGCACAGGCCGGCGATGCCACCCTTCTGTACGAGCGCATGCTCGATGTCTTGCGCAGCCGGGGCTTCCAGAAGCCTGCCTGGTTCACACCGCGCGAGTTCGCCGCCTCGCTCCCAGCCGAGACGGGCATGCTGGTAGATCAGTTCACCGCCGCTTATAACGATCTGCGCTTCGGCGGCAGACTCGACGCCGCACCCCGGTTGACCCTGCTGCTCGAAGAGCTGGAAACCGGGCGAACGGGAATCCCGGCGATGTAGTTGCGCCGCTCTGAGCCACGCTGTGTAAACGAGGTAGAATCGTCCCGAAGACCTGCCCGGTACAATGAGATTTCTCGATCAGATACAACCGGCACTTTCCGCCGGCAACCTGGACGAAGTTCTGCGGCTCACCATGGCGCACTTCCACGCGGATACCGGCACCATTCATTTGTTGGGGGCCGATGGCGTACTCCACCTGAAAGTCGCTAGCGAGGGAATTCCCGACCCAGTCTTGAAAGCGGTAGAGCGCGTCCCCATCGGCAAAGGGATGGCTGGTCTCGCAGTGGAGCGCAAAGAACCGGTGAGCGTGTGCAACCTGCAAACCGACGCCAGCGGCAACGCACGTCCCGGCGCAAAAGCCACTGGCATGGAAGGCGCTCTCGTCGTGCCCATCCTCCTGGGAGAAGAAGCCGTCGGCGCTTTCGGCATCGCCAATCGCCAGCCGCGAACCTTCACGGCGGAGGAAACCGGCGAGCTGATCGACATTGGGCGTGCCGTTGCCGCCAGCAAGGATTCTTGAGACTTATGACTAATAACGATCTAACCCGCCGCACATTCGTGAAAACATCCGTCGTCGCGTCGAGCGCCGCCTTGCTTTCGGCGCAGTCGCCCAACGATACCGTCCGTGTCGCCTTCATCGGCGTTGGCAACCGCGGCTCTTATCTGCTCGAGCACATGCTCAAGGTGCCCGGAGTCAACGTGGTCGCCATCTGCGACATTGATCCCGCAAACCTCAAGAAGGCAGTCGACGCTGCCGCAGCCGCGGGCCATACGCCCGAAGCTTACACCGAGTTCCGCAAACTGCTCGACCGCAAAGATATCGACGCGGTGGTCATTGCGACGCCGGTCGATCTCCACAAGGAGATGGCCATCGCGGCGCTCGAAGTCGGCAAGCACGTGTATTGCGAGAAGCCCATGGGGCTCAATCCGGAGCAATGCCGCATGATTTCCAACGCTGTCAAAAGCGCGAAGGGTATCTTCCAGGCCGGTTTCCAATTGCGCCATGACCCCAACCGCGCAGCCTCAATGAAGCTGATTCACGAGGGCGGCATCGGCAAGGTGCTGTTCCTTCAAGCCTATCGTCATACCGACGATCTGCCGCGCCAGACCCTGTGGTATTTCGACCGCTCACGCTCCGGCGACAATATCGTGGAACAGGCCTGCCACATCATCGATCTGATGGTGTGGGCAGCCGGCGGCCATCCGCTGCGCGCCTACGGCACGGGCGGCATCAATCTGTATAAGGACGAGCCGCCAGGACGCACCACCATGGACAACTACGCCGTCATCTACGATTTCCCCAACGACGTGTGCTTCACTTTCAGCCACATTTACTTTGATCCGCCGCATTTCTCCGGAATTAAGGAGCGTGTCTACGGCTCGCAGGCCTCGATCGATATTGCCACTGCCACGCTGATCGAGCGAAGCAAACAAGCGCAGCCTCGGACTATTGAGGTGCCCAACGCCGGTCAGGACTCCACGTATCTGTCAGTCGCGGCGTTTATCGACAACGCCCGCAGTAAGAGGACACCGTTGAATAACGCCGAATCCGCGCGCATCTCCACGCTCACCGCCATGATGGGCCGCAAGTCGATTTACGAAAAGCGCGTGATCGACTGGGCGGAGGTGGATGTCTAAGTGAAGCGCGCTCTGTTGATCTTCTGCGTGGGCGCGGTCGCCGCTGCGTCCGTCGAGTCGGGTTTTACGTCGCTGTTCAATGGCAAGGATCTCGCGGGTTGGAAACTGGTCGGGAGGGAAGGCCGCGGCTACGTCATCGAAAACGGCCTGATCGAGTGCCCCTCCGACGGCGGCGGGAACCTGTTCACCGAGAAAGAATACTCCAATTTCGTCTTCCGCTTTGAATTCAAGCTGGCAGAGGGAACAAACAACGGCATCGGGATTCGCGCCCCCTACGAAGGCGACGCCGCGTATCAAGGAATGGAGATCCAGATCCTTGACCACGACGCGCCCATGTACCGCGGCAAGCTGCATCCCGCGCAGTTTCACGGCTCCATCTATGACGTGGTGCCGGCCAAGACCGGTTTTCTCAAGCCCACTGGCGAATGGAACGCGGAGGAGATCGTCGCCAACGGCCGTCAGATCACGGTCACCCTGAACGGCCACGTCATCGTGGATGCAAATCTGGATTCCATCACCGACCCCGCCGTCTTGAAGAAGCACCCCGGGCTCGCGCGCACCAGCGGTCATGTCGGCTTCCTCGGTCATGGCCCAGCACCCGTTTGGTTCCGTAACGTGCGCATCAAGGAACTGCCCTAACCGCTCCTTGTAGTCGCGGCTCAGACCGCGTCAAACAGCTTGCTGAGCCGCGCGCATAGCAAGCGGTTTCTCGCTAACGATAAGCACCGTGGTTCGGCGCACCTACCTTACTGCTCGTCCGGCTTCACTTTTTCGAATTGAATCGTCGAATCCGCGCCGAACCGTTTGTAATTGCTGTAACGGATCTGCAAACGGATCCGCTGTAGCCCGGTTCGAAAGGCCAGCGTGTCGTCGGCGTAGGTGTAGATGGGGAACCAGTGTTTTCCGTCAATGGGTTGGCGCACGGTGGTGAAGCGTGGAAAAAGATTCTCCTCTTTCATGCTGCGCATCTGCGGCACCGCCTGCCCTTCGGACCGGATGATGGCAAAGTCATCCTTCTTGATCCACAGCATGCCATCGAATAAACGCTGCCCCGACAGGATCTGCCGCGGCCTTACCTGGAGCACATAACAATCCACATCGTCGATCTTCTCGTCGCCGCGAAACTTGGTTTCGTAGAGCGGAAACAGATCGTCCACCAGCACAAAGGGTTGGATGTTGCGGATGTCGGCGAAATCCTCGTCCGTCAGTTTGAGATTCTTCAATGTGAGCAGAGGTTGACCGACCATGACCTCGGTGCGCTCTTCTGTCGGGGAGAAAATCACATCGCGCACTTCGTGGTACTGCCCCGCCATAACGCCGTGGGAACTTAACTCCTCCACGGTCACCGACTGCCGGTACGTGTAATGATCGCGCGTGTGCTGCGTTTCCGTTTCCACGTGCGCCACGCGGCGCGCGAGATCGGCGGGCGGTTCTTGCGCGGAACCGGGCGCCGCCAGCCCCGATGCTAGAATGATGCCGATGCATCCGAGGCTCGGCGCCTTCCGGGCGGCCCTGTTGACCGGCTGGATTGTGTTGAGCGTTGCCGGTTTGCTGTACGTCCACCAGAAAAACATTCCCGCGTGGGCGGCCATTCCCATCATCGCCGCGTTCCTCGTCGAGTACTCATTCTATCTGGCCTCGGGATTCGAGCCCGCGCGCCGGTGGTTGCATGATCACCTTTCGCGCCCGTGGCTTGCCGTCCTCCTGGCCGTCGGCGCGGCCCTCCCCTACCTCATCTACAGCATCCCCACGGGCGCGTTCCACTGGACAGCCTTCATCGTGTTGTGCGCCATGATCGCAGTCGTGTCGTTCTGGTATGTGGCATTGGGGCCTTCCATCATCGCCGACACTCTGTTTCTGCTTTTGCTCGCCGCCATCGTTCTCAGCCATTCCTTCGATCACATCTACACATCCTCCGCCGTAAAGGGCATGAGCATCCTCGGCCATCTGATGCTGATCCACACCGGCGCTTTGGCGGCGCTGGTATTGCGCGGCGGCGAAGGCATGGCGTTTGGGTTCATTCCGAGCCAAAAGGAATTGATCATCGGCGTTCAATATTTCTTCTATTTTCTTCCCGTGGGCTTTCCGCTGGCGCTCTGGCTCGGCGTCGCACATCTGAATTTCACGGCCGGCGTCCTGCTCTGGAAAACCATAGCCTATTTTTTCGGCGCGCTGTGGGTAACCGCGCTCTCCGAGGAGTTTTTCTTTCGCGGCTTGTTGCAGCACTGGCTGACGGAATGGACCAGTCGTCCCTGGCTGTCACTGGGCGCCGCCTCCATACTTTACGGCGCCTCACACCTGGGATTTCGTGCTTTTCCGAATTGGAAAATGGCCGTTATCGACTCATTCCTCGGTTGTTTCTGCGGGCTGGCATTCCGCAAGGCCGGTAGCATTCGCGCCAGCATGGTCACCCACGCGCTGGTAGTTACGCTTTGGCGAACACTGTTCGTTTCCTAACATCCATGCCCTTCACACGTGTACGAAATGTAACCGAACTAGCCCGAGTTGCGTCGGACCAATTAATGCGTCGCTATTGCGTTGCTCTCGTTCTGACGTTCGCATGGCTGGGCTCGTTGTACGCCGCTGAGCTGCCCACGTTTTCCGGCCGCTACGCGCTGATTCTTGACAATCCTTCGGCTGCGGAATTCGCGCAGGTCCATCACGGCACGACGCAGGCGATCGAAAGCCATCGCCAGCAAATCCGGGCTTCTCAAGACGCGCTGCGCAGCGAGCTCACGCGCCGCAAATACATCGTCACCGGCGCCGTCCAGACCTTACTGAATGCGGTCTTCGTCATCGCCACTCCCCAGCAGATGGCGGAATTGCGTAGTTTGCCCGGCGTCAGGGCGGTGCGCCCGTTGCGGCGCTTTCATCCCAACCTCGCCCGCGCCGTAGTCGTCATCGACGCCAATCCCAACGGTTGGAACCTTGCCGGAGGCGAAGGAAATGCGGGCAAAGGCTTAAAAATAGGAATGATCGACACGGGCATCGATCAAACGCATCCGGCGTTCCAGGATGCCTCTCTTCCCATGCCCGCCGGTTTCCCAAAGTGTGATGTGCAGTCAAATTGCGCCAACTTCACCAACAACAAAGTGATTGTGGCGCGCAGTTATGTGAAACAGCTTGCGGCTGGCACCGCTCCCAATCCCGCGGCCACGTCCCGGCCCGATGACTATTCCGCTCGCGACCGCGACGGCCACGGAACCGCCACCGCCATGTGCGCCGCCGGCGAATCCAACCCCGGCCCCGCCGCCACCATCGCCGGTGTCGCGCCCAAGGCGTATCTTGGGAACTACAAAGTCTTCGGTGATCCCGAGGTAAACGGCTTTACTGGGGGCGACATTATCGTCATGGCTCTGGAAGACGCCCTCAATGACGGGATGGACATCGTTTCGCTTTCTCTCGGCAGCACGGCGCTCTCCGGCCCTCTGGATACGGGCGCCGCTTGCGGTGCAAGCGCCGGCGCCCCGTGCGATCCCGAAGCCTTCGCTGTGGAGAATGCGATTCAATCCGGAATGCTGGTCATAGCCGCTGCCGGTAACGAGGGTGAAAACGGCTCTCAGACCAGCTTCCCTACCCAGAACACTATCGATAGCCCCGGCGACGCACCCTCGGCCATTGCTGTTGCCGGCAACTTTAACGGCCACACGTGGGGCTCGGCTGTGCTGGTCAGCGGTGGCCCTTCCGCCATCCAGAACATTCAAGCGCAGGCCAGTCTCGATGGCCCGCAGCCCGGCAAGACAAGCGCTCCGTTGTTCGACGTGACGCCAATATCCGGCGATCCTCTGGGCTGCAACGAGATCCCTGGTGGCTCACTCGCCGGTGATCTTGTATTGATCGAGCGAGGGACCTGCGACTTCTCCACCAAGGTGTTCAATGCGCAGAGCGCCGGCGCGGTCGGAGTCATCGTCTACGATCCAGGCTCAGATAACTTGTTGGTCCCGAGTGGATTGTTCGGTACCTCCATCCCTATGGCGTTGATCGGTGAAACCGACGGAACCGCGCTCAAAACTTTTATCGATGCGAATCCCGGCCATACAGCAACCCTGGAACTGGTGGCGCAGGCGCAGCAATACAACATCATGGCGGCATTTTCGTCGCGCGGGCCAACCATCAACGGCATGCTGAAACCGGATGTGACGGCGGTGGGCACCGACCTCTATATGGCGACGCAGCGTTTCAATCCCGATGGAGATCTGTACGGCCCGGACGGCTTCACGATCTCCCAGGGCACCAGTTTTTCCACGCCGCAAGTCGCCGGTGCCACGGCCCTGGTCAAACAAGTACACCCGAATTACACGCCTGCCCAGATGAAATCCGCCGTGGTCAATACCGCCGTGGGCAATGTGCTGACTGAGGACGGCTCAACTCCAGCCTTCCTGATCTCGCAAGGAGCGGGCTTGCTCGACGTTGCCGCGGCCATTTCGACCACGGTCGCCGTCGCCCCTACAAACGTTTCGTTCGGATACCTCACCAGCTTTCCGCCGGCTAACGTACCACTCCAGATCACTAATACAGGGTCCTCGTCGGTCAATCTCACATTAGCAGTGGCTCCGCTCACCTCGGATGCTAACGCCAAAGTAAACCTCAGTTCGACCTCGGTCTCCCTCAGCGCCGGTCAATCCACCACCGTCACCGCTACGCTCCGCGGCACCATGCCCGTCGCCGGCAGTTACGAAGGATTCATTACCATCAAGGGTGGAGCTAAGGAACTGCAGGTGCCTTATCTATACGTCGTGGGTGACGGCGTGCCCTTTAACGTCACCGCGACCTTCAGCGTCAGTCCGTTCGATTGCACCGTGGGCCAGGTCGTTCCCGATGGCGCTCTTGCATTCCAACTCATCGATCAATGGGGCGTTCCCGTTTCCGGAATACCCATCATCTGGACAGTTAACACAGGCGGAGGCTCCATCAGCAGCGATCCGAACCAAACCGATTCCACCACAGAAGCCGCCCCGGGAGTGCCCGGCTTCGGATTTGCCAGCGCCGCTTGCGGCCCCACCCCCGGCCCGCAGGAGTTTATGGCCACCGTCGGCGGCATGCAGGTGCTGTTCGATGGAACCGCGCGCCTCAACCCCACCATCAGCCCGAATAGCGCCGTCAATGCCGCCAGCTTCCAGGTGGGCCAAGGCGTGGCTCCCGGGTCCTACATCGCATTGTTCGGCACGGGTCTCAGCGATACCACTGACGTCTTCACTACCCCGTACCTGCCGTTGGCCATCGACAGTGTCAGTGTCAGCTTCGACGTTCCCAGCGCCAACCTCAGCCTGCCCGGTCTCATCTCCTACGTGAGTCCCGGTCAAGTCAATCTCCAAGTGCCATGGGAGTTGCAGGGACAATCGTCGGCCGTCATCAAAGTCACCATCCAGGATAGCCAGGGTACTGTCTATACCCTGCCCCTCGCCGCCTACTCGCCGGCGTTTTTCGACGAGTTGGAATCGGGCAGCAACACCCCAGTCATCGTTGCCCTTGATGCATCCGGTAATCGGATTGGGTCGTCACATCCAGCAACCCGCGGTCAGGTGGTCCAACTCTACGCCAACGGCTTGGGACCCGTGAACAATCAGCCCACGGACGGTGAACTGACCCCCATGTCCCCGCAATCCACCACCACTACTAACCCCACAGTTACCATCGGCGGCCAGCCGGCCACCGTCCAATTCAGCGGACTCGCGCCGAATCTGATCGGCGTATATCAGTTGACAGTGACGGTCCCCGCGAATATCTCAGCGGGGCTCCAGTCGGCCATCGTGACCATCAACGGCGTAGCGTCGCCAGCCGCGAATTTGCCCGTCCAGTAACGGTCACTCTGGCTGCTAACATCGGTTAGGGTTAACCATAGCGCCGCTTGCCTCTGTGTGCAGCGGAAACTTACAATGGCGATGCGGCCTCTATGGACTGGTATTACGCCGAATCGGGGCGTCAAGTGGGTCCGATTCAGGAAGATTCGTTCGATGCACTCGTGCGCTCCGGCGTCGTGCGGCCCGACACGCTGGTCTGGCAGCAAGGGATGCCGAACTGGCAGACCTATGGGATGGTCCGGCCGGTAGCCGCGCCCGTCGCACCACCGCTGGATGCGGCGGCCTCAGTCACTCCGGGCCCTTCGACGCGTTTCTGCAGCGAGTGCGGACGGCCCTTTCCTCAAAGCGAGCTCATTCCCTTCGGCAGTTCTTTCGTATGCGCCACGTGTAAGGAAACCTTCGCCCACAAGCTGCGCGAAGGCGTCAACGTCGCGGGCGCGCTCCGCTATGCCGGATTCTGGATTCGTTTCGTTGCGATTCTGATCGACGGAGCCATCCTGGTAACCGTCAGCCTGCTGCTTAACGCGGTCGCCGGGCTTGTGCTTTTCACCGGCGGAGTTGCGCGCGGGGGGGCTATGGCGGGACTGTCGGGCGCATATTTCGCCATTCAGGGAGTGATTTTTTTCGTGAACCTCGGCATAGGGATTTGGTACCAGGTTTACTTTCTGACCCACTACAGCGCCACGCCCGGCAAGTTGGCGCTCCGCCTGAAGGTGATTCCCGCAAAAGGTGGACCCATTTCAATGCCGCTCGCCATAGCCCGCTTCTTCGCCAACTACCTGAGTATGTTCACTCTCGGGATCGGCTACATGATGGCGGGGTTCGACCCACAGAAGCGCGCGCTGCATGATCGCATTTGTGAGACGCGTGTGATCCACGCGTAAAGAAAGGCAATGCCCGTTACTTGCGCCCGATGCCAGGCGCCCCTCCCGAACTACTTCTTCATCGTCACTAACCTAATGCCCTGTCCTTCTTGCGGCACAGAAACCAGGGTTCACGCCTTTCCCGCGCTGTTTCGAAGCCAACCGGCGCCAGCGGTGGGTGAGCTATCCGTGGCGGGAGAGGCTGGCTGCTTCTATCATCCCGATAAACGCGCCATTGTGACCTGCCATCTGTGCGGGCGGTTTCTGTGCGGGCTATGCAACGTCGACTTCAAACAGCAGAACTGGTGCCCTGGCTGCCTCGAATCCAGCAGCCGCAAGCGCAAGGGAATCGACTTCGAGAACCACCGTGTCCTATACGATTCCGTCGCGCTGGCCTTCGCGACACTGCCGTTTCTTGCGCTCTTCTATCCCTCTCTCATCGGTGCGCCCGTGGCGCTTTACATCTCCGTCCGATACTGGAAAGCACCCGGCAGCATTCTTCCGCGAACGAAGATCCGTTTCCTCGTTGCTATTTTGCTGGCAATCGGCCAATTGGTGTTGATGGGAGCGCTCATCTACACGGTTGTGCACTCTACCAGACGCGCATGAAGTGGCGAAGCGAGCGCCGGTACCGCAGGCTGCCGGGCCGCCCCTTCAGCGCCATCAGCCGGGACTCCCTTTGGCTGGCTGAAGATCATTTGCTCTCCGTGCAATCCAACCGCTTCTCCGAAACCTACCGGCGATATTACTTTCGCGACATTCAAGCCTTCACCATCCAGCGCAAGGCGCCCATTAGCCCGTGGACGTATGCCGCCGGAGCCGTGGCGGCTGCGTTCCTCGCTCCGGGACTATTGTTTGAGTTTCAAAGAACGTTCTTGTGGATTTCAGGGGGCCTGTTTCTAGCCATCACTCTGGCTCTGATCGGCCTAGGTCCCACTTGCGTGTGTTACATTCAAACCGCCGTCAGCCGCGACCGGCTCGGTTCCTTGCGCTGGATTCGAACCGCAGAGAAAGCATTGAGTATTCTGCAGCCGGGCATCGAACAAGTGCAAGGCGCTATGACCCCCGAACTCGCCGCGCTGCCCTCGGAGCCGCCGCCGATCCCTGCGCCCGCGATCCAACCGCCACCTCTGCCCGGTGCAAAACCACCCGAGACTGGCTGGGGCTACGAGTTTCTGTTCGTTATTCTCCTGCTGGACAGTCTCCAGTCCTACCTCAGTTTGTCTCACAGGGGAACCCCTGTGGATGTCGCCGGGTGGACCATTCTGATCACCGAGGTCATCTGCATCGTCTGGCTCATGATCCGGCAGCGGCGCTTCGAGGTCCCTGGCGCCATTCGAGTCATCGTAATTTTGGCGCTGGTTGTCACGGCCGGATTCACCTACGCCGTCTATATGCTCAGAACCATCGCTGCGCAATTGAAACCCGGGACTGCTACCTATCCCGGTTACGTTCCTCTACATATGACTGCTATCGCGGTGTATGGCGTCCTCGGTGTCGCCGGCCTGGGGCTCATTACTCGTCACCGGCAATTCTTGCGCCGCTCGCCGCCCGTCGCCTCTCCACAGTGAGGACCCCGCCATCTCCACACTTGCTCAGCAGCGTTGTTTTCATCATGCGCACCGCGAGGCGGTTTGCCGCTGTCCGAATTGCGCGAACTACTATTGCCGCGAGTGCGTCACGGAGCATGAGGACACACTCATCTGTGCGGCCTGCCTACGCCGGCTGGCCTCACCGGCGCCGCGCCACCGGACCCTGGGCCGCGCCGCGGGCGTCCTCACTGCATTTGCCGGTCTGCTGCTCTCGTGGCTCTTTTTCTACTACGTTGGACGCGTTCTCATCCTGATACCAGCTGATGTCCACGAAGGGACTGAATGGCAGCCCTAAAGGAGCGTAGCGCCATCGAACTGCTGGAAGAGGCCTTTCACCTGCTCCGCGAGGCGCCGGCGAGTCAGCTCCTCCTTTACTATCTCGGGACTCTTCCCTTCTTGCTCGGCGTACTTTTCTTCTGGGCGGAAATGGCGCACAGCGCTTTCGCGGCCGCGCGCTGCACCGAGGAGTCCTTGGGTGTTGCCGTCCTCTACATCTGGATGGCGTTCTGGCAGGCACGATTCGCCCACGGCCTGTATGCGCAGGTCAGCGGTTCCCCTGCTCCCGTGCCCGTAGCCGTTTGGAGAACTGCGTACCTTCAGGCGCTGGTGCAATCCACCAAACTTTTTGTCCTGCCCGTGGCGTCGCTGTGTTTGCTGCCTCTGGCGTCTGTCTTCGCTTTCTATCAAAATGCCGCTGTTTTGGCGGATGCCGCCCCCAACCTGCGCTCTCTCGTTTCAAAAGCAGCCCGGCAAGCCGCGTATCGTTCCCGCCAGAACTGGATGCTGGTTTCGATTCTGTCGCTGTTTTCTTTGTTCGCTTTTCTCAATCTTTTGGTTACACTCTTTCTCGCCCCGCATCTGGTCAAGATGCTGTTCGGCATCGAAAGCGCTTTCTCGCGCAGTGGCGGCTATCTGCTGAACTCGACGCTCATCGCAGCCGCGGCCGGCCTCGCGTGGGCTGCGGTAGATCCGCTCATCAAGGCGGTTTATGTGCTGAGATGTTTCTACGGTGAATCCGTGACCACTGGAGCGGATCTCAAAGCAGCCATTTCGACCCTCCGGCGAGCCGCCACGCTGGTGTGTCTTCTGGCGGCCGTTTGTCCCGCCATCCGTGCCCAAAGTCCCATACCGCCTTCCGATCTCGACCGCTCCATCGATCAGGTCATCCACCGTCCCACATACGCCTGGCGAATGCCGCGCAATGCTGTTGCAAACGACGAGTCCCATGGCTTCCTCGGCGAAGCCGTGAATGCGATGGATCGCGAGCTGCGGCGGGCGGCCAAATGGTTCCAAAATTTTCTCGAGTGGCTCCGCGAGAAATTCCGCGAAGAGCCTTCACCAGCCGACTCCACGCGCGGCAACTTGCGCTCCGCCCAGAAACTCCGCTGGCTTCTCTACGCATTAATCGCTTTGCTGATCATCGCGGCGGTAGTTCTTCTCCTGCGTGTCTTACGTGCAAAGCGGATAGCGCAGCCGGTCATGCAGACTGCCGAGGCGGCCCCGGCTGAAAATCTGGCGGATGACCGCTTGGAGGCCGACAAGATCCCGGAAGACCGCTGGCTCACAATCGCCCAGGAGCTCATGGCGCGCGGCGAGCTGCGCACGGCCGTTCGCGCTCTGTATCTGGCCAGCCTTTCGTATCTCGCGCGGCACGCGCTGGTCACCGTCCAGGCCGCGAAAACCAACCGCCAATATGAAGCCGAGCTGCGGCGCAGAACCCGCGACAAGATCGATGTGGCGCGCCTGTTTTCTGAAAATGCCCGCGTCTTCGAGCGCGCCTGGTACGGCGATCATATCGTGAGCATGCAAATCGTCGAAAGCTTTCAAGACAATCTCCAAAGGATGAAGGCACGTGCGGAAAGCTAGCTGGCTCGTACTGGCGCTCGCGCTGGCCTTCGCCTTCGGCCTGGTCCAACTGTTCCGTTGGCGTTTCGAAGCGGGCGACGTGTACCCGCAATATTCGTCGCTCCGCACCGGCCCCATGGGAACACAGGCGCTGTTCGAAAGCTTCCAGGCCATCCGTGGCGTTTCGGTCTCGCGCAACTATCAGCCGCTCGAGCGATTGAAGCCCAGCGGCGGCACAATTTTCTACCTGGGCGTGGACTCGGATGCACTGGGGCCTGCTGATCTGGATAATTTCGACAAACTCACAGCCGGCGGCGCGCGCCTGGTGATCGGGTTGCTGCCGGTTTTGGACTTGCCTCCAGTAGTCGTGACGCGTCGCGTGCAGCTGAAGCCCTGGGGCGTCACCCTGGCGCTCGCCGAGCAGAATCCCAAACGGGTCTCGAATCTTCTCTATTTCATCGCGTCCAAAGATTGGAGCGTAGCTCGCGCCACATCCGGGCACGCCGTCTTGATCGAGCGCAAATTCGGCAAAGGATCCGTCGTTTTGGCGGCCGACGGCTATCCCATGAGCAACCAGGCGCTCATGTTCGATCGCGACGCCGGCTTGCTCAGCTGGTTTGCCGGCGCCAATCGTCGCTTGGTTTTCGATGAATCGCATTTCGGGGTAACGGAAACGGGAAGCGTAGCCGCGCTTGGCCGCCGCTATCACCTGCACGCATTCTTGGCCGCGCTGTTGCTGCTCGCGGTTTTGTTTATCTGGAAAAACTCCACGCCGCTCGTGCCGCCGTCGCCGGTGGAACATTCCGCTGCACCGGCCGCGCAATCCTGGGGCATGCCGCCTTATCTGTTGCGGCGCGCCGCTCCTCCCGCGGAATTGATGGGCGCGTGTCTGAACGAGTGGCGCAAATCGCTTCCAATCGGGCCGCGGTATTCGGGGGAAAAATTGCAGCGAGTGGAAGAAATCGCGCACAGCGAGCACGATCCGGTTAAAGCCTATCGGGCTATCGGCCGGGCGCTCGCGGGAGAGAAATGATGGAAGAACAGTTGGAACGTGAAGCCGCGCTCGAAAAGCTGCAAGACGTGCTCGCGCGCGTCAAAACCGAGGTGGCGAAGGTGATCATCGGCCAGCATAGCGTCATCGAGCAGGCCCTGATTGTCATCTTCACCCGCCAGCACGCGCTGATCGAGGGCGTGCCCGGAGTCGCCAAGACCCTGCTCACACGCACGCTCGCCCACGTGCTCGGTTGCGAGTTCGCGCGCATCCAGTTCACACCCGATCTCATGCCCGCGGACATCACCGGCACCAACGTCTTCAACTTGCAGCGCAACGAATTCACTTTGATTCGCGGGCCCGTGTTCACCAGCTTTCTTTTGGCCGACGAGATCAATCGCGCTCCCGCCAAAACCCAATCGGCGCTGTTGCAGGCCATGCAGGAGCGCTGCGTCACCATCGACCGTGAAACGCACGCTCTTTCTCCCAACTTCACCGTGTTCGCTACGCAAAATCCCATCGAGTCCGAAGGCACCTATCCCCTTCCCGAAGCGCAGAAGGACCGCTTCATGTTCAAAATCACCATGCCCTGGCCGGAGCGCGATGACGAGCTGGATCTCGCCCGCCGCACCCTTGGCGCCGATTCGCCCGAAGCCATGCTTGCCCGTGGCGTCGTCCAGCCGGTACTCCGAATGGAAGAACTCGCGCCCCTGCGCCGCTCTCTGGAGCAGATCACGGTGCGCGAGGAGCTGGTCACCTATCTGGTGGACGTAATCCGCCGCACGCGCACGCACGAAAGTGTGCTGGTGGGCGGCGGCCCTCGCGCCACGCAGGCGCTCTTGCTGGCCAGCCGCGCCTACGCAGCCGTCTCCAGCAGAGATTTTGTGGCGCCGGACGATATCCACGCGGTCGCCGTACCTGTGCTCGGGCACCGGTTGATTTTGCGGCCTGAGTTCGAAATCGAAGGCGTCACCGTGCAGGAAGTCATCCAGAAAATCCTGGCCGAGGTTCCGGTGCCCCGATGATTGTTCCACGGACGCGATTGCTGGTATCGGAAACGCTGATCCTGCTGCCCTGCGCAGCGGTGGGAGCGCTCGTGCCGGATGTCGCCCTCGCGTGCATTGCGATCGCCGTTCTCTTTGCCGCCGTCGCCGGCGCCGACGCTCTCCTGGCTCGCGGCGCGCTGGCAGGCATCCGTTTGGAAACTCCGGATGTCCTGCGCCTGGTAGCCGAACGCCCGGCAGAAATCCCTCTGAAGCTAACGAACACAAGCATGGCTCCCAAACCCTTGCGGATCGGTCTGGCTCTTCCCGCCGCAATTCACTCCCAGGCTCCGGAGCTGACCCTGATCGCTCCCCCTGGTGCCTCCCAGGCCGTGTGGGCCTGTACACCGGCGCGGCGCGGCCGCCATGCGCTCGATGCCGTTTATCTCGAAACTCCCTCTCTGCTGGGCCTGTGGTCCAAGCGCTCCCGCGTGCTCGTCCGTTCGGAGCTGCGCGTCTATCCCAACCTGCGAAAAGAGCACATTGAGACCTTGTTCCTCAACCGCGGCAATTTCGGCGTCCACCTGTTTCGCCAGGTCGGCAAAGGCCGTGAATTCGAAAAGCTCCGCGAGTACGCCCCCGGCGATGGTTTTGATGAGATCGATTGGAAGGCCACGGCCCGCCGCGCACGTCCCATCACCCGCGTTTTCCAAGTCGAGCGCACCCAGGAAGTCTACGCGGTCATCGACACCTCGCGCCTCAGCGCTCGCGGCGCCACCCTCGATCGCTTCGTCTCCGCCGCGCTCGCGTTGGGACTCGCGGCCGAACGCCAGGGCGACCTCTTCGGCCTAGTCGCGTTCAGCGACAAGCTGCGCCAGTTCGTTCGCGCCAAGAACGGCAAGCCTCACTACAACGCCTGCCGCGATGCCCTCTATTATCTGGAGGCCGAGAAAGCCTCACCCGATTTCGATGAGCTCTGCACCTTCCTCCGCCTGCGACTTCGGCGTCGCGCTCTGCTGATGTTCCTCACCGAGCTGGACGATCCCGTTCTCGCCGAAAGCTTCATCCACAACGTGAAGTTGATCTCCCGCCAGCATCTGGTGCTGGTGAACATGCTGCGTCCGTTGGGGGCCGCGCCACTGTTTCGTGACACCGAGGTTCACGAAGTGGACGACGTCTACCGCCGCTTCGCCGGCCATCTCTTATGGCACAAGCTCCGGGAAACCGAGAAAGTGCTCGGCAACGCGGGCGTCCGGTTTTCATTGCTCGATCCCGCGCGCCTCAGCGCCGAGCTCATCGCCTCCTACCAGAACATCAAAGCGCGGCAGCTCATATGATTCTCGACCTGCCCAGATTTCTCTCCGCCGAGCGCCGTTACTGGACCGAGCTCGAATCCGCGCTGGACCGCATTGAAAGCGACCCGTCGCGCCGCCCCCAGCTTGACGAAATCAAGGCGTTGCACTACCTCTACCAGCGCGCCTCCGCCGATCTGGCGAAAATGGCGACGTTTTCCTCCGAGCCCGAAACCCGCCGCTATCTCGAATCTCTGGTCGCCCGCGCGTATGCCGAGATCCACGAGAGCCGCGAAGCTCGCCGCCGTGTGCATGTGCGGCGCTGGTTCGCTCAGGAGCTGCCACAGGCCTTTCGCCGCCACGTGCGCGCCTTCTGGCTGGCGGTTGCCATCACCTTGGCCGGCTGCGCGTTCGGTGCCCTCGCTCTGCGCATCGATCCCGAAGCCAAAGCCGTCATCATGCCTTTCGGCGGCTTGTTGGAGAACCCCGCAACACGCGTTGCCCGCGAGGAACACGCCAAAGAGGACCGTCTCCACGGGGTGAAAAACACTTTCGCGGCCCAACTGATGACACACAACACGCAGGTGGCCTTCACCACCCTGGCGCTCGGCATGACCTGGGGTTTCGGAACCATCCTCATTCTCTTCTATAACGGCGTCACCCTCGGCGCCGTGTCGTTGGACTATATCCAGGCTGGCCAGTCGAACTTTCTGATGGGCTGGCTCCTCCCGCACGGCGCGGCGGAAATTCCCGCTATCCTTCTCGCTGGACAGGCCGGATTCATCCTGGCCGGCGCACTCATCGGCTGGGGAACTAGCCTGCCCCGCGGCCAGCGCCTGCGCGCCGTTTCGCGCGACGTGCTGACTTTGATCTTTGGAATGTGCCTGTTGCTGGTGTGGGCCGGGATCATTGAGGCGTTTTTTTCCCAATATCACCAGCCCGTGATCCCCTATACGCTCAAAATCGCCTTTGGAGCCGTGGAGTTAGCGGCTCTGACCTTATATCTCAGCCGCTCCGGAACGTCCGCCCAATGAGCCCCGCGCGGACCAGTTCGCTCGTCATCGAAACGCCAGAAGGGATCTCGTTCACCCTGATTCTCGCCAGCCCCATCACGCGTTTCCTCGCTTGGCTCATCGACTTCATCGCCATCATGGCCCTCGATTCCGCGCTCCAGAATGCCCTTCAAATTACCGGCATCTTAGGCGCTGATTTCGCACAAGCCGCCGGCATCCTGGCATATTTCGCCCTCTCCACCGGCTACGGCATTGGCCTCGAATGGCGATTGCGCGGCCAGACGCTCGGAAAACGCGTTCTCGGGCTCCGCGTGATGGACGCGCAAGGCCTGCGACTCGATTTCAGCCAGATCGTCATTCGTAACCTGTTGCGTGCCATCGATCTTCTTCCAGGCTTCTACCTGGTGGGCGGCATGGTCTCCGTCTTCACCAAAAACGCCCAGCGGCTGGGTGACCTCGCCGCAAACACCATCGTCGTACGCAACCCGAGAATCGAGCAACCCGATCTCGATCGCCTTCTCGGCGGCAAATTCAATTCATTGCTTGAATATCAACACCTTGCCGCCCGCCTCAGGCAAAGGGCCACGCCCGAGCTCGCCGGAATTGCACTGAGCGCGCTCCTGCGCCGTGAAGAATTCGAGCCCCATGCACGCGTCGAGCTATTCGACGAGCTCGCCAGCTGCGTTCAATCTGTCGTCGAATTTCCCGCCGAAGCCGTAGAGAGCATTACCTCCGAACAGTACGTCCGGAACGCTGTGGAAATTCTGTACCGCCGTAGCAATTGATCTAACTCCCACGGATTTCTAAGCCAACGGGGCAATCCCCACAAATTCTTCAAATTAATCGTTTTCAACGTTATCTTCTCCTGTTACACTACTGTCGTGTTAACTGATTCGTAATTTAATTGGAACTATAGAGTAACAATCGATGCGCGGAACGAACTGCAGGCTCGCGTGGGCTCCCCTCTCGTTTTTGCTCCTCACTGGCATCGCCTCCCCTGCCGAAATGCCCGAAAGTTCCTGGCAACAACTACTCACTACCGGGCAGCAATTGCAAGCAAATGGACATTACGCTGAGGCCGAATCATCCTTCCAGTCGGCCCTCGATCAAGCCCCGACTCCTGTCGCCAAAGCGCGAAGCATGAATCACTTAGCGGTCGCCAAGCAGCTCCGCGGCGACTACCCGGCAGCGGACGCGCTCTATCGCGCCGCCTTACAGATTTGCGAGCAGCACCCCGTCCCCCTCGACTTGGCCGCCATCCTTCTCAACCAGGCACGCCTTTACCGGTCTGAGGGTAAGTTCGAACAGGCTGAAGCGTTGTGCCGTAAGGCACTTGCCATCCATCGTTCCCAACTGCGGCCGAACCATCCGAGTATGGCCGACGCTCTAGACACCCTGGGCTGGATTCAGTTACGTCTGGGCCGCTACGCGGATGCCGAGTCGGCTTACACCGAGTCGCTCACCATCCGCCAAGCCAATCCACTGAATCAATTGGACTTGGCCGGAACGATGAACGATTTCGCGTTCCTCCGCTACTCCATGGGCCGTTATGCAGAAGCGGAGAAAATGTATCGCCAAGTCTTGGCCACACGGCAGAAAGCCCTTGGCACTGAACACCCGGACGTCGCTGACACCATGGTCCGGCTTGCCGACGTGTATCGCGCCCAGCACCTGCTCACCAAGAGCGAACGCCTTCTCGTCGACGCCATTCCAATCCTGGAAGCGTCGTTTGGATCCGAAAGTTTGCGCGTGGCCAACGCCAGCAACAACCTCGGAGTTCTTTACTACGACGAAGGCCGCGTAGACGATGCCACTCCCCTGTTTCGGCGCGCATTGGAAATCGACCAGCAGGTGCTGGGCAACAATCATTTACAGGTCGCCAGCGTGTTGAGCAACCTTGCCCTGATTGATTCGGATCGTCACGCTTATCATGACGCCGAGGAGCTCTATATCCGCGCGCTCGCCATCGAGGAAAAGGCCGTCGGGCCGGACCACCCCGAGATGGCGGCGATGCTCAACAACCTGGCGCAGATCTATGGTTTCGAAGGCCGCTACGACGACGCCGAAAAGCTGTACGTCCGGGCCATCGATATCTGGGAGCGCACGCTCGGGCCAGCCCATCCCGACGTCGCCGGGTGCCTCTTAAACTACGCCGCCGTCTTGCGGAAACATCATCACAAGAAAGAAGCCGGCGAGATGGAAGCACGCGCCCGGGAGTCCCGCGCCATGCACGACCGTGACACCCCCAATGACGTTCTCGTAGACTGGCACGAACTGCAGCGTAAGTAAAGAACGCGCCCTGATTTATAATCCTGGCAATGGCAGAAGTGCGCAAGGTGAATCTCGCTATTGGTGCACATCTTGAAAAATACCGCGCGGCAAAGTGTGAACAACTCGGATTGCGCCTAATCGGGCCACGACAACAGCTTCAGTTCAATGTACGCGACGCGTCAAGCTGTTGGTTACCGTGCCTTCGACCAAGCCCATGTCTTGAGCGATGACAGCCGGAAGCAGCGCGACAAACATCAGACTGATTAGTCTGATAATCACCGCACATAGCATAGCAGCCTGCCGCGTTGAAGAGAAGGCTCGATAGCTACTGACGGCCATCTAGGGTTTGCGCTTTCGAGTCCTTAGCTCTCCTTCTCCACCAACATCCGAATATGATTCAGCACACGTAAATGAATGCGGTGAATAATTGCCCGGGCTCGCCATGCAGTAGCTTCCGTAGTGGGTGATGCCGGCGCGCTACGGAGTTCCCAGTGTGCCCTACCCGCAATTCATTAGCGCCACAAGGGTGGTGCGGATTACATCAGGCGTGTCAGATGTGCTCGGTTCCGTGCCGGTTCCAATTTGGCCAGCAATCGCGCGACATGATCCAAACTGTAGCGCACATTGAAACGGTCCTCGATAACTCTCGCCAGTAGCGCAGCCGTCCAGCGATTGTCTGGGGAGCCGAGAGCCAAAGCGCCTTGATCAAACATGTCGGTAATTTGTGCCTTCTGTTCTGGCGTGAGTCGGCTGGGTCTTCCGGGTGCCTTAGCCTTTCGTAGTGACTCCAGCCCATTCGCCGTCAGTGCCCGGTGCCAACGCGAAGCGGTAGTTCGGCTAACGCCAAACTTGGCCACCACGTGGGAATGGGGGAGCCCATGTAACAAATCCTCTGCGGCCTCCATGCGCCTGCGTTCCATTTCGTCGCGCGATAGGGGGCCTTCACAAACCGGCGAATTCGAACTCTGCAGTGGTCGGATGAGGGGTGGTTGAAGCTCCGTATCCCGAACATCCTTCACTCCTTTTTCAAGCATGGAACCGCTCTCCTAACTACGCATCGTTTCCGCCGTATTGGCTGATCCGGACATCCGCCAGGATGGCGCTCGCATGTAGCCGGGCCCGCGTGATGGCGCGGCTCTTGCGCACTCGGAACTGCGTTGCGGTCAGTTGCATCTCGAGCCGGATCTCCTCCTGTGTCTGCCCCTCGAAGTAGAACCGGAGGAGTATTTCCCGATCAGATTCCCGGAGGCTACGGATAGCGAGCAGCGCACCCGTGCGGCGATCCTTTTCAAACAGATGACGCTCCGGATGCCACGGAACTAGCGGCACCACACCAGGCGCTGCGTGGCGACGCTCCCGGATATATTCGGTAACGCGCTTTGCCCGCACGCGCAACCCGATGGCGAAACACGCCCCGTAAAGCGCGCCGGGATTCCGCATCCTGTCCGCGAATTCGAGCGTCCGGATGAAGGTCTCTGCTACGGCGTCCTGTTGATCCGATGATCTCAGACCGCCGAACAGTCTGAACCGCTGGCGGTTGAGCCATTCATGCAGAGCCAACATAGCGGCACTATCCAGGGCCCGTGGCTGGACTGTGTTGTATGGGACCGACCCGCCGATGGGAAGAGCTTCGGGTTCAGCTCGAGTGATGACAGGAGTCGGCATGCTGTCGGGGGCCAGTGCCATAAGAGAATCCCTAAGAGATAGGTAGGATAAGTCTGATCCAGAGGTGCCGTCTGTTCAATAGTGCTCAAGTTGCACTATTCTTTCTGGGCCGACGCCGCTTTGGAGGCAGCGGCTTTTGCGGGGTTCCTGATCGAGCAGGATTACATTGAGCAGCGAACTGTGAACATGCAACCCGCCGTTGTACTCAATGAAGCCAAGCTTCCTGAATTTGTTCATGAAGAAGCTGACTCTGGAGCGGGTGGTACCAATCATTTCCGCTAGCGTTTCCTGGCTGATCTTCGCGATCAGGGGCTCAGGTTTGCTCTCTTTGCCAAAGTTTGCCAGTAGCAGAAGAATTCGCGCCAGGCGTTTCTCACTGGAGTTGAAGAGCTGATCCACCAGATCCTCCTCAATGCGAATGTTGCGGGAGAGCAGATGCGTCATGAAAAGTTCTGAAAACGCGGGCTCCTGCCGAAGCAGCCGGATCATGGCTTGCTTCTCCACACGAATAATCGTTGAGTCGCCCATCGCAGTCGCAGCTTTCATCCACAGGGATTGGCCCGCCAGACAGCTTTCCCCGAAAAAGTCGCCGGCCCCCAGTATGGCGAGGACTGCTTCGCGTCCGGGTTTCGATACCACCGTGAGCTTGACCTTGCCTTTCTGGATGTAGAATATTGCATCCGCAGGATCACCCTGAGTGAAGATCCTCTGCTCCCTCGTGTAATCGAGAGTCGTCCTTCCGTCACGGATCTGTGTCAGAAAGATCTTGGAGTCGAAGGGCGGCTTTGCCGGCGGGTCTGTAAGCGGCTTGGGACCGCGAACTCGCCCGGCACTGCCACTCGCAGTGGTGCGGTTTCTTGGGTTCATAGCGGCGCTCCCCGAATCTCGGAACCGGCCGCCACGATTCGCTCTAGACCGGAAGGCGCTCGGTTCCTAGGCTACATAAAGATTTAACAGGTTTTACAGTGAAATTCAAGGGTTTGACTTTCAGGTTTTTCAATGACTTCGGCTTTAACACACGCCATCAATTCGCTCTCGTTGCGGAGCCGCACACAGACGAGCGACCCGGATTTCGCCTGGATCGCGGCATCAAATCGGCCGTGTTCTTCACTTTCAAATGTGTGCGCCAAGCTCTCCGTTCAGTTCGACGACCTAGGAAAGACCGTCCTGATGGCTTCGAGGTAGAGCTTGACCATCGAAATATAATCCACTGCCCGTCGCTCGACAGCGTTTCGTGATTCCTCCCATTGGTGGATATCCTCATCTCCTAGCTCCTCCTGGTATCGAGACTCCTCCTCGGCCAGAGCGTCCAGGAGGTGCTGGCCAACCCTCCTCACTTCGGTATGTAGGAGGTCCGATGCAAGCAGCGGTGCCGCGCCATAGCACAGTTTCATCATATTCACCATACGCAGGTAGAGTTCGTTGTCTCGGAACTCAGAGAGGGTTGGCCGGCAAAATCGGAGGGCAACGCTCTGAGCGATTACGAGTTCTCGCGGTGCACTTAACTTGTAGTCCAAAAACTTGCCCGAATCTGTACAATATTGGGCACTCGCATCGGAATCAAGTCCCAGCAGTTAACACTACCCAGCCTTCGGCGCCGCGGCTGGTGGAACGCCGGCGGGCACGGAGTAGCCCTGGCTTGAAAAATAGGCGCGAAGTGTTCGCAAGCCATCGAGAAGTACTTGGTCGGTGTGGGCGATTTCCGCATGCACTCGCCGCAGTTGCGCGTGAACCTGGGCGTCTTCCGGCTTGGCGATGAGATCCAGATAGAAAGCCAACATCTCGAGCGTGCTGAGAGGCTGCCGTAGCCGATGGGCCAAATCAGCCAGAATGTCTTCGGAACAGGGTTGAGTCACAGACACACATCCTAACGGGGGAGGGCCAATACAACGTACTTGAGGTGCGGGGAAACGACTAATGACTTAGTTTCCCGGCAGAAGCAGCTAAACGGGGCGCCCCATTCATTGAGTCGTTCGGGCCATTCCCGTTCCTGGGTGCGGTGAGACTGGCCACTTTGCTCCATGCTGGTGGCCGGCCTCTTCGAGGCGTTCGCTTAAGCGCCAACCTCTCGAGACCTATGAGCACGTCTTCAAGGCACACACGCTCCTCGCGAAGCTCTTGGATTATCTTCGGAAGATTCATAGTTCCTCTTTCCCATAAAGTGGCGGATGAGCCAAATTAAGTTTTGATTCCTTCGCCCCGGAACTGTATAAATCTAGTGACATTACTAAGAAATGCGCCGGTTTTTCCTCACTGTGCGCACTCGATCAAACAGAAATAGCACCTTTTGATTTTTGTCGTCTGTTCAAAATTGCTCATAATCTACAAATTTTTTGACTCGGGACAGAGGCGCGCCGCGGCGAAGGCGTCGCCAAGTCCTCGTCCGAGCTGATCGACTACGCTGGAACCGGCTCGCCTGGACGCCGAAAGCAGTGCCGAGTCGGCCCCGGGGAGATCTACGCTTGCGCGATGGTGGCGCCTGGCTGAGGTTTGCGCGGTATCCGGGTGAGGGCGCCGGCGATCCCGCCAAAAATGGCTCCGATGATGGGCGACTCGACCATATGTTCCAGGGCCGATTCCAGCGTGTTGGCGATGGTGAACGCATGCACGTCCGTCCAGCCGCTGCGTTGGAATTCTCCCCACGTCACAACGTACTCGGGCTTGGGCATGGCCCAGTAGAACTCCAGGGCAAATCCGAAGGGCACCAGGATCGCAGTCGTCACAATCGCGCTCCAGCAGCCAGCTAGAACGCCGGGCGCGATGGCTCCCGCGCGTCGCGCGCCGCGATATCCGGCAACTCCCCAAATCAGGAACGTAACGAACATGGAGGTCAATGCGGTGATTGCGTCCCAGGGCGGCCCGAACTGGACGAAGTCCTCCGCTGCCAAATGCGCGATTTCTACCACCGCGGCAACAAGTCCAAGAGTGGTGCCGGATAGCAGAACGTTCCGGCCGAGCGGCCCGCCGCTCCTGGTCGCCCAAACGATGCACACTCCGTAGAGGAGGAGCACGGCCGTGGTTTCGAGGATATAAGCAGAGCCACCCGGTATCGCGAGAAGCGGACGATCGAAGAATATCTTGATGGACATCAGCGCGAGACTCAGTGTGATTCCAGCCAAAAGCGCGAACCGAACGGTGGACGGATTAGCAACACGCATCGAATCGACTCCTTCGCGGATTGTAGTGGTCAACCAGTCAGCCCCGGTGAGCGCGCAGAAACGCAGCAAACCGCGGGGACCTTGTGTTTCGGCGAGCGAGCGGCAACGGTCGCGGAAGATCTGCTTCATTTCTGCGCCGTACCGCAGACGAAACTCACGCGGGTAGGTATACAGCAGCCCACCATAAATACGGCAGAGCCAACGCACAAGAGCGGAATGCTGCATTAAGCCATCCCCGCGGCGTTGCGGATCTTTCGCGGGCTGAGGAGCCGCTTGGCCTTTGCCGCCGTGACCGCGTTCGCAAGCCGTTGCGCTTCCGCCCGAACTACGCGGTGACCAAGAGCCGTCATGCGGTAATAGCGGCGCCGCTCGTCATCCAACGCCGGATCGGGACGCTCATCCGACTCAGCAACCAATCCCGCGGCAAGCATCCGTTTGAGACAGCCGTAGAGCGTCCCGGGACCCAGCTGCAACACGTCATTGGTCTGCCGCGCGACATCCAGCATAATGCCGTAACCGTGACGTTCCTCGTCTGCCAGCGCCAACAGGACATGAAACACAGGCGGTGTGAGCGGAAGAAGATCTCGAGGCGCTGGCGTTTTGGCCATCAATACATCCGTTACGGATATATTAGGGTGAGGCGGCTGACTTGTCAATGGAAAAGGCTTCTTCGACAATTGCGGCCGCTGAATTCGTCCCAGTGGCTTCAGCAGCGCAAGCGTCGGACGAGGCATGCCTCACCCCTACAACGTTGCGGGTAGCGGACAGGTCGGCCCGCCACCTACGGAAATGCCTGGAGCGGCAGCCGCACGGGGGCCACGAGCACACCGAGGCTCTCTAATCTACACCGCCCGCCGCCGGCGCGCCTTCCCCCTCCACCAGCACCCTCACGGGCTCGGCAATCCCTACTTTCGCGGCGAACGCGCGCAGACGGCCTAGCACGGAAAGTGTCACCTCCTGCCCCTTGGCGAGCAGTAGCAGGCCCGTCTTGCTGCGTACGTCCTGGTCGACCACCATGCCGGGCAGCAATTCCGCCGACTTCAGAACCCGCACGGCCATGCCGCCCTCCGGGGCGACGTACGCGGCCAGCGCTTCCAGGCAGACGGGATCGTAGTCGTGCGCATGCAGGCGCATCTGCGCGAGCGTCTCTTCGTGAGACCGGTTGCGTGTGATCAGCCGGTCGAAATCGAGAGCGGCGCGCAGAAGGTGCGCTCCCGTTGTTGCGGCATCTCGCGGCACGCGCGCGGCAACCGGCGGCGACTGCTCGAACGACAGGTTTTGGTTGGCGATCATCGAGGCCACGGCTTCGAGCCTCGGGATGTGCGCCAGCAACTGGCCGCCGGCCGCGGGATGGGCGGCAAACATTTTCTTTTCCTCCTCGCTCAGTTCGTCTCCCGTGTAGATCCGATCGAGCGCTCCCGGCTCGAGCGTGATGCAGCCCACCTGCGAGAGCAACGCCGCCACCTCGTACTGCCAGGCGTCGCGGAGCTTCAATGCGCCGGCCATGTAACGCACATAGCGATGGATGCGGCTGGCGCGGCTGAACGCCGCCGGATGCACCAGGCTCAGCACCTCAGTGAGCACCTTGACGCTCGCGTGCAGCGTGTTCTCCAGTAGATTCCGCTCGGCTGTAAGCAAACGATGCTGTTCCAGCGCCGCGTCGATCGTTCCGGCCAGTTGCTCCGCTGAACAGGGCTTGGTGAGAAAACGAAATATGTTGCCCTGGTTCACCGCCGCGATCGCGGTGTCCAGATCCGCCTGGCCAGTCAGCATGATGCGCACTGTCTCCGGCGAGAGCTCCCGGACCTTGGCCAGCAACTGGAGACCGTTCATACCCGGCATTTGCAAGTCGGAGACCACCACCGCGTATGGGCCGTCCCGTTCGATCACCGCCAGAGCCTGTTCCGGGCCGAGCGCGCTCTCCATGTGAAACTGTTTGCGCAACTGCCGCTGGAGCGAGAGTAGAATGTTCACCTCGTCATCCACGCACAGGATCTTCTCAGCCACACGCCACCTCTTCAGCATTTGCCTGAAACGAGAGCTCGCGCCATTCGGGCAACCGATCCGCGAGGTTCATGCCGGCGAGATACTGCACGTCCGGCTCGGGATGGAGCACGGCTCCGTCGTACTCCAATGCCACCGATGCGAGCGAATCGGCAACATGCAGCGAGGTCAAGATGGTGGAGCCCGGATGTGGGCAGTTCGAGGGCGAGTGGTGGTAGGCGACTGCTTCCACGATCTGCTCCGGCAAGCCCCACAGGCCGATCAGGTACGCTCCGACCTCAGCATGCGTTGCGCCAAAGACCTCTTTCTCCGCCTCCCAATGCGGCACTTGCTTTTCCTCGGCGAGCTGGTACGCTCGGTCAAAAGTTTCCGGCAGGTTGGCCGCCAGTACTAGCTGCCCGACGTCGTGCAGCAGGCCGATCATCCGCATGGACTCGTGCACTCCGCCATCCGCCGGCAAGGTCTGGAAGATGCGCTCCGCCAGAACTCCCGTGGCCAGGCTGTGCCGCCACAGCGCCTGCATGCAAAAGGCCGATCCCGCGCTGGGCTGGAATTCCGAAAAGGCATGTAGGGTCAGTAGGAGCGTGCGAATCGCATCGAGGCCAAGATAGATGACTGCGTCTGCGGTGCTGGTGACCCGGCCAGCCGCCCCCAAAGCGGAGTTGGCCAGTTGCAGGACCTTGGCGCTCATCCCCATGTCCTTTTGGACGATGGCGCTGACCTTCTCAATCGTGGCTTCGTTCGATTTCACGCAACTCATCAGCTCCACATAAAGCGGCGGCACGCTGGGAATCGAATGCAGGCGCGAGAGGAGTTGCTTCAGCGCACTGTCGCCGAGAAGTTGATGCAGCGCCACGGCGCGGTTCACCGCATCCCGCATCACCTCTATGGAGCAAGGCTTCGAGAGATATTGATGCGTGACGCCCGCCGACTTGACTACCGATTCGAGATCCGACTGCCCTGAGAGCACCAGCCGCAGCATGTCCGGATAGAGACGCATCACTTCATTCAGCAGAGCTGCCCCGTCCATCCCCGGCATGCGCATATCGGTGACGATGACCTCGAACGGTTCGTGGGCCAGCATCGCGAGTGCTTCTTCGCCTCCCTCGGCGAACGCCGCTTCCCATTCCTTGCGCAGTGGGCGCAATGAGCGTTGCAGGCCGGAGAGCAGTAGCGGCTCGTCGTCCACAAACAGAATCCGGATGCTCATGATTTTCCCGGTGCCGCTCCAGCGATGGGCATCCGGATGATGAAGGTTGTGCCCTTGCCCTCCTCAGTTTCGAACTCCAGCGTCCCGCCGTGCTTTTTGACGACGACGGTGTGCGCGATGGCGAGGCCCTGGCCGGTGCCGCGGCCCACTTCCTTGGTGGTGAAGAACGGCGTGAAGATACGGCTGCGAACTGCTTCCGGGATACCCGTGCCAGTGTCCCGCACACGGATCTCGGCCCAGTCGCCGTCACGGCGCGTGCTGACAGTGATGCGGCCCTTGGTCGTACCACGCATCTTGACATCGGCGATGGCGTGCGCGGCGTTAACCACCAGATTGAGAATCACCTGGTTGAATTCGCCCGGCAGGCAGCGCACCACGGGCAAGTGCGGATCGAACTCCGTGACCGCATCGGCCACGTATTTCCATTCGTTGCGCGAAACGGTCAGCGTGCTCTCAATGGCGTGGTTGAGATCGATGGCCTTCATCCCGCCCGAACCAGGATGGGAGAACTCTTTCATGGCCTTGACGATGGTGGCCACGCGCTCCACGCCCTCACCCGACTGTCGGATGGCGCGCGGAATTTCATCGTGCAGATATTCGAGGTCGGCTTCCTCGGCGGCCGCATGCACCTGCTGGACTTCGTCCGGGAGTATTCCGGCGCTCTCGGCGGCGCGAGTCAGATTGTCGTAGCTGGTAAGCACCCTGTCCAGATTGCGGAATGAATCTTCCAGAAACCGCGTGTTGTCGCCCACGTACTGGATTGGTGTGTTGATCTCGTGGGCTACGCCCGCCGCCAGTTGGCCGATCGATTCCAGCTTCTGCGCTTGCGCCAGCTGGACTTCCAACAACTGGCGTTCGCTGGCATCGCGCATAAAGATGGTGTACAACGTCCCTTTCGTGGAACTCCACGGGGTGATGGTCGCGCCTACGGGAAATTCCGTTCCGTCCTTGCGCAATCCGACCAGCTCGAGCAGCTTACCCTCAGCACAGGCGTCGCTCGAGGCGTGCACGCGCTCCAGCTCCGCGGCACAGGCCGAGCGGGAAACTTCCGCCAGGAAGCACCGGAATTGCTGGCCTACTGCGAGGGGTTCGGAAAAGCCAAAAATGCTCTCCGCGCCTCTGTTCCAGGCGGTGACCGCGCCATCGGCTGTGACCGTCACGATGGCGTGAATTGCCGAGTCATATATCGCGCGTAGCTCGGCCGCATGCTCCCCGAGTTGCGCCAGCATCTCGTTAAACGAGTCGACCAGTAGTCCCAGCTCATCCCGGCCGGACTTCTCCGCGCGAATGGAATAGTTGCGCCCTACCGCCACTTCCCTGGCCGTTGCCGCCAGCCGCAGCACCGGACCGGAAATGGTGCGCTGCAATCTCGAGGAAAGGAGTATGGCGATGATGAAGCAGACCGCCATCGCCAGGCTGACCATCGCCATGTCATGCCGCAATGCCTCGAACGAGACGCGGCCGTCGAAACGGATCCAAATGACGCCGAGTTTCTGCCCTTTCTGAATGATGGGCCGCGAGAGCAGCAGATCGCCGTTGTCCGCGCGCATCCCGGAATTGCCGTGGCAGACAAGCGCCCCGCCATCCGGTAAATCGAGGCAGGCGGCAAGGATGCGCGGCTCGGCAAACAGCGCATGCAGCACATTCTCCCCGGCCGCCGGATTATGCGTGGCTAGGGCGGGCCCGGCACTGGTCGCGAGGACGTCGGCGATCGTGGTGAGTTGGCGGCTGACATCTTCTTGAAAGCGCAGGCGTTCGTAAGTAATGAAGGCCGTAGACGCCATCAGCAGTGCGACACCGGTGGTTAAGACATTGATAAAAAGTAGCTTATGGCGGATCGAAACATCACGGAAACGGACCATGCAAACGGATGATCGGCAAAATGATGCACATTCTTGACGGCTTCCCTTTTCTGGACTATATATAGTCTGGACAGGGGAAATGACACCAACACCCGAGTTACTGCCAGGAACACTGTACTTGTTGATTCTGCGGACACTTGCGCGAGGTCCGCTGCACGGATACGCCATCGCAAAGCGAATTAAAGAATCGTCCGATGCTGCGCTGGAGATTGAAGAGGGCTCGCTCTATCCGGCGCTAAACCGCATGTTGGTAAAGGGTTGGCTGACAGCTGAATGGGGCATCTCGGACAACAACCGCAAAGCCCGCTTCTACAACCTGACGCCCGCAGGCAAAAAGCAGCTCGAGCAGGAAACGCGGGACTTCGACCGGCTGATTGAAGCCATCCAGCTTGTCATGAGGACGGCATAGCCATGTGGCGAAAACTCTCGTATCTATTTCGCAGGAAAAGGTTTAACGGCGAGCTGGACGACGAAATCCGGTTTCACCTGGAGATGGCGGCCCAGGAGCGTGGCGAAGCTGCGGCGCGGCGGGAATTCGGCTCGGTAGTGCGAATGCGCGAAGACACACGGTCGGCGTGGCAGGTTCGATGGCTGGTGGATCTGGGTTCAGATTTGCGCTACGCGCTGCGGGCGTTGCGGCGGAATCCGGGGTTCGCGGCGGCGGCGATTTTTTCGCTGGCGTTGGGGATCGGTGCGAACACCACGATTTTCAGTTTGACGATGGAGTTTCTCTTCAGCCAACCGTCGTGCCGGAATCCGGAGACCCTCGCACACATGGAGATCGGGGGCAATAGCCACGCGCACATGCCGCACTACCGGTTCCTGCGCGATGCGCATATTTTCGAGGGGCTGGCGGGCAGCTTTGAGGAAGCGGAATCCAACTGGCGATTCGGCAACGATACGTACCGGCTGCACACAATGCGAGTCACCGAGAATTTCTTCCGCGTAGTAGGTGTGCCGGTGGCGATGGGGCGCCCCATCGAGCCGGGAGACGGCGATGTCGTAGTTTTGAGTGATCGCTTCTGGAAGGCCCGGCTCGCGTCCGACCCCAACATAATAGGGAAAGCGCTGATCATAGACGGCCGTCCCTACAGGGTTTCCGGCGTTCTGCCGCACAATCATCGCACGGTGCTGGGTTTCGGCTTTTCGCCTGATTTGTACATTCCCGCTTCCAGAGAAAGCGATGTCGTTGCGCTGATCGCCAGGCTGCCGGAGGGGATGTCGTTCCAAGCCGCACACGCGCGGCTGGTCGCAGCCTGTAAGCAACTGGACAAGGCTTACCCGAATGAGTGGGGGCCAAAATATGCGTGGTCCAACAATGTGGAAGTGGTTCCTGTCGCCGGACTGGATCGGCTGAAGCAGCTGAGCATGATTCCGTTCACCGCCTTCTTCGGGATGCTGATGATTGTGGTGGGACTGGTGCTGATGATTGCCTGCGTGAATGTTTCGAGCCTGCTGCTGGCGCGGGCGTCGGCACGGCGGCAGGAGCTGGCCATCCGGCTGGCCATAGGCGCGGGGCGAGGGCGCATTGTGCGGCAATTGCTGGCGGAAAGCCTGCTGCTGGCGCTACTGGGAACGTGCGCGGGGCTTCTACTTAATATTTGGTTGTCGGGCGTGATGAACCGCGTCCAACTTCCGCTGCCAATACCCTTGCAACTCCTCATCCAGCCGGACTGGCGGCTGCTGCTCTATTCGACAGTGGTGGCCGCGATTAGCGCACTGGTCGCGGGCTTGATGCCCGCTCTGAAAGCAACCCGCGAAGGCGTCAGTGCAGCGCTGAAGCTGACCGAGCGGCAAGTCGGGCGATGGACGTTGCGCAATGCATTGGTTGTGGGGCAGCTCGCCGTTTCCGTTGTCTTGCTCACCACTGGTTTTCTTTTCGTCCGGAACATGACCAAGTCGATGACCATGAGCCTGGGCTTTGACTCCCAACATACGGTGTGGGCGCACATGCGGCTGGTTCCGGAGAAGTACACGGCAACCGCACAGACGCAGGCCCTTGCCGGCAGTGCGTTGAGTGAATTGCGAACGCTCCCGGGCGTCGAAGCGGCCAGCATCGCATCGGTGGTACCTCTCAACAACAATGATGTTCAAGGCAGCACCATCCGGACGGATCTAGGCAGCGACGACATCGGTCTTGGATACCACGACAATTTCGTGGCGCCCGACTATTTCCGGACGATGGGGATTCCGCTTAGCGGGCGCGATTTTCTGCCCTCCGATCGCAACGGTGTGCCTGAGGTAGCGATCCTTAACGAGAACCTGGCGCACCGGCTCTTTGGCAACCAGAATCCGGTAGGACACACGTTCCGGTACACCGAGACTAGGATCTCCGATCCAGTGACCGTCATCGGCGTGGCGAAGAACAGCAAGTACTTCACTCTGGGCGAGGAGAATCAGTTCGCGATGTACTGGCCGTATCTTCAGATGGATCGCCCAACGGTCGATCTGCATTTCCTGGTTCGGGCTGCGCGGCCCCGGGATGTTCTGAAAGAAGTAGCGCAGACACTGGGGCGGCTGGATACGTCGGCGGCGGTCGAGGTGAAGCCGATGCGCGATGCCATGGGGTTTGCGTTCCTGCCGAGCCGGGTGGGGGCGGCGCTCTTGGGGAGCATGGGGCTGCTGGGTTTGGCGCTGGCATCGATTGGGCTTTACGGCGTGCTGGCGTATTCGGTGGCGCGGCGGACGAGGGAGATCGGACTGCGCGTGGCGCTGGGTGCGGATCGTGCGGCGGTGCTCCGGATGGTTGCGCGGGAGAGTTTTGGGCTACTTGCGATAGGGCTGGCGATTGGGTTGGGGATTTCCATCTTTGCGACCAAGCCGCTGGCGATGTTTCTGGTGCCGGAGTTGAGCCCGACGGATCCGGCGACATTTTTAACGGTGGTGGCGGTGTTGGGAACGGTGGCATTTGCAGCAACGCTGGGGCCGGCGTTGCGGGCGTTGCGCGTGGATCCGATGGTGGCGTTGCGATACGAGTGAAAAGGCAAAAGACAAAAGGCAAATTGCAAAAGGCAAAAAGTGTGGGCGAGCTTCTGCAAAAAATCAAATATCTGTTTCGGCGCAAGCGTTTCGAAAGCGATCTCGAGCAGGAGCTGCGCTTTCATCTGGAGATGGCGGCGGAGGAGCAGGGATCAACGGCCGCGCGGCGGGTATTCGGCAGTGTACAGCGCATGAAGGAGGGGAGCCGGGACATGTGGACATTCCAGTGGCTGGAAAATTTGGGGCGCGATTTGCGCTACGCAGGGCGGGTGCTGCGCAAGAGTCCGGGATTCGCGGTGGTGGCGATTGCCACGCTGGCGCTGGGGATAGGGGCCAATACGGCGGTATTCAGCGTGGTGGATGCGGTGCTGCTGCGGCCGCTGCCGTATCCGGAGCCGGAGCGGCTTTCGTCGGTGGTTACGTACTATGACCAGGGCCTGGAGAATAGCCAGGACGGGCGCACCTGGGAATTGCTGAGAGATCACGCCGCCTATCTCGACTGCGCGGTCTTCACCGATTTGCCCGCCGATGTCAATTTTGCGGCTCATGGGGAGGTGCGCTATATCCGTCAACAGCGTGTCGGCGCAGGATTCTTCCGGGTGCTTGGCGTGAAGCCTCTCTACGGGCGCGAATTCACGAAAGTGGAAGACAGCGCGGGCGGGCCTGCCGTGGCCATCCTCAGCTATGGAGTATGGAAGAGCATGCTCAACGGTGATGAGTCGGTGATCGACCACCAGGTGGTTTTGCGAGGAGAGCCGTACATCGTGGTGGGGGTCATGCCGGCGTCGTTTCGTTCCATGGGACCGGCGGAAGTGTGGACCCCGCTGCGACCCTCCACGAGCGGGGAGGGCGAGGGAGCGAACTACGGAATTGTCGCGCGGCTGCGCCCCGGAATCACATGGACACAGGCGGAAACGCAGGTGAAGTCGCTGGGAGAGATCCGCCGGCGGGAAATGAAGCTGCCTTTGGGCACCATGATGCGGAGGGGCCTGGTGTCGTTGCAGCGGGGACTCAACGAGGAGGTTCGTTTACCGTTGCTGATCGTTTGGATCGCCGTGGGCATGGTGCTGCTGATCGCGTGCGTCAATATTGCGAGCTTGTTGGTGGCGCGAGCCGCAGGGAGAAGCAGGGAGATCGCTACGCGCATGGCTCTGGGCGGCGGCCGGGCCGTAGTGTTCCGGCAACTGCTGACGGAGAGCCTGCTGCTCGCCTTTTTGGGTGGTGCGGCAGGAGTGGGGTTCGGATACCTCGGCTTGAGGGCTTTGCAAATCCTGGTGCAGGGCACGTTAAGCCTGGGGCAGACAGTGCAACTGGACGGGCGGGTGCTTTTGATGACCAGCGCGATTGCGCTCGCATCGTGCTTGTTGTTCGGCCTGTACCCGGCGTGGCAATCGACGCGAACCGATATTCGGAACGGCCTGGCGGAAGGCGGTAGCCGCGCGGTGGCTGGCGGACGAAGCCGCTGGGCGAGGCGGATTCTGGTGGTGGCGGAGGTGACGCTGTCGGTAACGCTGCTGATCGGGGCCAGTCTGCTGCTTCGTTCCTTCCTTTACTTGCGCGATCTGCGGCCGGGTTTTGATGCAAACAATGTGGTGACCGCGACGGTTTCGCTACAGGATGCGCGCTACCAGACCAGCGGGCAGGTGAACCGGCTGTTCGATAGATCTCTTGAAAGGATTCACGAACTGCCGGGCGTGGAAGCAGCGGCGGTGGCGTTGGCATTGCCGTATGAGCGTCCGTTGCAGAACGGATTCCGTTTGGCGGGTTCGGAAGAGTTCCATGGAACATTCATGTCCTACGTGACGCCTGAATACTTCAGGGCCCTGCAGATTCCGTTGCTCGCAGGGCGTGCGTTTACACGGGCGGACGGACCGCAATCGGGAAAGGTGGCAATCGTGAACGAGGCGTTCGCGCGCAAATATCTTTCCCGGCAGAATCGGGTGGGAAGCCAGATCCTCGCGGGAAATGACACAAGGGAGATCGTGGGCGTTGTCGGGAATGTTCCGGTAAAGGAAAGCTTCGGGACGTTCGGCCCGCTGAGCATACTGCCACAAGTGTTTATTCCCGCGACGCAAATATCCGACGGTTTCGTGCAGATGGTACACGTTTGGTTCTCGCCCAGTTGGATCGTGCGCACGTCGGCGCAGCCCCGGGTTCTGATGGCGGGTATGCAGGATGCCATGAAATCGGTGGAGCCGCTGCTGCCGTTCTCCAGCTTCCGCGGCATTGCGGACCTGAAATCGAGCGCGCTTGGCGGGCAACGGTTGGAGGCTTGGCTCATGGGCGCGATGGCGATGCTCGCGCTCATGCTGGCGGCGATCGGAATTTACGGATTGATCACGCATTCGGTGAGCGAGCGTACACGGGAACTGGGAATTCGCATGGCGATGGGCGCAACGGCGGGACAGGCGGTTTCACTGGTCACGATGCCGGGCTTGGTGCTGGCGGGCATTGGATGCGCGCTGGGAAGTATGGTGGCCTTGGGGGCGGCGCGGCTTATGCGGCATCTGATTTGGGGAATCAGCCCGACGGACGCAGCGACCTTCGTGGGAGTTTGCGGGCTATTTCTGGTTGTGGCAGCGATCGCAAGCCTGCTACCGGCGTGGCGCATCACGCGGATAAACCCGGCGAGCACGCTGCGCAGCGAATGATCGATCGCTGCTGAGCGAAAGGCCGCAGGTACCCGCAAAAGGCGCGTGTCCCTGCGCTACAGGATTCGTCCATGAGAGAACTGTTGCGTAAAGTTCGGCATCTGTTTTCACGCCGGAAGTTCGAGAACGAACTCGAGCAAGAACTGCAGTTTCATTTGGAAATGGCGCGGGAGGAGCAGGGGTCGACCGCCGCGTTTGGCAGCGTGCAGCGTATGAGAGAAGGGAGCCGGGAGATGTGGACATTCCGATGGCTGGAAAATCTGTGGCGCGATTTGCGGTACGCGGGGCGGGTGCTGCGCAAGAGTCCGGGATTCACCGTGGTGGCGATTGCCACGCTGGCTCTGGGAATCGGGGCCAATACGGCTGTGTTCAGCATCGTGGATGCGGTCCTGCTGCGGCCGCTGCCGTATCCGCAGCCGGAGCGATTGGGAGCGGTGGCCACGCACTGGGTGCAACACGGCGAGAAGTTCACGTCGGACTGGGAGGACGGGAAGACCTGGGAATTGCTGCGCGATCACGCCAGCTATCTCGACTGTGCCGTGTTCGCTCCCGGAGCGACGAAAGTGAATTTCGCGGCGCAGGGCCGGGTGCGGTACGTGCTGCAACAGCGTGTGAGCGCGGGATACTTCCGGGTGCTGGGAGCGCAGCCGCTGTATGGGCGCGAGTTCACGAGAGACGAGGACCGGCAAGGCGGTCCGGCGGTGGCCGTTCTCGGCTACGGGTTGTGGAAGAACGTGCTGCAGGGTGACGAATCGGTTCTGCAACACACGATCATGTTGCGCGGCGAGCCGTTTACGGTAGTGGGGATCATGCCGCCGGAGTTTCGCACGAACACGCTGGCGGAGGTTTGGACGCCGCTGCGGCCGTCGACGCATGGGGAAGGGGGGTCGAACAATTACGGGATCGCGGTAAGGCTGCGGCCGGGGGCGACGTGGGCGGAAGCGGACTCCCAGACCGGCGCCATCGGTGCGATCCGCCTCAAAGAGAAGAAGCTCGACCCGGATACAACAGCGAGGATGGGCGTGATTTCGTACCAGCAGTATCTGGGGAGAGACATTAGCAAGCCTCTGGTCATTCTGTGGATTGCGGTGGGAATGGTGCTGCTGATCGGCTGCGTCAACATAGCGAGCCTGTTGCTGGCGCGGGCGGCGGGAAGAACGCGGGAGATTGCGACGCGGATGGCGCTAGGGGGCGGGCGCGCGGTGGTGTTCCGGCAGTTGCTGACGGAGAGCTTGCTGCTGGCGGTATTGGGAGGCGCGGCGGGAGTGCTGTTGGGATATCTCGGCGTGCGCGGACTCGAATTCCTGGCGCGCGACACCTTCAACTTATGGCAGACGGTGCGGCTGGATGCGCGTGTGCTGCTCATGACCAGCGGCGTCACTTTATCGGCTTGCCTGCTGTTTGGTTTGTATCCGGCTTGGCAGGGGACGCGGGGTGAGATTCGCGATGCATTGGCGGAGACGGGCGGGCGAGCGGTAGCGGGCGGAAGGAGCCGGTGGCCGCGGCGCGTTCTGGTGGTGGCGGAGGTGACGCTGTCAGTCGCGCTGCTGATCGGCGCTGGCCTGCTGCTGCGGACGTTCGCCTACTTGCGTGATCTGCGGCCGGGTTTCAACCCGAACGGCGTGGTAACGGCGACGCTCTCACTGCAAGATGCGCGATACCAGACGAGCGAAAAGGTGAACCGGCTGTTCGATCGATCGCTCGAGCGGATTCGAGAATTGCCGGGCGTGGAAGCAGCGGCGGTGGGGTTGGCATTGCCGTATGAGCGCGGGATCAACAACAACTTTCAGCTTCCCGGCGGCCGGCCGGAAGACGACCACACGGCGGTCTTGTTTTACGTGACTCCGGATTACTTTCGTGCGCTGCGGATTCCGCTGCTCGGCGGGCGCGCCTTTACGCAGGCAGACGGGTCGCAGGCGGCCAAAGTGGTGGTGGTGAATGAGGCGTTCGCGAATCTGTTTTTTCCGGGGCGAAACCCGATCGGCCTGAACATCAAGGGTGGCCAAGACGCTCTCGAAATCGTGGGGCTGGTGGGCAACGTTCCTCTGGAGGCCAGCAGCGTGGGAGGGTACGCGCCGCTGGCGGCTGTGCCGGTGGTCTACGTCCCCGCGGCACAGGTGCCGGGCGAGCTGCTAACTATGGCTCACATGTGGTTCTCGCCAAGCTGGATTGTGCGGACATCCGCGCCGCCAGAGGCGGTGATGCGTGGAATGCAGCGCGCTATACAATCGGTCGAGCCGTTGCTGCCGTTCTCTGAATTCCGCGAACTGAGCGAGGTGAAATCGAAGACGCTCGGCAGTCAGCGGCTGGAGACGTCACTTATGGGAACGATGGCGGGCCTAGCGCTGCTGCTGGCGGCGATTGGGATTTACGGATTGATTGCGCATTCGGTGAGCGAGCGCACGCGCGAGCTGGGGATTCGCATGGCGATGGGGGCGACGGCGGGGCAGGCGGTTTCTCTCGTGACGATGCCGGGCGTAGTGCTGGCGGGGATCGGCTGCGCGCTCGGATGTGTGCTGGCCTGGGGGGAGGCACGGCTCATGCGGCAACTGATTTGGGGAGTCAGCCCGACAGATGCGGCGACGTTTGTTGGGGTCGCGCTACTGTTTCTGCTGGTGGCGGCCATCGCCAGTGTGCTGCCGGCGTGGCGCATCACGCGGTTGAATCCGGCCAATACGCTGCGCAGCGAATGATCAGACACGGTTCTAGGGCGAGGCGTGCCTCGCCCCTACTGTATGCTGGGTGAGTGATCGACGATCTGGTGCAGATCCGCCTGCTGGGTGAGAAGAAGCGGCCGGAGAATGAGCGCTTTCGCCGGTATCTCAAGGTGCACGACCACTCGGAGCGGCGGATGCGGCGGATCGCGGAGGAGATCGAAGAGCAAATCGACTGCACGGTTTGCGCCAACTGCTGCCGCGTGGCCACGGTACGCTTGAGCGAGCGCGACGTCGAGAGGCTGGCGAAACATTTCAGCATGACGCCCGCCGAATTTCTGGCGAAGTACACCGTGGAGAGCGAGGAAGAAGGACGCATCCTGCGAAGGAGCGAGGCGAAGGGCTGCGTGTTCCTGGATGGCAAGACTTGCACCGTCTACGAAGCCCGGCCGGACACCTGTTCGCGTTTTCCGCATCTGGTGCGAGGGAACGGGTCGATTGCAAGTCGCATGTGGCAGTTCATCGACCGCGCGTGCTACTGCCCGATCGTCTACAATTCGCTCGAAGCGTTTAAGGAAGAGACGGGATTCACGCGCTGAAAAGCGGGACGGCAGACCTCAAATCCGATTTGCCCGCCGGAGCACATGCTCGGTATTCACGACGGGGTCACTCTTCCTGAATCCTCACTGGCGTCCTTACTGGCCCAATCCGACCCGGCACTCGTGCTGTTCAAGCACGAGTTTTTCTTCGGCCATGTAGGCGCGATTGCGAAGGGTGAGCAGATCGAAGTCGACCTGGTGGGCGTCGAATTCGGGGCCATCGACGCAGGCGAAGA
>DATGZN010000085.1:0-165446 GCA_035297145.1 Bryobacteraceae bacterium
GGTTGCTCTCCAGCATGGCCCGCCTCCGCTTCGCCAACCGGTACCGAGTATGCGCTACAGTCGGTTTGCTGGTCGAGGAATTTTCATCGAACGGCGAGGTGTGTCTTAACTGTTTGTGTCAGCCGAGGGGACAAGCGCAGAAACCAGCCCTCAACTGTTGAATCGCAGCCATCGAGCCTAGCGAGTTGTTGCTTCCACCTATCCACAGGGAGCCGCAGGGAGATCCAACTCCCGAGTAGCAGAACGAGCGCATCAAGCGCGTCACCCTCCTGGTCCTCGATAGCTTTAGTGGCGACGTCGTCTGGGATCGGCATCACGAACGGCGAGGATTTCAAGGCTTTGAGGATGGCCTTCCTCGCGGTCCTATGCGCACCTGTGTCTCCCTTGTATGAGACGCGCCGTCTCAGAAGGTGATCCCGAACCGTCGCGCCAGGGAAGCCTTCGACAAGAACGGTGGGCTTCTGGAGCGCCATCCATCCCCATGGCAAGATGCAAGGTCCTTCTTTGGAAAGTGGGAGAAGCACTTCCCGCGCGCCGTAGATGGTTTGCCGGTAGAGTTGCTCAAATAGTGGGAACCAGGTGGTTTGGTTATCCTTGTCCACCTGGCGCCGTTGTCCCCAAGGCACTCCTGCTCGTTTTGTCAGTTCCCTTGCCTCGTCGCGAAGCATCGTTGGGTCGCCTTCACGACCGCACCATCCGAGCCATTCCTGCCAGCTATTTAGTTTCAACGCACACGCAGTCTCTTTGGCGATGCCGAACGGGAAGTCGAGCGACCACCAGCCCGGGCCTCGGTTAATCAACCCTGGAAGATCGCGTCGGCATATTTTGTCCGCAGTGTTTTCGGTCCAGCCACACCGAAGTCCGACGTTCTTGCCGGGCAACCATGTTGCGACCCAGATCTTCCTGTTGCCACACCGACCCTCCTCGCCGCCGCTGAAATCCACGCCATAGACCGGGCACTCCGGTGGGGGCCAGCCTTCACAGCTAGGATCCATGGGCGATGACGTTTCGTCCGGCGCAGCTACCAGCGGCACTGCAGAGTGTGAAACATGTAGGTCCACGACACCAGCGCAGGCGAGGTCCTCAAAAGACTCAGCACCGAAGTCCCAATATGTGAACGACACCTGCCCCTTGAAAACGTTGGCCGCCCCGAGTTTGCTTTTCCAGTTACAGCCGGGAATCTTGTTAAGCGACTCGAACCTAACCTGGATCGGGTTGCGGATATGCCACCATGCAACAAATTCCCCGCGATCTCGGTATAGCTCCCTGGTTGCAGGTTCGTCGGGTGCCTTCGTAGTTCGATCAATCACTTCGGCGATGATCGCCTCCGCTGTCTCTGCCGCAAGCAGGATGCAGATCCCAGGGCCGTCCCAATCCGCGCCAGGCTTGTGCGTGCCGAACCATGCTTCGCGGTCTGAGAGCCGTCGGCGAGATCCAAAATCCTCTCCAACTCCAGGAGTGGTGATGGCCCACCGCCGACAGTGAATTTTGCAATGAAATGCTTGTGCTTGGGCATACCGTCAGCCGACCAACATTGTACTTGAACGCAAAGTCACCGTTACCGAAACAGAGCCCCCGCGTTCATCAGGAATTGCTCGACGATGGGGCCGAGTGTCAGGGACGGGAAGAAGGTCAGGGCGGTGACCAGGACGATGGTTCCCAGAAGCAGGCCGACGAAGAGAGGACCTTTGGTGGGCATGGTGCCGCTGGTGGCCACTAGGCGCCGCTTGCGTGCCAGGCTGCCGGCTACGGCCAGCGCGGGAATGATGACCAGGAAGCGGCCGATCAGCATTTCCAGTCCGAGCGTCAGATTGAACCACGGCGTATTGGTGTTCAGCCCCGCGAAGGAACTGCCATTGGTGGCGACGGCGCTGGCGTTTGCGTAGAGAATCTCGCTCAGTCCATGAGGGCCGGTGTTAGTCAGATTGGATATGGGCGGGCCCGCGGGATTCCAGTAGCTGGCGTGGGAGAACTGAGCGATGACACTGGCGCTGGAGAACAACACGATGGCGGCGGCGGTGGCCACAAATGAAATCATGACCATCTTCATCTCCCTGGCCTCGATTTTTTTGCCCAGGTATTCGGGCGTGCGGCCCACCATCAGACCTGCGATGAAGACCGCCATCAGGACCATCAGAATCATGGAAACCAGGCCAGTGCCTGTGCCTCCGAAGACCACCTCGCCGCTTTTGAGATTGAGCATCTGCACCAGTCCGGAGAGCGGCATGAAGCTATCGTGCGCGCTGTTCATGGCTCCATCCGCGGAGGCTGTGCTGACAACCGAAAACAGGGCGGATGCCGCGGCGCCGAACCGGACCTCCTTGCCTTCCATGTTTGCTCCTGGAATGCCAGCTTGATGGAGCGCCGGATTTCCTGACTGTTCGTTCCAGGCCGCGATACAACATCCACAGACAAAGAAGATGGCCATGGCGATAAACAGCGCCCAGCCTTGCCCCTGGTCATTGACCATCCGGCCGAATGTGTAGGTCAGAGCCGCGGGGATGGCAAGGATGAGAAGCATCTCGACGAAATTAGCCAGGGGTGTTGGGTTCTCGAATGGATGAGCTGAATTGGCGTTGAAGAATCCGCCGCCGTCGCCACTGAGGAGCTTGATCGGCTCCTGTGAGGCGACCGGCCCGAGCGCAATTTTCTGGGTGGCACCCTCCAAGGTTGTGGCGGCCGGGTATGGCCGGAAGTTCTGAATGACGCCCTGAGAGGCCAGAAACAGCGCGCCGATCAAGGAAAGGGGAAGCAAGATGTACAGGACGCTGCGGGTCACATCCACCCAGAAGTTACCCAATCTCCCGGTACTCTGGCGGATGAAACCGCGAATCAGAGCAACGGCAACAGCCATGCCGGCGCCTGCTGAAGTGAAGCTTTGCACGGCGACTCCCAGCATCTGGGACAGGTAACTCAGGGTGGTTTCTCCCGCGTACGACTGCCAACTGGTGTTCGTCATGAAGCTGACTGCGGTGTTGAACGCCAGATCAGGCGTGAGTGGGATGCTGCCGCGGGGAGCGAGGGTTGTGCCGAATCGGAGCGGATTAAACGGCAGGACGCCTTCGAGGCGCAGTAACGCGTAAAACAGGAGGAAGTTGGCGAGTCCGAAGGTGAGACACGAGCCGGCGTACGCGGTCCAGGATTGCTCGATGGCCGGGTTCACTCCGCAAACACGGTAGATGAGACGCTCCAAGGGGCCGAGGGCGCGCGAAAGCAGGTGCCGTTTTCCTTCGAAAACATTGGCCATGTACGCGCCAAGCACTCTGGTGATCGCCAGCAAGACGGCGAGGAAGACAATCAACTGGAAGAGAGCGATCCAGGGCATAAGCCGGACGTTCGTGGACTAAAAGGGAATCAGATGCCAATAGCAGCATATAACGGCGGGCATGAAGAAGTCGTTAACAAAGAATTGAGAGTTCCTTGCGGATGGGCTGGCTCGGTTTCCTACTCCTCTTGACGTTCTACAGAGATGTATGCATACTGTTTCTGTAGACAGCCAAGAGGAGAGGGCCATCCCATGACCTGGACTCGCGTTATTCACTTCCAGCTTGCGCTCGGCGTTTGGCAGTGGCCGGCTCGATCGCGATCTCGCGAACGAGTTGCGCTCGCATATGGAAATGGAGACAGAGGCGAATGTGCGGCGGTGCGAGCGACCGAAAAGGCAAAATTGTGCAGAATTGTGACCAATTGTGAGGGGGGTGTCCCTACAAAAGTCCCTACAGTCCAAGACTCCTTTTTGAACAGCTCGACCGCAAAGCTGCCCGTCGGAAGTTCGGCTACAAAAGGAACTCTTTCATACGGTCACAGACCTAGTCGTCTGACGACGCAGCGGTCGCATACCGACAAAGCTGCCCCTGTTCTCAGCGCGTAAGCCGAATGCAGCCGTACTTCAGCAGCCAGAGAATGTGCCTCAGCACTGTATCGGGTGATGTCCGTTCCGTGTCGCCAGCTCAATAAGGTGTCCAACACGCAAGGCCGGCGGCTGACCGGAAGAGTGCTTTCGTGCAGTTTCGACAAGTGCGGCTGCCAGGGCGCTGTCTAAGACCCGCAGGCCATCGTCAAGGTCAGCCGACCACATGGGAATGGTCGGGGTGGCGTCGCGCGGCGTGCTTTCCGCAACGGCGATGTGATCTTCATTGCCGAGCCCTCGAGTGGCATAATGCCCGTAAATCCTGAAATAGGCCGGCTGATCGAAGCGGCGGGGGGTTGCGGGGCAAGGTATAGTGTTTGCGATTGCCATGAGTTCTGCAAACAGCGCGTCATACTGTCCGGCGACTGCCTTATAACCAAAATGTTCCACGGCACGCATTCTCGATTGCCGGCTCATCAGTGCTCGTAGCTCCGGGTTTCGGATCAGTTCGTGAAGCCGGTCTCTCATGGCCCCAGGATCCATCGCAATTGACTGACCCAATGAGATATGGTCAAATTCCCATCCCAGAACATCACCTGTGCCCTCGTACTCCGCTTTGCAGTCTGCCCAGATAGTCGGAACGAGGAACCCCGTCTCGCCATCGACCACGGTGTCTCGATACCCATCCCAGTCGGAGACGATCTGTGGCACTCCGCAGGACATCGCCTCAATGGGTGTGAGGCCGAAACTCTCCTGAATACTGTCGCTCGGCGACACGAAAATGTCTGCGGCCGCCAACAGCAGCGTCTTGTTTTCGTCTGTAATTCCTCGCCTGATAACGACGTTCTTCTGCACGCCAAGCGCGCGGGACCTGTCGATTAGCGCTTTGAATGACAATTCGCGTCCCGTACCGGCAATCACCAACAGGACTGAGGCCTTGGAGTTGTCCGCGACGAGGTTTCGGAGAATTGACAAAAGTGGAATCAGGTCGGCCTTCATTGCCGAGACGTAACCTAGGTAAAGCAACACGATAGCGTCCTTCGGCAGTCCCAGCTTTTTGCGGAGTGGGGCCTTCTCGCGTGGGACGAGCGCGTCAGTGTTGACGCAGAGCGGTATGACGTCAGTGCGCTGCGGAAAAGCGAGGTTGGTGTTGAAGTCGGAGTTAAACGTTTCAGCTAAATGCGCCAGCAGATGCTGCATTGCACGCTGGCTTTGTTTTGGTTGTGCAGACGAGAGAGTCACACGGATATAGACGGGTGAGCAGCAAACGGGTGAATTGGTCCCATAGAAGAGAATGAATACTAAAACCGTGCTGCACGCTGGCAATTGGATACACTCGAGACGAGAAGCGCTCTCGTATACGCCCGACAGTCGGCATCTCGCCACGCGCGTCAAACCAGATGTCCGGTTCGAGACGGCGGAGTCCCCCCTCGACAACCTGTCGCCCGGAGACTATCTCAGCAGGACGGCCATTCAGAACCAGGGGAGCGCCGGCCTGCCAGTGCGCGGCGGCTTCCTGCATGCCGGCTTCCACAATGAAAACGAAGCGGCTTGCCCGGCTGTTTCCTAGAATGGCCTCAAAGAGAGAATCCATGCTTACCCCAACACCCCTGACAAATGGCTGGGGCGCGTGCGGGTCTATCTCCCGACGAGCTTTGGCCTCGAGCCGCTGCAGGAGTCCGGGACCATCCCTCCGGACATCGGAATGCGCCTCTCCTGGGATCCAGTGCAGCAAACTGGCGACGGTCGGCGCTGCGGCGTCTACATGAGCATTGTGGGAGGTGGGTATCATTGCCATTCTCGTGGAGAACGTGGAAGGAGCGGGCGATACCTTGATCGCGGCGGCGTAACGCTCTCCACTTGCAGTTCATGATAACCTACGAACCGCATTGCGATGACCTGAGGTCTGAGGATTAGCCGCCCTTGCTGGTTTACACTCAGGTAGATGTACGCGGTTGTTTTCTTCGGCGCTCTATTCGTGCAGGCGACCCCGCTGGTTGAGGCTCAGGCGCTCCTGAACCAGGGGAAGTTGGCTGATGCCGAGAGCGCGGTGCGCCGGTATCTGGACACGGATCGAGATTCCGCGGACGCGCACTATCTGCTCGGTTATATCCTGTTCAAAGAGCAAAAGCCCAAGGAGTCGATCGAGGAATACACCACAGGTGCGCGGTATCGCGCGCCGGGTGCACTCGATCTGAAGTTAATCGGCTGTGATTACTTTTTGCTGGAAGATTACGACAACGCCGATAAATGGCTCACCCATTCGGCCAAGATGAATCCGCGGGATGCGATCACGCAGTATTTCCTGGGACGGTCCAAATACAACGAGAAGCATTTCGATGAAGCCGTCAGCGCATTCAGGGAGTGCTTGCGGCTGGATCCGAAGTATGTCGGAGCCGCGGATAACCTGGGGCTGGCGTACGAGGGGCTGGGCAAGATAGACGAGGCGATCGAAGCGTACAAGGCTGCCATCGCCGCGGCCAATGGCGCGGACGCAAAGCCATATTTCGATCTAGGCTCTCTGTTGTTGGAGAACGGGAAGACGCAAGACGCGCTGCTGAATCTGGTGCAAGCGGTGCGGATTAAGCCGGGCGACGCGGGAGCGCATCGCGAACTGGGCAAGGCTTACCTGGAGCTCAATCGTTTGCCGGAGGCACAAACTGAGCTGGAAAAGGCAGTGCAACTGGCGCCTGAAAACGGTCCGACCCATTTTCTGCTGGCAAAAGTTTTTCGCAAGCGCGGCATGGAGGACCAGGCTCGCATCGAAACCGAGCGCTTCACAGCGCTGACGGGGGCGCATTCGTCGCCAGAGACTCCGTTGCAGGAGGCGCGGTCTCTGCTGGAACAGGGTAAATTGCCCGAAGCGGAGAAGATCATGCGTGAGTATCTGGAAGTGCACAAGAGTTCCGCGGACGCGCACTTTCTGTTCGGATACATTTTATTCAAGGAAGGAAACGCCAAGTCCTCCCTTGCGGAGTACACGGAAGGCGCGAAGTATCGCAAGCCAAGCGCGGTCGATCTGGAAGTGGTAGCTAGCGACTACGTGCTGTTGAAGGATTATCCGGATGCCGACAAGTGGTTCAGCAAAGCGGTGGAATGGAATCCCAAAGACGCGCTGGGCTGGTATTACCTGGGCCGCACTAAATACAACGAGAACCGGTTCGAGGAAGCCATTGCGGCCTTCGAGCAGTGCTTGAAGCTGGAACCGCGGAACGTCAAAGCGGAAGACAATCTCGGACTTTCCTACGAGGGTCTGAATCGGTACGAGGAAGCCATTGCCACTTACCGCACGGCAATTGATTGGCAGAAGGACGCAGCGGTAAAGAATTCAGGGCCGTTCCTGGATTTGGGCGGGCTCCTGGTGGACACAGACCATTCGGAGGAAGGTTTGCCGTTGTTGATGGAAGCTGAGCGCCTTGCTCCGGAGGATTATAAAGTACACAGACAACTCGGCAAAGCCTACGCGCATCTCAACCAGCTCGAAAAGGCGCGAACGGAGCTGGAACAGGCGGCGGAGCTGGCGCCCGAAAACGCACCGGTGCATTTTATGCTCTCGCAGGTGTACCGGCGGCAGGGTTTGCTGGAGAAGGCGAAGACGGAGAGCGACCGGTATGCCGCGCTGACGGGGACGAAATCGACGCCGGTGAATTAGGGGACCGCTTCCTTCGGGCGCGGCTCAGAATGGCGGCCTCAGCCCGGGTGAGGTTTGGGAGGTTATCATGCGGAGTTGTTTGTTTAGTATCGTGGCGATTCTTGGCGCATCGCAAATCGCATCCGCGCAAGGATCCAAGCATTTTATCCAGGCCGAATTACTCAAAACGATCAAAGCGAAGAAGGCCAAGGTGGGAGATGCGGTCAAAGCGCGCGCCGTTCAGGCGGTCATTATGCCCGGCGGTGTCACGATTTCGGAGGGCTCGACGCTGGTGGGCGAGGTCCGTGTTGTAGATGAGAAATCGCTCGCGATTTCATTTGACCAGGTGGAAATCAAGGGGAACACGACGCCCGTGAAGCTGTCGATTCGGGGGGCTATGATGCCGGAGCAGGCCAGCTTTTCTGCCGGGAGGGCACCAAGCAGCTCGGTAGGGCAGACCGCTTCCGTGATCGGCATGCCGGGGGTCAACCTGGAGGTGGATGAAGGACCGCAGCACGCCTCGAAGTTTGTTTCGGCCGATAAGGCGCTGGAGCTGAAGTCCGGACTGCAATTGATGCTGGCGGTGGTGGAATAGGCGGACCGGTTCTGGCTGGCAAGATTTTCCAGATTTGGGCCCTGCTGGCGATTGCCACGATCGTGTGCGTTGCAGGTGATGCCGGGGCATCCCACTACGCCGGTGCGCAAGTCTGCATCTCCTGTCACAAAGAAATTGGAGCTAGTCAAGCCAACACGGCGATGGCCAAGACGTGGCACGGGTCTGTGACGTCGTTATTACCACGAGACTATGCGGGCCGTGTGGCGGAAGGCACTCTGGTATACGAGATCCGGCGCGACGGCGATCAATTCGTGTACTCGACGCTAGTGCCGCCTGCTCCCAAAGTGACGCTGCCTGTTCAGGTGATCATGGGCGGAGAGCGGCATGGGCTGAGCTTTCTTGTTTCCATCGAAAAACTCGGCGGCATTCCACTGGAGCGCCGGGCGCTGATCGAAGCCCGATACGTCTACAACACGCCGCATCACGCTTTGGCGCTTTCACCGGGTTTTCCCACGGAAACCCCGCGATCTTACGAAACCGCATTTGGCCGCACGATCAGCCCGACATTCGAGAAGAAGTGCCTCACGTGCCACGGCGAGCCGGAAACGCTGGGGGCGGGAAAGCAAGGCGGCGTGCATTGCGAGAGCTGCCACGGACCAGGCGCGGAGCATGTGCAGGCGATCAGCCAAGGCAAGACAACGGGCATCGTGAATCCGAGAAAGCTCCCGGCAGACGAGAGTCTGGAGATCTGCGCCCAATGCCATGTCGGATTTTCGTTTCACTCCGATCCTTTGCCGAAGGAGTTGCTGGTTTCGAGCCAGGTACCGGCGCTGCGCAGCTCCGAGTGCTTCATCCAAAGCGGCAAGGGGTTCGGATGCGCGGCGTGCCACAATCCGCATCGGGACGCGCCGCGTGCAGAGGTGATCAAGGCTTCGATGCGAGCGTGCCTGGGCTGCCATTCGAGCCAAGTCCAGCAGCACGCAGGCATTTGTCCGGTGAACGCGAATACAGGCTGCATCGAGTGTCACATGCCAGTGACGGATGCGGGTGTGTTCCGGCTGACGGACCACTGGATACGGGTGCATCCGGTGCAAGGCGGGACCGCAACGAGGCAGGATGAGAGTCTGCGATCGCAGGTCCGTCCATTGCGGGAGTTTCTGCGCATCATCGTCACGGACAACCAGACAAAGGCAGACCTCGCGATGGAGCGGCTCGCGAAGGGCGACGCGTTTTTTGAGGTGGCGCACGATGTTTCGATGGATGCGACGGCGCCGGGCGGCGGTTACATCGGAGAGAGCTGGCTGGCGCAGATGGACCCAAGATTGGCAGCAGCGTCGGCAAAGCTGAGGCATGGTGAAACGAGCGGCACGGTCGATATGGGAGATCGCTGGATCATACTGCAACGGATGCCGCGCGATTTCAAGTTGGACGCCGAGCGACTGTTTGAGCAAGCAACCGCGCTGAAGGCACGCGGCGATGTCAAGGGCGCTCTGGAAGAAGACCAGGAGGCGCTCAAGATCTATCCTTTTTTTCTGCGGGCTCTCATCTTCATGGGCGTGACGTTGGGTGAGACTGGCAGCGTGCAACGAGGTTCCGAGGTACTGGATCTCGCGGCACGCATTTATCCGAAGGATTCGACGACGCAGTTCGATCTCGGGCTGACTCTGGGTGGTCTTGGGAATCACCCTGGGCAGATTGGGGCTTTTCGCCGTGCCATCGCTTTAGACCCGGATAACGTTGCTGTGTACGAGAACTTGGGAGCAGCGTTATATGGCTCTGGGGATTGGCAAGGCGCTCTTGATGCGTGTAGAGAGGGACTGACAATCGATCCGCTATCTGCGAAACTGTACTTCAACCTGAGCATGATGCTGGCGGAGCATGGCGACACTCCTGGTGCGGAGCGCGCGAAGGCTCTAGCGAAGCAGATCGATCCGGAGATTGCGGCGGGGAAATAGGCGGCCTGCCGCCCTAATGCGCGGCTTCCTTGTTCTGGATCACTTCATGAACGCGCTCGGCGGTAGCGGCGCGGGCGCTCTCTTCCAGTTTGCTGAAGATTTGCATTTCGGCTTGTGCATCCTGCGTGCGGCCCAGAGCGCGATACACTTTGGAGAGTAAGAAATGCGGGCCGGGCTCGGCGGGCGCGGCTTTCACCGCGGCTTCGAGATCGGCCGCGGCTTCGCGGTTGCGGTTGAGTTTGATCAAGACGCGGGCGCGGTCAACGCGAGCGTCGGTGAGGTTGGGACACTGGGTGAGTCCCTTGTTGATTTCGTCCAGGGCCTGCTGGGGATCGCCGTTCTTTTGCAGAACCGCGCTGCCCATTTTCCAGTGCGCCCGGCAATTGGCGTTATCGACGGTAAGTTCGGCCTGAAACTGGTCTGCAGCCGAGTCCCACTGCGAGAGGCTGAAATAGGCATCACCGAGCTTGTAATGCGTGCCGGCGCGCTGCGGCGCCATCTCCACGGCTTTCTTCAGCTCCACCACGGCCCCGTCGTAATTGTTCATGCTTTCCATGACTTCGGCGGAGAGTTCGTGTGAGAGGGCAGAATCGGGGTCGATCGCATTCATTTTCGCCAGCGACTGCTCCGACAGCTTCATGTAAATTTTGGCGAGCAGGTACCAGGCCTCCTGGTTCTTGGGCTGCTGGCCGGCGAGCTGGCGCAAATGCGTGGCAGCGGCTTCGTAATCGCCCAGCATGCTCAGATCCTTGGCGAGAAAAAGCTGCGCGTTTGCGTCATTGGGATTGGCGCGGACGGCCGCTTCGAGCCGCGGGCGCGCCTTGGCGTAATCCGCCATCTCATAAAGCGAAATGCCGAGAAGGGCCGAGGCCGACGGCATGTTGGCATTCACCTTGAGGCCTTGCTCGAGCGTCGCGGCGGCTTTTTGGTAGTCGCGCTGGCGAAAATAGAGCGCGCCAAGATTGTTGTAGGCGGCCGCGAGACCCCGTTCCAGGCGCAGCATTTCCTCATATTTGGCGATGGCGCCGGCAATGTCGCCCTGAGACTGGGCAGCTTTCGCCTCACTGTAGAGCGCCTGCACGCGGGCGTCTTTGCCGGCGGGTTCCGACTGCGCCGGAAGCCTTGCGGGACCCGACAAAGCAAGCACCGGAAGCAAGATAGTGAACAGGCGAAGGGTCACTCTTCGATTATCGTTGCTATACACTGGTACGGTAAAGATGAAACTGCGCCACGCGGCTGTTGTGACTGCTCTCGTGGCTCCTCCCGTTTTCGCGATTCTATCTTTGGCCGGTAGTTTGGCGCCCATCGAGTTCACCGAAGTGGCTACGGCCGCCGGACTTCACGCTGAAATGCGATGCGGCGGCGCGGAGAAACACTGGATACCCGAGGCGAACGGAAGCGGCGCAGCGTGGCTCGACTACGACAACGACGGACTGATGGATTTGCTCATTGTGAACGGCTCCGGCATGGATGAGCTGCGCCGGGTGGTAGCGGGACAAGCGCCCGCGCCGGCTAAGAACGGCGTTTATCTGTTCCACAATCTGGGAAATGGGAAGTTTGAAGATGTGACCGAGCGCGCGGGACTCGCGAATGCCTACTGGGGAACGGGCGCCAATGCCGCCGACTACAACAATGACGGCTACACAGACATTCTGATCACCACCATAGGTGTCGACTTGCTTTACAAGAACAATGGCAACGGAACGTTCACGGAGGTCGGAAGAGCAGCGGGATTGAGCCGCAATGTGGAATGGCACACAGGGAGTGCGTTCGGCGACTTCGACGGAGACGGGTACCTGGATCTTTACATAGCCAGTTATATCGATATTCACTCGATTTCCCTCAAAGAGCCCGCTCCCGTGTGTTCTTACATGGGAATTTCAGGTTTTTGCGGGCCGATCGGCATGAAGGGCGGGCATGGAATTCTATACCACAACAACGGTGACGGGACGTTCACCGATGTGACAACGAAGGCTGGTATCGCGGCCGCGGGAATCTCACATGGTTTCGCGGCGGTGTTCGACGATTTCAATCAAGACGGGAAGGCCGATCTCTTTGTGGCCAACGATTCCGATCCGAACTTTCTCTTCTTGAATCAGGGGAACGGCACGTTCAAGGAATCCGCCATGGAACGCGGTGTGGCAGTGAACGGCAACGGCACCACACAATCGAACATGGGAGTGGCCATCGCCGATCTCGACAACCAGGGACGGCTCGCGGTTCTGATCACGACGTTTTTCGATGATTACTTTCCGCTCTTTCGGCAGGACAAATCCGGTTACTTCGACGATCAGGCGCTGGAAGCTGGAATCGCGCCGGCCACCAAGCCATACCTCGGCTGGGCCTGCGGGTTTGCGGACTTCGCCAACGATGGCCGGCGGGATCTGTGGCTCGCCAACGGCCATGTGTACCCAAAGTCGCCGCATTATTTTCAACCATTCGTGGTAATGCAAAATCAGGGTGGAAAATTTGCAACGGTTTTTCGATATCCCGCGGCCCCCGACAACAGCTACCGCGGCGGCTGTGCGGGAGATTTCGATAACGATGGGCGCATCGACGTAGCGGTGCTGCCGATCGCGGGGCAGCCTTTGCTGTTTCAGAACAAGACGGCGAACGGGAACGCCTGGGTTGGTTTTCTGCTTCGTGGTACACGCAGCAATCGCGATGGAATTGGCGCGAGCGCCGAGGTCACCGCGTGCGGACAAACGCAGTTCGAGACTGTGCGCAACGGCGGCAGCTATCTCTCGCGCAATGATCCACGCGTGCATTTTGGGCTGGGTCCCTGCTCGAAACCGGTGCGTGCGATTATCAAGTGGCCGAGCGGGGCGGTGCAAACGCTGAGTCAAGTGGCCGTGGGTCGCTATATGACGATCGAGGAGCCGCGATAGTCCGCTGATGACGGCACGCCAAAGATTCCGCGTCCTCTGCCTTGCGTGCCTGACCGGTGGCCTTGTCAGAAAGCGGATGGCATGGGGCCCTTAGCAACAGTTATGGCAGCCCCAGGAGAGAAGACAGGCGCAGCTTCCACGATTCCGTTGCGGGGCGGTTTTCGATAACCCGGGTTTTCCGGCCATTGGCACAGTTTCCGAGGGGATCATCCAGCAACTGCGAGTGAACTACCTCAGCAGCCAAGTTGGTCTGACGAACTCCAGGCGCTCCGAAACATTGGCGGTCCCTAACCACCTGTACCCGATTGGCGCTACACCCGTTACAATCGGTTGAGAAAGGAAACTCCTTGCGCTATCGCGGCTTTCCCATTGCAACGATTCTCCGCCACGAGCTCGCAGCGAGGCGCTCTGGAAGCCATGGCGGCAGGCCATTCAGGGCCAACTGGAGTTCCTCGCCTCTAGCAGATGCTTCGAAACCCGGGATGCGCAAACTCATCTTGAGTAATTACCAGTCCCCCGGTGACATCGTCATGCTGACGGCCGCCGTGCGCGATTTGCACCGAACGTATCCTGGCGACTTCCTGACCGATGTCCGCACGCCCTGCGCCCATCTCTGGGAGAATAACCCGTACATAACGGCGCTCGATGCAAGCGAGCAAGGGGTGGAAACCGTCGACTGCCAATACCCGCTGATTGATCGTAGCAACCACGAGCCTTGGCATTTCCTGCACGGATTTCTCGACTTTCTGAACCGCCGCCTGGGCTTGCAAATTGCGCTCACGGATTTTAGGGGCGATATCCATATCTCCGCGTCCGAAAAGTCTTGGATGTCACAGGTGCAGGAGATGACTGGCGATCCGATCCCGTTCTGGATCGTCAACGCCGGAGGTAAGTTCGATTACACCATCAAGTGGTGGGAAACTGCGCGCTATCAGAAAGTCGTGGACCATTTCCGCAGGAGGATTCTTTTCGTTCAAATCGGCGAGCAAGGGCACTATCATCCTCCGCTTCGCGGAGTAATCGATCTTCGGGGAAAGACAGATCTCCGCCAGCTCATCCGCCTGGTGTACCATGCGCAAGGAGTTCTGGGACCGGTGAGCTTGCCGATGCACTTGGCCGCCGCGATCGAAACCAGGGCGGGAATGCCCAAAAATCGGCCATGCGTTGTGATCGCCGGGGGCCGGGAGCCTCCTAACTGGGAGGCATATCCGCATCACCAATTTATTCACACTGTGGGCGCGCTTCGTTGCTGCGACAATGGGGGCTGCTGGAAATCCAGGACAATTCCGCTCGGCGACGGCGACCCGAAGGATGATCCCGGCAGCCTATGCGTGGACGTGGTTGGCGCCTTGCCACGCTGCATGGACATGGTGACGGCGGACGAAGCCATCCGGCGAATCGAGTCGTACTTTATCGGCGGGGCGGTAGACTATCTCACCCCGGAGGAGTCCGCTGCATTGGATGGTGTTGTGTGGCCCGGCGCGATAGCACTCGGGCAAACGCTTCGCTATTCTTTGCAAGTCCGAGGGATTCCGCGTGGACCGATGTTGACGACCCGCCGGCAACAGCTCGCGGTATTTTCGCAGGTGGAATTGCGAGAGTTCGAGGACTGGATGCTTGTGCATCTAAGGAAATTCTTCCCCGCGCAGTGTGCCGCGGCCGGCGATGAGGGCGTTCGGGAGATGGCGCGGCACGGAATCGAGCGTGCTGGCGTGTACGGAATTAAGTCCAGACGCGATGTCTGCAAATATATCGATCTGATGACTGTCTTCGGACGAGATTTCGACACGGATAAGCGCCATCGGTGGGCGCGCGAGATTTTGAAACAGCGCGGCAAACCAGACGCAAAGATGGAGAGCCTGCTGCGGGCGGCGAAACTCCGCCTGGGCAAGGGATAGCCTCGCGTTTATGACTCCCGACCCAACTTCTTCGTCACAGGCTTTGGACGCCGCGGCAAGCGACGCTGACGCTAATGCCGGGGAGGGGAACGTAGGAGATCCGGTGGCGCCGTGCGGGGGAGCTTCGGCGCCAGCGTCAAGCTCGTTTCCCTCCTCGAGTCCCTCGTCGTGCAGTTCGCCTAGCAGTAGTCCCTCGTCTGCGTCCAGGGGTGGTTCCTCGTCCACGTCCAGCAGCGGTTCCTCGTCCCGGTCGAGCAGTAGTTCCTCGCCTACGGCCTCGCTCTGGGTCCGCCTCGACTTAACGCCAGAGGAGGCCGCCAACGAGACTGGAAGCTTGCGGCTGCACAGCACGACGGGCGGGTATGATAAAACAATTCCTATTTCCAAGTATTATGAAAACCGAGCGTCCGACGGCACCGTTGATGTGCATTTTGACAACGTCCCGACAACAGACCGCTATAATTTTACTTACATCGGCGCCGATGGAACCGAAACGATGATCGACCAGAACACTGCATTCCAGGACCTGCAAGACACTTCGCAGGCTACGCAAGATAACGGTGCGCCGGCACCGACGCCGGGGCCGCAGCCATGAGCAATCCGGACTCTCCTGATTCGAATTTACCTACGTCGACCGGGTTCCTGCCCGGCCTATCACGTGCGGGTATCATGAAGTTCCTCAGCTTTAGAAAAAGAATCACGAGCATCACGGTGCTCCGGGTTACGTTTAAGACGGATCATAACCTGATGACCACCAATAACTCCGATTGGACGAACTCCGGTTCAACGTTTGCAAAGCCCGATTGGACATCCGGAAACCCCAGTAACCCGATTAGCCACGAGCAGAACAAGAAAGCCGCTGTGCAGGTAGATCTTCAAGTTAGTCCGCCAAATGCGGAAGTGACCGATGGCGACCTCACCGGGACGTTCAGTGCGGGCCAGTTCAAACCGATTTTCCCGCCAGTGAAATTCCAAGGTGGCCCCGTATCCGTTAGCGTCCAAATGACCGCACCTCTTCCCAACCAGGTCGAGAAGCTCACGGATGACATTAGATGGTCGGTGAGTACGACTGAAGATGGGCCGTTTGAAGCTGGCTCCTCCTTGAGCCACACGATCTATCTGACCATGGGCACCCCCGTCAACGCGCCGACTCGTGAGGCCGGCATTACACTCAAGCGCATGGACAGGTCCGTTGCGTTGGTGGGAGCGGCTGGCTCGGCCGATCCTCAGGCCATCGCCAAGTACATCACAGGGCAGTTTCCGGGCTACACCCTGAAGCCAGACCCGGCTGTCCCAGCCCAGTTTCACCACCCCTGGTATATGGCCATGCAGGGGGAGTCAGAATCAGGCTGCGGCGCCTGGCCAGCCGCCGACTATTTCAGTCAGGAAGCAGAATGTCAGGCCATCATCCGATTCACCAGGGCGGTCATGCTGCAGGTGGGGTGCCCCGGAGACATGTCCATCGTGGTTGTGTGGGCCGACCCGAATAATAACGCCACAGTTATGGAGGGGGATTGGGACGCCGGCTCGGGGGGACTGGACGGGGTCACCAAGGTGGTCAAAGGGAAAACTTGGAGCGCAACTCTGGCTGACAACACCAGTCCGGTCAAAGTCGGACAACTCTTCGATCCCGACGACCTCGGGTTGAACAACTACGAGGCCTGCTTGAAACTGACCTACGGCGGGACGACCATGTATTATGGCGGCGGAGCCGGTGATTACCCCACTAAGGAGCAAGTGATCACCTGTTTTCAGGCGCTGTGCTGGATTAGTATCGTAAACTTGAAAAACGGTAACCAGAAGGTGCGGATTGAGCAGATCGTGAAAAGGTACTAGCTATGTGCGCGTGAGACTCGCGACAACTCTATGGATATGGCCGGCCGTTTTCGGCGGGCTTTGCATGGGTGCTTCGGGCCAATCCGCGAAGCACGGGGGGGATAGCGTGAATGGCAACGAGGCAGTCGAGGAGACCGATGACCTGATCGGTGCTTGGCTGGACATGATCGACCGCGCCGGAGGTGGCTGGGTCACCATGCCGGACCTGAAACTTCTACCCGACGGCCAACGTGTGCAGCTCGATTCTGAAAGGTGGTGCGCGCTTTTCTTCAAGCCTGGAGCGGACCCGCACGGCGCGACCGTCATGCCAGCCGTTGAAATCCACCGCGCCACACCCGACACGGCCGATATCATTCGTTACGACTACGCTCGGGGAAACATGCGACTGCGCCTGTACGAGACAGCGGTTTTCGCTCTGCTGCGCGTAGAAAAGGCGGAGATCGAGCTGTTGAATCTGAGCCAGGATAAGCGTCCCGAGGGGATCGCAAGCATCGCCGCGACGTTATTGAATAAACCCGCGCCGCCCGGTCCCGTTCCCGTGGCGGCACCAACATGGGCGTTTGTGTTTGAGGGGCCGATTGGGGAGGGCTCACGATTTTCGACGGGAGCATCCCAGGACCCGCACCTCATGCCCTCCTGGACATCGCGGGTGGACGGGGGTATACGCGGCGGACATCTCTACTTCATGTGCTTCAAGAAGCGTCGGTCGGGCGATGGCAGGGTCATCCTGCTGAATAGCCATCACTGGTTTGACGGGCAGGCCTGGGCACGCTACGAGGGCCGGCCGTCGCGGTGAGCTGCGGTGCCCGCAGTTTCCATCGCTCTGCCGGCCTACAACGAGGGCACCAGGATGTGCCAGACGTTGGCGGCTATCCGCGACAGTGTCAATGTCAGCTACCAGGTCGTCGTCAATGACGCGTCTACCGACGCCTGCTGCGATTCTCTTCGTGCCGACCCGCCGCCTTTCGAGAACCTCATTCTGGTGGACATTCCGAAGCATCAGGGCGTAGCGCACGCTCGAAACCTTTGGGGTGCTTAAGCCAGTGCGCCAGTCCTGGTCGCCATGGATGCCCCTGCATTCTTCGCAGAGGATGGCTGAACAAGCTTCTAGAGGAACTGCACAAACCTGGCGTTGGCGTCGTAGCTCCGCAGATCCGCAGCATCGAATGCCCGTCAGCCACTACCTTCGGCCCGACCATTCGCGATCGTGAATTGGGCGTCGAATGTCTGCACCGGCAGGGGGATCAGCCCTACCCGGTCCCCCTGGCGGGCTACGCGTGCATGGTGATGACACGCGAGTTTTTCGAAGCGGCCGGCGGTTTCGAGCCGATGTGCAGTTATGGAATGGAAGACGTGGAGTTGCGCATCCGCTGCTGGCTTCTCGCGTATTCTGTAATGGCAAAGACGGGAATGGCGGTCTCAATATGGAGGGTCACCTGCCGTCGGAAACAGTCGGTCAAAACTGATTTCTCCCATCGCTACCTCGGCCGGCTTCAATCAGAATCTCAAGGTGATGTCTACCCTGACGCAATATATCCGGCACCAGTGGCTTGTGGTCGCCGCGGGGACTTCAGTCTTGATACCAATCGTGGCAAACTTTTTTCGGCTACATGAATCTAGCCATGAGCAAGAGCCGGTTTCCATAGAACTCGTACCGCGGTTCTCAGGCAAGGCGACCGTGTCCAGACTGGCGGAAGTCGGCGCGTCGCAATCTCGCAATCGAGCATAGCCCGGAAATCGCCTCCCTTTATGTATACTGGATCGGATGCGCGTCGGACTGCCCCCGGTCGCTCCTCCTCCGGACAGTAGTTCGGCGACTGTCCCCGATTTTTGTCCCGGCCCGAACAACGGTCATACGGAAGCAGCGGCCTCCAGTCGTATGGTCGAGGCGGTCGATCGCCTGATCGCGACACGCCATCTTTACCGGCGGGTCGGCTATGACGCGCGTCCGATGGAATTCCTGCCCAATGGCCGCATCGGTGCGGGCAGCGCCCAATTAGAGTCCGAATGGCGGATCCACCAGCTCCACGGCGGCGTATACCTTGACATCCGGTCCGCGGCAGAGTCGACCTGCTGTTTGAAACTTGAAGAGGGCGGCATCTGGCGCGGCCGTTGGGAGCGATTCGAGCGGATGCCGGTGGAGGTTTACCCGCAGCCTCCCGCCGTGCCGCCGAATGGCGAGATCGACGTGGTCTATACGTGGGTGGACGGCGATGCCTCCGCTCCTGCCCTGCGCGCGCTGCTGAACCAGGAGTCCGCGCCAGTTCTCAAGGGCGCGGCGACCGACAACCGGTTTCGTTCGATCGGCGAGTTGCAGTACTCTCTTCGATCGCTTCACACTTACGCGCCCTGGGTTCGGCGGGTCTTTCTGGTGACTGACGGGAAAACTCCCCCGTGGCTCAATGTGAACTGTCCCAAACTTCGCCTGGTTAACCATGCCGAGATATTTGAGGATTCCAGCGCCCTCCCCACCTTCAATTCGCACGCCATCGAACTCAATCTGCACCGCATTCCCGGCCTAGGCCCGGCCTTCCTTTACTTTAATGACGACTTCTTCCTAGGCCAACCGGTTGATTCGGGCGACTTCCTGTCGGCCGATGGCGTCCAGTCCATCTTTTTCACGGACTGGGAAATCCCCCGCGGCAAGACTGAGCAGGCACATGACAGGGCGTACGAGTTCACGCTGCAACTCCTCGATCGGGCCTACGGCTCCAGGCCGCGAAAGATGCTGGCCCACGTCCCGCAACTCTACAGGGTCGATGTTCTGGAGAAAATCTGCGAGCTCTGGCAGGCCGAAGTGAAGTCCACCTTCGGGAATCGCTTTCGAAGCGGCTGTGATGTGGTGCTGCGTATCCTTTACGCCTACTACCTGCTGGAATCGCCCACGCCGGATTGGGCAGCCCGCAGAGTGATTTTACCGGATGGAAAGTCCTACGTCTTCGTCCCCATATCTACAAATGACGCCCACACACGGCAAGCGCTGTCCAGAGCCGCCAAGTACCGGCCGAAATTCCTTTGCCTGAACGACGAAATCTCCCGTGAAGAAGATTCTTTCAAAAGCACTTTCGATGAAGTTCGTCTGTTCTTGGATGAACAATATCAGAGTCCGTCCTCCTTTGAGCGCCGTTCCGCAGCCGATGCATCTGGCATATTGCCGGAGCTCAACGATACAACCGCGTCCGACCACGTTCGTTCCGCCATTTCGCATTTGCCTCGAACGGCCCGCGGCTGGCAAGGCCGCGGAATCGTCATCTGCGGTGGCGGCGTGCGCTACTTCCTGTGTGCCTGGGTGTGCATCAACATGCTGCGCAAACACGGTTGCCAGCTCCCCGTAGAACTGTGGCATCTGAATGGCGCAGAGATGAACGACACCATGCGAACCCTGGTTGAGCCGCTGGGGGTGACCTGTATCAACGCGCAGCAAATCCGCAAGTTGCACCCGGCCCGTATTCTCAACGGCTGGGAGATCAAGGCTTTCGCCCTTCTCCACAGCGCCTTCCGGGAGGTTTTGTTGCTCGACGCGGACAACGTGCCCGTCGCCGACCCGGCCTTCCTCTTCGAAACTGACCAGTTTAAGGAAACCGGAGCCATCTTCTGGCCGGATTTCCCGAGGCTTGAACCATCACGAAGCATCTGGAGACTGACTGGCGTGCCGTTCCGTGACGAGCCCGAATTCGAGTCCGGGCAGATCGTGCTCGACAAGGCGCGTTGCTTCCGGCCTCTCTCGCTGGCGATGTGGTTCAACGAGTACAGCGATTTCTGGTACCGCCATATTCACGGCGATAAGGAGACGTTTCACATGGCCTGGCGCAGGCTCGACGCACCGTATGCAATGCCCGAAAGAGGCATTCACGCACTGCCATGCACCATGTGCCAACACGATTTCAATGGACGCAGAATCTTCCAGCATCGCAACCTGGCCAAATGGAGCCTTCGCGGCAATCCCCAGATCCCTGGTTTTTCCCAGGAGCCGGAGTGCCTTAGCTTCATCGAACAGTTGGTGCCGTATTGGACCCGGATCGCCCCGGTCAGTAAGTATTCTTCGGTCGGCGGGTCACTCGATGAGCTTCAAGCGGCCCAGGAACTGATCGGCCGGCACTGGCTCTACGAGCGGGTGGGGCATGACCGTCGCCAGATGCTCTTCCAGGTGGACGGCACAATCGGAGAGGGCGGCGCAAAAATGGAAGTTTTCTGGGACATCACTCAGGAAGAGGGAGTCTGGAGCTTGAAGATCCATTCCGATGAAGCTTTGACTTGCCGTCTTTTCAGAACTCGGGGGGGGGTATGGCAGGGCCGTTGGGAGAGCTTCGAGCGCATGCCGGTTCTGTTGGTCCCGGCGGACCTGCCTCCCGGAGGTTTCGCCAGTCCAGGCTTATCTGCCGCGGAACCGGAGTCCGTCCGTGTTAGAGAGGCTGTTGAGCAGTTGATCGGGGTTCGGCACACATACTGCCGCGTGGGTCACGACGCCCGGTCGATGATATTCAGCCCCGACGGCAGCATTGGAGAGGGGCGGGATCAGATGGAGCTGAGATGGGAACTTCATGAACTTGACGGCAGACTGTTGCTCGACATTTGGTCAGTATCAAAGATTACTTGCCGTTTGGAGCTCGCGAAGGATGGTGTCTGGCGTGGAAGATGGGAAAGCTTCGAGCAAATGCCCGTCGAAGTTTATCCTGAGCAAAGGGTAAGGACAGTACCTCAAAAACCGGGGATATTTTCTTAGGATTGTCACGCGGCCTCTGCCAACGTTTCATCAGTATGACCGGCTGCTCAGCACGGGAGCGGCGCAATGAGCAATCAGATGGTACAGTTGCAGGAACCACGATCAAAGCCCATTGCAAAACCCTGCGCATGCGAATGATCGCCTCGCAGTTCGGCACGCTGGCCGAACAAGCCATCCGGGAAAAGGCGGCGTCCAAAGCCTGAGACTGCGACGGGGCCGGAGTTAGGTCGGGGACATGGTTGAAAAGAGCTACCGGTTTTTCAGGTGGGCCTTCGCGGCTTGGAGCAATGCCCGCATCCTGGCGCCCGGATGTCTCCTGTTGCCCAGGATTTGGCCCGCCCATCGGGATCTTTTATCCTTATCGAAATCGCGTCCGAAGACGATCATCAGATCGATGTACTTACAGACATCGCGCTTGGCGGTAATTCCGTGTATAGCCGCGCGTTGGATTCCATACTGTACTAACTCCTGGACTCCCGGTTCGCCCGCGGCCGCGCACTGCCTCGGAAAGAATCTCTGCAGGTGAACCCGCACCCATTGTTCGAACTTCTGCACCTCCACCTGTGAAAAGACCGCGAGCTGCGCCCGCCGAATTTTAAAAGGGGCGTACGCCCGCGCCGCCTCGACACCGTGCGCGGCATCCACGTTCTGGCTGCTTCCCAACGGCCGTAGTTCAGGCCTTTTGGGGCCTAGGGGAAGCATCCGCCGCTCCAAATTGCCGCTACGGAAACGGAACTCCAGCATCTCATCGGGAATTTGGCCTTCAGTCCAAAAGAGCTCAACGGGACCGAACACGCTCCGTAATTCTTCTCCAAAACAGGTGGGCAGGTAGACTCGCAGCACGCGCGGATCATAGTAACGAAACACCACGCGGCGGCCCTGCGGATCCCGCACCACCAGGAATTGACGCAGGTGCCGCCGCAACTTGTCGAGGCGGAGGTCGCACTTGAGGAAGACGCCCCAGCTGTTGCCCCAAGCTCGTTCCAGGAGCCGCCGCGTATTTCTGTCTTGGTATTCGAGCTGAACCAGATATGGGGCCGCGATTTCCAATGCCGGACTCCGGAATTGGCTGTAGAGGCAGGAATACTCAAGGCGGCACTCGAGGAGCATCCGGAAGATCGCGCGATCGCGCGCGGCGTCCAAGATCATCCAAATATCCCGCCTTTCGCCCCGTGGCCAGAAGGTCTCTTCAATCCAGCTGAATGACTGGCTCGTCATCACTGAGACTAGGCGCCGACCGGCGCCCCTCTTTTCTTCTGTCATTCCGGACAGAACGGCTGTCCTCCGGCCGCCGCCGCGGCCAACGCATTCGCCTGCGCAGCGCCGTCGATATCGGAGGGAAAAGTCGGTGGATCGCTCGCCGGCGCATTGGAAGCACCCGCCTGCGGGCGCGGCCTTCGGTCAGTTAGGGGAAAAGGCACAAACTTTGGTGGTTCGCTTGGCGCGAAACTGTAGACTGAGACAGCCGGCGCGCGCGGGGCATGGACATGTAACCGGCCGGAGATCAGCAGTTCAGCAGTGTGATCGATGACCTCTTCGTCCGACATCGCCGAAGGCTGCCATGCAACGCCTTCCTGCTGCAGCAGGGTTCGCATGGCAAGCATTTTGTGAACGTCTGTTCCAAATTGCTGGAGCCACTGACGAGCGTAATAGCGATCTCGCAGACTGCGTACACTATCACGATCGCGGCAGTGGCGCTTACGACAAAATTCCCAGCGGCTAAGCCAGAGCATCGCTATGGCCTTTCGGTCATTGTTACGACGTGAAATTCGTGCTGCATTTTATCCTTCTTACTCTCCTCGCTGCGTTCCGCCGCCCACTCGCGCTCGAACCGATACCGCCCCGGGGGTTGTGGCCTTCGGCAGCAGGTCACCATGCTCAAACGCATTTCTGCCACTACGCTCCACTGCGTCTAACGATTGTAGTCGAGGTCGGTGTCGATCGGCGTAGCGGAAACGGAGTTCGGGCGGATAGGCCTGGTAATCTGTGCGGACACGTTCGAGGACTGGATTGCGGAGCGAATCGAGAAGCTGGCGCCCAATCTGATGCTGGTGCCTTACGGCTCGGCGGCGCCGATAGCTACAGCCAGCCAGAACCGTCGGGATGACCTCGCCGATGCGTGCCTTGTGCCAGGTCGCGAAACGTTATATCGTTTCGATGGAGGCGACTGGCCGACCGGCAATCATGGGCTCTGCGGTGCGCGGAATGAGAGTGAAAATGTCCCAGAAGTGGGTTCCTTCTGTGCGCCAGGACCGCTGCCATGCGTGCGGTCTGTGCGGCTCGATTTGTCCCTACGGCTGCTTGGACCTCCTCGACGGCTCCGGTGCTCTGGTCCGGGCGGAAGCCTGCACCAGTGAGGAATACTGCATCTCGGCCTGTCCCGAGGGAGCCATCCACATGATATGGGCACGGGCGGAAGGAGATCGTTCCGTCGGGCGATGGCGAAGTAACGGCCCTCCGCCCTTCCGGTCGAGACAGCCAGGAACACTGCACGTTCGCCCTGTCCGACGCGGGCAGATCCGAGACGCCCGCCCTACCCGTAACAGCGGCGAATCGGGGCCAGAGTCGAAGACTTGACAACCGCATGGGGCCCGCTGTTCCACACCAGTTCCACAGCGCTTGCGCGATAGGATCGGGGCCGATCTTTGGCTAGGGAGACGAAATGGCTTCCGATAATGGCGGACATCGGCACTCTATTCGGCGGGGCGCTGGTCACCCACCTTGATTGTGAATTACAAGGGGATTTCGCAACACTAATGGACAACGCCGCCGGATCGCTTTCAAAGTAGAAGAAAGACCTCTATGGCGTGGCGTTATTCGCGCGAAAACAACATAAACCGGATCGGTTGTTGTTCATGTCGCTGACATAGACAGTGGCAGGCATCATTCGGGATGCCGTGCTAAGCCTGGGAATGGTGACGTCCGCGTAAGCAACCACTACTCCCTGACGGGTCGCGGCTCGCATTCTGCTGCCGGGCTGCGACCGCTTCTCGTTAGAGGAGAAGAGGGCCTCGCCGTCCTGCCGGTGTCCTTTCAGACAAAGGCGTTTTGAAGTTGAGATCCGCCGGATCGGAGCGGAGTCGGCCGGCATTCAGGAGCAATTTCCTCGGGTTTTTTGCAATTCGGAGTAGGGACCTACTCCGGCGGGTGCTTTCTCAAGGACCGACCGAAATTCTTCCGCGGGGACATCTCGTTCCACAATCGCCACGTCCGCGGAGGAGCCATAAACCATCAAGTGGATCAGAAATGTGGGCAGATCAGCGAGCGTTTGCTCCGGCTGGTGATACCAGACCACTTTCCGCGCCACCCGCAACATCCTTGACCCAAGGAGGAATTTCCTGAAGGGTGAAATCAGCTCCGAACGGTATGCGCGTACCAAGAGGAAGCGACAGATTGTGGAGCGGAACGACCGTAAACGACATAACCGTCTAGTTTAACGGGTGAGGCCACAAGACTGGAGTTGAAGCGCCAGCTTGGAAAGACATACAGGCTCTTGATTCTAGAGTGGCGGAGAGAGAGGGATTCGAACCCTCGATAGAGTTTCCCCTATACACGCTTTCCAAGCGTGCGCCTTCAACCACTCGGCCATCTCTCCGGTTTGCGGTCTTGCTGCCAGTATAGCAACCGCTATTGATTGATTACGGTTCCGTCGCGTTTGCGAATCTCGCCCCATCCGCCGTTGAGGCGCCGGCGCTCTTCGCTTTCAAAGCTGCCATACGGATATTTCGCGGCGAGCTTCTCGTCGATCTCGATGCCCCAGCCGGGGGCTTCATTCACGTAGAGATAGCCGTTCTTCATCACCGGGCAGCCACGAAAAACTTCCTGCAAGCGGTCGTTGAAAGGCGAATACTCCTGGATGCCGAAATTGGGGCAAACCAGATCCAGAGTGGCGTTGGCGGCGTGTCCGATGGGCGAGACGTCACCCGGCCCGTGCCACGCCGTGCGCACACCGAACATTTCCGCGAAAGCCGCAATCTTCCGGCAAGGCGTAATGCCTCCCGCCTGCGACACGTGAATGCGGATGAAGTCGATAAGCCGGTCGCGGATAAGCGGCGTCCATTCGTGCGGGCTGTTGAACAGCTCGCCCATGGCGACGGGCGTGGAGCACTGCTGCCGAATCTGGCCGAAGTACTCGATGTTCTCGGGCGAAAGCGGATCTTCCATGAAGAACATCTTGAATGGTTCGGCGTCCTTCACCAGTTGCACGGCGAGATTCGGCGTGTAGCGCTCGTGCATGTCGTGGAGCAGCTCGACCTCCCAGCCGAGTTCCTTTCGGGATGCCTCGAACAACTGCAATGCTCGGCGTGCTGCAGGCCTCGATTCAAACACGGGGCCGGAGTGCAACGCCTCGATCCTGACCTCATTCCGCCGCGAGCCGTATCCTGCCATCCCCGGGACGCCCACCTGCACGCGCACGTGACGGAAGCCCTGTTCGATGAACTTGCGTGCGTGGTCGATGACCTCCGGAATTTCGGCGCCGTCGGCATGCGTGTAGCAATCCACGGCTTCTCGGCATTTGCCGCCCAGCACTTGATACACGGGCATCCCGGCTTGCCTGGCTTTGATGTCCCATAGCGCCTGGTCAACGCCGCTAATGGCGTTATTGAGCACCGGCCCGTTGCGCCAGTACGAGCTGTTATAGCAGGCCTGCCAGGTGTCTTCGATCCGGTCGGCCGGCTTACCGATCAGGAACGGCCGTAGATATTTCTCGACCGCCGCGTTCACCAATTCGGCGCGCTGCGTGAAGGTGGCGCATCCGTAGCCGTAGAGGCCATCCTGATCCGTTGTGATTTTGACAACGCTGAGCCGCAGTCCGGCTGGGGCGGTGGCAATCACGGAGACATCGCGGATCTTAGGCGAAGCCATCCCGGGCGTCACTTGCGCCTCAGCACGGTGGTTGTGTTCCGCGAGAGCGGCGCAAACGCCGCCTGCCGCAATGGATCGCAGCAGATCTCGCCGGCGCATTTAGCGAGCGCTCTCCCGCTCTTTCAGCAGATTCCGTACCTGCGCTAGCTCGTCCTTCAGTTTTCGCTCGCGAGCTGCTAACGTGACCACGTAGCCCACCAAAATCACCCACGCGGCCAGGAATCCATAAAACATATACATCAAATTGCGTGCTTCAAGCATGGTTGATCCTTAGAAGGCGTGTGCCGCCTGGCGCATCCCATCGATTTCGCGCCGCATCTCTTCCTGCCGGATGCGAACCAGCACGAGAACAACCGCGAATAGGAGAAGCGCGACGAGATTCCAGTAAATGGCCGATTCCATATCAGGATCCATCCGACCGCCGCCCGTGCGAATGGAGAGCACGGGTCCTGGGTGCTGCGTGCGCCACCATTCGATCGATTTCCAGACGATGATAACGTCGGTGAAAGCGAAAATCGAAAGCACAGCCGAGAATCGCGCGCGCTGCGTGGGTTCGGTCACGGCGTTACGCAACATCAAATATGCAGCGTATAGCAGCCAACAAACGAGCATCGACGTCAACCGCGCATCCCACGTCCACCAGATCCCCCAGATAATGCGCGCCCAAATACTGCCAGTCACCAGCACCACGGTCGCGAATGCGAGTCCGACCTCGGTGGATGCCGCAGCCACAGCGTCGTAGCGCAGATTTTTGGTGCCAAGATAAAGCGCGCTACAGACACCCGCGGCAAAGAATCCGATGAAGCAGGTGATAGCGGATGGGAGATGAACGAAGAGAATACGATAGATAGGTCCTTGCTGCGCCTCGTCCGGGAGCGCAAGGAAGATCACATAGAGATTGCGCACCAACAGCACGGCAGCTGCGGCGGAAAGAAGGTAAATCAGTTTTTCGCGCATAGTTTATCCCACCAAAATTGTTTCCACGAGCCACACTGACAGGGCTGTGAAGATTATGTCAAACCCCACCAACAGGCGGAGTCCCATCAACAGATCGCCCTCGAGCGGTTTGCCGGCAATCAATGGTCCAGTAACCTCCATCGCGCCCAGCAGCGCGGGAATCATGATTGGGTAAACGAGAATCGGCAGCATCAGCTCACGAATTCTCAGGTTCACCGTGAGCGCGCTGAAAATCGTCCCGATCACTGTCAGAGCCCAGGTCGCCAGCACCATTACGAGCAGCAGCGACCACCACTGCTGAGTCCACCGGACATTATAGAAGATGCCGAAAATCGGCAACGAGATGAGTTCCACCGCCAAAACGAGCACAAAATTTGCGAGCGCCTTTCCCAAAAACAACGCAGCCGAAGAAATCGGAGCGGCGATGAGGCCGTCCAGGCAATCGTTCGGGAGCTCGCGGACGAAACTGCGATTGAGGATCAGGGTTCCAGCGAAAGCGAACACGATCCACAAGAGTCCTCCGGCGATGTCCCGCGTCTCGTCCGCGGTGGGATCGAACGCAAAACTGAATAGCAGAAGAATCACGAGCGCGAACGAAAGCGAGGCGTTGATCGCCTCCTTGCTGCGCAATTCCGCATGCAGGTCTTTGCCGAAGATGACGCCGACATGCCGCGCAAAATCCATCAAGCCTCACCGTACTGGCGGTACAACCAGCCTGCGTCAGCCAGCATTTCCGGCGTGCGCGGGCCATGGTGTGCGACGGTGCCGCGCTGAATGAGTACCACGTCAGTGGCGAGTTCAAGGGCTTCCCGCAATTGGTGCGTCGACATAACGATCGTGGATCCGCGGCTGAGCGCATCAGCCAGCAGCGACTGCAACAATGCGATCGCGCGGTCGTCAAGGGCAGTGAAAGGCTCGTCCAGAAGCATCACCGTGGGACCGTGCAGAAACGCCCGCGCAACGGCCAGCCGCTGCCGCATGCCTCGCGAGAACTCGCGAACCAGACTGTCCTTAACGTGGACTAGACCGGTACGCTCGAGCCACTCCATCGCCGACTTCTCAGGCTGCGCCAGGTTATACAGGCGCGCGTACAGCCGAAGATTCTCGAGCGCGGAGAGCTCATCATAAATCGAAATGCCGTGGCCCAAGAACCCGATGCGATGCCGCGTGGCAGTCTCACGCGGAGAGTTTCCCAGAATTCTGATGTCGCCCTTGCCCGGCCGCGAGAATCCCGCCAGAATGCGCAGCAGCGTGGTTTTCCCCGCGCCGTTGCGGCCGATCAGCGCCAGGCATCGGCCGGCTGGAACTTCGAATGAAATATTCCGGAGTGCGGGGTAATCGCCGTAGAATTTCCAGACGCCGGCGCAATTAACGGCGGCGTCGCTCATTCTTTTCCTTTGCAGGCGATTTCGATGCGGCCTGCGACGAGGCCCGTGCAGTGGCCGGAACCTGCGCGCGGAAGAGCAGGATGAACCCCAGCGTCAGAATGGCGAACGCCAGCACGAGAATCCAGGTCATCTTGCCGTAGACTTTTGGCGGAATCTGCTCGAATGTTGCCCCGCCGCCCGAATCGTCGGAAGCGTCTGAAGCCTCGTCCGCTGGTTGCATCGAGCCGCTGCCAGCGATTTCAACCTTGAAGTCCGGGCCTTTGACATCGTAAATGGCAGCTTTCGTCTGTGGCTCCTGGCCAAGCGACTGGATGCCCTCGCCCTTGAGAGTCACGCCGTTCGGCGCCACCAGCCGGGTGGGAGCATTCTCCGGAAGTTTACCTTCAAACGTACCCGGCGCATTGAACGGCACGTGATACGTGACATCGATTCGGGTCTCGCCGGGCTTGATGGCAAATGCCACTTTGTAGATATTCGGCGTGCGCGTTTTCTCCGCGGCCTGCGGAACCGGCATACCCTGGGGCGCGGTGGCGTTCACCTGCACAGCGCCATTGGTTGCCGCAGGCAGGAAGAATCGCAGCGTGCCGCTATCCACATCGTTGTATGTCACTTTACCGGTGTTGCGAAAAATGTACCACTCACTGACCATCAACTGGCCGCGCACGGGCTCAAACAACATCGCGTGCTGCTCGATCTTCGCGTCCCCCGGTTTTTTGGACGATTCGTACACATCCACCGTCACGTTGTCCGACGGGCTGCCGGGCGGCAGAATGTGGTTGTAAGTGACATCGCTGTAGGCCGCCTGCACCAGACGTGGTCCCGGCCCCGTGGCATCCTGCGCGATGTGAAACTTTCCGTTCGCGCCCGATTTGACGCTCTCAATCTGCTCCGGACCCGCCTGCCCCAGCTTGTACAGAGTGACCGTGGCGCCCGCCTGCGGCTTCCCCAGCGTTTGGTTGAAAACGGTTCCATCAATCGCCGCAAATGCGCATGTAGCGAACGCCAGCCCGACCAACAGCCGGCTGCACGCGCCAAATCCCAAATCCCGATTCCTAAATCCCGCCATCAAGCCTCCGCCGCCTTCATCGGCTTGCCACACTCGCCGCAGAACTTGAGCGGCTGCGCAAATTCCGCCTTGCACCAGGGGCAGGCGTATTTTGCCGGTCCTTTAGGAACCGGCGCCGTTTTCACCAGCTCCGGCGCCGGCGCTGGAATCTTCCCCGCGGCGATCTCCGCTTTCACGCGGTCGATCTCCGCCATCACCGTTGCCAGCTCCTTTTGTAAGTCGAGTTTAGTCTGCTGATAATCCTGATCCGAGAGCTTGCCCACGCGGTACTCGAACTGAAGATCGCGAAGATTCTCGTAGATCGCGGCCTTGCGCTCGTCCAGATGCTGGAATGGAGAAACCGGCTCAGGCTGCGGCAGATCTTTGGCGCGCACCGAAAGAATGAACGCAAGAACCCCGACAATGATGAGGCATGCGATCGCGATTGTCATTTAGTCGAGATGAGCCAAATCCTGCTCGATCTGGTCCCGATACTTGCCCAGCGGGTCATCTGCCGACACTTGCCCCGTTCCAGGCGCAGCGGCCGCCACGGCTCCCGCCGGCACGGGATGATAATAGCGGCGCACAAACCAAACCACCACCAGAATCCCGATCGCCAGCGTTCCGTACGGCACCAGCCAGCCAAGGGCACTCGGGTCGGCGCGGTAAATCCTAGAGCCGTATTCCCGGATGAAGTCGTCGGCGATATTCTGATCGGACATCCCGGCCTGCTGCATTTTGAAGATCTTGGTGCGCGCCGGCTTGCAGAAGCCGCACTGGCCCGACGACATCATGCAGTTGGCGTCTTCCGAGCAGCTTCCGCATTGGCAGGAAATGTGACGCGCCATGCGCCGCACATCGTCGCTCGTGATTTGCGACTCCGTCTGCGCCAGGCACAGCGCCGTTGCCGCCAGCAGCAGGAAGCTAGATTTCCAACGTCGCATACTTGATCGAGCTGTGCCCCCAAATTCTCATTTTCGCGGCCTGCCCGGCAGCCCTGCCTCGGCTGGCACGGCACTCGTGATTCCCACAACTTGCGTGCGCGCGTATTCGCGCTTCACTTTGCTCGGTACTAGCGCCACCAGCGTGCCGAATATCAGGGTCAACGCGCCGATCCAGATCCAATCCACCAGCGGAAACACGTAGGATTGCAGCACCACGCGGTCGCCGTTCATGCCGGCAAAATTCAAATACAAATCTTCGTTCAGCCGTTCCCGCAAGGCAACTTCATGCGTGGGCTGGCGGCTGGCTTTGTACACGCGCTCCTCGGGATTCAGAATGCCCAGGAACTCGCCGTTCTTACGCGCCTCCACTGAGGCGTCCTGCTCGAGGTAATTGTCGTTCTCCCCTGCGTGCGTGCTCTTGAGCGTAAGTTGGTAGGAGCCGATCTTGATTGAATCCCCCACCTTCAGCTCATCGGAGCGGTGCAGGTTGAAGGCCGCGCCGGTAAATCCGACGAACATGAGCACGATCCCCATGTGCACCAGGTATCCGCCATAGCGCCGCGTGTTGCGATGCGTCAGCTCCACAACCGCATGCGCGAAATTGAATTCGTTCTTGGCCGCAATCTGTTTCGTGCCCTTGTAGAACTCAATGATGATGGCCAATGCTACGAACAGGCAGAACCCGAACGAGATCAGAGCGTAGAAGTTTCGCATGCCTGCCGCGGCCAGCGTCGCCACTAGAACCAGCGACGCAATTCCCGGCCACATGAAGTTGCGCCGCAGACTGTCGGTGGAAGTACGCCGCCAGGCAAACAACGGACCAACACCGGTCAGAACGAGCAGGAACAGACCAATGGGAATCATGAGCCGGTTGAACCACTCCGCATCCAGGCTGATCTTCTCGTGCTGGATCGCGTCCGTGATCACCGGGAACAATGTACCCCACAGCACCGCGAAGCAGCTCGCCAGCAGCACGAGGTTGTTGAACATGAAACTGGATTCGCGCGAGATCACGGATTCGAGCTCGGCTTCGCTCTTGAGGTATGGCAGCCGGTCGAGAATCAGGTAGATCGTGGCCGCGATGGCAATGGCAAGAAAGCCCACGAAGTAGTTACCAATCTTACTCTGCGCGAAGGCGTGCACCGAATTGACGACGCCAGAGCGCGTGAGAAAAGTGCCGAGAATGCAGAGGAAGAATGTGGACGCTACCAGCACCATGTTCCACACCTTCATCATGCCCTTCTTCTCCTGCATCATCACCGAGTGCAGAAATGCCGTTCCGCCCAGCCAGGGGAGAAGCGAGGCATTTTCCACCGCATCCCAGGCCCAGTAACCGCCCCATCCGAGCACGTGGTAAGCCCATGCCATGCCCAGCACGATGCCGCAGCTCTGGAACAGCCACGCCACCATGGTCCAGCGGCGCGTGGTATGAATCCAGCCATCACCCGGCTGGCGCGTAATCAGGGACGCCATGGCGAATGCGAATGGCACCGTGAATCCCACGTAGCCGAGATACAGCATTGGCGGGTGTATGGCCATGGCCGGATATTGCAAAAGGGGATTCAGCCCGTTGCCGTCCGGCACGGCCGTGATCGCCTTACCCACGGCCAGCATCTCAAACGGGCTGACGACGAACGTGTTCATCATCAGGAAGAACACCTGCACCGTCCCCAGGATCGCCACCACGTACGGCATGAACTCGCGATGCTTGCGACGGTTAGTGAAGATCACGACCGCTGCGTAGGTCGAAAGCAGCCAACTCCAGAACAGCAGCGATCCCGCCTGCCCGCCCCACCACGCCGCGAATTTGTAGAGCATCGGCATGGCGCGGTTGCTGACCTCGGCCGCATACACGAATCGGAAATCGCCGGTCATGATCGCGTTGACAAGGACTCCCGCAGACACTGTTACCAGAAACCAAACGGCGTAAACCGCGCGCTCCGCGCTGACAATCAGGAAGGGATTGCGCCGCAGTTTCCCCGTCACGCTGCCGATAACCGCATAGATGGCCAGGCAAAAGGCCAGCAGGATCGCTAACGCACCGATATTTTCCATAGCTTGGCTTTAGAGACTGGCTTTATTTGGATACACGGGAGCAGGTGCCGGACGCCCGCCGGGCTTGGCTTCATACTTCGACGCGCACTTGGCTTGCACTTTGTTCGCGTGGAACACGCCGTCGCGTCCCATCTTGCCGTCGGCCAGAGCCTGAGAGCCATCGCGGAAAGTGTCGGGAAGCGGATCCGAGCCGTCGTAGACCACGTGGAGATTGAGCTTCTCCTGGACGAGCAGGAATTGCACTGTGCTTGCCGTGCGAACGATCGACCCCGGGCTAATATCGCCGCCCACGCGCAGCCGTTTGCTGTACGCCTGGTCGCCCATTTTGTTCAGCTCCGCAATGGTTTTGTAATAGGTCTGATTGTCTTTGATTCCGGCGGTAGCAAGCCAGATCAGTGTGCCGACAATGACAACGACCAGGGCCGCAAACTTACCGTATTTTTTCATGCAAGCCTCGGAAGCCTTTAGTATAGCGCCTTACAGCAGCGTGGCGAAAAGCATCAACTCGGGCAGCAAACGGTTTATTGCCTAGCCGTTGCGGCTAGCGGCCCCGATTTTCGCAGAACTCGATACGCATACATCGCCCCCGCTGGAGATGGCTCCATCCGTTCGCCGCCGTGGATTTGGTCGAGCATGGATACAACCGAAATGGTGCCGTTTTCAAAACCACAGGCTTTGAGCACCGCACGAATCCTTGGCACCCATTCGGCATAGGCCGGAAACTCCACCAAAGTCGAGTGCTCCACGCGCTCGGCGCCGTCCTGTCCGACATAAATCACGGACGCATCGTGATAAATTTGCGGGTTAATGGGGAACTCCACGGTAGCCAGCGCTTCCAGCAAGTCTTCCAGATCGCGCGGCTCCACCGTGACGGAAATCGATACCAGCTCACCCTCGCTGCCATGCAGAGCAGGCGAAGGCGCCGATGACAAACTCGGCCAGACGCTCATAGCAATCCTCCAGCATCCGGCAATGTCGGCCTATAAAACAAAAAACCCTGAGCAAAAGGCCTCAGGGTCCTGATCGACCGACATGCCTTTAGCACTTTTTTTTACGTGGTTGCAATTAGCTCGGCCCGCCAAACGGACCTAAATCATTCCACGTGCTTCAAACTGTAGCACCGCAGGGGGAGAAATGCAATCGGGAACTACCCGACCGGTTGGCGCTGCAACAACAGCTCTAGCCCCAACCGGTCCTCTTTGATCTTGATCGATCCAAATTCCGTCTCCGCAAGCATCTGCTCAAACTCGGTCCGCGTGTACGCTCGCTTGAGCAGCATGAACCGGAACGTCAGTTTGGTAAGCAGCGTGTTCACTCTTCCCAGCCGCATCTCCTCAACAGCCTTGCTTACAGACCGCGGGGGCGCATCCTTCCGCAAGTCGATTATGAGACCACGGCCACCCGGCTTGAGAACGCGGTACATCTCCTGCAGCGCCCGAACCGGCTGCGAGAAATTCTTAAACGCCGCCCGGCAAAGGAGGAAATCGAACGACTCATCCTTGAAGGGCATGTTCGATGCGTTGCCATGCCGGAAATCGACATTTACTCCAGCTTCAGTTGCATTCTTACGCGCGATTTCGACGAAGGTGTGGCTGATATCGAGGCCAGTGACTTGGTACCCACCGAGCTTCGCCAGCTCGATGGCGAAATATCCGGGCCCGGGCGCGACTTCCAGCACATCGCTGCCGGGCGGAGTTTCCGCGGCCACGCGCCTCGCAAGTGCCTTGAAATCCTCCGCCGCCTTGCGCGTGAGAGAGGCGTACCATTTGGCGGTGACGCCCTCCATTCCAATGCCTTTGTATCCCTTTTCTGTGGTTGCGCGGGTCATGAGATCTTCCCCCCGCAATCAATCGTAGAGGTGTACCGCGATACACCCCAGTTCGAATCGGCGAGTGCAACCTGCTAACCGGCGAGTTGCGGGTTCGGCAAGCTAAAACACGAACCCGACTTTCGCAACCACCGTTCTCGGTTGCAGAAAGTGTGTGCCGCTGAACGTGGAAAGAAAATTGTAGAGCGCCGCTTGATTCGTTAGGTTCTCCACCTGCAGCGACGCCGTAAGGCGCTTCGGGCCTTCCCGGTGCAGAAGGTTGTCGGTGCCGATGCCCACGTTGAACAGATTCCGGGGCTTTACGCGGTCGGGGTTGTGGTCGTCGTTCTCCTGGCTGGGAAACCCGCCGTAGCCCCCTTGTGGCAGCACCAGCAGTTTTGAGGTGACCCTCCCCTCGGTGCCGTTCGAATTCACGCAGGTCGAGATCGGATTGGCAACCGTAGCCGGCATGCCGTTGCAGGCCAAGCCGAGCGTCACCTGCTGATTCGGCGTCAAACCCGCCGCCCCGCCGATCAAGGCCGCACCTGCGTCCGGCACACCGCTAACAACCAGGCCGCTGTCATAGCGATAGATGAACGCGATCCACTCGGCGTTGTGCGGGCGCTGGTAGCGCATATTCAGCGTGGACTGGAACGCCTGGTCGTGATCGATGCGGAATACTCCCGCAGCCAGTGGCGCTCCTTGAAAGACCAGGCCGCCCGTTTCCGGCGGAAAGTACCGGGCGCGCGTGTGCCCGAATGTCCAGTAAGACTGGAAACCGTGAATATTCGTCGTGCTCACGCGGCCCGTGACCCCGTCCAGCTTGGAGTTGTGCCAGACAATTGGGAATGTGATCGTCGTGTTCAGCAGCGTGTTGAAGTCGTAGGCGTTGTGCGTGTACTTCCAGAAGTAATCCCCATCAATCAGCACATACTTTCCGATGGCCTGCTGGAAACCTGTATTGAATTGGTTCCGATTTCCCGGGTGCAGCGACTCTCCGACCGACCCGAATAAGTTCTGCGCCAGCCCGCCCAGGCCCGTCGCGCTCGAAAGCAGCAGGTTCTCGTTGAACGGCGTCTCGAAAGTCCTCGCGTACGCCGCGCGCAGCACCGTCCCCGTCTTTTTGATGTTGTATGCGATCCCCACGCGCGGTTGTGGGCTGGTGGCGGTGACCAGGCCGTCATACCGGTCGAAGCGGACTCCCACGTTGAACACAAACTTGCCCGCCGTGATGGAATCGTTCACGTAGAAGGCGTATTGATCGATGTTGTCAGCGGCATGAAAAGCAAAAAGGCTGCCGCCGCGACTCAGATCGAACGGGTGGATGCGGGCGGAGAAGCCTGGATTCTGCTGAAAGCCCGCGCCCGCGCATTGCAGCGGATTCGTCAGCGTCGTGTTGGGGACGGGGGCGCCATTGGCGTCGACGCAGGGTGAGTCGAACGTCGGATTCGTCACGCCGAACTGGAAGTTCTCCAGCAAGCGCGTTTGTTTCAGATCAATCCCGGCCTTGATATTGTGACGGCCCCTAGTCGCCGCTATGTCGGCTTTCACGCCCCAGTTCAGAAGTTGCCGCTGCTGGGCCTGGGTTGCAGGCAGATCGTCAAACAGATCGCGGCTGGGATAGTAATTAAACTGGTCCTTCCGGATGTACGGGTTGATCGTGAGCAGCGTGCTCGAGTTGAACGTGTGCTGAAATCCCGGTGCGAAACTCCACGTCAGTACGCGCTGCCGCTGGTCCTGGAAAGTCGCCAACTGGTCGTAGTCGTCCGGGATTTGGATCCAGTTCCGGGCCGCGAACAGATTCAAGTGGACCACGTTGGTGGCATTCGGCTGAAAGTCCAGCCGGTCAAAAATCGTCTGATTGTTCCCTACATCGTGGAACGGAGTGAATTCGGGGGTGTCGAGGAAACGCCCACTGCGCCCTCCGTCGAGTGCGATGAAGTTGCCGAACTTTTCATTGCCGAACCCCAATGCAACGTCCCCACCAGTGCTGCCGAATGATCCGTAGTAGGTGTCCACGTTGCCGAACGTCTTCATCGCGCCCAGACCGGAGCGCGTCGTCACCTGCGCCACCAAGCTGGTCTTGTCGCCGAATTCCGCTGAGGGTGTGCCCGTGGTCACCTCCATGCTCTGGACGGCGCTCGTGGGCAGCTGTGTGGAAAAGACCTTGCTCTGCTGATCGCTGATGGGCTGACCATCAATGACGAAAGTTGTCTGGGCGTGATCGCCGAGCGGATGGAAGAACCCGTTGCCGTCCGCCGCCACGCCGCCCGTGCTCATGGTGATCGCCTGGCTCAGGCCACCCCCAGGATCAAACATCGGGATCTTGGAAATTAAATCCCGATCCGTGTCCACGTGGGCCGAAGGATCCACCTCGACCAGGTCCGCCGCACCGGCTTCCACGTTCACTACGGTCTGATTGCCGGCGACTGCTAGCGGTATGTCCAATGTGATGGGAACCGAGTTTCGAATCGCGACATCTGTGTTGTACGACGTAAACCCTGGTGAGCTGACGTCCAAATGATAGGAATTCGGAGGGATGTTGGTCAGGCGGAAGTTGCCGGACGCATCCGTACTGACCGCTTGTTGATAGCCGCTCACCGGATTGTGAATACGAACTGTGGCCTGAGGCACTACAGCGCCTGTGGCATCCTTCACAGTGCCCTGGAGGGTGCCCGCATTTCCGAGGGATTGGGCCTCGAGAGCCGAAGAACCACTCCGCAGCAGGAGGAAAGACAGAAGGATAGCGAGCTTCTTCACTATGCTTCCAGTATGGGTGTGCCTTCCGGGGGAACCTATTAGCAATTGGTTAACGGCCTGATGCTGGCCGTAGGCGGTCTGAAAATTGCCGCGAGCGGATGTTAACGAACGCAAACGCACCGGCCCCCCCGGGGTTGCGCTTGACGAGCGTGTTGCGCCATGCACCCTTGACACATACCTATGGGGGTATACTATGTACCCATGAGCTCTTTGACCAGCAGTACCGAATTTACTGCTAGCCCCGAGTCGCGACCTGCCCACGCCGAGGAACATGAGCACGGCGGCATCGAGTGGCTCGAATACGCGCGAATCGCTTTTGTCGGCGTGGCCATTCTTGTCACCTGGTTTCAGGTGTGGCGGCCTTTCCCGCGCTGGGACATCGTCGGGCTGATCGCCACGCTGGTGGGCGGTTATCCCATCTTCCGCGAAGCCGCCGCCGACGTCATGAAGCGCCGCATGACCATGGAGCTTTCCATGACCATCGCCCTTCTGGCCGCTCTGATCATCGGCGAGGTCTTCACTGCGCTGGTGATTGTCTTCTTCGTCCTGATCGCCGAAGTCCTCGAGGAGATGACCGTGGGCCGTGGCCGCCAGGCGATTCACGACCTTCTCCGCTTCCTCCCCACCAGCACGGAGATTCGTAGCGGCGAAGGCGTGAGAACGCTGGACATCAGCGAGGTTCGCACAGGCGATGTTGTCCTGGTTCGGCCAGGCGGTCGCGTGCCGGTTGATGGCGACGTGGTCTCGGGGCATTCGTTCGTCGATCAGGCCAGCATCACCGGTGAGTCACTTCCCGTGGAGAAAACGCCCGGCGCCTCCGTGTATGCCGGCACTATCAACCAGTCTGGTTTTCTCGAGGTGCGCACTACCCTGGTGGGCAAAGATACGGCATTCGGCCGCATCATTGAGGCCGTGGAGCGCGCTGAGCAGTTGCAAGCCCCGGTGCAGAAACTCGCCGACCGGCTCGCCGGCTATCTCGTCTACTTCGCTCTCGCCTGTGCTGTCCTCACGTTTGCATTGACCCGCAATCCACGCTCCACGATCTCGGTGATCATCGTCGCGGGAGCCTGCGGAATCGCCGCCGGAACGCCGCTCGCTATTCTGGGAGCCATCGGCCGAGCCGCCCGCCGCGGCGCCATCGTGAAGGGTGGACGTTATCTCGAGACCTTGAGCCACGTGAACACGGTCGTGCTCGATAAAACCGGCACTCTTACGCTAGGCCGCCCTGAAGTGCGCGGCGTGCAACCCGCGCCGGGTGTCACCGAGCACGACCTGGTCCAGGCCGCCGCGAGCGCGGAGCGCTTCTCCGAGCACCCGCTCGGCAAAGCCATTCTCGACAAGGCCGCGGCTTTGCGGATTCCAACGAGCGATCCTTCGGGCTTTCGTTACACTCCGGGGAAGGGAATCGCCTGCGAGCTAAATGGAATTCCCACGCTGGTCGGCACGCGCGCCCTGCTCATCGAGAGTGGCGTCGAGCTGCCGCCCGACGGGGAAGAATCCGGAACACACTCTACCGTCTTCGTGGCGCGGAATGGGCGCTACCTGGGCAAGATTCAGATCGCTGACGTTTTGCGTTCCGGTTCGGCGGAAGCCGTCGCGCGGCTGCGAGAAATGAACATCCGGACCGTGCTATTGACCGGTGACGCCGCCGTGATCGCTCAAAGAGTCGGCCAGGAACTGGGGGTGGACGCCGTCGAGGCAGACTTGCTTCCCGAGATGAAACTTGAGCGCATCGAGAGTCTCCGCCGACAGGGCTACGTAGTCGCCATGGTGGGAGACGGCGTGAACGACGCGCCGGCGCTCATGGCCGCCAACGTGGGCATCGCCATGGGATCGGGAACCGATGTGGCTCGCGAAAGCGCGTCCGTGGTTCTGTTGGGCGACGATCTCACTAAGCTGACACAGTTGCTAGATATCTCGCGTCATTGCTACCGCATCATCATGACGAATTTCGCTGGTACACTGGCCGTCGATGCGGCGGGTGTCGGTCTTGCGGCGTTTGGCTTTTTGAGTCCCGTGCTGGCAGCGCTGATCCACGTAACGTCAGAAATGGTCTTCATCCTGAACTCCGCCCGGTTGTTGTCCGGCGGAACGGGCAACGCGGCGGTGGCGGAGGTTGTGCCCTTTCCGTCCACGCAGGCGGAAGTCGCGCTCACCAGCGCATCAGGCCGCGAATAGCGTGCGCCTGCCGTTTGCTGACGATCAGTTCCTGGCCGTTGCTTAATGTCAGGAGCCACCGCTGGCTGGTCAGGGCGCTCATTTTGCGCACGTGATTCACATTGACGATCGCGCTGCGATGCACCCGCCGAAACGGCAGGCGCTGCAACCGCTCTTCGATCGCGCGCAGAGGCTGCGTGGCCAAAAAGCGATCCTTCGCGGTGACGATCCATACAACCTCGTCATCTGCCTGGAAGGCCAGCACCTCATCGTAGTTTAGAAGCACGTATTCCGGACCGCGCCGGCCCACGATCTTGCGGCTGATGGGAACCGCATCGGCCTCGTTCACCCGCGCGCTGGAGATTTCCGCAATCTTTTCCGCATTCTCGAGCGGCCTGGCGCGCAGGGCGCGGGCCCTCTCGATGGTCGTTTGCAACCGGGCCGCGCTCACCGGCTTTAGCAGATAGTCGATCGCCCCAGCCTCGAAAGCCTTGATGGCGTACTCGTCGTAGGCCGTTACGATCACGATCACCGGGAGATGCCCGCTCGTCAGGTGTTCTACCACTTCGAGGCCGCCCATCACGGGCATCTGCAAATCCAAAAAGACGAGATCGGGCTGCATCTTCGAGATCTGATCCAACGCCTGTTGGCCGTTCTCCGCTTCACCCACCACCACCACGTCGGGGAAAGGCTCGAGTTCGCCCCGCAGCACCTCGCGGGCCACCGGCTCATCGTCTACGATCAGCGTCTTCACGCCGCGCTGACCGTTCTCGTCAGGGGAATCGAAAACTGCACGGAAGTGCCCGACGCGCCCGAGTTGACTTGCAGATCCGCTCGCGGTCCGTAGCAAAGCTGCAAGCGGCGCGTCACATTTCCGAGACCCAACCCGGCGCCGGACTTTGCGGTCCCAAACGGCTGCGCCTTCATTCCCGGCCCGGTATCGGCAACCGTAATCCGCACCTCGCCTTCGATCACCTTGGCCGTCAGAGTCAGCCTGCCGCCTCCGGCATTCGCTGAAACGCCATGTTTGATGGCGTTTTCGACCAACGGCTGAATGGAAAGAACTGGAATCATGACGGGTTTGGCAGCCTCGTCTACCTCGATGAGCGTATCGAGGCGCGGCCCCAGCCGCAGGCGTTCGATATCCAGGTAGGCGTTGATAATCTGCAATTCTTCGGACAGCGGAATGAACGTAGTTTCCGGCCGTAAGAAATAGCGGAATACTTCCGCGAGGTTGAGCACAGTCCGTCTCGCGCCCGCCGCTTCCCGCGGAATCACGCCGTACAACGTATTCAGGGCATTGAACAAAAAATGCGGGTTGATTTGTGACTGGAGAGCGCGCAGTTCCGCGTGCGATACCAGGCGGTCGAGTTCCGACGCGCGCGCTCGTTCCACCTGCTCGACGATCACCGCCGAGAGGCGATTGAGGGCCTGCAAATCCTCGCTCAGGTATCTGCGGCCACCCCGGCGCCGTCCCAGCATTACATAGCGGATATCGGCGGGCGATAACCGCAGCGGGACGATCGCTTCCGCCCAGGCAAGTTCGGGGGTAGCGCGAAGTTGAGGGACGTCGCCGATGGGGGCGGGGAACAGCGGCGCGGCGGTCAATCCCGCCTGTGCGATAGCATCTCCCGCGACCAGCCGTGCCTGGCCCGCTTCCATGAACGCGGCAAGCTGTCCAGTGGCCGAGTCGAGGTATTCCGTTTCCGTCTGAGATCCCGCCCCCGTACGGAGTCTTTGCAGCCATGTCTCCAGCTCGGGCCGCCGGAAAACGACTTTTGTCAGCCAGGCTTGGATCTTAGAACGGAGCAGCGCGAAAACAATCAGCAGCAGACACGATCCGGTGAGCAGCAATGCTTCCGAGACGGGGTCGACGGCATTCGGTTTCAGAAAGCTCTGCGCCGCGCGGATGCCGGCGAAGGTGATCAATGCGGCGAGGAAGACGTTGGCCACAAAGCGAATGAAAGCGTCCAGCAGGACAAATCGATAGTCCTGCAACAGCACAAACAGGGCCAACGGGATGCCGGCGTGGTGCAAGGCGATCTCTTTGGACCAGGCTTGCGGCGGATGCCCCGCGCCAAAGTGCACGAAAGACATGGCAAACAGAGAGGCGCACATGGCGCCCAGCATGCGCGAGGTTTTGCCCTGTTTGTCCGGCGTGTGCCGCAGCGCGAGGCCCGCCAGAGCGATCGCGGTCAGGATGCTAAAGCCAATGGTGATGAGCGACAAGGCGATTTCGTGGGATCTCAGCGATCCGTTCGATAGCTCCGAAAAATGCAGGAAGGTCGCGGTCAGGCTCAGCAGGTAACCCACCGCGATGACCGGCCGCAGCGTGTCTCCCAACGATATCTGCAACAGAACAGCGGGAAGGAAACTCAATACTGAAAAACTGAATGCAACCAGAATGGGCGCTGCGATGCCCTTGGTGTTGGCAGTGGCCAGAACTGCCAGCGATCCGGCGTTCCACAAGAACGCCAGGGCCGCCGCGGCGAACGATTGCCACCGGTCGCGCAACCTGCCCCCGGCGCGATCGCGCATCAGCAGAAACAGAAAAATGCCGAAGAGCACCGCGCCGGCCGAGTGGCCGATCGTGTTGACCAGTAGCGGTTCGTGGATGTTCGGCATCTGCGCCTGTGGCGGCTCTAGATAGATTCTGCCGTTTTCCGCGTGCCGGCGCAAACCTGGGGGTAGTGCGCTAAGAGAACGTTGATTTCGGCGGCGGTCTTGTCACTGGCGACATTGTTCCGAATGAAACACCCATCCCTGTAGCGCGGGGATACCGCTGGGTTGGCGGGATACCCGCGGCTTTTCTCACGTGCCTGCCTCACAGCCGCAGGTACCCGCAAACGGCCCGTCCCTGCGCCACATCCGTCGATCGATGTTCCGCGCCGTCGATCAACCCAGACTTAGCGCCCAACCAACCAGGGCGGTCTTAGCTCGCAACGATTCGCTCTCCGGCAACACTATCGTATGGGCGTCTCCGCCTGCATCAAATCGAGTTTGCCAGCAAGGGTACGAGTGCGTTAACGTGTGTAAAAGCATAAATAGGTTGACGATCTATGGTGGAATGTCCCATTTGTCACGCTAGTAATCCACCAGGGTCGCAAACCTGCTTCCGGTGCAGCACACCCTTCGCAGTCAGCCTCCCTGACGAGGCCACTGTTCTCGATACATCACACGATCCCGAGGCGACCATTGCCGCAGCCGCCGGCGGTGCAACCGGCTGGTCAGTTCCCCTCCAGAAATTGGATGCGCGCGACCCTAGCGCTCCTCTCCAGCCGGGTACAGTGATGGGTGAACGCTACGAGATTCTGAAGCGCCTGGGCGAAGGCGGCATGGGCGCGGTATATAAGGCCCGCGATCGCGAACTGGATCTGGTGGTTGCGCTCAAAGTGATCCGGCCCGAGTTGGCCAGCCATCCCGACATCCTGCGCCGCTTCAAGCAGGAGCTGATTCTCGCGCGGCAGGTCACACACAAGAACGTCATTCGCATTTTTGAACTGGGCGTGGCGGATGGACGCAAGTTCATCACCATGGACTACATCGAGGGGCGCGACCTGAAAAGCATTCTGGTGGAGCGCGGTAAGCTGCCGCCAGATGAGGCCGTGCGCATCGTCCGGCAAATCTGCCGGGGTCTGGAAGCGGCACATGCCGAAGGCGTGGTCCATCGCGATCTCAAGCCGCAGAACATCATGGTCGACGCGAACGGCCGCGTTTGGGTGATGGATTTCGGCTTGGCGCGCTCCATGGATCTGGTGGGCATCACGCGCACCGGTGCGCTCATGGGCACACCGGACTACATGTCGCCGGAGCAGGCGCGTGCTCAAAAGGTGGACGCGCGCTCCGACCTGTTCAGCCTTGGCATTATCTTTTACGAAATCATCACCGGCGTGCTGCCGTTCCGCGCGGACACCATGATGGCTACTCTGCTCAAGAGGGTGCAGGAGAAACCCGACCGGCCGAGTGTGCTGGACCCATCGGTCCCCCCGCGCTTGAGCGATCTGGTGATGAAGTGCCTGGAAGTGGAGGTGGGCGCGCGATATCAAAGCGCCTCAGAAATTCTGACGGATCTTGGCGGAGACACGCCGTCGAATGCGAGTGTCGTGCAAGTATCATCCGTGCTGCCGGAAGCCATCGGTCCCGGCTCCCAGTTCGGGCCGCGCTACACCATCGAATCAGTGATCGGCGAAGGCGGCATGGGCAAGGTGTATAAGGCCCGGGACAACGAGCTCGACCGCACGGTGGCGCTCAAGTTGGTGCGGCGCGAGCTGGCCGGCGATCCCAACTCGATGCAGCGGTTCAAGCAGGAACTCCAGCTAGCCAGCCGCATCTCGCACCGCAACATTTTGCGGATTCACGATCTGGGCGATGTCGGCGGGGTGAAATTCATTTCCATGATGTTCGTGGAAGGCAAGGATCTCCACGAGGTCATTCAGGAATGCGGACGCGTGCCGGTCGAGCGGCTGGTGAACATCGCCAAGCAGCTCGCGGCGGCTCTCGAAGCCGCGCACACCGAAGGCGTAGTGCACCGCGATCTGAAACCGCGCAATGTGCTCATCGATTCGAGCGACCAGGTCTACGTTTCGGATTTTGGTCTGGCAAAATCGCTGGAAGGCGAATCCACCACCATGATGACGCGCGCCGGCGAAGTGCTGGGGACGCCGCGGTATATGTCGCCCGAGCAAGCCGAATCGAAGCCCGCGGACCACCGCAGCGATCTCTATTCTTTCGGCGTGATTCTTTACGAGATGGCGACCGGGGATGCGCCGTTCGCCGCCGATTCCAGCGTTCAGGTGATGTTCCAGCACGTCACGCAGAAACCAAAAGATCCGAGGCTGGCCAATCCGGAATTGCCCGAGTACCTCTCCCGGATCATCTTGAAGTGCCTGGAGAAAGATCCCGAACACCGGTATCAGCACGCGCGCGAGGTACTGCTCGATATCGAGAAAGCGCACGCCCCGACGCGGGTGGTCCGCTTGCGCATCGCCGAGGTAGGTTATCCGAAATGGCTGATGGCTTCGATGGCCGCGCTGCTGTTGCTGGCGGCGGGGACGTTTGCCATCCCGTCCTGGCGCGAAGCGGTCCTGGGCCGCTTCGGGGTTTCCGGCGTGCCGCAGACTGCTTCTAGTGCGGCACAAGACAAGCGAATCGCCGTGCTGCCGTTCCAGGTGGCCGCCGGCGACCAGAAACTCCGGACTTTAGCCGAGGGCGTGACCGAGTCGCTGACGGCTCAGCTTTTCCAATTGAAGAACGTCTATGTGGCGGCGCACGATTTGGTTCAAACCGCGAGTCAGAAGGGATCGCCCGACAAGGTCGCGCGGGATCTCGGTGTCAATCTGGTGGTGCAGGGCACGGTACAAGGCGGCGGTGATCGGATCAGCATCCAGATGAGCGCGCTGGACGTGAAAACCGGGAAGAATCTTTGGCAAAGGGATTTCTCCGGGATGCAGCGGGATCTGTTGACCATCCAGAACTCCATCTATTCCGAATTGGTGTCGGTGCTTGATTTGAAGCCGAGCGACGATGATCTGTCGCACGCCGCCCTGCGCATGACCGCGAACTACAGCGCCTTCGAGCTCTATCTAAAGGGCCGCGACATCGTGCGGCGCAAGCCGGACGCCAAGGGATTTGCCGACGCCCTCAAGTTCTACGATCAGGCCATCGGCAAAGACCCGCGGTTCGCGCTGGCTTATGCCGGGATCGCCGAGACCAGCATGGATTTGTACGACCTGACGAAGGACAAATCCTGGTCGCAAAAGGCACTGAACGCCGCGGAGCAAGCCAAACTGCTCAATCAGGATTTGCCGGAGGTGCATTACGCGCTGGTCAGTGTCTACCAGCGCACGGGCAGGTCCGAGGAAGCAATTGCCGAGGCCAAGCAGGCGCTGGAACTGGCGCCAAACTCGGATGACAGCTACCGCCGTCTGGGGCACGCCTACGAGGAAGCCGGCAGCATGCCTCTGGCGATCCAGGCCTACCAGAAAGCCGCCGATATCAATCCCTACTATTGGTACAACCACAACTGCCTGGCCGTCGCCCTCGCAGACACCGGCGATAACGAAAAAGCTCTTGCTTCCTTTCGCCGGGTCACCGAGCTGGCGCCCGACTGGGCGCCCGGTTACAGCAACGTGGGAGGGGTCTACTTTCAACTGGGGCGATGGAAAGAGGCCGTGGACGCTTCCCAAAAATCGATTGCGCGCGCGCCAAACGTCGATGCCTACGTGAATCTTGGCTTGGCTTATTACTATCTGGGGCTCTATTCCGATGCCGCGAAGAACCTGAAGAAGGCCCGTGAGCTGGGGCCGACCCGGGACGACATTGCGGCAGATTTAGGCGACGCGTACCGGCAGCTCGGCCAACCGGATGAAGCCAAATCCAATTACGACGCCGCCATCGGGCTGGCGTTAAAAGCGTACCAGGTGAACTCGCGTGACGCCCACACGCTGGGAGGCCTCGCGCTCTACTACGCCAAGAAGGGTGATTTGGACAAAGCACAACAGTTTATCGCCCGGGCGAGAGAGATTGACGCAAAGGACAACGTCCTGATGTACAACGAGGCGCTCATCCAGGCCCTCGCCGGCCAATCCGCTAAAGCGATGAAGGATTTGAGAGACGCATTTCAAAATGGCTATCCGCCGGAAGTGGCTAAGAGCGAACCAGAGTTGGCTTCGCTGCGTTCCTCTGCTGAGTTCGATCGCCTAATGAGCGAATTCAGCCGCAAAACGAAATAGAGGCCTACGGGCGGAAGAGCTTGCGCCGGCCCAGAATCAGTACGGCGCCACTCAGCAAGAGCGCGAAGGTTCCGGGCTCCGGAACGGACTGCACGAACTGCGCGCTGGGCACCCCGCCGGTTTCAAAGCCGGAGCCGGGTGAATTCGGATCAGGTGCCAGGATCAACGTGGCTTCGTTCGCGGCGCCCGGGAGCAGTCCGCCGAAGAACTGTTCTGGAGCAGGAGGCGGAGGTGGCCCAATGGAGAAGCTCTTGAACTTCGGAGATACGAACGTTTCACAATCGTCGCATGATGGTGCGGGAACGAAGGCGAATCCGCCTTCCACACCAAAACCGATGCCGAAGAATGACACGACCACCAGGTCGAGCTCGGGCTCCAGTTGAATGGTGGCCGTTTTGAAGAGATTTGTGTCGGCGAAAAATGGCTGGTTGAAATTGGTTGTCGGAATGTCAAAAACCAGGTGGTCGACGGTCTCATTAGTCCCGTTGATCACGCCAAACGTTCCGCCGCCGTTTCGGCCAATAGGTGGGTCGCCGGTCAAGGAAGTGAGACCGAAACCGGTAATCGTTGTGGTGTGTGATCCGCCCTTGGTGAACTGGATGCTTCCATCGCCCGGAATGAGAGTGTCGGCGCAAAGCCATCCTGCGGAGAGCAGAACCCCCAGAATCGAACCGGATAGCCTCAGAACATTCACTGTTTGCCCCTCCGTTTGTCCGAACGCACTACCAGAAAAGTCCTTACTGAGTTTGAATTGTAGCGCAGGTTTAGTGCCACCCTGCATTGCCAGGTTCTCTCGCGCTATCAATGATTTGCGGTTTGCCTACCGGTCAGCATAGTTGGAATGTGTACGGAAATATTGGGTTTGATTCAAAAATCTGGTACTAGAACCAGACCGGCGATATCTCAGAACCGCTTCATCCGCGAGCGGATGCGCCGGGCGATCTTCTCGATTTCCTCGGTTTTCTTCATGGTCGAAATGGAGAGGATGTGCGCATCGTCCTTCTCGATTTCCTGCTTGAGGCTCTCCGCCAGGTCGACGAGCTGAGCTGCGTCCTTCACGGACTTTTCGTGGTCTTCCTTGATAATTTCGTCCCGCTGGAGCTTTCCGTTGGGCAGACGGGTCTCGTCGGGCTCGGTCTGTGGCGGCCCGCGTCGTGCGGTCTGAGGAATCAGCGACGGGGCGAGCAGTATCCCGGTGGCCAGCAGCGCTGCGGCGGGAAGGAATCGTCTTTTCATTGGATTGGCCCTCCGGGTATGACGCTCGGACCAGCGGGACGTTACGGTCCCGCGCGGAACCTGTTGTTATGATAACCAAGATGCAAGCGGTGAACGTGGGAGTGGTGGGACTGGGCAACGTGGGGTCGGGGACTCTGACGGTGCTGGCCGAGAACGCCGGGCAGATCGCGCAGAAGCTGGGTTTCCCACTCCGGGTCACCATGGTGTGCAGCCGTTCGGTAGCGGCAAAGAGCTTGCCCGAATTGCTGGGACCGGTGCGCCGCACCACCGACTGGCGCGAGATCGTTTCCCACCCCGAAGTGGACATTGTCGCCGAACTGGTGGGCGGAACCTCGGTTGCCGCCGACATCATCGACGGCGCGATCGCCAATCGCAAATCGGTGGTTACCGCGAACAAAGAATTAATGGCGAGCTGCGGCTCGGAGATCTGGGACCGCGCGATCCATGCCGGAATCAACCTCGCCATGGAAGCCAGCGTAGCCGGCGGCATTCCCATTCACACGGTGCTGCGCGAGGGCATTTCGGGAGACCGCGTCACGGCCCTCTACGGCATCCTGAACGGCACCAGCAACTACATCCTGACGGAGATGGAGAAACACGGGTCGCCGCTGGCGGACGTACTGGCGGAGGCACAGCGGTTAGGCTATGCGGAGGCCGATCCGAGCGCGGATATCGATGGCTTCGATGCGCGATCTAAGCTGGCCCTTCTGGCGGCGCTGGCGTTCGGGGAACGGATCACACCGGCGGACATTTTCGTGGAAGGCATTCGCCGCATCTCACCGATGGATTTCAGTTATGCGCACCAGTTGGGCCACACCATCCGGTTAATCTGCGCAGCGCGGCAGACACCGGACGGGTTGATCCTTTCGGTGCGGCCGGCGCTGATCGGATTGCAGACCATCATCGCGGGTGTCCAGGGAGCTTATAACGCCGTCTGGGTGAAAGGCCGATTCGGGCAAGACACGTTTTACTATGGCCGCGGCGCCGGGCCGCTGCCTACTGGCGTGGCTGTGGTGAGTGACTTGATGCGCGTGGCGCGTGAAATCCGCCATGGGCGCCCGGAGCGCGTTTCGCCTTTCGCGCACGAGCGCCTGGGCGAGTACAAACCGCTTTCGGTGACCAGCGAAAAGTGCGCGTACTATTTGCGGTTCCGTGTGGACGACCGGCCCGGGATTATTGCAGCGTTGGCGGGAATCCTGGCGGAACAACATATCAGCCTGGAAGCTGTGCTGCAATTACCGGGCGAGACCAAGCACGATCTGCCGTTCGTGATTACGCTCGAGCCGACCGAGGAGCACACCATGCGTGAGGCGGTGCAGAAGATGTCGCATCTGGATTTTCTGCGCGAGCCGCCGCTGGCGCTTCCCATGGAGCCGCCGTTATGAAACAGGCGCCAGGTGTCAGGTGCTAGGGGTTGTCGCCCTGGTGTTGTGTGCGTTCGGCCTCTGTGGGCAGGTTGCCAAGGACGCCAATGAGAGATATCAAACGCCGGAAGGGCGTGCGGCGATTGGCAAGGGGCTCTCGTCTCCGGATCGGGATGCAAGGCAGAAGCCGCGCGAACTGGTGGAGGCGATGGCGCTCAAGCCGGGCATGGTGGTAGCCGATATCGGGACGGGCACCGGCTACATGCTGCCATTTCTCAGCGAAGCGGTAGGTTCTGCCGGGCGCGTGCTGGGTGAAGACATTTTCCCCGACTTTCTGGAGAAAGCGAAGACTGCTGCAAAGGAACACAAGCTCGGCAATGTCGAATTCGTTCAGGGAACGGAGACCGACCCTTCGTTTCCGGAAAACGGCGTGGATGTGGCGCTGGCGCTCGATACCTATCATCACTGGAACTATCCCGAGAAAATGCTGGCGGCGCTCCATCGGGAACTGCGCGACGGCGGGCGGCTGGTACTGGTCGAGTTCCATCCGCGGGCGAACGGGCTGCCGGCGAATCACATCCGGCTGGACGAGGCCGATGTCATCAAGGAAATCGAAGCCAACCACTTCCACCTGATCTCGCTGCACGAGCACTCCAAAGACCAGTACATGGCGATTTTCGCGAAGGAGTGAGCGCGCTAGCGCGCGTACAACGGCGCGATCGACACCAGAGCCAGCCCGCAGATGAACAGGACGAGCATAATCCCTACAAGCAGGCGAACGCGTCCCGTGGCGCCGGCGAATTCTTTCCAAACCAGCAATCCCCACAGCGCACTGACCATAGTCGCGCCCTGGCCGATCGCATAGCTGATGGCCGGACCGACTTGCACGCTTTCGGGTGCGCTGGCGGCGACGAAGTTCGCGATGGTGCCCGCCGCCCAAATGAGACCGCCGACAATGCCGAGCATATGCTGGCGGCCGGTGCCGGCGAAATACTCGGACATGGTAACGGGAGGGCCTTCAACGGGGAATTTCATAAAGAACAGATTGAACACGAATGTCGACAGGAAAACACCCACTGTGAAGACGAATCCGATCGCGTAAGGGCCGAGACCTTGCGGGCCGGACTTCCCCATTTCGACCAGCGGGAAAAACGATCCCATCAACAGGCCGCTGACCAGGCTCAGCGCGATACCTCTCCCCGACACCTTGCTCTGAGATTCCGCTGCTTTGCTAGCTTCGAGCGCGCGGTAGGCGAGGGCATCGACGATGATGGCGACCATTACGATCGCGGCACCCGAGAACAGCAGCAGGGGATTGCCCTGCGGCTTTAAGGTGTAATTCCAGATGACGCCAATCACGAGCGCGAGACCGATGCCAACGGGAAAGGCGACCGCGAGACCGGCCAGCGAAATCGCTGCGACCAGCAGAATGTTGGCCAGGTTGAAAACGACGCCGCCGATTGCGCCGAACAGGATTTGCCGCGAGCCCGCATGCGCGAGATCAGCGGTGAAAGGCAGTCCGATGGAGCCGGCTGACCCGAACGTCAGCGCAAAGATTGTGGCGGCGATCAGGACACCCAGCGAGTAGTCGTAATAGAACAGCTCAAAGCGCCACTTGCCGGCGAGCTTGAAGCTGTTGGCCCAGGAACCCCAGCACAGCATGCTCACCAGCGTGAGCAGCAAGGCGGCGCCGTAGGTCTGAGGAAGAATCAAGTGCGAGCGTACAGCACGGATGTGGAGCGGGTCAAGTAGAAACCCGACCGCGAAATCGTTGCTATGCCACCATTTTGTGCGGGTCGATGACGAACTTCTTTGCCGCGCCCTTGTCAAAGTCCTGATAGCCTTTGGGCGCTTCGTCGAGCGAGATCACCGTCGCGTTCACCGCCTTGGCCGGGTGGAACTTGTCATAAAGAATCGCGTGCATCAACTGCCGGTGATAGCGCATCACGGGGCATTGTCCGGTGGTGAAGACATGCGATTTGGCCCAGCCGAGTCCAATGCGAATGCTGAGGTTGCCGGTCTTAGCGGCGGCATCCACGCCGCCAGGGTCATCGGTAACGTAGAGGCCGGGAATTCCCAGTCGGCCGCCTGCCTGAGTGATGGTCATGAGCGAGTTGAGCACTGTAGCCGGTTGTTCGACCGCTGCATCTTTGCCGTGACCGCGTGCTTCAAAGCCCACGCAATCGACCGCGCATTCGACCTCGGGGATGCCGACAATCTGCTCGATCTGCTCGCCCAGCGTGGCGCTCTTGCGCAGGTCGATCACTTCGCAGCCGAAGCTTTTCGCCTGCGCGAGACGTTCCGGGATCATGTCGCCGACGATCACGCACGCCGCGCCAAGCAACTGGCAGCTTACCGCGCACGCCAGCCCCACCGGACCCGCGCCGGCCACGTACACAATCGACCCTGGCCCGACGCCTGCTGTTACCGCGCCATGATAGCCCGTCGGGACGATGTCGGAAAGCAGTGTGAGGTCCTTGATCTTCGCCATGGAGCGAGCTTTGTCGGGCAGGCGCAGAAGATTGAAATCGGCGTAAGGCACCATCACATATTCCGCCTGTCCGCCGACCCATCCGCCCATATCGACGTAACCGTAGGCCGCTCCAGGCCGTGACGGATTCACGTGCAGGCAGATTCCCGTCTTACCTTCTTTGCAGTTCCGGCAGCGGCCGCACGCGATGTTGAAGGGCACCGAGACAAGATCGCCGGCTTTGACAAACTCCACGTCGCGGCCGGCCTCGATGACTTCGCCAGTGATTTCGTGCCCCAGAATCAGCCCCTTGGGGGCGGTGGTGCGGCCGCGCACCATATGCTGGTCGCTACCGCAGATATTCGTGCAAACGATCTTCAGAATGACGCCGTGCTCGCACTTGCGCGAGCCCAGCGCCAGCTTTGGGAAGTCGATAGTATGGATCTCGACCTTGCCGGGACCCATGTAAGCAACACCGCGATTGGTTGCCATTATGTTCTGCTCCTTGCGAGGCACATATCATCAAAAAACCGGCGAGCCGTCAAGTAGACGTCCGTGCGATTTGATGCAGTCTTGACTCGCTTAGGGACTTGTGTTGTCATGCGGCGGAGGTAAAACGACACATGATCAACCTGGAAACAGCGCGCAAAGTGATTGCGGCAGCCGAGAAGAAAGCGGCCGAGATCGGGCAGCCCATGAACATCGCCGTAGTGGACGCCGGCGGCAATCTGGTGGCGCACGTTCGCATGGACGGAGCCTGGATCGGCAGCATCGACATTTCCATCAATAAGGCATTCACTTCGCGCGCGTTCGATATCGCGACCAAGGACCTCGCGCAGCACTCCCAATCCGGCAGCCAGTTTTTCGGTATCCACGCGTCGAATCATGGACGGATTATGATTTTTGCCGGCGGTATTCCGCTCAAGGAGAGAGGAAAAGTCGTGGGCGCGATTGGCGTCAGCGGAGGATCGGGCGAGCAGGATCACGCGGTAGCTGAAGCGGGAGCGGGGGCGGTTCGATAGCGAGTGCTTACTCGTTCTGAACGCGCGCGAAAAAATTCACAAGATTCCCATCAGGATCACGAAAGTAGATGGAGCGGGTTCCCCAAGGCTGCGTAGTTGGCGGCTTGACCCACGTCTTCACGATGCCCTGTAGCCGGGCGTATTCTTTATCGACATCAGACACCCTGAACTCCAGGATAGCGGTCCTGTTACTCGCCGGCTCTGCCGAATGCGGCATGTACTTCTCCTGTGATTCCGCGGAAAATATGGCCAACGTTCCGACTCCCGTGGAGAACTCGGCATATTCGGTACCGGTTAGCTTCGGGCGAATTCGCAGCACGTCGCTGTAAAAAGCCACGAGCCGCGACACGTCGTTTGTGATCAGACAAACATTGATCAGCGATGGAGGTGGACTTGCATTCACCGAATCTTGGCGCGCCGTTCCTGCAATCGAAGCCACCAGCAGCGCTACAACGGAGAACTTGGTGATGTGCGATGTCACTTGACTACCTCCCGATGCGAGTCATTTTACTAAGTGGTGGACAGCGCGCAAGTGTTGACCAACTTGCCCCGCCCTCTCGCCACGCGATAGGCTTGCCAGACATGCCCAAAGCCGAACTGCCGCGCAAACTCGGATTGCTGGACGCCACTGTCATCGTAATCGGCACGGTGATTGGATCCGCGATTTTTATCGTCCCGAGTGCTATCGCGCGCAGCTTGCCGTCGGCGGGACTCATTCTGGCGGCATGGTCGTTGGGAGGACTGCTCACTTTTTTCGGCGCGTTGGCGTACGCGGAACTGGGAGCCATGATGCCGGACACCGGCGGCCAGTACGTCTACCTGCGCGAAGCTTATGGGCCGCTGGTTGGATTTCTCAGCGGTTGGGCCAGCTTCCTGGTGATCCAGTCGGGTGCGATCGCTACCGTTACTGCGGGGTTTTCGATCTACCTTTCGTATTTCGTGAAACTGAGTGCAATCGAGGCCAGACTGGCAAGCGTGCTGCTGATCGCGCTGCTGACGGCGGTGAATTATCGCGGCGTGCGGCTGGGCGCCGGAGTGCAGCGTGTGTTCACGTTTCTGAAGCTCGCGGGACTCGCGGTCGTGGTGGTCAGCGCCTTTCTCGGCCCGCGCCACGTCGCGGATAACACTGCGGTTCCCTCGGCGGCATTCACGGTGAGCAGCTTCGGTGTGGCCATGATCGCCTGCCTCTGGGCCTATGAAGGCTGGAACTGCATCAGCTTCGTGGCTGGGGAGGTGAAGCGGCCCGAGCGCAATCTCCTGCTCGCCCTCGCGCTCGGAACCGCGGCGCTGGTTGGCATTTATCTGACGGCGAACATCGCTTACATGCGCGTTCTTTCCTTGCCCGCAATCGCCGCATCCGACCGTGTAGCAGCCACTGCCGCCGAAACCACCATGGGCGCGATCGGAGGAAAGCTGGTTTCTCTCACCATTCTGCTCTCGACCATCGGTGCGGCCAATGGCGGCATTCTTACTTTCGCCCGCATTTATTTTGCGCAGGCGCATGACGGTCTGTTCTTCCAAGCCGTGGGCAAAGTCCACCCGCGTTTTGAGACGCCGCACGTCTCCATCGTGGTTCAAGGCATCTGGGTATCGGTGCTGGCACTCTCGGGCAGTTATGAGATCCTGTTCTCATACGTGGTTTTCGCCGCCTGGATTTTTTACGGCATGGCGGTGCTCGGAGTGCTCGTGTTGCGCCGTAAAGCCCCGAACCTTCCCCGTCCATACAAGATGTGGGGGTACCCGGTCACGCCCTTGCTGTTTGCGGGAATCTCGTTCTGGTTTGTGGTGAACACCATTGTGAGCACACCGGGGCCTTCGGTAATCGGCCTGGCCATCGTGGCGGCGGGCATTCCCGTGTATTACATTTGGCGAAGATTCGCGTCAAACACTTAATCCTATGCTGAAAACGCCCATCGTCCTGTTTGTGATGGCGGCTGCCGTTGCCGCGCCGCCCTCCACACGACCTCCGGAAACGCGCACCGATGACGTCGTCGAAACGCTTCACGGCGTGACGATTCACGATCCCTACCGCTGGCTCGAAGACCAACAGAGTCCCGAAACACGCAAGTGGATCGACGCGGAAAACGCGTACACCCGGTCTGTACTCGACCGCTTGCCGGGACGCGCCGCCATCAGCAAGCGCCTCGAAGAACTCCTGAAGAACGACCGGGTCACCGAGCCGGTGGTGCGCAACGGCCGCTACTTCTTCATGCGCCGGCTGGCGGAGGAGAACCAGTACACCCTTTGCCTGCGCACCGGCGCTCATGGAGCGGACCAGGTGCTGATCGATCCCAATAAGTCCGAGGGCGGGGCCACATCGGTCACGATCATGGATGTTTCCGATGACGGCAAGTGGCTCCTCTACGGGACGCGTCACGGCGGAGAAGACGAAGTCGCGGTGACAATTCTGGATGTGGACAGCCGCAAGGAAGTGGACCACATGCCCCGCGCGCGCTACGAGTCCATGCGAGTCAGTCCCGACAAGCGCGACCTCTACTACGGGAAGCGGCTAGAGGAGGGGTATCGAATCTACCACCGGGCAATCGGGTCAAGCGCCGGCTCCGACGAAGAGATTTTCGGCAAAGGCACGGGTCCGACTGAAAGCGTGGCCTGCGATCTCTCTCGCGATGGCCGCTATCTGGGGCTGTACATCAGTCACGGCTGGGGCAAGAAGGCCGAGATTTACATGCAAGACCGGAAAAACGGCGGCCCGATTGTCACCGTGGTAAACGACATCGACGCCGATTTTAACCCGCTATTCGCTGGCGACCGCCTGTACATGCAGACCAACTGGAAGGCGCCTAACGGGCGGATTTTCGCCGTGGATCTCGCGAGCCCCGCGCGCGACAAGTGGCGGGAGGTGGTGCCCGAGGCCAAGTCGGTCATCGAGAGCTTTGCGGTAGCTGGTGGCGGGCTCGCCGTGAACTACCTGGAAAACGTGAACTCGCGCGTGCGGCTTTTCGATGCAGATGGGAAGCCAATTCGCGACATAGCATTTCCCACCCTGGGCACGGTGACCGCGGTTGATAGCGAGTGGGAAAGCAATGAGGCGTTCTACAGTTTCACGTCGTTTGCGCAGCCCGCTACCAGCTATCGTTACGAGATCTCCACCGGCAAGCAGGAAGTGTGGGCACAGATCAAAACGCCTATCGATCCCGACCAGTTCGAGGTAAAGCAGGTATGGTACCCGTCGAAGGATAAGACGCGCATCCCCATGTTCCTGGTTTACAAGAAAGGTTTGAAACTCGACGGCGCGCGGCCAACGCTACTGTATGGTTACGGCGGTTTCCTGCTAAACCAGACGCCGCAGTTCCGTACGGACGCGGTCATCTTCGCTGAGCACGGCGGCGTCTTTGCGGTAGCGAATCTGCGCGGCGGCGGCGAGTTCGGCGAGAAGTGGCATCGCGCCGGGATGCTGGAAAACAAGCAGAACGTGTTCGACGATTTCATTGCGGCCGCGGAGTGGCTGATCGAGAACGGCTACACCAAGCCTGCGCATCTGGCGATTATGGGCGGTTCGAACGGCGGCCTGCTGATGGGCGCCATGATGACCCAGCGTCCCGACCTCTTCCAGGCAGTGGCGTGCCAATTCCCGCTGCTCGACATGCTGCGCTATCAGAGATTCCTGCTGGGCAAGTTGTGGGTGCCTGAATACGGATCAGCGGAAGACGCCAAGCAGTTCCAGGTGATCTACAAATATTCTCCGTATCAGCACGTGAAGAAGGGCGTGAAGTACCCCGCGGTGATGTTCGTCACCGGCGATTCCGATACACGCGTGGCTCCGCTCCACGCGCGCAAGATGGCGGCGCTGGTGCAGGCGTCAACGGGATCGGATCGTCCCGTGCTGCTGCGCTATGACACTGAAGCGGGGCACTCGGCCGGGCTGCCCGTATCCAAGCAGGTGGAGCAACTGACCGACGTACTCAGCTTTCTGCTGGCCGAAGTGGGCGCGGGATAGGGGGGCGGCTCACCTTGACTCTGCCGGCGTACTCATTCGCTCGTCCAGATGCGCCAGTACGTTCGGCCATGCGTCGCGATGTCGATCCCGGGACTCCTTGTCCGGGAAACCGGCGTGCGTGAGCCGTAACAACGTTCCTCGGTCTTGCGGCGTAAGTTCGACGGTCACCATCGTCTCTGCGCCTTTGGTAGCACCAGTCACCCACGTCAATTCCACCAGACGATCGGGTTCGAGCTTCAGGAAACGGCCGTAATGCGGATGACGCCGCCCTTCGAATTGCGTCTCGAAAAAGAAGACTGAGTTTACCTCGCCCTTCATGAGCACGGTTCCTGGCGCCGCGAACCAGCGATCGAACTGCTGCGTCCAAGCGTGGTAAAGCGTGTCAGCAGCGGCAGCCATCGTCCGTTCGATGGTCAAACCTAGCGGCCTTTCAGAAAGATCCGGGGTTGCGAAAGGAGTCGCCATGACGCTGGTTCCAGCTACGCCAGGTCGCGGTACGACACTGTCGTCTCGATTTCCGCCTGTGGTTTGCCTTCGATTTCCGCGTAGGGAAAGATGAAGTAGTTCAGCGGCTCGGCTTGCTGCGGCGGGTTGAGCACGAGATCGCGCCCGCGTGAGAACTCGATGCGGTTTTCATCGAGCGCCCCGAAGAAATATTCACGGCGGCTGGGATCTTTGGCAGCTTCGGATGCGTCCACGGGAACCCATCCGACGCCGGCCGCGAAGAATTCGGCCCAGCAGTGATAGCCGGCGATACGGCCTTCGCCTCGCTGCGCCGGAACCGGGAAGCCGATGGTGAAGCGCGCCGGCACGTCCACGGCGCGCGCATAGCCGATGAAGATGGCGTGGAAATCCGTGCAGTTGCCGCGCCGGTTTTCGCAGGCGTAGTAGATGTCGCCGCGCCCCCATCCCTTGCCGGTCTTGTCGTACTTCACTGTGGCGACAACGTGGTTGTAAATAGCGCGGGCCTTTTCCAGATCCATGCGGGCATTCGCGGTGTCAACAACTTCGCGCGCCCATTTGCGGATGGTGTCATCGAGCGGCACCAGGCGGTCGGGCTGTAGGTAACGCGAGCGTTGCTGCTCGGTAAGGCTGGCGCTTCCTGTACCTGTGGAGACGGTCCTCACCATGCGTTCACGCCGCGAGACGCGAAAGCGCAGCTTGACGCGCAGACGATCCGCGCCAGTGGGAGCCTTGCCGATATACAGAATCCGATCTCCGTTAGCACCCGTTTCCATGGAGTACGGCACCGGAGCTTCCACATCGAGCAATTCAATCTTCTGGAACGTGTCCGCATGCGCCACGGGCATCCAAAACTTGAAATGCTCGGCGCCGACTGGAATATTGTTGAGAGACGATTCGTATTGCAGCTCGAAGTTGCGCTCACGCACGGATTCCGACGCGGCCTCGGCACGCGGGCGTCCAACCAAACACGCCATGGAACCGAGCAGAGCGCGGCGACTGATGTGCATAAGGACAATCTAGCGCACCATGCGCGGAAAAGGATGATCCCTAAAGTACAAACGGAATGAGCGCCTTGACTTCGCGGCGGTACTGCGCGTACTCAGCGCCGAATTGCTCAAGCAGGAACCTTTCTTCGATTCGTGACTTCGCCCACCAGTGGGTTAACGCCACGGCCACCGCGAGCAGGCCGCGAAGCTCGCCGAGCACCAGAGCCGTGCCGAGCATCGCCAGCACGAATCCCGCATAGATCGGATGGCGCACGATCGCGTACGGCCCGCGGCGCACCAGGCGGTGATCCTGCTTGATGGTCACGATTCCGCTCCAGTTACGTCCCAGAAAAAAACGCGCCCAAATCGCGACCGCCACGCCGGCCACGGTGAGGGCAAAACCGGCCCCGGCCAAAGCCGCTGAATCCGGCACGAAACGCCAGGACAGTAAACCGACACTGAGGCGCCTCCAAAAAAGCAGCGCAAATGCCACGATAATCAGGCAAGCATGCATCAGCAGGGAAGCGGAATGCTGGGTGCGTTCATTCCGTTTCGCAGTGATAGCGCCCACCGCCCAAACGACCATCAGGATCAGCCAAGGAAAATTGATGTATTCGTGGAAATCCACCGGCAAGCCGCCTCTGTCAAATTCACTATACGAGGTCCGGCGGAAGCAAGTTCACCGAATCAGAGTTATTCCGCGGCCTGCTTCCCCTCGCGCTGCGCCAGAAACCTTTTCCGGCTCTCCATGATTACCCTCCGCGCCTCGCGTGGGTCGCCCCAGCCGCGCATCTCCGTGATCTTGCCTTCAAGCTCCTTGTAAATGGCGAAGAAATGCTCAATCTCACGTCGGATATGCGGGAAAATCTGATCGAGGGTGTGAATCTGATCGTAGCGCGGATTGCGCGTCGGCACGGATATGATCTTCTGGTCTCCGATTTTGCTATCCACCATGTTCAATACGGCGACGGGACGCACCTCGATGAGACATCCGGAAAAGCTGGGCTGGTCGACCAGCACCAGCACGTCCATGGGATCACCATCCTCCGCCAGCGTTCCCGGAATGAAGCCATAGTCGCCCGGATAGTGCATGGGCGAGTAGAGCGTCCGGTCGAGACGAAACACGCCGAGCGTGTGATCGTACTCGTACTTGTTGCCCGAGTTCTTCGGAATCTCCACGATCATGCGGACGATTTCGGGACTCTCTGGTCCTGGGTCTATCTCGTGCAGCAGTGGCGGCATCGTTCCCAGCGTAACGCACCCACCCGGGGCCCGCGCACTTAACGTAACGTAACTACGACTTGCCTTCCGGCCACGGACTGCGATATACAAATGAGTCGTTTCGAAAACGGAGGTCTTGACGCTATGCTCGTGTTCAACATCAACGCCACCGACATGAACACAAATCCATTTCCCGTAGTGCTCCAGGTCCCAACTCAGGGCGGTGAAGCGAGCGCGCGATGGGCTACATATCCCGGGTTGCTCAGCTTCCGGGGAGGGCCCGCCTGGATCATTGCTTCTCCGGCGGCCAATCGCGGCACGGTCATGTGTATGGGAGTTGACGTGGACGGTGGAAACTGGGCTGCGATCGAACTCGATCAGTTGTTTACCCAGTTTTCTAAAAACAGCGATGGATCATACGCCATGCTGAGCCTCAATCAATCCGGTTCCGGCCAGACGTTTCCAGACACGGTTGTTTCGCTTCAAGCGGGTCCAATCAGCTGGCAGCTGAGTTTGCCGAACTCACCTTCCACACCGTAATGCAGGAAGCTGGGTCCACTATGCTTACCGGGACTCCCAGTTGAACTCGAGTACTGCTTGGCCTTCACGACCTATCAGCGGGCGCGGCGCGCCGACGTCGCGACTGGCGCCGGTGGATCGTCGGAATCATCAGGCTGTGCCGGCTGCTCCTGCGCTGGTTGCGTGGCCGCGGGCGCTCCCTTCAGCACGTCGTTCGCGAAAAAGAATTTGCCGTCGGTCGGCACCATCATCACCTGAACTTTGTCGGAGAGCCGCTCGGCGATGATTTTCTGAATCAGCAGGGGATTCTGCTTTAGCGCCACGGCCTCCGTCTTGAGGCGCTCGGAATCGGCCGCCGCGGTCACGCGGATGCGATTGGCTTCGGCGTCCGCCATCAGCTTCCGTTTCTCCAGTTCCGCCTTGCTGTCAATCACCTTGGCCTCCGCCATGGCCTCGGCGTTCTTCACCGTGGCTTCCTTGCGCGCTTCGGATTCGAGCCGCGTCTGCTCGATCTGCTTCTGCTTGAGCGGCAGGGTGTGCTGCATGGCGTCGGCCTGGGCCTTGGCATTGAGAACTACGATTTCTGCGTCGGCTTCGGCCGCCTTCACGCGCCGCGCCTTCTCGGCTTCCGCCTCGAGCTCGGCGGTGCGAACCTCCTTTTGCTTGATTTCCACCTCGACCCCCATGCGGTCGCTCTCCTGCTCCTTCAATAGCAGGCCTTCCAGCCCCTTGGCGTATTCCGGCGGAAGCTGAATATCGCGCAGAATGACTTCTTTTACGAGAATGCCGTCGACCGCCAGTTTCTGCTGGATGGCGTCGGACGCCAGTTTGCGGACCTCCTCGCGGCGGGCGGCAAAGACCTCGCGCACCAGGTAGTTGGGAATCAACTGGCGGAAAACGCCGGCCACCACCGGCGGCACAATCTCCTCTTCGATAGGTTGGGGCAAGTTGGCGTGGACGTAATCCAGGCGGCGCGGGTCAAGCCGGTAGCGAACGGCGATCGCCAGGCCCATGGGCAGTCCTTCCTTGCTTTGCACCTGCAGCGTTTCACCTTTATTCTTGCCCTCGCCGAGCGTCGTGGTGAAGACGCGCTCGCGGGTGTCATAAAAAGTGACGCTTTCGATGAGCGGCGTGATCCAATGCGCTCCCGGATAGAGCGCACCGGGCCGGGTCCCCGAGATCTGGCTCACCAACACGCCCGCGCTTCCTGCCGGCACGACGACGATACTCAGTCCCAGCAGCAAGGGAACCAAGGACAGCAGCGCCAGCCGCCCGGACTCCCGCCACCGGATGGAGGTCAGCGGCCTCGCCGTTCCCGCCGACTCCGCCCGCCAAGCCTCGCGCGTCCGATAGATGTCATAAATCACGATTGTCAAGGCACCGCCCAATAGGCCCGCGCCTGCGAACAGCAACAGATACTTCAACAGCAACACTTGGTTTTGTCTCCTGTAGAACAGGCATTCCTGCCTGTTCAGGAGTGCAGGAGCAAGAGAGTGACCGCGGCAATTTGTGGGCGATTTGGATTTGGGAGGCGGAGGTCGATGTGTGCGGTCACACACGGCGTGGAAGAAGGGAGACGGGTCCCGCGACGGACTGCTGATTTCGACGTCGGAGCGAAGAGGAGGTGCGGCGGCCGACTAATCGCGGATGGGTTCCTGGCAGGACAAATTGCTCAGCAGTACAATTGGAAACACGATGATAGTGAATTATAGCGATACCCACAAACTTCTCGCCGATATGGTCGCGGAGGCTGAGGTCCGCGAACCAGGGATTAACAGATTTGTTCTGATTGAGGCTGTGAGCGCTGTTCGTCATCTCTGTGACCAATACGAACTGAACTTCGAGGAAGTTTTAGCCGAGGCTGGGACGCTTTATCAGCACCAGCAGGCTAGAGACTTGAACGACTTGGAGTCGCGGGAGTAGGTTGTTGCAATACAGCTACCCAAAGGTGACCGACAGTTTATGCGCGACCAATACGCGGCTGACATATCTGATCTGTTGAAATTTGCGTTTCTGCGCGCCATTGCAGCAAACGACAGAACGATCGGAGTGGGATGGTACTACAACCCAACGTCAGACGGTAGCACTGATGGATGTCACCGTGAATATTGTAAGGAGCCGAAGTGGAAAATCCTAGACTCGGACCTATGGGAAGCCTTGAGGCAGCAGCCTAGTCAATCAGTAGCAGCACTAGAGAAGTTACCAATTTGGCCTCCAAAGACGCGATTCCACCGCGTTCCTGTACCGCCCCCGAGAAGCCGCGGCTCCTGGGCGACGGACATGAAGAGCGCGTTAGACGGATCCGGCATCATATTTCTTGATCCGGACAATGGCGTCGGCGAGGCAAGCGAGCGATATGCCTTGATTGACGAGGTTGAAGCAATGACACGTGCCGGTCGAGCTGTGGTGGTAATCAAGTTTCCCGGGCGCGAAAATCACGAAACTCAGCTCGCGGCCTATCATACGTTGCTGCGACGTAACGTACCTGTGGTCCCGATTGTCACGGTGCGCACCTGCGTTTGGTTGCACGAGAAGAAGGTCCCGAGGTTTCGCTGGTTTACCGTCGTCGGCGCGGATGAGATTTTGGCTGAACGAGCGACGCAATTTGTCCACAAACTTAATGGGATCGAGAAGTGCAAGGCTGACCTCATTTGCGGCCCTCAGGCTTTGGGGGGCAAAAAGGAGGTCATCAACCGCGCCTCACAGCCCATGCCAGCGCAAGAAGGACGGCTCCCGCAGTCGGCGGAAAAAAGCCGCAGCATAACAGCGGCGAACATGTGTCCCGAATGCGGCTATCGATTTAAGGGAAACGGATTTGACGGAATTGACGCTCACTGGCGGGCCAAACACGAACGAATTATGCCATACAAAGATGCATGGCCTTTGGTGAAATCTGGAAAATACCACCGGCCAGGCCTTCTGCTGCGGGACCGACCGCAAGCCCCAGCTTTGGGTCTGTCATAGCGTCCCCGCATTTTTTGGATGAATCGCTTCTTCCATCGCCCTCTAAACGATCTCCACTCAAGTTGGCGTACCGGCGCCGCACCACGCGGTAGCTCGTCACACGTAGACGCCGTGGTCAATCCGAACCAACTCTGCTTCAACTCCAACGAGATCGAATTCTATAACCTGGCGTGGCGTCTTTCCCTGAAATAATGGGTTTGCCCGATTCAGCCAATGCTCGGCCTTCTCAGAAGTCCCAAAGGTTGCCAGGGCGTGTGCGGCAACGGAGTCAGGTGAAATCTCCTTCCGTTCCCGATTCGACGAATGATCCTGCGCCACCGACTGTTTCAATTTGCGTGCCCTGGTGAGCGGCCTGTTGTGGGTCCTATCGAGTTTGCGCGCGCGATCTCTAGAGGCTTCGGCATAAAATCGACACTTTAAGCATACAATCCTTCGCTCCCCCTACGCGAACGGGCTCCGCTTCAGCGCATACTGCAGCGCCTCCTCGGGCACAGGAAACTCACTCACCGCCGTATTTCCCATATACCCGAGTTCTTTGATGCCGATCGGAGTCGTGTAATAGGCGTCCAGCACCAGGTTGCGCGCCCAGTGGAAGAAATGGATGCCGGCTGCGTTTTTGGGTGCGGCGTTTTTCTCGATGCCGATCAGGTCGAGCATCGCCGTCTGTTGCTCCGGTTTCGCGTCCACGTAAGTAGCACGGTGTCAGGTGGTAGAATCGGCCACGCGGGATGCCGACGATCAGCACGTTCTATGGGATCTTGATCCGAATGTTTTTCAACGATCACGCGCCTCCGCACTTTCACGCCCGATATGGTGAATTCGAGGCCACCATCGATATCGGAACCCTGGAGGGGATCGAGGGGGAGCTGCCAAACCGGGCCTTTAACTTAGTCCGGGAATGGGCGATGATACACAGAGAGGAGTTGCTCGAAGACTGGCGGCTCTGCCGTGAGAACAGTCAGCCGGCGAAGATCGACCCGCTACACTGAAGAGCGCGCTCTATGTATTGGGACATAGTTGAAGTAAAACCCGAGCCGGACTATTGCCTGCTCGTGCGTTTTAAGGACGGACTGACAGGGCGAGTCCAGTTGCGGCGGGAGATGCTGACGGGGGCTCTTGCGCCCCTCTTGGACGTTAAGTTTTTCGAGCAGGTCTTTGTCGACTACGGCGCGGTCGCCTGGCCTGGTGATATTGATCTTGCGCCCGACGCTATGTACGCTGAGGTCGCCGGCCGGCATCTTGAACCCCAAAAGGCTGGAGACAGTCGCCGATAGCGGCGTTTCTTCGTGGCGGTCACTTTACTACGCGAACGGACTCCTCTTCAACGCGTACTGCAAAGCTTCCTCGGGCACTTGGAACTCACTCACCGCCGTATTTCCCATGTAGCCGAGTTCCTTGATTCCGATGGGGCTGGTGTAATAGGCGTCCAGCACCAGGTTGCGCGCCCAGTGGAAGAAGTGGATGCCGGCTGCGTTTTCGGGTGCGGCGTTTTTCTCGATGCCGATCAGGTCTAGCATCGACGTCTGCTGATCGGGCTTCGCGTCCACGAAATCGGCGCCATAGCGGCGCTGCATATCGTGATCCACCCACGCCATGCCGCCGGTGAAGATTTCCCTTAGCTCCGGGCTGTTGCTCGCCATGAAGTCGATCCAATCCGCTGCACCCGCGGCGAGAGCGCCCGGCGAGTGCTCATCGGCCGGGATGATCAGGTCGGAAAGACGCTGGAGCGTCTTGTACTCGTGCGCGTTGAAAGCCTTGGGTACGTATTCGCCGTTCGTGGCTTTCTTGTCTTCCGACACCGCATCGTGCGCATGCTGCGCGGCAGCGAGCGTGCCCAGTCCCGCACCCGAAGCCAGCGCCGAGATGCTCAACCCGCGCAGTAGATTTCGCCGGGAAATGCTTTCAGACATTGCCTTTCCTCATTTCCTCCGCCAGATATTCGGCGGTTCGCCAGGCCAGCGCCACAATGGTCAGCGTCACGTTCTTATCCGGGTTGCCCAGGAACGGCGCGGCATCCGCCACGAACAGGTTCTTCACTTCGTGCGCCTGGCACCAGCGGTTGAGCGGCCCTTGCTTGGGATCGTCGTGCATCCGGACCGTGCCCGCTTCGTGGATGATCTCGCCGCCAATCGACATCGCATCCACACTGTGGGTGGGAAATTGCTTCGGCTCCGCCGTGCCGCCCATCGCTTCGATGATGGACTTGAACGTATTGTGCATGTGGTGCACCTGGTTGATCTCGTGGTCGGTCCAGCGGAAGTGGAAACGGAGCACGGGAATGCCCCACTGATCCACCGTACCCGGATCAATCTCGCAATACGAATTCGCGTTGGGAATCATCTCGCCCCGGCCTGAGAAGCCCACCCACGCGCCATAATCGTAGCGAAGCCGGGATTTCAGCCCGGCGCCGTAGCCATCCTGGCCGTGAAAGCTGCCAATCTCCGGCATGCCGAAGCCGCCGCCGACCTCGACGTGATAACCGCGCGGAAAATCCTTCTTCTTGTCGTCCAGCAGCCACCACGGAATGTAGACGTGCATGCCGCCGATGCCATCCGAATTGTGACGCGGCAGGCCATCCAACGCCGGAACGTGGCCACTGAGATCGTAGCCCGTGGTATCGGTCAGGTTGCGGCCGACCATGCCGGAATTGTTGGCGATCCCGGCGGGAAATCGCGACGACTTGGAATTGAGTAGCAGGCGCGCGGATTCGCACGCGCTCGCCGCCACCACCACCGCGCGGCATCGGATCTGCTTATCGGTGCGGGTGGCCTTGTCCACATAGGAAACCGCCGTGACCGTGCCATCGTCGCCTGTGATCAGCTCGCGCGCCATGGCTCCGGTGATCACTTTCAACTTACCGGTCTTCATCGCCGGAAAAATCATTGCCTGGCTCGACGTGAACGCTGACGCCGTGTGGCACCCACGCCCGCACTGGCCGCAATAGTGGCACGCGGCGCGCCCGTTGAGCGGCTTCGTCAGCATGGCCATGCGCGATGGAATGCAGGGAATGTTCAGCCTTTGGCAGGCCTTCTGGATCAGCACTTCAGGCACGCGCGGCGCGATGGGCGGCAGGAATTTCCCATCGGGCGCGGTACGCAGGCCTTCTTTCGTGCCGGTGACGCCGATAAATCCTTCGGCTTTGTCGTAGTACGGCGACATCTCGTCGTAACTCACCGGCCAGTCGGTGCCCAGTCCATCGAACGAGTAAGGTTTGAAATCATAGTCGGAAAAGCGCAGCGAGATGCGGCCGTAATGATTGGTGCGGCCGCCCATAATGCGCGCGCGCCACCATTTGAACTGCGATCCCGGCGCAACGGTGTACGGTTCGCCATCCAAGGTCCAGTTCCCGGCCGGCGCCGTGAAGTAGTCGAAACCCCAGGGGGATTTGCCGAAATACGTCTCGGCGTGCGGCCCGGCGCCACGGTGGTCCACCTGATACGGCCACACATGCTCTTTGAAATCCTTCATTGGATTGAGCATCGGCCCGGCTTCGAGCAGCGTAACGTTGATTCCGGCGTCGGTCAGCACCTTGGTTACCGTGCCGCCGCCCGCTCCCGAGCCAATCACCACCACATCATGCACTTCCGGGCTTCGCTGAACTTGAAACATGCTCTCGACTATAACATCCGCCGATTCGCGGTAGAATGGGGAGAAAGGGGGGCGCAACGGATTCGACGGGATTGAATCGTTGTGGGGAGGCGTGCCGGGTTCCGAGCTCCCGTTAAACGATCGGAAAACTAAAACTGCCAATACGCAGTTTGCATACGCTGCTTAATTAATTAAGCAGCCGCTCCAGCCGCTGAGCCCGCGCGGCGGTCAGTGAGCGTCATTTTGCGGGATAGGCCAAAGGCTTCGGTCCGGAGCCGTAGGTCGAGATCAATCGGGCTAGGTAGCGGCCATACTTGCCGGCTCTAAAGCCGCTGCTGAAAACTTTGAGCCGGATACGCACGTAGTTCTCTTCACGGCGGGCTTTCTCGGACGCGGGTTCGACTCCCGCCGCCTCCACCATTGTTTACTCTAATGCCGAATTCACTTCGATTCCGACTCGATTATTGGAAGGACGGCGACTGGTACGTGGGCCGCTTACCCCAGGTGCCCGGAGTTTTCAGTCAAGGGTCGACCCTCCAGGAATTGGAAGATGGCATTCGCGACGCCTACCGGTTAATGCTGGAAGATCAGGCCGCCACCGCAGCACCGTCGACCGTTCAAACCAAGGAAATCGAAGTTCCGGCGTGAAGCGCCGCGAGCTGATTCGAGAACTGGAACAGTCCGGGTGCGTCTTGAAACGCTCCAGTGGCGCCCATGACATCTATTTCAATCCGGCGACAAACCGTTCTGCTCCAGTTCCAAGGCACACTGAGATTCCGAACTCCCTCTGCGCCCTGATTCTACGGCAGCTCGGCCTAAAGGATCGGGGCCGGTAGAGTTTCGGGCGCCGGCCGACGCCGCCCAACAACCTGGCTCGCCATGTCCGTATATCTGGTTCCCTCGACCCCTCCCTCCTACGCCCGCCTACGCACGCCTACGCCCGCCCTTGCAACTCCGCCCGCGAGGTGATTGAATATCACATGCCACCCGGGGGCCACGTGCGCCTGGTGGGCCTCTGTTTGTGCACACGTAGAAGGAGAGGGTATGGCTACCGTTGTTTCATCGCTTGCAAACGACATCGCTGTCAAGGCGACTAAGCTCCTGATTAATAACCGATGGGTCGAAAGCGAGTCCGGCCGGACTTTCGCCACCATCAATCCCGCTACCGGAGAAGAGATCTGCCAGGTGGCGGAGGCCGACGAACCGGATGTGGACCGGGCAGTCAGAGCCGCGCGCGCGGCATTTCACAGTAAGAGCCCTTGGCGGCGTATGTCCGCCTCGGAGCGCGGGCGTCTGCTGAGCAAGCTTGCGGACCTCATCGAAAAGAATGCCGAAGAGCTGGCCCGCTTGGAGTCGCTCGATAACGGCAAGCCCGTCGCCGTCGCGCGCGCCGCCGATCTGCCGCTGACCATCGCCTGCTACCGTTACTACGCCGGATGGGCCGACAAGATTCAAGGCAGAACCATCCCCATCGCCGGAGATTATTTCTGCTACACGCGCCTCGAACCCGTGGGCGTGGTGGGCCAGATCATTCCATGGAATTTCCCGCTCCTCATGCAGGCCTGGAAACTCGGCCCGGCGTTGGCCGCTGGCAACACGGTTGTGCTGAAGCCCGCCGAGCAGACGCCCCTGACTGCCCTGCGCGTTGGCGAACTAATTCTTGAAGCCGGCTTCCCCGAAGGTGTGGTGAACATCTTGCCCGGGTTCGGTCCAACCGCCGGTGCTGGCATCGCCAAGCACATGGATGTCGATAAGGTCGCCTTTACCGGTTCCACCGAGGTCGGCCACCTGATCATGGAGAACGCGGCTCGAACCAATCTGAAGCGCGTGACGCTCGAACTCGGCGGCAAGAGCCCCAACATTGTCTTCAACGATGCCGATCTCGACCAGGCCATCGAAGGCGCGCACTTCGCTCTGTTCTTCAATCAGGGTCAATGCTGCTGCGCCGGCTCGCGCCTCTTCGTCGAATCCAAGGTCTACGATGAGTTTGTCGACAAGAGCGTCGCGCGCGCCAAGCGCCGCACCGTCGGCGATCCATTCGACGCCTCCACCGAGCAGGGTCCGCAAGTCGACCAGGCGCAGTTCGATAAGGTGATGGGCTACATCGACGCCGGCAAGCAGGAAGGCGCGTCGCTATTGTGCGGCGGCAGCCGCGTCGGCGATCGCGGCTACTTCGTGGCCCCCACCGTGTTTGCTGATGTCTCCGACGGCATGAAGATCGCGCAAGAAGAGATCTTCGGTCCGGTGATGAGCATCATCAAGTTCAAGGATCTCGACGAAGTTGTCGAGCGCGCCAACTCCACCATGTACGGCCTCGCGGCAGCGGTGTGGACCCGCGACATCGGCAAGGCCCACGCTATCGCCAACAGCGTCCGCGCCGGTACGGTGTGGGTGAACTGCTACGACGTTTTCGATGCGGCCGCGCCCTTCGGCGGCTTCAAACAATCCGGCATGGGCCGCGAGCTCGGCGAGTACGGCCTGCAACAGTACACCGAAGTCAAAACGGTCACGGTGAAAATGTAGAGATTGAGCCGGAACCTGAGAGCAAATGGGGCCGGGCGTGCCCGACCCCACAGGCGTTCGCGCAAATCGTTGTAGGGCCGGGCACGGAGCTTGTCGGAAATACGAATTCGGACTCCGTGCAGACCCCGATTGTCTGGGCCCGTCGGCGCTGACGCCCCGGCTGAGTGATGACACGCGACCGGTGCTGAGCCAAGCGGAGCGCGGTGTCCGCGGTAACCGCGCGCTTGCCGCGAACAATGTCATTCACGCGCGCGTCCGGCACGATAGTTCGATGGCCAGCCGGGACCAGCCTCGTCCTATCCGATCCTATCCACGCTTTTTCTTGCCGTGTGCGATGACCTCGCGCACGAACGCCTCGCGGTCGCCTCGGGTCCAGCGGTCCTGGATTTGTTTGTCGCTGAATCCGCCCACGCGCCCCAGCAATAGGAACGCCGGCAATGCGTAGGGCAGGCTGTGCCACTGCGCCATCTCCGCAAGAGCCGGTAGCGCTCGTTCCCGCAGCAGATCGAGCGTGCCAGCGGGGCGGGCGTCGGTGAGGTTCACCAGCGCCTTCGCCGCCTTGATGCGGTCGCTCAGAACAACCGAGTTCAGCATTTCGACAAACCAGGTAGGCGATATGTGGATAGTGAGTTCCGGCTGTTTTTTCGCCAACACCGCGATGGCGCTGAGCGCGCTCATGGCGTCGCCGCGCACGTTTTCGTCGGGGTCCTGCATGGCGTATTCCAGATCGCCTACAACCGCGCTTTTCTCGCGTGCATATCCGATGAGACTGGCGGCCATGGCTCGCTGGTCCGGGTCCGCGGAGTTCCGCAGAACGTCGCGAATCTGCAGCAGGTGTTGCGGCACAAGCTGCACGAAACCCTCCTGCATAGCCCGCGCATCGGGATCGGCCGCCAGCGGGTGCCCATGCGTCAAATCCTCGGCCGTGCTGCCGCGGTGCGCCGCTCGCTCAATCGCCGCGACCAGGTCCTGGTAGGGATCGCTGAGCTCTTTCGGCAACGTGACATCGCCTGCGGGCGGCGTGCGCAATTCGAAGTGCGCCGCGCCTTTTTCTTCGATCCCCACAAACAGCATGCCGCGGTTGCCATCGCAGCACACCGCTTCCAAGCGCGCCAGCACGACACCGGGAACCTCCGCGAGACGATCTTCGACGTCGCCCTTGGAGGATGGCAGCGGATCGCCGACGGCCACGCCCAACGCTTTCTGAATATGGCTTTCCGGGACTTTTCGAATGCCGTAATAATCGATAGAGCCGATCCGGGGTATCGAATCGGCCGTTAACGCGGCCGGCAGGAGGAGGACCCAAAAAATTTTCACAATGCTTTGACGCCGTGCGCTCGCGTCCGGATACCGGCGGCTTCTGTTTACGCCTGCTTTTCGGCCATCGGGCCGATCACGGGCAACACCAGGCGATTGTCCTGCCACGCGGTCCAGATGAGGGTCAGCCAAAGCACCAGGCAGCCCAGCAGGAACAACGGGCTGAGCAGCAAAGCCACATGCCGGCCCGCGAGCGAGATCGCCACCCAGAAAACAATGATGACCAGGTTCACCAGGATCGACTGGAACGCGTGGAAGCGCACCCGCCGGTTGTGACTGTATGGCTCGATGAACAGCAAAAGCGCACCCGTGACACCCAGCAGGAGGTAGCAAAGGGCACTCGCGATGTTGTCCGCAATCACGGGCTGGCAGTGGGAACACTGTCCGCCATCGAGCGTAGCGCCACAATTGGGACAAACCGCCATAATGCCAACCTCCTTCGAGGAGGCCGTCGGGAGTTTCTATTTCCCGGCCTGCTGCTCGGCCATGGGTCCGATGATCGGCAAAACCACCTTTTGGTCCTGATAGGTTTTGATGATCACGAAAAGCCACAAGATAAAAAATCCCAGCCGAACCAACCAAAGCACCGGGAGAAAAACCCAGAACATTCCCATTCCCCCCATCGCGACCATGGCAATGGATAGCACTATCCAAACGGCAAAGCACGCCACGACGAGGAAAATCGACTGAAACGCGTGAAAGCGAATCTTTCGGTTTTGGTTGTAAGGTGCCAGTATCAGGAACAAGATTCCCAGCAGAAACACGTAGCAAAGCGCGCTGGCCACGTTGTCCGTTAAGCCGGCCGCAGTTGGAGCAACCGGCGCTTGAGTAGGAGCCGCAGCGGCTCCCACGTTACCACCCGTTACGTTGATGGCAGCCCCGCACTTGGGACAAAAGCGCCCATCCACTTGGCTGCCACAATTTGCACAGAATGCCATATTGTGAAACTTTACTTCTGTAAGGCGCCGTTTGCAAGCAGGTATTTTCTGGGGACGGCGACGACGATTATCAGGCCGAACTCAGGTAACAGTAATCTACTCGACCGTCAGGCGGGCTGGCTCCTCGATGAGTTTCGGCTCGATGTCGACCAACAAAACCAACAGGTTGTAGCGGCCGGGCGCGGCTTTAGCAGGCACTCTGAATTTGATCGCGGAAGCCGATTGCTCCAGGATCTGAACCTTAATATCGCCTTGGGCGTTGGTCAGAAAGAGGTCGCCAACTCGAGACTTGTCCAGGTACTCGCCGGAAACGGTGGCAATTTCCCCCGCTTTGACCGTCTCAGGGCTGACCGTACGCATCACCGGTGTGGGCTGAACTTCGGGCTCTGTTGAACTCAGAACCAGTTTCACGCCCCCGAGGAGCACCAGCACCACCGCCAACAACTTGAAGATCCGCATCGCGTTCTCCTTCCCAAAAACCGCCGCGCACGCGATCTTCCAACGCGCAAGTACAAGAAAAAAATGAGAATAATCGCCTTCTGCCTTGCGTGAAAAGGCCCAACGGTACTGGCGGTGCGCGAACAGACTCACGTGTTAGAATCCTGCCAATGCGTGGACGGGCAGCGGCAATCGCGGCGTTGGCAGTGTTTCCCATAAAGGCGATGGCCCTCGATCTCACCGGTGCAACGATTGTCGCTCCACCGAATCTGAAAGCTGTCACCGTGCTGGTGGAGGAGGTGGAAAAGCGCACCGGGATCCGTTGGCCGGTCGAACGCACCGCCGAGGGTGTTCGCATCGAAATCTCGGAAAAATCGGAGGCGCCGGCGGAGGGCTACCACATCGAGGTGCGCGACGGCTCGGTGCGCGTAACCGGGAACGACGCGCGCGGTGTGCTGTTCGGCGTCGGCAGGCTGCTGCGGGAACTCCGCATGGGGCGCGGCGCAGTCAGCATTGCCGATGGCTGGAGAGAAACGAGCGCGCCGAAGTATGGGCTTCGCGGCCACCAGCTCGGCTATCGACCCAAGACCAATTCCTACGATGGCTGGTCTGTGCCGGTTTGGGAGCAATACATCCGGGATCTGGCGGTTTTCGGGACCAATGCCATCGAATTGATTCCGCCGCGCTCCGATGACGACGCGGACAGCCCCCACTTTCCGCTGCCACCCATGCGCATGATGACCGAGATGTCGCATCTGGCCGATGAATACGGGCTGGATGTCTGGATCTGGTATCCGGCGATGGACACGGATTACACCGATCCGAAGACCGTCAACGCCGCGCTCGAGGAATGGGGCGAGGTGTTCCGAAAGCTGCCGCGCGTGGATGCTGTGTTCGTTCCGGGCGGTGACCCTGGCCACACGGAACCCAAGGTCCTGATGGCGCTCCTCGATAAGCAAACCGCCGTACTTCACCGCTATCACCCGAAGGCGCAGATGTGGGTCTCGCCGCAGGGATTCAACCAGGCGTGGCTGGATGAGTTTTACTTGATCCTCAAGAGCGAGCCGGCGTGGTTGAGCGGCGTGGTTTATGGCCCGCAAATACGCGACAGCCTGGAGCAGGTACGGGCCGCGGTTCCGAAGCGTTATCCGATTCGCCACTATCCGGACATCACGCATAGCCGCCAGTGCCAGTATCCTGTGCCGGATTGGGATGTGGCCTACTCGGTCACCGAGGGCCGTGAGGTGATCAATCCGCGTCCAACGGGCGAAGCCGAGATCTTCCGGCGGACGGCGCCATACACGATCGGCTTCATCACGTATTCGGAAGGCTGCAATGACGATGTGAACAAGTTCGTGTGGAGCGCGCTGGGTTGGAATCCGGAAGCGAAGGTCGAGGACGTTCTGGGCCAGTTCGGGCGCTATTTCGTCAGCGAACGGTATGGCGAGAGCTTCGCGCAAGGCCTCGCGGAATTGGAACGGGACTGGAAAGGGCCACTCGCCGCGAATACCGGCGTTGAGGGAACGCTGGCGCATTTTCAGGAATTGGAACATTCGGCCACGCCACAAATGCTCGCCGACTGGCGTTTCCAGCAGGGGCTGTACAGGGCTTACTACGACGCCTACACGCGGCGGCGGCTCGCGTATGAAACCGATCTCGAACGCCAGGCGATGAACGCACTCGAAAAAGCCGGTGAATTTGGAACCGAGCGCGCGATGGCGAACGCAGAGTCGATTCTGCACAGGGCGGTGTCGGACCGGGTAGCCGTGGATTTGCGGGCGCGCGTGTTTGAACTGGCGGAGGCGCTGTTCCAGAGCATCCGTATGCAACTGAGCGTCGCACGCTACAAGGCCATTGCGGTGGATCGCGGGGCGACACTCGACACACTGGATGCTCCGCTGAATAACCGGCTGTGGCTGGAGCAACGCTTTCGGGAGCTGCGGGCGGCACCTACCCAATCGGAGCGTCTGGCAGGCCTCCACGAGATTTTGCACTGGACCGATGCCGGGCCGGGCGGTTTCTACGATGACCTTGGCGATACCGCGCGCCAGCCGCACCTGGTGCGAGACGAAAGCACGCTGATCGGGTTCGGCCCGGCGGGGACGCGGCGGCGATCCTGGTGGGACAACGCGGAATCGCGCTACGACACGCCGCTGCGGATGCACTATGACGGCCTCGATCGCGCTGCGCGGTACAAGATTCGTGTGGTTTACGCGGGCGAAAATCCGCGGCGCAAGATACGGCTGGTGGCCGGTGAAAAATGGGAAGTGCATGGCCTCATGGAAAAGCCGACGCCGTTGCGTCCGCTCGAATTCGATATCCCCCACGAAGCCACGGAACATGGTGAACTGGATCTTGCCTGGTACGGCGAGCCTGGTTTGGGAGGTAACGGCCGCGGATGCCAGGTTTCGGAGGTATGGCTGATCAAAAAATGAGCGAACAAACGTGGACGAGTCCGGTGAAGCAGCGGCTGCGCGCCGGGGAGCCGGTGATTGCGGTGACGATTACGGCGGCGAACGTCGATATGGCGGCGCAGGCGGCTGCCCTGGGATTTGATTTTCTGTGGCTGGAGATGGAGCACTCGCCCATCACACTGGAAACCGTGCGAAATATCGTACTGGCGACGCGCGGATTGAAGGCGCTGCCGTTTGCGCGCGTGCCGGTGAACGAGTTGTGGACGGCGAAGCGTGTGCTTGATGCCGGCGTATGCGGCGTGATTTTTCCGTTCACCAGCACGCCCGAGCTGGCGGCGCAGGCTGCGGCGGCGTGCCGGTATCCCATGGCCGGGCGCAGAGGCTCGGGCGCGGTGCTGGCGCGATTCAGTTGGCCGAACGGGCCGGACGGCTATGCCGATTCAGCGGACGAGAACGTCGTGGTGATCGTGATCATCGAGGAGGCGCGCGCGGTGGAGAATGTAGAGGCGATCGCCGCGACCCCGGGCATTGACGTGATGTTCATCGGAACGAGCGACCTGTCGTTTTCACTGGGGCTGCGTGGGAACCAGGACCATCCGGCTTTACACGCGGCGACTGAGAAAGTGGTTGCGGCCGCGAAGAAGCACGGGAAAGTTGCGGGCCGCCCAGCCGCCACGCCGGAGCAGGTGCAGAAATACATGGCCCAGGGATTCGGATTGTTTCAAGCGCCGACCGATATCGGTTTCATGACGGCCGGTGCGCGCCAATACCTGGAGCCGCTGGGACGAACGGCGGTGGTTCCGAAGGTGAAGACGATCTACTGAAGTTTGGCCGCGAATGCACGCGAATGGACGCGAATGAAAGGCAGATAGCGAGAGTGCAAAGCGGCGAGCGTGAGCAAACTTCCAACGTTGACGTGCCTGCTGCTGGCGCGCGGCGCCGACCGATATCGGTTTCATGACGGCCGGTGCTCGGGGCTCGGCGGTTCCTGAGTGTCGACCAAGTAAGATTCCGTGTCAGCGCCGTCATAAAACTTAACCTTTCGTGTTCTTGGCTCTAGGGTGTTCGGCGCAAAGATGAGCTGCAAAATCCTTATCGCGGCGCAGCTCGTAGTTCCGCTTCATTTCATCGAGCGAATTACCGGTGGGTATACCCGAAGGATTGAACACCCAAGCACATTCGGAGCAACCCCAGCCCACAAAACGCTGTTGTTCGATCCATACCAGTTCGCGGCGCATGGCCTCCCTAGCACACCTTACGATCTGCTGCGGTTCTGCTTGTTTAAAAGACGAAACCTAAACTTTAGCGATAGAAAGCGGTTGCTGTCTGTGGGGTATCCAACATTGACAAGAATTGCTATCTCAATCCGAGGTCGTCCTCGAACTGCTGAATGACGTCGTAGCACTCACATGCGGATTTTTCGAGCTTCCTGCGGTTCACAATCTTTACTGCTCCTCGCACGTATTCTATAATTCCCTTCTTTTGCAGTAGGGCTGCCGACAAGCTCACAGTGGATCGGTCGGTACCCATCATGGTCGCAATGAAATCATGGGTGATCGGAAGCACTCCGGAATCCACCCTGTCCTGAGTCATCAGCAGCCACCTCGACAGACGCTGCTCTATCTCGTGCAGCCGATTGCACGCCGCAGTCTGTGCGACTTGCATTCCTTGAAGCCCCGTATAGCGGTTCAATATCAATTGCAACTGCGGAGCCGACTGCAGAATGCGTTCGAGCGCATCCCCCCTCATTCGGAAGCCATCGCCGGCGATTTGGATTATTTCACGCACTGAACTTCTGTTCGAGACGACCGCCAATCCCGTCCCAACGCAGCCTTCCTTACCCACAACGCCCACTTCCACGGTTCGACCGTCTTTGGTCACGACAACTTGAGAAACCATTCCTCGGTTCGGGAAATAGACGAACTCGATCTTTTGGGCCGGCTCATGAAGGCTGAGATGAGACGGCAGATTGATGTACGTCAAGTCAGGACGGATCAACTTGTATTCACTATCGGGCGTTGCCGACAATAATTTGTTTCTTATTGGTTTTCCCTCGACGTTGGTGCGTTCGATCGTCTGTCCGGCTCGAAAGCTTTTTCCAGTCATGTCAATCCTGAACGACACCGATGTGCCTTGCATTCACTAGGCGAAACTTCACGGACTCTGAGATGGAACTGGCATCTCGTTGTCCTGCTGAGATTCCACATCAATTCAACCAAAAGCGGGTCGAAAACTCTGTGCAAAAGGGAACAGTTCTTCAGGTTAAGCAGATTGGCCTGGAAGCCGGAGCAGATCCAGAAATGCATGGCCCAGGGATTGGGATTATTTCAAGCGCCGACCGATATTTCGGCCGCGAATGAAAACCGAATGGCGGCAGCGCACCGCGCTCATTCGTGCCGTAGGGCGACGGCGGGATCAACGCGCGCCGCGCGGTGCGCCGGAATGTAGCACGCCGTGGCTGCGACGGTTGCTAATAGGCCGCTGACCAGGAGCAGGGTCCCCGGATCTCGCGGACTGACGCCAAACAAGAGGCTCGACAACAAGTGCGTAAGGCCGAGCGCCCCCAAAACTCCAATCGCCAGACCGGCCGCCGTTAGACTCATTCCAGTCTTCAGCACCAGGCTGAGCTGATCCCAGTGGCTTGCCCCCAGAGCCGCCCGGACTCCAATTTCGTGCGTCCGTTGTGCCACAGAGTACGAGATGACGCCGTAGACTCCGATGGCGGCAAGCAGCAGTGCGAGTGCCGCAAAGGTGCCCACTAATATGGCGCGCAATCGATTGTCGCCCAGAGAATCCGATTTGATCTGCTCCAGCGTCTTGATATCGTCGAGCGCCTGATTCTTGTTGAGCTGCCAGATGGCCGTCTCGATGGACTTAATTAGATGCGTGGGGTCCATGGCCCCGCGTACCACCAGCGCAGCGTTCGTACTTGGACTTTGCTTGTACGAGACATACAGGCCCGCGCTTGAACCTTCAAGGTTGTGCGCCTTCTCGTCTGCGACGACCCCGACAACTTGCCATGGGATTTCCGGACCCAGCGCCGGCTGGCCGGGAATGATCTGCTGAATCAGAATGCGCTTAACGATGGGGTCTTGGTCTTTGAAATCACGTTTGGCCATGGTCGCATTGATGACCGTTACGGGTAGAGCACCGGAAGTGTCGCTCTCCGCGAGCCAGCGGCCTTTGACCAGCCGCATTCCAAGCGCGGAAAGATAAGACGGACTCACTGGTTTGAAACCGCAGTCGGGCCGGTTGGCGATGTCAACAAACGAACGCCCTTCGATCAGAAAAGGCATCCCATCCGGCCAGCCTTCGAGTGGAAGAGCACCGGTGGTGGCGGCGTCGCGCACACCAGGTACTGCCCGCAGTTTCTCCAACACCTGCCCCAGGTAGCTGATGATACGCGGTCCATCGGGGTACTGTTCGGACGTCATGGGAAGCTGCATTGTGATGACGTTGGTTGAGTCGAAGCCGGGATCGACCTGCTGGAGCCGGTAAAAGCTGCGGACCAGCAGAGCCGCGCCGGAGAGCAGAATAAACGCCAGTGCAATCTCAGCCACCGCCAGAACATTGCGAACGCGCATTCTGCTAAGGGCGGATGTCGTTCCGCGACCACCTTCTTTGAGTGAGCCGACTAGATCAGCCCGCGAGCTGTGGAGCGCTGGAGCGATGCCAAACAGGATTCCAGTGACGATAACGATCGCCGCCGCAAAAAGCAGCACCTGGCCATTGAGCGCAACGTCGGCTTCAGCGGGCAGGAGGAAGGGAGGTATCCGCGCTTTGAGACCGAGCATCAGCCCCCAGCCCATCGCGATGCCAGCACTTCCTCCCAGGCCGGCCAGCAAGACACTCTCGGTGAGGAACTGGCACACCAGCCGTCCGCGACCCGCGCCCAGAGCCGACCGGATCGCGACTTCGCGCTCGCGCCCAGCGCCGCGCACGAGCAGCAAATTGGCGAGGTTGACGCAGCCAATCAACAGCACAGCCCCGACTGCGGCGAGCAGCAGAAGAAGAGACCGGCGCAGGCGGTCATCCACCATGCGGTCCTGGTACCGGTCAACGGTGGCGCTCCATCCTTTATTGGACTGAGGATACGCGCGCTCGATGCGAGCCGCGATGGCTTTCATCTGCTCGCGCGCTTGCTCCAGGGTCACGCCGGGCTTCAGCCGCGCCCACGAGATCATCCAGTGATAATCGCGCGTCATCTCCTCACGCCTGAAGGCCAGCGGCGTCCACACGTCTTGCCATTCCCGGTCGAAAGTCCCGGGGCGCATCACGCCAATCACCGTGTAGGGAGCGCCATTTAGCCGGATGCTGCGGCCTATGATGTTGCCATCCGCTCCAAACCGGCTCTGCCACACGCGGTGACTCAGGATCACCTCGTATTGCTTTCCGAGTTGATCCTCATCGGGCGCAAAGGTGCGGCCCAACATCGGTTTGGCGCCGAAGATTTCGAAATAAGGCGCCGACACGCGTCCGTTCCGCAGCTCCACTGGTACATCGGCATCGGTCAACGTTACGGAGCCCCAGGTCTGGGCCGCCATGGCCGTGAAAACCGTGTTTTGATTTTTCCAATCGAGAAAATTCAGCGTCGAGATTCCGTTACGGTCGCTTCCGGGCGGCTTCTCCCAGACATTGAGAATCCGTTCGGCGCCAGGAAACGGCAGAGGCTTGAGGAGAACGGCATCAACGAAGCTAAATATGGCAGTGGTGCCGCCGATCCCAAGCGCCAGCGTCAGAACCGCGGCGGCTGTAAAGGCCGGACTGTTGCGGATCATGCGCAGGGCGAAACGGACGTCCTTGGTCAATGGGTCCATAGACTCTTATACTCCGCCGGGAGGAAACGGTTACGGGGTGGGAGGGCAGTTCCCATGGTGCCGGCACATTTGGAGCGTTTTGGCGTCTAATGTCCTCATGGAAACCTTTTGGATGGACCTGAAGCACTCCTTCCGCCTTCTGCGGCAGAGCCCTGCCTTCACCATCGCGGCAATATCGGCCTTGGCGTTGGGAATCGGCGCGAACACCGCCATTTTCTCGGTGGTCGATACGGTGCTGCTGAAGCCTTTGGCCTTTCCTGAGCCAGAGCGCATCGTGACGCTGCTGACCAGCACTCCGCAAGGCGGTTTTCCAGGCGCCTCCGTGCCCAAATACAACACCTGGCGCCAGCAAACAAAGGTACTGGAAGATGTCAGCGCCTTCGACCCTGGCGGCCCAGGTCTGAATTTGAGCGGGGGCGATCACCCTGAGCAGCTTAAGGGCATCCACGTTTCGTATGAATTCTTCCATCTGTTCGGAGCGCACGCAGCGGTTGGGCGCACGTTCACGGCGGATGAAGACCGGCCGCGCGGGGCCAACGTCATCGTGCTGTCCAATGGACTGTGGCAGCGCCGGTTCGGCTCAGACCCAGCCATTGTGGGCAAAAATCTTACGCTCGGCGGTGAATCGTACACCGTCATCGGCGTGCTGGCCTCGGGTTTCACATTCGACCCCATGCCGGACATCTATCTTCCGTTCCAGGCTGACCCGAACAGTACGAACCAGGGGCACTTCTTCCAGGCCGCCGCGCGCCTGAAGCCGGGCGTCTCGCTGAACTCCGCCAAAGCCGCCCTCGATTTAGCCGGTCAGCAGTTCAAACGCCGGTACCCAGGCGCCATGGAAGCCAGGATGAGCTTCTCAGTTGAGCCCATGCAACAGCTTCTTGTGCGCAACGTGCGGACCGCTCTGTACGTTCTGCTGGGCGCGGTTGGTTGCGTGCTGCTGATCGCTTGCGCTAACGTCGCCAGCCTGCTGCTGGCCCGGGCCATGGGCCGCTCCCGCGAGCTCGCCATCCGGGCCGCTATCGGCGCGGGGCGCGGACGTATTGTCCGCCAGTTGCTCACCGAAAGCGTGCTGCTTTCCACGATCGGTGGCATTCTGGGCCTGGCAATCGGCGCCGTGGGCGTGCGCGCGCTGCTGGCCGTGAACCCCGGCGACATCCCGCGCATCGGACCGGATGGCGCCAACGTTACTCTCGATTGGAGGGTTCTTGCCTTCACCCTGCTGCTGTCGCTGGCTACCGGCATCCTGTTCGGGCTGTTTCCGGCGATACAGGCTTCCCGGACCGATCTCAACGTTACGCTCAAGGAAAGCGGTTCGCGGTCCGGCTCCAGCTTACGCCAGAACAAGGCGCGCGGGCTGCTTGTGGTGGTGGAAATGGCCCTGGCGATCGTGCTGCTGGTGGGCGCGGGCCTGCTCATCCGGACGTTCTCTGCACTGCGTAGCGTGGCACCCGGTTTCGACCCACACAATGTCTTGACCATGGACACCTCTCTCACGGGGACGCATTTTAACCACACAGCGGCCATCGCCACCATGACCCGTGAAACGCTCCAGCGTATCCACGCTATTCCTGGCGTGGAGGCCGCGGCTGCAACGTCCTATCTGCCTCTTCAGGGCGGACTGGGCCTGGGATTCGTCATCCAGGGGCGCCCTTTGACTGACGGTCGCGACCATGGGGGTGCGTCCTGGAATTACGTGACTGCACGCTTTTTTGACGTGTTCAAGATCCCGATTAAGCGCGGCCGGGCCTTCACGGAGCGTGACGACGCCGGCGCGCCCCAAGTGGTGATCATTAACGAAGCCATGGCCAAGCGCTATTGGAAGAATGCGGACCCCATTGGCCAGCGGCTCATAATCGGCTCGGGAATGGGTCCCGATTTCGCGCAGGCGCCGCGCGAGATCATCGGAATCGTGGGTGACGCGCGCGATGGCGGCCTCAACAACGATCCTTTCCCGGCCACTTTCGTGCCCCTGGCACAAGTGTTGGATTCCTATATGGAGCTGAACAACCGCTTCATGCCGCTCAGTTGGGTGGTGCGCACCAAGGTGGCGCCGTTCTCGGTTTCGGCGCCCATCCAGCAGGCATTTCAGAATGCCGCGGACCTGCCGGTGGCGCACATCCGCAGCATGGACCAGATCGTCATCGGATCTACGGCGCGCGACCAGTTCAACACGCTGGTGTTGGGTATCTTCGCCGTGGTAGCAATCCTGCTTTCGTCGATCGGTCTCTACGGGTTAATGGCTTACTCAGTAGGGCAGCGCACGCTCGAATTCGGCATTCGCCTGGCGCTGGGCGCGGATAGCCCGATGTTGCGGAACATGATCGTGCGGCAGGCCATGACGCTGGCGTGCGTAGGGATCGTGGTGGGTCTAGCCGCCGCCTACGGGCTTACTCGCCTGATGGCCAGCCTGCTATTCAGCGTAAAGCCAACCGATCCGGTGGTGTTCGCTTCAGTCGCGGTGCTGTTCATCGCGGTGTCGTTTCTGGCAAGCTACTTGCCGGCGCGGCGCACTTTGCGGGTGGATCCCGTGGTGGCTCTGCGGTACGAATAGGTAACGCCGACTACACGGCGAGTGTTCTAGCGCTTCGATCATGGTCTTCAGAAAGCGGGAACACCGAACCCGCCGGGAAATGTATAATCCAGGCTGATCCCATGCCAGGAGATTCATTTCTTGACCTCTGAGACTGCCAGTGACTCTGTTCTTTTCGAGCACATCACGCGCAATCTCTACACGGCTGTCTTGTCAGATGCCCTGGATGAAGTAGGTGTCCGCGACCGCGCGATGCGCGAGCATCTGCGGCCTCTGGAGCCGAATACGGTGGTGGCCGGGCGTGCGCGCACCATTCTTTGCATGGACCTGTACCATATCCAGGAGAATCCGTATGCGAAGGAAATCGAAGCGGTGGATAGCATTCTGCCGGGTGAAGTCGTGGTGGTCGCGACCGGCGAATCCAAGCGCAACGCGCCGTGGGGAGAGTTGCTGTCGACTGCGGCAAAGGCGCGGGGAGCGCGAGGTGCGGTGATCGATGGCTTGATTCGCGACGTGAAGAAGATCTTGAGTCTGGGGTTTCCGGTGTTTGCCGCCGGATTCAAGCCCGTGGATTCGAAGGGGCGCGGCGTGGTGGTGGACTACAACGTCCCAGTGGAGTGTGGCGGCGTGCTGGTGGAACCAGGTGATCTGATCGTCGGCGATTTCGATGGCGTGGTGGCGATTCCGGCGCAAGTGGCTGATGAGGTAGTTCGCCTGGCTACCGACAAAGCCAGCCGGGAAAACACCACGCGGGCCGAGTTGATGGCCGGCGCCTATCTGCGCGATGTGTTTGCCAAGTACGGCGTACTGTAACCGAAGTGAATAAACTTCCAGCGTTGGCGTGGCTGCTACTGGCCGGCGCGAGTTCCTGGCGGGCCGCCGCGCCGGTGGTTTTTCCCAAACCGCGGCAGTTCGAGGTCTTGACCGAACGCCTGAAGTTGCGCGAAGACGTTCCCATCCTGTTGCCAAGCGCTCCTACGGCGGACGACCTGTTTCTTGCCCGGTTTCTTACCGCGGAGTTGAGTGATCGGTACGGCGTCGCGCTTCACACGAGGACGGTGTCAGCTTTGCCGGCGGATGGGGCGTTTATCCTTATTGGGTCCATGGCGAACTCTCTCGTGCAGCAATACCTCAGCGGACATGCCCAGCCGCCGGTGGAGAGCGAGGGTTATGTTTTGGAGGTCAATGGACGCGCAGCGGTGGTGGCTGGCACGGATGCAAGCGGCGCGTTCTATGGTCTGCAATCGCTGCGGCAATTAATCGAGCGCGGGCCGGATGGCGTGAGCATTCACGGCGCGCGGATTCGCGACTGGCCGTTGCTGCCGTTTCGCGGCGTGAAGCTTTACCTGCCGGGGCACGAAAACATAGCGTACTTCAAACGTTTCGCGCGCGATGTGATGGCACTGTACAAGTACAACAAGCTGATTCTGGAAATGAATGCCGCCATGCGCTTCGACCGCCATCCGGAATTGAACGCGGGCTGGATCGAATTCAGTAAAAACATGAAAGACACGCGCCGCGAGCGATCTTTCGGTCCTGGCCGCCAATTCCAGGATTCGGCTAACGCGGATACCGCAGACGGCGAGGTTCTCGATAAACAAGAAGTGGCGGAGCTGGTGGCATACGCGCGACAGCTTCACATCGACGTGATTCCGGAGATCCCGTCACTCACGCACAGCTATTACCTGCTGACCCGGCACCGCGAACTGGCGGAAATCCAGGACGCCGAATGGCCCGATACTTACTGCCCATCGGAGTCTCGCGTTTACGAATTGTTGTTCGATGTGCTGGATGAGTATATCGACGTGATGAAGCCGGCCATGGTGCACATTGGCCACGATGAGTGGCGCATGCCGCTCGGCGTCTGCCCACGCTGCAAGGGAAAGGACCCGACCGAACTCTATGCCGCGGACGTGAACCGCATCTATGCGCATTTGCGATCCAAGGGGGTGGAGACCGCGATGTATGGCGACCACCTCATCGAGGCGCTGCGCGGCAAGAAGGTCAAGCACAACGAAAATCACGGCGGTGAGCCCTACGACATGCCCGGCGCTCTTTCCGCCGAGCAAGTGAAGCGGCTTATCCCGAAGGACATTCTGATCTTCAATTGGTTTTGGGACAGCCACGCCGATGAGGACCTCAATGCAAGCGGGATCGGCAGGAAAAACGAAGCCGATCTTTCGGAGTGGGGATTCAGCCAGGTGTTCGGAAATTTCGAGCCGCACATAACCGATTTCGATCAGCGTGTGGCGCGGCGCGGTATCATGGGCGCGGCGCCATCGTCCTGGGCTGCGACGACTGAATTGAATCTTGGCAAAGACATCATGCTCACCATTTTGGGCAGCGCGAATTTGCTCTGGTCGACCGACCGGCCGGATATGTCAAAGCTTGCGGTGATGGTGCAGGAGCTGCTGCCGGAGGTCCGGAGCCGGCTCAGCGCCGAGCCGCTGCCGAGCCGCGACAATGCAACAGTGCGACTGCCGATGAATGCCGATGGGCCGGTGCAGGCCGGCGCGGACGTGAGCAGCCTCATTTTTCACCACGCGTGCCGCAAGCGCGGGCGCAACCAGCCTGCCTACGATGCTACTTGGAACTTCGCCGATACGGCGGAACTGCTGGGATGGTATGACGTCGAGTATGTGGACGGTTTCGTCCAAACGGTTCCTGTGCGGTATGGCGTGAACATCCTGGAAGAGGACTGGCTGCGCAGTCCGACGCCGCGAAGCGTGGCATACGAGGCGCAGATCGAACCGCGCAGCGACGGCCGTGCGGATTTCGCGTTCGAGTGGATCAACCCACGGTTGGGAGTCGCGATTCGCGAGGTGCGGCTGCACTCCGCTTTGCGTGAGAATCCTGTGATTCTCTCCGGGCTGAGCATGGTTTCGAAGCGCAGCGCCCCCGGGCCGAAACCGCTACGGCTGGCGCGATAGGGGGGAGACGGCGCCGGTAGCGCGCAGCACGGCGTATGCCGCGAGTGACGTGACGGAGGCGATCGCGCAAACCGGCATATAACCGTAGCGATCGATGAGAGCGCCGAGCAGTGGTGAGGCGACGGCCTGCATCGCGCCATAAGCGGAGACCAGTAAGGATACCGCGAAGGCGGCGCGCGCGGCCTCGTAGATGTCGAGCGGCATGGTGTAAAGATTCACGCTGAACGCTGAGACCGCGAGAATGCTGAGGGAGATTCCGGCCATCGCCCAGGCCGCGTTGGGCGCGAACGGAACGGCAATCGCCACCAGGCCCGCCAGCGCGCACAGAAGGCATACTCGCGCGCGAGCCGCGACGGGATCCACGCCGGCCCGTGCCCATCGGAACGAGAGCCAGCCGCCCGCAAAGCCACCTACCATAGCCGCAAGCGGCGGCAGCCAAGCAACGTAGGCCGCCTGCACAAACGTAAGCTTGTTGACTTCCACCAGGTATAGGGTGGTCCAATTGCTCCACAGCGAGTACGTCACCATGCTGAGCGCGTTGGCGATGATGAATCCCCACAAGCGCGGCTCGCGCAAGATGGCCAGGCTGCGCGCGAGCGGCTCTATCGCCGATTTCCTCGCGGGCGGAGCGCCACGCGCGACCCAGTTCCAGACGGGAATCCAGAGAAGGCCCGCCACGCCGGTTACGACAAACGCCGCTCGCCAGTGATAGCGCACGGCGAGCCACGTGGCTACGGGCGGCGCCAGAATAGCGCCCAGAAACACGGCCGCCTGATTCAAGCCGTTGCCGAGAGCGCGCTCCGCGGGCGCCAGGTATTCGTGCATGGCTTTGCCCGCCGCCGGAATTCCGCCGGCTTCGGCGAGGCCGAGCCACGCGCGGCAAGCTACCAGTCCACCCAATCCGCGAGTGAATCCGGTGGTGATTCCCGCAAGCGACCAAAGTCCGATGGCCATTGTGATGCCGCGGTTCAGACCGATGCGATCGATCAGCAGCCCGGCAAACGGGGCCGCTGTGGCGTAGGTCACGGAAAACGCCGCCAGGATCCAGCCGTACTCCGCATTGTTCAAATGAAACTCGGCGCGAAACAGCGGTGCGACGGTGGCGAGTGACTGCCGGTCGAGATAGTTGATGCTCGAGGATAAGAAGAAAACGCCAGTGACAAGCCAACGTCTGCGGTGCGCGATCTCCATCACTGGAACTGGATGGTGGCCACTTCTCCCACGGTTGCCCGTTGCGCGTTGCGCTTGGCGAAGTATTCGACGGTGACTTGCCGCGGCTTTTGCACGCCACAGCCCAGCTTCTGATCGCCACCGCCGAGAATGGCGAGATTAGAAGGATCGCGGACCAGCAAGCGCGTGAGCTTGTGATCGCCGCTTTCAATGACCAGCCGAAGCTGCCGGCCTACGCAATCTACGCGCGTCAAGTTGCCGGTGGTGTGGCCATCGGGCTTGGGGCCCTCCCACCACTTTTCCACTTTTCCGGGAGCAGGTCCCTCGCCGGCGTTGGCTTTGGCTTCCGCGGCGCGCAGATCGGCCAAAGCTTGCGCTTTCAGTTTGCGAATTTCGCGTTCGTGCTCTTCGGCTTCACGCTTGCGCTCAGCCTCCTCCCAGTCGAGACGCTGCTGATCGATGGCAACACGCGCGGCGGAGTAGCGCTCGCGCTCCTCGCGAGTGGTAGCGGCCTGCTCCGCGTTGCGCCAGGCCAGCGCGGCTTTCTCGAACACTTTCTCATCGAGGCACGCCATGGCTAGTTCCTCCCAATGCGCCGCATCGCGCGGGGAAAGCTGCGCGGCCTTTTCGAGATATTGGATCTTCTTGGCGCCGTCGGTCTGACGCCGGCCGATCAGCGTATATCCTTCGGCCAGCTTGGGGTTGAGCTTCAGAGCTTTGTCCAGGGCGGCGAGCGCCTTGGCGTTGTCGGGCTCGAGCCGTGCGTATTCGATATACGATCGCGCGGACGGCGTTCCCGCGTTGGTCGATTCCAGAAAATCGTGGCGGGCTTCGTCATTCTGTTTGTCGCGCAACGCCATGACGCCCAGGCCTTCGTATGCAGCCGCGACGTACTCGTTCTCCTGGATCAACGCGCGATATTCGCGCCGCGAAGGTTCCCCGACCAGCAAATCCGCCTGCGCCAGGCGCACCTCCTTCGATAGCAGGGGCTGCTCCTTGTAGTCGCGCTCCGCAGCGAGTGGCTTGGCATCCACATCGGAAGTCTGGAAATTGCCGGCGGCGATGTGCTGGTCAACTTCCTTCTCCATGGCAGCGCGCGACTTGCCGAAGGAGTTGAGATATGCGGGATCCTCATCCGCGCCCTTCTGCAAGTTGTAAAGGAGGATGCGCAGCTTGGCGTAATAATCCGGATTGGTGGCGAACAGCTGCATGCGCGCCCAATCGCGGGTGCGCTCGCTCGCCGCGGGCGGGCTGCCGAGCGTTACGTGGGTACCGTTCACCTGAATGGTGGAGAGCAGGTCCGCAATGCCGTGCTCGATTGCGGGGGGCATACGGCCGGTGTTGCTTTCGAGAAACAGCCGGGTGCACTCTCGAAGGACCTCGCGCGGGATGGGGGTGCCTGCCGTGAGCAGGGTGTTCCAGCGGTCGCGGCCATCCAGGATAGGCGGGACGTACGGATAGATCTCGCGTTCCTTGGCGGTTTTGAAATACAAGATGCGAATGGGCCGGGCGGTTTGCAAATCCGGGTTGCCCAACATGTAGCCCAGAACCCACCGGAGCTGGTCAAACCATCCCAACGTTTCCCGCGCGTTTTTCGGATTGGCGTCGGAGTAGAGCTCGAACGGCCCGGTGCGGTACTGCACCCAATGGTTGTCGGCTAGAGCGAGCCAGGGAACCAGGGCGAGCAGAAGAATCCGGCGCATCCGAGGGTATTATCGCGCAGACCGCAGTTGGCGGCAGGGCGGCGCAGCCCGAGCTGATATTGTAGTTAGTGGCGAGTGCCCAGCGCAGGCGGCGGGCGATGCCTTGATTTCTGCTGAGCCTACTCTGCAATCGCCACCGTCTGGCCGCGTCGAATGGTCTCCAAGGCCTGCAAGATCGCATCCACGAGAGGCAGCAAATCTTCAACCTGATTAGTTCGGGCGCGGATCAATATGATCGAGAGCTTTTGATCGGCGATCTGCTGCCGCGGTATGCCCTGGTCGACCGTCAGCAGGACATCGTAGCCTGCAATTTCGGCGGCCCTTAACAACTCGCCGTTTTTCTTACCCTTCAAATCAGCCCATTGGGCGGTGTGGGCCTCATGGTTAGGAAAACTGTGCCGGAAATCGAGTGGCAGGCACTCGTCCAGCAGAATTTTCATGGAATTCTGGCTTCCAGTGATTCCTTCGCTTCTTCAAGCGCTTGCACTGCCATCTCCCGAGTAACCGTCGGAAACTGTCGCAGGAACTCGTCCAAAGAGTGACCGCCCTCGAGGTAGTCGATCAGGTTCTTAAACGGAACACGGGTGCCACGAAAGCACGGCGTTCCGTTCATCACCTCGGGGTCGATGACAATCGTCGGCTGCATGATGGTTCCCTTTCTCATTCATTATAGTGTCTGACGCAGGTGGACTGAACTTACTCCGCTCGCAGTGCCATCATGGGATCCACTTTCGTCGCGCGATGCGATGGGATGAAGCTCGCCAGCAGCGCGGCGGCTGCCAACAGGATGGAGAAACTCGCGAACGTGAGCGGGTCGAGAGCAACCACGCCCGGAAGAATGCTGGACATCCCCAACGTGAGGGCCAAAGAGGCGGGAAGTCCCAGGCCCAGGCCAATTCCCACCAGACGGAGCGCGCTCCCGACAATCAGTCTCCGTACGTCTTCCGGACGCGCGCCCAAGGCCATGCGGATACCGATTTCCTGTGTGCGCTGCGCGACGGAGTAAGCCATCACAGCGTAGATGCCCGCAGTTGCCAACGCCAGAGCGATCGCCGCAAAGACGCCAAGCAGCGTGGCAATAACACCCACTCCACCCGCCAGATCGGCGAAGAACTTACTAAGCCGCTGGAGGTCGTTGATTGGCTGGCCTCGATCGACCGCCTGGCCTGCCGCACGCACCGCGATGGCTGTCCGATCCAACGAAGCACGTGTTCGGATGAGCAGATTCAGAGACCGGATGGGCTGCTGGCGATAGGGAAGATAGATGGTCGGGCGCACCTCGCTATCCAGTAGAAAGTGATTCACATCTCCCGCGATGCCCACGACGGTGAGCCAGCCGGTGTTGAGTTCCGTTGAAGCCAACCGTACACGTTGGCCCATTGGGTTCTGCCCTGGCCAGAAACGCCGCGCGGCACTTTTGCTGATCACCGCCACCGGCAGGCCGCCCGCACTGTCTTGGCGCAGGAACGGTCGTCCGCTCAAGATCGGAATGGTCATGGTTTGGAAATAATCTTCGCTTGTGACCTGCACCTCCAACAGCAAAGGCCGGTCAGGCGAAGCTGCAGGCTGTCCCTCGATGACAACGGGGCTCGTCCGGCTGTCTGCCAGGGCGGGGAGTTGGCTGATTACTGCCGCCGACTGCGTGCCGGAGATCCCTTCCATCCGCCGCAGAATCTCGCTGTAGAAGTTCACCACCTGATACCCTTCCGGGTACTTCTCGGTGGGCAATGCCACGCTGAAAGTCACGACATCGCGCGGCTCGAAACCTGGTTTCATCGCCGCCAGATTCCTGAAACCTTTCACCATGAGACCGGCGCCGATGAGCAGAACGATGGAAAAACCAATCTCCGAAACAACCAATGCCGAGCGCATGCGGCGGCGGCTTGAAACAAGAGACCCGCGCCCGCCTTCTTTCAAGGTCACGGCCAGCGATCCCGAGCACGCCTGCACCGCCGCGGGAACCGTGAACACAACACCGGTGAGAACCGCAGCCACGAGCGTCAGGGTCAGCATCCGGCTATCCAGTTGCATTGCTAACAGGCCTGGCAGATGCCGGCTGACCATTTGTGGGATGTTCGCCTTGATCACAGCCATGCCCCAGATGGCGAGCGGCAGACCGAGGGCGGCGCCGAGCGAGGACAGCACGATGCCCTCCGTGACGAGCTGGCGGGCGATTCTCGCACGGCTAGCGCCCAAGGCGAGGCGCAGCGCCATCTCCCTACGCCGCACCGCACCGCGAGCCAATTGCAGATTCGCGACGTTGGCGCAGGCAAGCAGGAGCAGAAACGCGACGGCGCCGGTCACCACCGCCATAAAACGGCCCGCGTACTCATCCACGGAATCGCGCAGCAGCATCACGGTCACGGCGTGGCCCGCGTTCTCGTGCGGGTACTGCCGCGCGAGGCGCGCTCCGATGTTGTTCATTTCGGCCCGAGCCGCCGCTAAAGACACCCCGGGCTTGAATCGTGCAATCACGCTCAAGTCGCATCTGGCTCTCTCATTCCTCGTCGCGGGAGTCACGATCCAAGGCGTCCAGACTTCCGCGTACATGGGGAAATCCATTTCTTTCGGTATGACTCCGGTGATCGTATAGGTAAGACCATTCAACGCGAGCGGCCGTCCCAGTACATGGGGATCAGATCCCAACCGTTGCTGCCAGAATCCATAGCTGACCACCACTTGGTTCCGCTCGTTCTGTGACAGCTCTCCCGAGAAAAACCGGCCCTTTGCGGCCGGCAGCCCCAGAAGCGGAAAAAAATCCGCTGAGACCAGAAACCCGCGGACGCGCTGCGGATCGTGCGCGCCGGTGAGTGTGGCATCCCAAGCCTGGTACGCTGCCATCCGCGCGAGCGAGTGATTCTGCTCCGCCCAATCGAAGTAGTTGGCCACCGACACGTCATAACGTTCCGCGCTGACCGCCGGGATCGTCTCCCAAAGCGCGGCAATCCGATCGAGGTCCTGGAACGGGTAAGGATGAAAAACGATGGCGTCCGCCATGCTGAAAATGGCGGTGTTGGCGCCGATGCTGACCGCGAGCGTCAGCACAGCCACGAGGGTGAAGCCGCGCTTTTTGGATAGCACGCGAAACGCGTAGCGAATGTCAGACCAAAGAGCCATGATCTTTTGCCTCCTCGAATACCTCTGGCGGCGCACCGATGCCGCGCAGATTGAAATGGGCGATGGCGCCGGCTAGACGCTCGGCGGGAATGCGTTCCGCCGCAGGCTGTTCCAGCCAGCAAAACACGGCCTCGTACACAGCGCCCATCCAGCACCGGGCCACGACCGCCGTTTCCATGGGCGGCAGCCGATGAGCGATCGCAGACAGCGCCTGCTCCACCCCTCTGGTGTGGCTGGCGATGATCCGGCGGCGTTTGGCTTCCAGCCGCTTCCCAAGCCCGGAAGACTCCACAATCAGAATGCGCGCCTCCCGCGGATGATCCGCGAGAAATCGGACCAGCGCTCTGACCGCTGCCTGCATGTGCGAGAGGATATCTGGACCGGCGGTGGCCATGGCTGCGTTGATGGCGGCGGAGATTCGCTCACCTAGCTCCTCGAGAGCCGCGGCGAAAATGTCTTCTTTGTCGCGGAAGTACAGATAGAAGGTGCCGGTGGAAATGCCCGACGCGCGCACGATCATGGGAACCGTCGTGGTGTGATAACCTTTGCGGCCGAAGAGGCGAATGGCGACATCGAGCAGTTTCCGGTGCCGCGCCTGCTTGCGTTCCAGAACCTTGGGCGTTGCGCGGTAAACCATGCCGCCCTCCTTCGTCTGGTCAAAGAATGACATAGCATTCATTTCTTGTCAAGCTTTTTATGCGCAGGCTTGACACGCAGTCGCGTCGGGTGCATACTTCCATAGACATCTAGGACTCATGAGCAAAAACAATCCCGACGTTTTGCAGGGCACGCTCGACTTGCTGATTCTGAAGACCCTCGCGCGCGGGCCCGCGCACGGCTACGGCATCGTCGTACACATCCAGCAGGTCTCTGACGAGGCTCTGCGCGTGGAGGAAGGATCGCTCTATCCCGCGCTCCATCGCATCGAGCAGGCCGGCTGGATCAGCTCCGAGTGGGGCGTTTCGGACAACAACCGCCGCGCAAAGTACTACCGGCTCACCGCCGCCGGGCGCAGACAGCTCGAAAAAGAAGAGCAAGATTGGGCCAAGTTGACACGTGCCGTCGCCAAGGTACTGCGATTCGCGTGAGGAAACTCCATGTCCTGGATCAATCGGCTTCTCAGCTCGCTTCGCAGGAACAAGCTCGACGACCAGCTCGATGACGAGCTGCAATTCCACATCGAGATGCGGACGCGGGAGTTTATCGCGGAGGGCATGACGCCGGAGGAGGCGCGATACCGCGCGCGGCGTTTGTTCGGCAATCAGCTTCTGCTGAAAGAAAGGACCCGCAATATGGACACCATCGGCTGGATTGAAACGCTCGGACAGGATCTTCGTTATGCGGGACGCGTGCTGCGAAAGAATTCGGGATTCACGGCCGTCGCGGTAACGACACTGGCGCTTGGCATCGGCGCCAATACAGCCATATTCAGCATCATTGATGCCGTATTGCTCAAGACGCTGCCCGTCTCCAACCCCCAGCAGCTTGTTTTGCTGGACTGGGCTTCGCACGGCTGGGCGGAAGGCGTAATGGATAACATAGCCGGGAATGCCGACCATGACGAGAGCGGGCGTTTGTCGAGCGCCTCCTTTTCCTACCCAATCTATGAGGAGATTCGCGCTCGGAACCAGGTGTTTTCGAATGTGGCTGCGCTTGAAGCGGACGGAAGTCAACTGAACGTCGGCTACAAGGGACAGGCCAGCCGGGCGGACGGAGAGCTCGTTTCCGGAAGCTTTTTCTCGACCCTGGGCGTTCAGCCGATTCTTGGGCGAGTTCTCACTCCTGATGACGACCGATCCGGAGCCAGCCCGGCCGCGGTGATCAGCTACGGTTATTGGGAGCGACAATTCGGTCGAGACCCCGGCACTATCGGCCGCACGATTACGGTGAACAGCGTTCCCTTTACTATCGTGGGTGTAAGCCCGCCTGAATTCTACGGCGTCCAGCCGGAACGGGTGGTGGAAGTCTGGCTGCCCCTTCACGCACAGCCGCGGGTGGAACCGCAATCGGGCTCCCTGCTCGATGCGCCGCTCAACTGGTGGGTGCTAATCATGGGGCGCCTGAGGCCGGGAGTGAGCCACCAGCAGGCGCGAGCCGAGTTGGAACTAATCCTTCAGCGAGGCATCGCCTCTGGCCTGAAGCCGGCCACAAAAGCCGAGACCGTTCCTCACCTTGGCGTGGAAGCAGGAAGCAAAGGGCTGGACGACCTGCGCCAAGAGTTCTCTAGGCCGCTCTCCATCTTGATGACGGTGGTAGGGTTGGTACTGCTGATCGCCTGCGCCAACGTCGCCAATCTCTTGCTGTCTCGTGCTAGGTCACGGCAGAAGGAGATTGCCATGCGCCTGGCATTGGGGGGTGGACGAGCGCGCCTCGTCCGTCAACTGTTGACGGAAAGTGTCATCCTCTCCGGACTGGGTGGCGCAGCAGGATTGATTCTGGCCTTCTTGGGCACGCACGTGCTCGTGGCATACATGGCAAGTGGTCGTGAACCCATTAGTTTGAATGTGACGCCTGATCCGCGTGTCCTCGTGTTTACGGCAGCGGTATCGGTACTCACCGGGATTCTCTTCGGACTTTCGCCCGCTCTGCGCTCGACGCGCCTGGACCTCACGCCCGCGCTCAAGGAGAACGCGGGAGACCTGGCCGCTGGAGCGCGTGGCCAACGAGGTTTGCGACTGGGCTTAGGAAGGGCACTGGCGGTGGTGCAGGTATCGCTCTCGCTCGTGCTGCTTGTGGGGGCCGGATTGTTTGTGCGCACCTTAGTTAACCTGGAAAACGTCAAGACGGGTTTCAACCAGCGCAATCTACTCCTGTTCGCCATCGATCCGACCCAGGACGGCTACAAGGGGCAGCGGCTTGTGGACTTCTACCATGAACTGACGCATCGCTTGGAACAGTTGCCGGGCATCCGTTCCGTGACCATGTCTGGAAACACGCTGATCGGCGGCGGGGGAAACTTTCTGCGCGTTTCGGTGGAAGGGTACAAGCCAAAGCCTGGCCAGAAGACTGGGGCGAACGTAACCTACGCAGGGCCGAGGTTTTTCGAAACCCTGGGGATTCCGCTATTGCTTGGGCGCCCGATTGACCAGAGTGATGTGGAGGGCGCGTCGAAGGTGGCGGTAGTCAGTCAGCAATTCGTGCGCGAGTTTCTGGGTGGTGGAAATCCCATCGGCCGGCGGTTTGGTTTTGGAGGCGAGGAAAACAGTACCGGGATTGAAATCGCCGGCATCGTGGGCGACGTTAAGTACACCGATCTTCGCCAGGAGTCCACCCCCACCATCTACGTTCCCAGCCTGCAACAGCTAAAGTCTATCGGCGCGATGCATTTCGAATTGCGAACGGCAGGCGATCCGATGGAACTCGTGGGCGCTGTTCGGCGTGTTGCGCGGGACATGGACCACAACCTGGCGCTCTACGACATAAAAAGCCAAACGGAGCAGATCAGTCAAACGCTGTTCCAGGAACGCTTGTTCGCGCGGCTCACCAGCTTTTTCGGAGTGCTGGCGACGCTGCTCGCCAGCGTGGGCATTTACGGGGTCATGGCTTTTGCCGTTAGCCGGCGAACGCGCGAGATCGGCATACGCATGGCCCTGGGCGCAAGCCGCGGAGAGATCACCGGAATGGTTCTCAGCGAGATCTTCGCGTTAATGGGTATAGGAGCCGCCGTGGGGATGGTTGTGGCTCTCGGAGCGTCGCGACTGATCTCCAGTTTGCTGTATGGGATTAGGCCAACCGATCCGCTGACCCTTGCCATCGCGGTGCTGCTGATGGGCGCCGCCTCTGGGCTTGCGGGCTTTGTGCCATCACGCCGGGCCTCGCGGGTGGATCCGATGGAAGCCTTGAGATACGAGTAAGCCATGTCCTGGATGCACCGCTTTTGCTCGATGTTTCAAACACGCAAGCTGGAAGAGCAGCTCGATGACGAACTGCAATTCCACGTCGAAATGCGGACGCAAGAGTTCATCGCAGCGGGTATGGACCTTGAAAACGCCCGCTACCGCGCACGCCGCCTGTTCGGCAATCAACTTCTCCTTAAAGAAAGGACCCGCGACATGGACACCATCGGCTGGATTGAGACTCTAGGGCACGACTTGCGCTACGGCCTTCGAATGCTGGCGAAGAATCCAGGCTTCACGACGATGGCGGTATTGACGCTGGCGCTCGGCATCGGCGCCAACACAGCGGTTTTCTCGATTGTGAATGGCGTGCTCCTCAACCCGCTACCTTTCTGGCAGCCGGACCAACTCGTTGCGCTGCACTTCCGGACGCCCGACGGCACGTCGTCTACTTCTTACCCCAACTTCCTGGATTGGGCGCATGACAACCGTTCGTTTTCCGCGCTCGCCGCGTATCGGCCGGACAACTTCAACCTCACTGGGATGGGCGAGCCCGAGCGCTTGCCCGGGGAGATGCTGTCCGCCAGCTTTTTTCCGCTCCTTGGTGTGCAGCCGATTCTGGGCCGGACGTTCCTTCCGGATGAAGACCGCCTGGGTTCCGCGCCCGTAGCGCTGATCAGCGCTGGTTTCTGGAAGTGCAAGTTCAACTCCTCGCCGGACGCGTTGGGAAAGGCGCTCACCTTGAACGGAGCCGCACACACTATCGTCGGCGTGATCCCGCCGAATTTCCGTTACCACTCCAGCAATTTCCCACCCAGCGACGTGTTTGTTCCTATCGGCCAGTGGAGTGAGCCCAGCTTTCGTGACCGTAGAATCCGCAATTCCATGGACACGGTCGGCCGGCTGAAGCCTGGCGTCACCTTTGACCAGGCGAATGCCGATTTGGGAACCCTCGGGCGGCATCTGGCCGACCAGTATCCCGACGCCAACAAAGGAACGGGCGTCATGCTGGTTCCGCTCAAACGGGACGTTGTAGGAAACGTCCAGACTCTTCTCTCGGTGCTGCAAGCTGCCGTAGGGTTTGTGCTCCTGATCGCATGCGTGAACATCGCGAATCTCTTCCTGGCGCGATCGAGGGGCCGCACGCGTGAACTGGCGATTCGTACCGCGCTTGGCGCGAGCCGGGGCCGCGTCGTCCGGCAGCTTCTCACCGAAAGCATTCTGCTCGCGGTCACCGGTGGCGGCATTGGCGTCCTGATCGCTTCCTGGGGGACGCAGGCCGCGCTCAAATTGCTTCCGGAGGTGCTGCCGCGAGCCGACGAAGTCAGCCTGGACGGGCGCGTGCTGTTGGTCATGGCCGCCGCTTCCGTGCTGGCGGGAATTCTGTTTGGCCTGGCGCCGGCGCTCCGCAACTCGCCGCCCGCTCTTCACGAAACGCTCAAAGAAGGTGGACGCGGATCGAGTGGCGCGCGGCATCGTACCCAGAGCGTTTTCGTGGTTGTTGAAATGGCGCTCGCACTGATCCTGCTGGCCGGTGCGGGGCTGATGATTCGCAGCCTGGCCAAGCTCTGGAGCGTCGATCCCGGATTCGATCCCCACAATGTTCTGACCGCCCGGGTCTCCGGTCCCGCGATCGCCTCTCCGGACGCGGTCCGGGCTCTTTGGCGCCAGATGAACAATAAGCTCCGCGTAATTCCCGGCGTCAAGGCTGCTTCTCTCAGCGCTGGATCCTCGCCTATGGGGGGTGATGCCGAGATTCCGTTCTGGCTCGAAGGCCAGGCAAAGCCCTCAACTCAAGCCGAAATGAAGTGGGCAATCAACTATTTCGTCCAGCCGGACTATTTGAGCGTTCTGAGGATTCCTCTAAAGCGCGGCCGCTTCCTCACGGCGGAAGACCACGAACATTCGCCGCTCGTGATCGTAATCGACGATCAGTTTGCGCGGCAATATTTCGCGAACGACAATCCCATCAGCCGTCGCATTCACTTCGATATCTTGAACGCCACGGCGGAAATCGTCGGCGTAGTCGGGCACGTGAAGCAATGGGGTCTCGATGAGAGTTCGGCCTCGCACACCCAACCGCAGTGCTATTTCTCAGCTTTCCAGATTCCCGATCAGTTCATGCCGCTGGTGGCCGGAGACGTTGGGATCGCGATCCGAACCGAGGGAACGCCGCTAGCTCACGTCGCTATTCGCCAGGCACTAAACCAGATCAACGGCCATCTGGTGCTGTATCGGACGCAGACCATGGACGGAATCATTTCCGGCTCGCTGGCAGAACGCCGCTTCTCGATGATTCTCTTGGGGAGTTTCGCCGCGCTCGCGCTCCTCATGGCGTGCATCGGAATCTATGGCGTAGTTTCCCATCTCGCCGGCCAGCGGACGCACGAGATCGGCATCCGCATGGCGCTCGGCGCCGAGCGGCGGGATGTGCTCCGGATGGTGCTTGGGGAAGGGGCGAAGATGGCGCTCGTGGGCATTCTCCTCGGCCTCATGGGAGCGTTTGCCCTCACCCGCCTCATGGCCAGTATGCTCTTCGGCGTCAGCACACATGACCCCCTCACTTTCACTGGCGTTGCGATCCTGCTAGCCCTGGTGGCGCTTATGGCGTGCTACATCCCAGCGCGCCGAGCTTCAAGCGTCGATCCCACCGAAGCCCTGAGATACGAGTAGCGTGATGTCCTGGTTCAATCGCCTCGTCGGCTCACTTCGCAAGAACCGGCTGGAAGACCAGCTCAATGAGGAGTTGCGGTTCCACCTCGAGATGAGGACCCGCGAGTTCATCGCCGAGGGCCTGACGCCGGAGGAGGCCCGATACCGCGCGCGGCGGCTGTTCGGGAACCAAACACTCGTGAAGGAAAGGACGCGGGACATGGACACCATAGGCTGGATGGACGCTTTGTGGCAGGATCTGCGTTATGCGCTGCGCGTGCTCCGGAAAACCCCGGCATTCACTGCAGTGGCTGTGCTGTCTCTGGCTCTCGGCATTGGGGCGAACACGGCGATCTTCTCCGCTTTGTATGCCGCCTTGCTCAAACCGCTCCCATTTAGGGACCGAGACCGGCTGGTATTCATGCGAAAGAAGAATCCGCCGCGCGGGTGGATTCGCAACCCGGTGTCGCCCGCGGAAATTCTCGCGTGGCGAAATGAGAGCGGAGTCTTTGAGGACATCGCCGCGTTCTCACCGAGTTCGTGTGTGCTCACCGGCGTCGCAGGGGCCGAGGAGGACCCTTGTGAGATTTCTTCCAGCAATCTATTTCCACTGCTGGGTGTAACGCCGGTTCGCGGCCGGGCCTTTTCATCCGAAGAAGACAAGCCGGAAGGGGTGCGTGTTGCCGTCCTGAGCTACGGTTTGTGGCAAAGGCGCTTCAGGCGAGGAGAGTGCGATTGGCCAGTCAGCGGACGCATGAGATCGGCATCCGCATGGCGCTCGGCGCCGAGCCCCGGCAAGTCCTGCGAACGATTTTTGGCCAGGGCCTGGCTATGACCGGAGCCGGCCTTCTGATTGGCGCGTTGTTAGCCGGCGTCATTGGACGCCTGGCAAGAGATCTGCTGTCCGGCGTCTCGCCCATGGACCCGCTCACCTACGTGAGTGCGTCGTTGCTGCTAGCCCTGGTAGCATTGACTGCGTGCTACATCCCCGCGCGTCGGGCAACCAAAGGTCGATCCCATGGTCGCGCTGCGCTGCGAATAAACCCTGTTCGATAGCCAGCTCCTTCTGTAAGAAAGGACTCCCGCTTGACGCCGAACCTCCGAATGCCGCACAGTAGTTGAGATCAATATTCGTTGGCAGGAGGCCGAACCATGAAGTGGGCCCTGGCTCTCACCGCTGTTTTTGCATCCGTCCTGTTCGCCGCCGATATCAGCGGCAAGTGGAAAGGCACCGCCGAAACGCAATTCGGCACCATCGAGAGAACCTTCGTTTTCAAGGTTGACGGCAACAAACTTACTGGCGAAACATCCAGCGACCGGTTCGGCAAATCCACCATCGAGGACGGCAACATCGACGGCGACAACCTGTCGTTTACCATCACCATAAACTTTGATGGCAACGAGGCCAAAGCAAGCTACAAGGGCAAGGTGAGCGGCGACACCATCAAGTTCACCGTCGAAGTTCCCGGCGTCGACCAGCCCATCGAATACACCGCCAAGCGCGTATCGTGAAATCGCGCGACGGATCTACCGCGAGCCGTGTATAAAACGGGAAGGGCCGCGGTTTTCGCGGCCCTGTATTTCCCTTCCTACTCGGAAATAACGCTGTTGTTCTTAGAACCGCACGATCCCCTTGATCTCCACGAAGCGCGGTGATCCGCCGGCTCCGAGGAACGATCCCAGAATGCCGGTCGGCGGGCTGACCAGGTAAACACTCGAACCGAACAACGGGTTGGAGACATCATTGACGGGCTGGTCGAAGTTCGGGTGGTTAAACAGATTGGAGGCCGCCGCGCCGAACGAGAAGCTCACATGCTCGCCGATCTTGACCTCTTTCGAGAGCGACAGGTCCACATCGAAGAAATGCGGGCCGTAAATGGAGTTGCGTCCTATGGTTCCAAAACCGGTGAGCACACCGGCCGGGGCAAACTGCGAAGTAGTGAGACACGGCGTGTTGACCGCGTTGTTGCAGGTGTTGGGGATCTTTGTCAGGGGAATGGCAAACTCGGGACTTCCCGCCATGTTGTAGCCATAGAGCTGACCCAGGTTTGCGCCATCGACCACCGTGAATGGCAGACCGGTACGGAAGAACCAATTGCTCGATAGAGTCCATCCTCCGAAGATCTGGTTGGGACCCCAATGGAATCCGGAGTGTCGCAAGGCATCGGTATATACGAAACTGGCGCTGATGTAATGGCGCACATCGTAGTCCGAGTTTCCGTAATTCGCCTTGAAGTTGTGCGGCTGCTGCGGCTCGCCGAGGCTGGGGTCGGTGTCGACAATTCCGAACGGGATATTGTTAATGCCGCCGTTGGAGATGTTATCCAGCGCGTGGCTCCAGGTATAGTTCAAGTTGAAGCTGAGTCCTGTCGAGAAACGCCGCTGTAAACTCAGCGTCAGGCCGTTGTAATTCGAGTTGGCGGCGGAGAAATACTGGAACACCGTGCCAAGCGCGGGATTCGCCGGCGCCGCTGGCAGCCCCGCGAAGCCGTTCGGGCAGGTCGAAGCTGGGCAGTAGCCGTTGAGACCCTGATCCTCGATCGGGATATGGCTGCCATGCATTCCCGAGTAGTTGACGTTCACGACCATGTTCCACGGGATCATCTGCTGCACCTCGAAATTCCACTTGTAGTAGGTGGCGTTGTAAAAGGGGTTCGGGAAGCTGTAAAAATTTGGGGGCGCGAACCCGGGAACCGAGGCGGAAATGGAATTGAAACTTCCGCCGGATTTGAATTGCGAAAGCAGCGCTTGATTGGCGTTCGCAACCGTGGTGAAAAGGCTACCCGGCACACCGGGCGCGAGGTTGCCGTTTGGAATCGAGAACGCGGCAAATCCCGGACTGTTGAACGCTGCATCTTCCGTCAAGCCGCCCGGCAATTCATCGGCGAACACGCCGGCGCCGGTCCGGATGACGGTTTTGTCATTGTGGAACGGCTTCCAGGCGATGCCAATCCTGGGTTCCCAGACCGCGGTTTTCACGTCGGGGTACGCGTATTTCTTGCCCGAGAGAATGAGCTGATTGTAGGGGGTGGAGGCCGCAGCCGGATCTGGCGCGCCAGTGAAGGGGCTTGCCAGGCGCGAGAAGCAGTTGGCCTGGCACGTGGGGTTGGGGTAGCTTTCCACCCTCAAATTCAGCGAAACCGTCAGGTTTCTCCGCATCTTCCAATCATCGGCCACGTAGCCGCCGAAGGTATTGAAGCGGATGCCCTGCTCAGGAGAAGAAGGAAACGCTTGCAGGACAGAGGTGGCGGGACCCCCGCCGTTGAAGAAATCTTGAATGTCAGTCGTAATCTGTCCGTGGATGGGACCACCGATCGATTCAAAATCCAAATCGGTGACGGTCCAGTGCAGCAAGCTGAAGCCGGTACGGAACGTATGGTTTCCGCGAACGTGAGACAGATCATCCAGAACTTGATACTGGAATACGCGCCTCCCGTTCGGAACATAGAAATTGGGTCCCGGCGCTCCGAATGCCCCCACGGAGGTGAGCGCATTGCCTGAGAAGGTCAACTCTGTGGGCAAAGCCGCCAAAGCGCCACTGGGGTCTGAAGGGCTAAAGAGGGCGGAATAGAAAAGGGTCGAGGCTGTGAATTCATTCACCGTGTTTACGTCAAAAACGTGGTTTTCGGTAATCTGGGCGATGAATTGAGGCTGGTAGCTCGAGCCGTTGAACGTCGGGCCAAACGCGCTGGTGTAAGTGGGCTGATATCCGTTATCCCGCCAGAAGCGGGCGTAGAAACGGTCATTCGCGTTGATGTTGTGATCGACGCGGATCGACCACTGGTACTCCTTGAAAACGCTGCCTGGCACGTTGCGGAACTCGAGCGCGCAGGGCGCACCCGAGGGAAGCCCGGTAAAAGTCGCTCCAGAAGGGCACCCTCCGCCGGGAGCCGGCGTAGCGCTGCTGGCTCCGGAAGCGCCGTTATAGATGGCGAACGCCTGTTTATAGAAGGGAATCTCGGCTGCGTTGCCTACCGCCGTCAGGTTGGTTAACGTAGCCGCCTGAAATTGCGGACTTGGAATCAGGTTGACGTTGGCGTTGGCCGGCACGAGGCTGTGGACGCCTTCGTAGTTGAAGTCGAAGAAGGTGCGGTTCTTGAAGATCGGCCCGCTCACGTTAGTTCCCCACTGGTTGAAATTGTTGAAGGGTGTCGGCACGCCGGAGGAGTTGAGGAAGAACTGGTTGGCATTCATGGCGCGTCCGTTCCAGTTGTAAAGGGTGCTGCCGTGGAAACTGTTAGTTCCGGATTTGGTGATGTAGGTGATCTGGGAACCCGCGTACTGGCCGTACTGCGCCGAATATCCGTTGGTAATGACGTTCGCCTCGGCGATGTCATTAGAACCCAGCGACAGGTTCGAAGCGCCGGTATTGTTAATGCCGAAAAACGGATCGTTGTAATTTACGCCGTCCATGGTGAAGAGGTTCGAAATGGTAGGCATGCCGGCCGCAGAGAAATTGCCATAGCCGGACTGGGTGTTCATAACTACTCCGGGAGCTGTTTGCGCAATGTAGCTCAGATCGCCGCCAGCATTGGGCATATCCCGAACCATCTGCGCGTTGTAGGCGGTGCTCACGTCCGCATTCTCGGTTTGCAAAGTTTCGCTCGCCTCGGTTACTTCGACTGTTTGCGACGCCGCGGCCATTTGTAACTTCATGTTGACTGCGACTGGCTGCCCGGGTGTTACGGCGATTCCCGCCTGCTGTTGCGACTGGAAGCCTGCTGCGTTTACAGTCACACTGTAAGTTCCTGGAAGGACGAAGGCAAACCGGAAAGCACCCTGCCCACTGGTGGTCGTCTTTGTAGCCGTGTTCGTACCGAAGCTCAGCAGAGTGACGGTAGCATTCGGCACTGCCGCTCCGCTCGGGTCGGTAATCGTCCCGGATATGTCACCGGAAGTAATTGATTGTGCCGGCGACTGGGCCGTGAAAACCGTTACGGCAAATGCCAGAAACAGCATCTTGATCAGAGATCTCATAGGTTTCTCCTTTGAACTCCTCTTGTTGTGCAAGCGCGCGCCGGTTGGCGCGTCGCACCCGAACCCGAACAAAGCTCCCAGTGCTTGCCTCACCCCTAGTGTGCGCATGAATCCTCCCCGTTTCCGTGCTGAGTTTGAACTCCCCACCCCAAGCACGTGGTGCACCAAAAATATTCGGACTTGAAATCAATCGGTTACGGTAAGGCAACGGACGTCGATTCCAATCCCGAGAGGTATCTATACCAAAATCGGGATAACAGGTCCCGACTGCCCCTTGAAAATGTGCTTTGACCACTATTCAGATTTCAATTAGCTGGTTCAACCAAAATCCACTTTTATCGTTTCGTCCCGTATTAGTCCCTTCGGCCACAGAACAGCAACCCCAGAGCCCGAGGTTCCTGTGCCGGAATAAATAAATTCGAAATAGGGTATTACAATTCGGTAACGTTTACAAGCCTTTTGAGGGTGGAGGAGCCGCCCGATGCGGTGGTCCTGTCACTAGTACTGGAACACGCAAAAAGCGTGGTGTAACGGATTTATATTAGGGCTAGGCCCACTGGACGGAAGTCGATTTGACGTCCCTTACGCCACCATCGCCCCGCCGTCCACCGTGATTACCTGGCCGGTCAAGTACGACGCCTTGTCGCCCGCCAGCATCAGCGCGATTTCCGCGATTTCCTCTGGTTGGCCGAGGTGCTTGATGGGCTGGCTCCGCAGGCGCTCAGCGAGAAGTGCTTCGTCTTTCCAGTAGTATTCGCTCAGCACCGTCTGAATCAGTCCTGGTGCAATTGCGTTCACGCGCACACCTTTGGGGCCAAGCTCCAGCGCGTAGCACTTGGTCATCATGATGAGCGCGGCCTTGGTGGTGCTGTACATGAGGCCTTCAAACTGGGGGCGCAGGCCCGCGATGGACGAGATGTTGATAATCGACCCCGAACCGCGCGCGCACATGCCCGGCGCTACCAGCCGAATCAGCCGAAATGCGCTCTTCAGGTTGACCTCGATCATCTTGTCGAACTGCCCGTCGTCGATCGTGAGGCTTGGCCCTTGCGCCACATTGGTCGCGGCGTTGTTGACCAGGATGTCGATGCGGCCATGGTCCGCCGTGACCTTGTCAACGAGCCGTGCGAGATCTTCCGCCTTGCCCACATGGCACGCCAGCGGCATCGCGTTCTTTCCGATCTCTTGCGCCACCTGATCGAGCGATTCCCGCTTGCGCCCGCAGATTACAGTCGTTGCCCCCTCGCGCGCGAAGGTCGCGGCAATGGCTTTACCAATCCCGCGGCTTCCCCCCGTAACAATCGCGACTTTCCCTGTAAGTTGACCTGAATTCGCGTTCATTTGCGTTTATTCGCGGCCCGAAAGCAACCGTTCCGCCAGCCACACAATGTATCGCGTGTTGCGGCGTTGGACTTCCGTAACTAGTTCCGCCGGCAGTTCATCCAGCTTCTCTTTAAAGAATCTATTGTCGCCATCCGGCGCCTTCACGTCGCGGCTGCCCACCATATTACCCACCCAGAACACCAGGAACAGGTTGCCATCCACCCGCCCGCGATCGGCGTTGCCGAGATACGAACCACGCCCCATGGCTCGATACTGCGCCGCCAACTCGCTCTCCGCGCCGAACGCGCCGCGGGCAGCGAAATCGTCGCAGCGCTCCGCCATGCGCTCATAGAGCGCCTTCCAAGGCGATCCTTCCGCTTGCTCGGACAGCACATCGAACAATTGCAATTGGAGCTCGCCCGAAATCTTGTAGTTCACCCGCCCCGCCGTGGACCGCGCAATGGATTCCAGCACCTCAGCTTGTTTTCCGCTGCCCGAGTGAATGCTCAGCGTTCCGTCGAAATGCCGCGCCACCGCCGCCAGCTCGCGGACGCGATGCGCCAGTTCTTCGATCGGGCGCCCGCCGAATTGCTGGGCGACACGCGGCGCCAGCTCCGGCCACATCTTGTGATGTACGTAGTCGGTCAGGCCCACTCCCGTGGCCGCCGATGTTTCCATTGCCGAAGGATACGCCTGGCGTTTCTTGAACCCCAGGTTCGGCGGAACGAGCTGCGCCGGCCGCCCGCACTGCCTCAGCCAGTGCATGTAGAAGAACAATTCGCGCGGCGTAGTGAGCGTTTCCGCTTCGTCAATCGACGGCTCGAAATCGAACGGCGCTCCGCCTTTCTCACGCCGGATGAAGTCGAACAGCTCCTCGTTGAGCTTGAGGCTCTCGCCGAACTTCACCGCCAGCCGCAGCACCTCGCCGCGGGTAAAATCGTAAGCGGCATCTTCAACCGCAACTTTCCTGACGAACTCGCCGAGGATCCAGGTGCGTTCTTCGGCGGAGAAGATCGACTCGAATTTCTCGGCCACCTGGCTGTCGCTCCACGCGTTCGGATGGCGAGTGTCGGCCTCAAGAATGAACAGCCGGGAAGTGTCGGTAGTGAACTTGGTATAACCTGCCGCGTGCCGGATGGCTTCCTTTGACGCCTCTACCGACCTCGCAATCTCGCTGGCATTGTTCCCAGTCACGATGAAGTGGTCCGCTTCCGCGTTGTATCCCTCGCGCCAGCCCGAGCGAATCGCCGCCCACAAGCCCGCATGATACAGATGCCGGATGGAAATGCGCGTGTGGCCCGCGGCGGTCGGGTTTTCGCCATCGCGTGCCGCGATCACATCGTCCGTGGTCATCTCGCGTGTCGCCGAAAGCTGCACGGTGGACGCCATGTTGACGCCGGTCTTGCCCTGTATCTGTCGAAAAGCTTCGAAAGCCGCCGGAAGGCTGACTTCCGGATGCCGGTTGCCCACGGCCACTGCAGGCAATGCCACCTGAGGGCGGGGAAGGAACGCACGGTTCAAGTGTTCCGCGAACCAGCGGATAGAATCTCGATCGGTAGATGCAAACGGCCGCGATGCGCCCCCGTTCTTTCTCACGTGCAACAGTCGCGGCGTTGGACCCTCCACGACGATGTAGAAGCTCGATGGATCATCCGGATCTCGCTCGAGCGACGGCGCGTGCGCGCGGGCGCGCAGTTCGTCAGTCAGCGGTTGATCGCCAATCGTTTCCGATAGGAAGGTGAAAAGACTGCCAAGTTTTGGGGTGGTCAAGCAACTATAATTGCAAACTTTTCATCTCCGGCGCGAGCGCGTAGTGCGCTCATTCTGGGTTGATCGATGGCGCGGAACATCGACGATAGATGTAGCGCAGGGACACGCGCCGTATGCGGGTACCTGCGGCTGTGAGGCAGGCACGTGAGAAAAGCCGCGGGTATCCCGCCAACCCCGCGGTATCCCCGTGCTACAGGGATGGGTGTTTCATTCGGAACAATGTCGCCAGGGACGCGGTACACCCTATCCTTGCTGCCGTTGTACGAGATCGCGTCCGCACCAGATTGCTTCGCGCCCGCGAAAAGGCTAGTTGAAGCTGAGGAACAGTGGTTACGCGATTGCATTCCACGTCGTGTGCCCACACCGCTGTGTCTCTTTGATATCAAGTCACTGATGGAGTATGTCGTGAAGAATCATGCCCTCTCGCTATTCTCAATTGGATTGTCTCTCATGCTGTTGCTGGGTTGTTTTGACACGGCCCGGGCGCAGAATATTCTGACCGCGAATCCTTCCCGGCTCACATTCCATACGCAGTCCGGTGTAACGGCGGCTTCGCCCGCCGCCGTCACGGTGACTCCCACCAGCTTGCACTTCGAGCAAGGCGACTTCCTGGCCCCCAGCCAGAAACTTCAGATCAATGGCGTCCCCGCTGGCACCAGGATCAGCGCCTCCGCCACGCAGTCCAATGGATCGGGAACATGGCTCACCACCTCCGTCTCCGGCACTGTGGTACCGGTCAGCGTCAGCGCCAGCCCGCTTTCCGATCTCGGCACCTACAACGGCGTCGTCACAGTTGTTGTTCCCGGTGCGCAGGGCAGTCCCTTAAGCATTCCGGTAACGTTCGCCTTCACCGAGAGTGAACTTAGGCTCAATGCATCGGTTGATACTCTGAGCTTCTCATTCCAGCCTGGAACTCAGATCTCGACTACAGGTCAGACAGTCCAATTGACCGGCATCGAAGGGGCATTCCCCGCAGCAGGATCCGTCGCCGTCCCATTTAACGCCGAATTTACCCCCCAGACCGGAGGCGCATTCGTTACTGTCACACCTACGAGCGGCGTCACGTCAGCAAGCTTCGTCACGTCAGCGAGACTGAGCGTGGCGCTCAACGCGGCAGTGGTGGCTGGTCTTTCACCTGGCTCGTATTCCGGAACGATCAGTGTGTCGTGCTCTTGTGTCTCTCTTTCCGGTTACCCAACCGTGACGGTGAATCTGACCGTCACCGCGGGGGGCAACACCACCCCCACTGGGTTGCTTTTTGTAGCCACGCCGCCCTGCCGGGTGGTGGATACGCGGGACGGGACCAAGCCGGATGGTTTCGGACCGCCATCGTTCTCGACGGGGCTGGCTCGCTCGTTCGCGATCCCGAACGGACCGTGTACTGGGATTCCAGGAAACGCTCAGGCATACGCGCTGAACGTCACGGTAGTGCCGGATGGGCCGCTGGGGTATGTAACGGTGTGGGCGACCGGGCAGAGCCAGCCAGGCGTATCGACCCTAAACTCCTACGATGGAGAGGTGAAAGCCAATGCGGCAATCGTAGCGGCGGGAACGGAGGGAGCCATCAGCGTATTTGCGACAAACGATACCGATGTGGTGCTGGATATCAACGGGTACTTTGTGCCAAATACAGACCCGAATGGGCTGGCGTTCTATCCCCTGACGCCCTGCCGGGTGGTGGATACACGCCCAGGGGCTCCAGCCACAGTCGTCACGGGGAGGTTGCCCGCTTCCAGTGTCACTACGCTACCGATCCTGTCGAGCAACTGTCATGTGCCGGCGACGGCGAAGGCGTATTCATTGAACTTCACCCTGGTTCCGCCCGGGACGCCCGTCAGTTATCTAACGGTGTGGCCAACGGGAGAAGGCCAGCCATTTGTATCGACGCTGAATGACCCGACCGGGACGGCGGAGGCGAATGCAGGTATCGCGCCGGCGGGAACCGGGGGCGGTATCGATGTTTTTGTGACCGACGCGACGGATTTGGTGGTGGACATCAACGGGTACTTTGCGCCGTTAGCGGAAGGGGGTTCGTCGCTGTATACTCTGGCGCCATGTCGGGTACTGGACACGCGCAACCCAGCGGGTGCCCGGCCGTTCCAGGGGACAATTCATGTAAATGCAACGGGGAGCGGTTGTGGACCCACCAGTGCTGCGCAGGCGTATGTATTCAACGCGACGGTGGTGCCCGCAGGGCCGTTGGGCTTTTTGACGCTGTGGCCGGAGGGGAGCGGACAACCGCTGGAATCGACGCTGAACGCATACGCCGGAGAGGTGACCAGCAATCTGGCGATCGTGCCGGCGAGCGACACGGCGATCAGCGCTTTTGCCAGCAACAGCACGTATTTGCTCCTGGACCTGTTCGGCTACTTCGCTAAGTGACAGTCCCGGTCGCGGATATCGCAGTTCGACGCTGCGGCAACTACAATTGCAGATTTTTGAGGTACTCGCGAAACGGCGCGCCCAGATCGTGCCGGCGGAGCGCGAACTCCACCGTGGCTTTCAAAAACCCGAGCTTGTCGCCGGCGTCGTAGCGCGTGCCTTCAAAGCGGTAGGCGTAGATGGGGCGGGTATGCAACAGGTGCTTGAGCCCGTCGGTCAGCTGGATCTCGGAACCTGAGCCGGGCTCGATCGATTGCAGCGAATTGAATATCTCCGGCGTGAGCACGTAGCGTCCGATGATGGCGAGATTGGAGGGAGCTTCGCCGGCCTTGGGCTTCTCCACCAAATCGCGGATGCGGTACACGCGATCCCTACTGCCATTGTGAGAAATGGCTTCGGCGTCCACTACGCCGTAAGCCGAGATCTTATCGGGCGGCACTTCCATGACAGCCAATACCGGGGCGGCGAAGAAATCGTGAATATCCAGGAGCTGTCGGAGGCACGGGGTTTCAGCATCGATCACGTCGTCCGCCAACACCACCGCAAATGGCTCCGAACCCACCAGCTCACTCGCCCGCAACACGGCGTGACCTAGACCCAGCGCCTCTTTCTGCCGTATGTACGCGACATTGATCATGTCCGATACCGCACGCACCGTCGCCAGCAGTTCTTTCTTCCCGCGGCTTTCGAGCTGATATTCCAGCTCGAAGCTGACGTCGAAATGATCTTCGATGGCCGACTTGCCGCGACCGGTCACGATGATGATGTTCTGAATACCCGAATGCAGGGCCTCTTCGACGCCGTACTGGATAATGGGCTTATCCACCAGCGGCAGCATCTCTTTGGGTTGCGCCTTGGTGGCGGGCAGGAATCGTGTGCCGAGCCCCGCGGCTGGGAACACGGCTTTGCGGACTTTTGCGAGCATCCCTTACAGTGTGCGGCTACTGCCGCGGGGGGCGCAAGAGCGTGTTTGTTTTTTGTCCAGCCTTGTGTTATGAATAGGCTTCACAGGAACACATATCATGGCATACGTCATAGCCGAACCTTGCATTGGAACCAAAGATACCGCCTGCGTGGATGCTTGCCCGGTGGACTGCATCCACCCCAAGAAAGACGAGCCGAACTTCGCCGAAGCGGAGATGCTCTACATCGATCCGGTGGAGTGCATCGACTGCGGCGCCTGCGTCCCGGTTTGCCCGGTATCCGCCATTTTCGCGCTCGATGATCTGCCCGAAAAGTGGCAGAGCTTCACGCCGAAAAACGCCGCTTATTACGGTAAATAGATCGTAGGTCACCAGGTTCCAAACAGCTTTTTCTTCAGAGAAACAGGCACTTAGCCCAACGCTTGTGCCCGGTGGAGAGTCTGGTATGGATAACATGCGGGTGAGGAGTCTTCATGACCGCCAATCCCCTGGGCAGAATCAACGTCACCACGCCGGGCACACTCGTTCCTCTAACCAACAACACCACGCTGCGGGTTTCCAAGATCTATTTTCAGGTGATTCCCGGCCTGACCGGTAAGGGCTACATCGGGAAAAGCGGCATGGTGCGGGCCACTCTTGTAAACGTGATCCGCGTGCTTTGGCCGAATTCGGCTGGCGGCTTTTCGGACTCGTTTTTCATCGAGTCTCAGGCCGACTCGGATGTGCTGAACCTCGCCGAGTATTACGTCGACATGGACGTCGCCGGGGAGGGACTGCTGGTTACGTATTGGGCGGAGTAGGCCGGTAAGTGGCAGAGGTGATGTCGGTTTCCCAGATTTTCACCTCCCGGATGCGCGGCCCTGGGGGAAGGCCGCCGGAAACCTCATCATAAAAATAGCGCGCCAGGTTTTCAGCCGACGGGTTCACGGTATCGAACGGGGGAATGTCGTTGATGAACTGGTGGTCGAGCCGGGCGACAATGGCGCGGATGGCGCGTTTCACGTCAGCGAAGTCCAACAGCAGCCCGATCTGATTCAAATCCTCACCTTCCATGGTTATTTGCACGCGGTAGTTGTGGCCGTGCACGTTTTCGCACTTGCCGCGATAATTGCGCAGCGAGTGTCCCGCAGCGAACGTTTCTTCCACCGAAACTTCAAACATTAAAGAACTTCTCCACGTCGCCGAACTTGGTTGTGAAACCGTAGTCGGGCAGGCTGTCGAAGAAAATCTGGCCGTAGCGCTGCTTGGTAATGCGGTTATCCAGCAGGACCAGAACGCCCCGATCCGAGCGGCTACGAATCAACCTGCCAAATCCTTGTTTTAGCGCGATGGCGGCCTGCGGAATCTGGTAATCGTAGAACGGATTTCCGCCGGCCTCGCGAATTCTGCGCAGCCGCGCCTCAACGACAGGGTCGCTGGGAACGGCGAACGGCAACTTATCAATGATAACGCAGCTCAACTGGTCGCCTGGCACATCCACGCCCTGCCAGAATGAAGCGGTAGCGAAGAGCACGCTGCCGGGAGTATCGCGGAACTCCTCGAGCAACGCGGTGCGCGGGCCGGTGCCTTGCATCAGGGTGGGGAATTCGACTTCGAGCGACACGCGATCATAGATCAGTCGCATCTGCTGATAGCTGGTGAAGAGCACGAACGCGCGTCCACGGCTCAGCTCCAGCAGTTTGATGATTTCATCGCCGGCCATTTTGGTGAAAGCCTGGTCGCGGGGATCGGGCGTATGTTGGGGAACGTAGAGGAGCGCCTGGTTGCTGTAGTCGAAATGGCCGGGCACGACCAGCGTGCGGGCGTAGGGGAGGCCGAGCCGCTGTTTCGCAAATTCGAACGTGCCGGAGACGGCGAGAGTGGCTGAGGTCAGGATCGCGGTGTCGACTCTATCGAACAGGCGTGCGGAGAGGATGGACGAAACGTCGACGGGCGTCGCCTGAAGGAAACACCCGCGACCGCGGCGCTCGGCCCAGTACACGAATTCCGAGTCGTCGGATTCGAGAATAAACCTCAAGCTCAACGTTAACTCTTCCACGCGGCGGAGGAGCGGGTTCACTTCTTCCGGCGGGTTCTTCAGAAGCTTGAGGTGTGACTTAGTAAGCTCGAGAGCCAGCAAGAGATCGGAATACGCGTCCTGGTTGTTCTCAATAAATGCCGAGCGGCCTTCGAAGCCGGCGCGGCCGTCGGTGATGCCGAATAGCGAGAAGAAGTGTTCCGAGAGCTGTTCGAGGCGGTCGAGGATGCGGTCGAGTTCGGGAGAACCGAACTGCTTCTGGCGCGAGATGCGGGCCATGTCGCGGCGCAATTCCTGGAAGCGATAGTTGCTGATCTGAACACCGAAGTACTGGCCGGCGACATCCTCGATCTCGTGCGCTTCATCGAAGACCACGGCGTGATATTCGGGGAGGATGCCGGGGACGTCTTCGTCTTTGATGGCGAGGTCGGCAAAAAACAGGTGATGGTTGACGATGATGATGTCGCTTTGGGCAGCGCGCTGGTGCATGAGGGTGATGAAACAGCGCTCGAACTGGGGGCACTTCTGGCCGGAACACAGATCGCGGCGGGCGTCGATTTTGTTCCATGCCCCGCTCGATTCGGGCAGAGTTTTGATTTCGGCGCGGTCGCCGAATTCCGTGGTCTTCTCCCACTCCTGGATGATCTGGAAGTCGGCGACCTCTTCGAGTCCGGTCAGGATGGCTTCGTTTTCGGCGTCGGAGATTTTCTGGCGGCAGGCGTAGTTGGCGCGGCCCTTCATATAGCAGACTTCAAGCGGGCGGTCGAAGTGCTTTTGCAGGAACGGCACATCCTTGAAAAAGAGCTGCTCCTGGAGGTTTTTGGTGCCTGTGGAGACGACGATGCGCTTGCCGGAGAGGATGGCAGGGACGAGGTAGGCGAGGGTTTTGCCGGTGCCTGTGCCGGCCTCGACGATGAGGTGCTTGCGATCGGTGAGGGCGGATTCGACGGCCTCAGCCATTTCGAGCTGGCCGGGGCGGTACTCGTAGTTGGGATGCCACTGGGAAAGCGCGCCGTGGCGGGAGAAGAATTGGCGCACGGAGGACGCTTTGGTGGACGGGGACATTTTGGGTCTAGATTGATTGTAGCGGGGGAAAAGAATTCACTGCAGAGGCTCGGAGGCAGGGAGAAATTACAGGAAGAGTTGGTGTGGCGAGGATTGCGGCTCTATCCCTAGGCCGGAAGATACCGCTTGATGGTGAGTTCACTCGCCTGACGACGCGTTCTCGCCACATCGTAGGCAAGCTGCATCCGGAGCAGGTGGTCCATGTCCGGACCAAACGCTTTCTCGATGCGCAGAGCCATTTCCGGCGTCAGGGTGGCCTTGCCGTGCAAGAGGTCGGAAAGCGTAGCGCGCCGCACCTTCAAAATCTCCGCGGCTTTCGACACGTTGAGGCCGAGCGCTTCGATGATCTCGGTTCTGATCAAATCGCCGGGATGGGGCGGGTTCTTCATGGGCATCTCTGCTCTCCTAATGGTAGTCGATCAAGTCAATATCGCTAGCGCTGTTGGTCTCGTGGTCGTAACGGAAAATCAAGCGCCAATTTCCTGTGACGGTCAAGCTCCAGAATTCCTTCCAGGCGCCTTTCAAGGGATGCAATTTCCAACCCGGAAACCGGCTCACCTGTTCCAGGCTGTTCGCTGTCTCCAAAGCGAATAGAAGCTTGCGCAGCTTGTCAGCCATCGCAGCCGGAACCCCTTTGGCGTTGTCATTGGCATGAAGTTTTCTTAGCCCTTTGTGGCGAAAGCCGGCAAGCTGCATTTCACCCTACATGAGTTTATTATGTACGGTTATACCGTACATAGTCAAATTCGAGTAGTTGATCAGCTCGAAATGGCTGAGGCCGTCGAATCCGCGCTCACCGAGCGCAAGCACTTCATTGTCGGAGATGCTCAGGGAAAGACCTGTCATACCTCGCCTACTAGACTGTAGCTATGGCCATTGCAATGCCACTGAGAAAGCGCGCCGTGGGACAGCGCAATTACGGGTGCTTAGAAGGCATCGTCAGCAAATAGCATGTCTGCAAACTAGTCTAGTCCGGCGGACTCGGCGGCTCGTGGGGCCATCCGCGGGGCCAAATGCGCAGTCTTCTTCGCGCCTTCCGTCCGAGTTGCCTGAGCGAAAATGCGTCCCCTTTCTTCCTCCTTTTTTCCTTTTTCCTCCGGGGTTTCAGAAGCCGTATTCAGTGTAGGTGTCGAGGCGCTTGATTTCTTGGGAGAGTTTACCTTTGCTTGTGGCGATCTGCACATTGACGGCGAGGGACTGAGCGAAGCCGTCCAGACCCGGGAAAAGAGATGCCCGGCTAATGTTCATCTTGTTGAGCTCGGCCAAAATGTGCGCCCGAAGGTTGGACGGGAAGACGAGCTTGTCGATCTTAGTCCCCTTCAAGCTCATCGCCTGAAGGTTCTCCTCAAATCCCATACTGACCTGGGCCGGGCACAAGAAGAGCCCCTGCTGGATCGTGAGACGTTCGTTCATTCGAAAAGGCTGGATGGGTGGGGGGCGGCTGACGCCGCCCCTGACCTCGCGCTGGTCGCATTCCTATCTGATCGATCAGGCTCTTGCCGCTGAGACGGGTTGTTCGCGCATCTGCTGCATCAATTTCCGGATGCCGGCGACGTGACCGGGGGTGCGGCGTTCACTCCAGGATTCGTAGCGGTGGGCCGCTTGTTCCAGGTGCGCGAGGAACTGCTTATTTACGAAAAGCTCACGCGCCTGGGGGACGACAGGCTTCACTCTCTCCCAGACAGCGAAAAACTCGCCGCTGGTCTCAAAGAACAAATCTTCGTGAAGCAGCCCGTAGTTGAGGAGTGCACAGGCTTGGTCCCAATAGCTTAGTACCATCATCGCCAGCGCCCCTGATTCGGTTCCCGGCGCCGCGATTCGCCTTGAGTCCTCCAGGGTCTCCACGATGTAGTTCTTGAAAAACCAATCGCGGGCTTCGCGCAGCCGGGCCTCCCGTCGCAAGTCATAGACTTGCAGGTGCAATTGCGCTTGTTCGTGCGTAGGTTTTGTTGCCATTTCTTTTCTCTCCCTTATAGGTATGGTTTGATCATCACTGGATTCCAGCCATCTGGTATGTCCTACAGTTAGGTCGAACGCACGATGCTGAAATCGACATGGCGGACGGCAGAATTCGGCGGAACTGGAAAGCGTGATAATCCTGACAGGCCGGGAGCATGGCCGGGTTGGCACGGGCTATGCTGTGGTGTGTTCGGGGAAGGCCGTCGTGGAGGCGGCGTGCGACCGCCGGCCGTTGGTGTGGAGTGGCCGGATGTCCACGGGTGGGAGTTGCTGGGCCTTACTGAACTGGGCGGTAAAACAGAATATACTGCCCGCACCCGGCCGGCTGGTTACCCAAATTTTTCCGCCCATCATTTGTACCAGCCGCAATGAAATGCTCAACCCAAGCCCCGTGCCGCCATGTTTGCGAGTCGTGGAGCCATCCGCCTGACGGAAGGATTCGAAGATGAGCTGCTGCTTCTCTGCCGGAATTCCCGGACCGGTATCCCGCACGGAAAATCGCAGGCATGTCAAGCGCTCATCCTGCGACTCCAGATCCGCCTGGATGTCTATAGAGCCCTCATCTGTAAATTTGATGGCGTTTCCGAGCAGGTTAAGCAGCACCTGACGCAATCGCAACTGATCAGCCAATAATTCCGGCGGGATTTCGGGCGAAACGGCCCAAGTAACCGTGAGCTTCTTCTTGGCGGCTGCAGCCTTCAAGAAATGAACGACCTCCTCAACTAGTTGAGAAATGCAGGTTGGGATCGGCTGGAGTTCCATACGACCGGCTTCGATTTTGGAAAGATCTAGGATGTCATTTAAGAGGGCCAAGAGAGATTCAGCGGAAGTAATGACGTCGCCTAAGAATTCGCGTTGCTCGTCCCGATCGGTAGCCTCCAGCGCCAAGGCGGCCATACCAAGGATGCCGTTCATTGGCGTGCGGATCTCATGGCTCATATTGGCTAGAAACTCGCTCTTGGCACGACTCGCCGTTTCGGCTGCTTCTTTGGCGTTTTCGAGCTCCGCTTCCGCCCGCCTTCGTTCGGTGATATCGATGGCGACACCACCCAAGAGCCGGCGTCCAGACGACTCGACCGGGAATTTGAAAGTCCAGAAGTCTTGCTGGCGCCCGTCAATGAGAAAGCTCTCGACAAATTCCGCAGGCGCTCCGGTGGAAAGTACCTGTTGGTCATGAGTGCGATATTCATCCGCGGCTGCCGGATCCATCCAGTCGAAGGCCGTCTTAAACTGGATCTTTCGCCGGAGCAAACGTTCAAAGGGCCCGTTCGTATAAAGGTAGTGGCCGCCGGAATCCTTCAAGAAGGCGATTGCTGGACTATTGTCCATAAACGCGCTGAACTGCTGTTGCGCATCCCGCACCCTTCGACGCAACGCCATCACCCAAGCCAGTACCACCAGGATGATCACTCCAGTGACCCCAAGAACCGCGAGAGCGTGTTTGAGCGTCCACCAAGGCGGGCGTTGCAGCACGGCAATGTCCCCGGGGGAACGAAGGAGAATCGTAAAACCGTTTGGCTGCCGATTCTCATTTACACGAACCGAACAAATACCTGTCAGTTGGACCTGGCTGCCGATGCCCAGGTCGACGACCGGGGTTTTTTCATTCGCATCTTCAAATTCGGCATCGAAGTTAATCTTGTCGGACTGCAAAACCAGGGATTGATAACCGTGCTTTTGTGATCGTTCCACGAGTCGTGCCGAGATGTGCACCAACTCGGCATCGTAGTTACCGATGAGCGCCTGTTGCGCGGTCACCGAAACCGGCTTAGGCGGCGTTCCTGTGCCACTGCGCCAAAAGATGGCGCCTTGTAGAAGCGGCCCGTAGTCCCCCAGAGCCGGAAAACCGGCAACATCGACTCGATCACCGACATTGAGAGACGTCATTTGCCGGGTCTTCACCAGCAGGCCGATATCGTGATCGTAGACGAACAAGGAACGGCCGGGACGCTGCAAGGTGAGCACACCCTGGATTCGAACGCGATGGACAAACTCCTGACTTGGGCTGGCGTGCAAAATGGTGCGGATGGAGCCAACCGGCAGCGCGGAGTAGTTTCCTGGAGGACTGTCGACAGTATCGATATCAGCGAAGCTGGGAACCAGAATCTCGACGGCGATGAATTGGTCTCGGCCGTTATAGAAGCCGCCGCACGTTCCGCGAATGCGTACGCGGGCATCGACAAAGTCTGCCGGCGGCCCCGTGACTCGCGGGACGTAAGCCTTGAATTGCACCAAGCCCGTGCTGACGTCCAACATCACCCCGCCCTCGTACAGATCGACCGAACGCACGATGCCTTCAACTTGCACGCGTTGGCAGTCATGAACACCGGACGGGAGTTCTCGCGGGGACACTGGCTCCGCGACAGGAAGAGAAGACTCCGATATGATCTTAATGCGGGACTCGGCCACGTCGGACATGAAATCAGACGGACGGCTGATCCCTTCAACCTCAACGTACTGGCCGACTTTGAGTAGGGGAGCGATGGGTGGAGGATCTATATAGATGCCACCCGTCGCGTCCTGCAAAAAGATATCTCCATGCGGGTAGTCATAGTACGTGATCACCCCGCGAAAGTCGAGAGGATAACCTCGCCTAGACTCTTCCGCCGTAAGCTGACGCAGTTGTTTCACCAGGTGCAGAGTCGGCAGCTTTGGTGTGTTTAGGCGAGGTTGTGAGTAACTCGTAAAGGTAAAGACGGGCAGCAGTGCAGAGATGATAGCCCGAGTGAACCAGCGCATTATGGAGTCGCGGCTGAGCGACGAGGGTGCCTGAATTCTTTGATGCACACCAATCCGTTACGGAACACTCACCGTGATCTCACAATGGCATATCCGGAACGGGCCCACAATACGTGGCAGGCCCTAGAGAGGCCGGTTAGTTGAGCATTATTGCTTATTATGTTTTCGTTATAGAGACTACGTGTTTACCGTAAAAAATCACTTTCGTGTCAATAAACTAACCAACGAGAGTCTGTGAGCCGCGCCAGCTTTTGCTGGTTCAGGTTTGCGGGTGCCTGCACCGGCCTCGATGTTGCGGTGTTTGCGGTGGGTGAGCGCGGAATCGCTCGGCCGCGGCCATTTCGAGCTGGCCGGGGCGGTACTCGTAGTTGGGATGCCACTGGGAAAGCGCGCCGTGGCGGGAGAAGAACTGGGGCACGGAGGACGCTTTGGTGGGCGGAGACATTTTGGGGCTAAAGAATGATTGTAGCGGGGGAGAAGAAACTTTCACGGCGGAGCCATGGCGCCGACTGACGTCGTCGTTCAAGAAACCAGAAACTTGTGAGGGAGCAGGCGAAGGGGGGGACACTGAGGTGGCAGGCGGCAAGCTATGGTCGATGGCGTCTTGGTGCCTTTGTGCCCGTCGCCGAGCCTGACTTCAGTCGCATTGCCGCTAGCGAGGAAGAGATCGCCCACAGTCTGGAGGGGAACTGGCGTGAGGACGTATTGTTTGAACTGCAACAAGTGGTGGAAGCCTATGATTTCTACCAAGCCCAGATGGCGGTCTGCGATCAACAGCTGCAGAAGTACATGGCCGCTTTGCCGGATCGCGAGATGGCACGGCACAGCGCCTCAGCTCAAGGTCCACAATGGCGGAAGTCGCGGCGCAAGAATCACCCTGGGTTCGACTTGGCGGCCGAGTTGCGGCGGACGATGGGGGTGGACGTGATGCGCATAGACAGTATCGATGTCATGACCGGACAGGTATGGCTCGCGGAGGTGGGAACCGATCTGAGTGCGTTTTCCACCGAAGACCACTTCGCGTCCTGGCTGGAGCTAGCCCCACGCCGGGACATCAGCGGAAGCCAGGTCATTCGGCACATCAAGCCGGACGGAAGGAATCGGCTGGCCAACGCTCTGCGCATGGCGGCACAGTCTTTATGTAGAAGCGACTCCTATCTGGGCGCGCGATACCGTAGCGTTCGGGGAAGGTTGGGCGGGCCGAGGGCGATCAAGGCGATGGCTCGGCACCTGGCCTGTCTGCTGTACCGCTTGCTGACCAAAGGAGAGGCGTATGTAGACCGCGGGGCGGACCACTATGAGAACAAACGGCAGCAGAGGGAACGACTCGCCCTGCAAAAAAAGGCTGCCGCCCACGGTTTCCAGCTCGTACCACTGGCCCAACCCTGAACGCCCAACGGTGAGAACGCGGTAAGTTTCCCGAGAGACGCGGAGAAAACCGAAAAACAACTAGAACGTGGCGCTTGCGGCGGGCGAGGCGCCGGTCGAGTCTTTCAACACGACACTCACGGACGCCACCGCGCTGATGTTGCCTTGCGTGGCGGTGAACGGCATCACGAGAATAAACTGGCTGCCGAACTTGGCGGAAGTGGAGCTCTCAAACCACTGCTTGCCCACGGCGGTGAGATCGATGATGGCGCTGGTGGTCTGCAAAGTGGAGCCGGCCGCGGGAGTAAACGTGAGATCGGCTTCGGTCAACTCGCGTGGCGAGGAGAAGCCCGTTACTTCAACCTGGAAGCTATTGGAACTGGTCACGATTTTTACGGCCGAAATGGTGGGCGCGGCGCGCGCGATGGTGATGGTCTGGGTGAGCCCGGTCGAGGGAAGCTGAGTGCCTCCGGCTTCCAGCGTGAAGGTCAGAGTGATGGTGCCCGAAACCGTGCCAGTCTGCAAGGCGATCTGCGGCACGGAGAAAACCGCGTTCTTCGTGTTAGCCGCGATCTTGAAATTCGCGGTGCGTCCGCCTGTGGAAAGTTGAATGGCGGGATCGTCGGCCGGCGCGACGGCGTCGGGAGCAAAGGTCAGCGTAGCCGTGCCGGTGATGTCGAGCGGGTAACCGGAGGTGAGCGCGACGCTGAAGTTGATCTGCTGGGCTGATGCCGCAGTCTCCGGCAGTCCAGAGACATTTAACTCCGGCGCCGGCGGGATGATCGAAATCGTGAACACCTGGCTGGCTTTGGCGCCACTGCTGTCGGTCGCCTGCACCGTAAAGGTGAATGCGCCGGCCGTGGTGGGTGTGCCGCTGATGATGCCCCCGGCGCTCAGCGTTAGACCGGGTGCGATCGCACCGCTAGTGATCGTCCACGTACAGCATTGACTTCCGCCCGCGGCGGCGAGCTGGATAGCCGTATAGAGCTGGCCTGGAGTGCCGGGAGGTAGCGCCGCTGGGCTCGAGATGGTCAAGCCGGATCCGATATTCACAGAAAGTTGAAGCGACGCAGTAGCGCCGGTGTTGTCGGTGACCTGGACGGTGAATTTGAAGGCGCCATTGGCGGTGGGAGTCCCGCTGAGCACACCGCCGGGACTCAATCCCAGCCCCGGGGGCAGCGTTCCCGCAGTGACGGCCCAGCGATATTGAGGCGTGCCGCCCGCCGCGTTCAGGGTTTCGGAGTAGGGGCTGCCGACGAATCCGGTGGGCAATTGCGGCGCGGTGGAAATCACCAGACCGGAGACGATGGTCAGGCTGAACTGCTGGCTGGCCTGGTGCGCCGAGCTGTCGGTGACGGTGACAGTAAATGAAAATGTGCCAGCGCCCACGGGTGTTCCGCTCAAGGCGCCGGTGGAGCTGTCGAGGGTGAAGCCGCCGGGTAGCGTTCCGGCGCTGGTGGTCCACTGATAAGGACCCGCGCCGCCGGCCACAGCGAATGTCAGAGAGTACAACACCCCGATGGAACCGTTGGGCAAGCCCGATGGAGTGGTAATGCTGAGGCTGGCGCTGATGGTGACAGAGAACAGCTTAGTGGCCGTAGCGGACGCGCTATCGGTCACCTGCACCGTGAAGTTGAAGGATCCGGAAGCTGCCGCCGTGCCCGCAATGGCGCCGGTTGATGGATCGAGCGTCAAACCGCCGGGGAGCGCGCCTAGCGTGATGGACCAGTTGTAGGGAGCCGCGCCGCCTGCCGCGCCGAGCGTTTGGGAATATGTAGCGCCGATCGCGCCATTCGGCAGCACTGGGGCGGTGGTGATGGTTAGACCGGCCGCAACCGCGATGGAGAATTGCTTGGAGGCGGTATTCGAAGCGTTGTCGGTGACCTTGACCGTGAAGGCGAACGATCCCGAAGCAGTGGGTGTTCCGAAAATCGATCCGCTCTTGGCATCGAGAGCCAGGCCGCCAGGCAGGCCGCCGGCGGAGACGGCCCATGTGTATGGTGATGATCCTCCCGCAGCCGCGAGGGTCACTGTGTAACCGACGCCCACGGAATCGCTGGGCAGAACCGGCGCGGTGGTGATGGTGAGACCGGCGACCACCGCAATACTGAACGCCTTGTTCACGCTGACGGAAGCGCTGTCGGTTACCTGCACCGTGAAGGTGAAGTTGCCCGCGCTCGAGGGCGTGCCGCCGATGGCCCCCGATGATGGCGCGAGCGTCAGGCCCGCGGGCAGAGAGCCGGAAGTGATGCTCCAGGTGTACGGCGCGCTGCCGCCGACGACTACCACCGATTGCGAATAGCCGACGCCGACTGCTCCGCCGGGCAGAGTGGGCTGGGTGGTGATGGTGAGGGCGGAGACGATGGCGAGCGTGAAGCCCTTGGTGGTGGAAACCGAATTGTTGTCGGTGACCTGTACGGTAAAGCTGAAACTCCCGACGCTCGTGGGCGTGCCGGAAATCGTGCCGCTGGTGGGGCCGAGTGTCAGGCCGCCGGGCAGGGAACCGGCGCTCACCGTCCAGGCATAGGGAGCTGTGCCGCCAACCGCGGTGAGCGGTTGTGTGTAGGGCGTGCCGACGCCGCCCGAAGGAAGAGCGGGCTGCGTCGAAATGGCGAGCAGCGCGGCGATGCTGATCGAGAACGATTTGGATGCGGTGAGAGAAGTGCTGTCGGTGACGGTGACGGTGAAGCTGAATGAGCCGCCAGTGGATGGTGTTCCACTGATGGCGCCATTATTGAAGCTGAGACCGCCCGGCAGTGCGCCGCCGGTGATGGTCCATGTATACGGCGACGTGCCTCCGATGGCGATCAGGGTTTGGGAATACGCGCCGCCAACAACGCCAGAGGGCAGCGTGGGCGCGTTCGTGATGTTCAGACCCGAGGCGACGATGAGGGTGAATTGTTTTGTCGCCGTGACGGAGTTGCTGTCAGTGACCTGCACGGTGAAAATGAATGTGCCGTTACCGGTGGGAGTGCCGGAAATATTACCCGAGTTGTCGAATGTAAGCCCGCCCGGCAACGCGCCGGTGGCGACTTGCCATGAGTAAGGGCTGGTGCCGCCCGCGGCCTGCAGGGTGAGGGTGTAGGCCTGGCCAATGGTGCCATTGGGCAGCGAGGGAGCGGTGACGATGGTCAGGCCGGCGACGATCGTGATGGTGAACTGCTTTGTGCCGGTGACGCTTTTGGCGTCGGAGACCTGGACGGTGAAAGTGGTAGTGCCACTTGCTGAGGGCGTACCGGAGATGGTAGCGGTGGTAGGGGTTGCGTTGAAGTTGAGGCCCGCAGGAGGGGCGCCAGTCGTGATCGACCACGTGTAGGGGGAAGTGCCGCCCGTGGCGGCGAGCGTCACAGTGCCGTACGATGTGCCGACGGTGCCGTTTGGCAACGTGGGTGCGGTGGTGATACCGGGCGGCGGCGCGATGGTGATCGAGAATTGTTGCGGCGACGATGAGACTTGCAGGGTGTCGGTCACGACTACGCCGAAATTGAACTGGCCAGCAGTGTTGGGTGTACCGCTGATCAACCCGGTGGTTGTGTTCAGATTTAGTCCAGGGGGCAACGTATTGGGGTTGGCCAGCGACCAGGTCAGCGATCCGGTGCCACCTGATGCAGTCAACGGTTGTGAATAGGCGATGGATACTTCGCCGGCTGGCAGAGAGGCAGGACTGATGGTCGGAGCGGCATTGATATTACCTGTATAGTTCTGGGTTGCCGCACTGCTGAGGCTGTCGGTGACTTTGACTGTAAAGTTGTACGCGCCTGCGGTAGCGGGACCGGAGAGTGTTGCGGTCATGCTGGGTGAGGGCGCAGGTGTCAGCGTGACACCCGCTGGCAATGTGCCCGTCGACGACCATGCGTAAGGTCCGGTGCCTCCGGTTACCGTCAGCGTCTGGCTGAAAGAACCCGCATCGGCCGCCGGAAGCGACGTCGGGCTGATACTTGGAGCCGGATTGATCGTAATGCTGAAGGATTGCGTGCCCGAGCCACCTGCCGTGTCCTTTGCTTGCGCGGTGAAGTTAAAGGTTCCTGAAGCGGTCGGCGTGCCGGTGATCTGACCGGTACTCGGATTAATCGAAATGCCAGGTGGTGCGCCACCTGATAGCGACCAGGTGTACCCTCCGGACGCGCCACCCGTCGCTGTCAGTGTTTGGGCGGGATACGGGGTATTGATGTCTCCGCTCGGCAGGGTTGCGGAGGCGATAGTTGGGGCGGCGTTAACGGTCAGGGTCAATGGGGCGCTTGTCGCGCTCGTGCTGGCTGAATCCGTGGCTTTAAAGACGAGACCGGAAACCGTCGTGGCACTCGCCGAAAGGCTGCCTGTAATAGCTCCAGTAGACGGATTCAGCACCAAGTTAGGCGGTAGTGGTGGCGTGACAGACCATGTGTATGGCGGTGCCCCGCCTGTTGCAGCCAAGGTTGTACCGACGTAGGGAGCCGTGGCTTCGCCGGCTGGCAAGGATGTGGTTGCGACGACTAACGGTGGCGCTGTGATCTGAACAGTGAAATTCTGAGTCGATGTTCCAGTTGCAGCGTCCGTGATCGTGACACTGAAGTTGAAATTGCCAGCTTGGGTGGGGGTTCCACCGACTGAGCCAGTTGCACCGCCCGTAAATGTCAGGCCTGGAGCCGGCGGTGGTGCGCTGGCAAGCGCAAGCGTATACGGCGAGGTTCCGCCTGTTCCGCTGAGGGCTTGAGGCCCATAGGGCACGCCGACCGTTCCGCTAGGCAAGGTTGTCGGTGTGATGCTGGGTCCGGCAATCACATTGATCGTGAACGGGCCAGCACCATTGGTTCCATTTGAGTCCGTGGCCGTCACCGAGAACGTGATCGGAGTCGCGCTTATTGGAGTTCCAATGAGGACGCCGTTCGACGTTAGCAAAATTCCGTTCTGCGGGAGGGCGCTAGAGGCGAATGTGAACGGGCCGCCCGCAACCGTATCGGACGCAAGGAACCCCTGTCCTGCTGGGTACGCGACGCCGACCTCGCCAGGCGGCAGCGAAGGGGGTGTAATGGTGATGATCTGTCCCTTGGCCACGCCCGCGCACACGACCATCGCGATGACGGCACATCCCCACTGGATTGAGATTCGCTTCATGTTTGGGGTTAGTGGGGCGGGTTGATGGACGGGGTGCCGGGCGCGAGCACGGTGGGTGGAGTGGTTACGCCTACTGCCACGCCTGTGCTGCTGGGCGAACCTTTATGTCCCAGTGCTGCGGCTGCACCGGCTGCGGCTGCACCGCCGGCGATGGCCAGAATCAGGAACATCTTTCCGTTGCCTTTTTTCGCCGCGGCGGGTTCGGCGTTGATCTGCGCGACGACGGCGCTCGCGGTCTGGCCGTGGTACGAAGCCGTCACGCGAATCTGAAAGCGGCCGGCGATATCGTTGGGCTTGAGGCCGTGGGCTACGGCTTGTCCTTTATCGTCGGTCTGGACGGTGAGAATTTTGGCATTGTCGTTGAAGCTGCCGCCGGGTCCCGAGTCAGGCAACTGAAAACTCACTGAAGCGCCGACCGCGGGCTCATTGTCCTCATGCTGCACTTGAACGACAGGTTCTTTGGCGCGGTGCTGCTGGATGTTGTTGATGGCGCCCTGGCCTTCCTGCACCACGATCTTGATAGCGTTGGTTTGCGCGTCGGCGGACGCGGCGAGCATGGAGAAAATCACGGCGGGAACGAGAATGATGTTGGTGGGGCGGAAGACCGCTCCCTTTGGTCGCGACTCGGCAAGCGGGCGCGGTTGAGCGAACAGTCGAGGTAGAGAGAGCAGGCGCGGTAGAGCAAGCGGGAGCGGGTGAGCAACAGGTCGCGGTAAAGAGAGCGGGCGTGACCGAGAGAGGTTCTCGTCCGGCGCATTAGGGGAGTGGCGCATGCAAGGCAATTTAAGAGCTTATAACAAACACAGCGCAAGGGGGCGGGCGGAAGTACTGTACTAAAACGGACATTTTTACCCCGAAAATTGCGAACTGGTTTAGGACCCGCGATTTAGACTAAGCTAGGCAAAGCAGACCATGGAACGAGCGCCCTCCAGCCTCGAGGGGGACCACCCTCCCCTCGAAGAACACTCGCGCGCTATTGACTGCCCGGTCTCGGTACTGCAGAACTTGCGGGCGTCGGTACTAGAACGATTTAACTCCACACCACACGGGGGCAGCGACCTTACAGGCGTTTTGTTCGGGACGCGCAATGGCGACGAGATTCGGATCACCGCGTTCTGTTTGGGCGTGACCAAGGGGGACCTCCAGCAATCCGAAGCTCTCACCGAAACACAGCGTGCGATCACTGCGGTGATTGCGGCCGCGCGGGATCAGAAAGAACTGGAGGGCCTGGAGCCGGTGGGGTGGTTCCGCGCGCATCCACGGTGCAATCTCAACCTGGAGGAGCGCGATCTGGAGATCGCGAACACTCTGTTTCCGCAACTCTGGCAGGTCGCGCTGATCATGCGTCCGGGCAATTCCGTGGCGTCGCGCGTGTGTTTTTATTTCCGGGACCGGGAAGGCCCGTGGACCGCGGAGTGCACGGTTCGCGAATTCACCGTACCGGCTGGAGAATTGGAGCCGATGCGGGAGGCCTTGGCCGAGCCTGCCGAGGACGAAAATCAGGCGCTGGCGCGGGTGGAGCTGACACCGCACATGAGCGCGCTGTTGGCGCCGCCGGAGAGGCGCAGGACGTCGCGGTTCCCGGCAATGGCGGTGATGGGATTTGCCCTTGTGGTTTTGGCCGGCGGCATTTACTACTACGGGTTCCTGCGGCCGCAGCCGCTGGGGCTGAGTGTTCGCATGACCGACAGCGCCGCACAGATACGAATCACGTGGGACAGGACGGCGGGGCCGGTGCGCAACGCGAGGGTGGGATATCTGGAGATCGGGGACGGCGGCCAGAGTGAGCGGGTGGATCTGGATGCGGAGCAATTGCAGATCGGTTATGTAAACCATCAGCAGCATTCGAGCCAGGTAACGGTGCGGTTGGTGGTAATGGCCGATGGCGGCGCGCCCGCCGAAGAAGTCACCCAGTTTGTCGCCCCGGCTGGGCCGGCAAGTTCGGCGGGTTCGCCGCCTTCGACCCAGGTGGCGGAGGCGGAGCCGAATCGGGCACCCAGCGAGACCGCTGAAAGCTCTCCGGAGAAGACGCCCGAACTGGAGGTGCCGGTGCCGGTGGAGACGGGGCGGCCGGCGGAGGAGCGTCCGAAATTCCAGCCGCCGGTGGCCAAGCCCGCGGGAACGGTGCCGCTGGAGCAGCCACCCGCTCCCGAGGTGGGGGCTCCCATGCAAGTGGCGCGTAACGCGCCAACGTCCGTGGCGACGGTTCCGGTACTGCGCACCGAGCCTCCGCCGGAAAAGCCGGCGCCTCCGCCACAGCGTCCCGCGCCCGCGAGTTCCACTGCCGCCGCGCCGGCACCGGCGCAGGGCCCGGCGCGTGCGGTGGTGACGCCGCGCGTCCCGGCGGCGCCCAGCTCGGGTCGCGTGATCTGGATCGGACGCCTGCAAAAGAACCAGCCGGTGACCATCAACGGAAGGAATAGCTCGGCGGGAACGCTCATCGGAGAACTGCCCGCGCGCCCGTTCAAGTTCAGCATTTCGCCGGGGGATTTATCGAGCGACGGGATTGTGCTGTACAGCGCGAACATGCAGTACGCCAACAGCGTGGTGGAGCCACCGGGCGCGCAGAACGGGTGGAACAAGACGGTCTACACGTGGAATCCGAAATTCGCCAATGACATAGCGATCGATGAGGGGCCGGCGGCGCAAAACGGATGGAACCGCCTGGTGCTGCGCAGCAAGAATCCCAAGATTTCGGTGATTGTGATCGACTGGACGGCGGTGAACTGAGGCGATGGCTCACCACTCCACACCAAAAAAACGGCATCGGCGGGGAGCGAAATCGGAGCGCGGGGAATCTCGGAGGGCTGGTGAGGGCAATGCGGGTACAGGCAACGAAATTCCGTTGCGCGGCGAGCTCGCACGGAGATTGGTCAACGGAATTTCGAAGCCAATCCCCGAATTGCAGAGAGGCACCAAAAAAAACGGCGCCGACGGGGAGCCGGCGCCAAGGGAGGTGCCTAGACCTTACTCGAAGATGTAGCTAATGCCGATCATGGGGACGAAGTCGTTCAGCCAGCCGCCGATCCTGGTCGGGGGAACCGGGGTGATGACGTTTTGCGGGAATGGCGTGAGGTAGTCGCGGATTTCGGCGCGCAGCAGCAGGTGCTGGGAGAGCGCGACTTTGATTCCGCCGCCCACGCTGATCATGGGCTCGACCTGCTGGGTTTTGGTCAGCAGCGCAAAGTTTTCCAAATTCTGAAATGCCTGTTCGGAGCCCGTGCCGCGATACAGTTTCATGCCACCGCCCACAGCCAGGAAGGGCTGAATCTTGCCGGCGTGCCGGACGCGCGGATGCAAAATCAGATCGTATCCGATGACATGCGACTGCCCGGCGAAGCTGGCAGTGGTTCCGGCGGACGAAAGCCTCAGATCGTTCATCTCGAAAGCGTAACGAAATTCGCCACCGAAGCGGCTGTTGCTGTTGTACCCGACCACCGCGCCAAAGGCGGCGCCGGGTCCGAAGCCGGCCGAAGCGGATCCCTGTGGATTGGTGGCGTCGACATTGCGGTAAAAGCCATAGCTGGCCATGCCGCCCACCTCCCACTCCTGTGCCGCGCTGATGCCCGCGAATAGCAGGGCCAGCGTGAATCCAAACGTAACCTTTCGCATATCTTCTCCCGTTTGAAACGCAATTTCTTCGCGATCGCCGCGGCGATGGGCGGCAACCTGTTACTTCACGACGCGCACTGAGAGCGTCGTTTCGGCGCCATTCTGGCTGATGACCAGGGGCACGCTCAGGCCGGTGGGGATACCACCGGACACCTTAACTTCAATTTCATCGACGCCCACCATGCCGGGCGCGAGGCCGGCGTACTCGACGTTCAGGCCCACGCCACCTAGCGTTACGGTGGGCGGTATGGTGGCTAACGCCAGCGGCTTGGACGGGCCGGCCGCGCCGACGGCCACAGTTGGGGTGACGGTTCCGAGCCCGGTGGCGTAGATGGTGATCGTGTCTTTCGAATGGATGGGGTTCGACAATGTCACTAACTGGTGGTTGGAATTTCGCATCACCGTGGGGATGCCCGTCAACGGGCCGGCGGTGCCGCTGCGGAACACGGCGGGGGCGTTCTCCTGGATGTTCAAATTCACACTCGGGGTGCTTCCGCCGGGCGTGTGGAGGACCAGGGTTGCGCTGCCGCCCAAACTGTAAGGCAACTGCGCCGTGATCTGCTTACCGGACACCAAAGTCATGGGAATAGGAGAACCATTGACCATCAGGCAAGTATCGGCGAGCACGGTAGGCCAGGGAGCCGAGGTGGCACTTTGCGTCGAAGCGCCCAAACCCGAACCCAGCAGGGCGATCAGTCCTCCGGGTGCGATGGGCTTGGTAAAGTCGGCGGCATTGACCACGGATTTCAAAGACGGCGGAATGACGGCGGCAGAATAATTCCACGGCACCATAGTGAACCCGGACGTGGTGAGCGAAACGAAGGCGCTCCGGTCGGCGAGCGGCGCTAGCGTACGCGTGAAGGCGGAGATACCGCCCTGCGGCGCCAGCAGAGGCGCTTCCACCATTTCAACGGGGCGGAGGGTGGCAACCGTGCTGGGATTGATCTGTTCGATGACGCCCGCGGCGCCTAACGCTGAAGGGGCGGTGGTGCGGTAACCGGTCTGGGAGTAAAACGCGGCGCCGGATGAAGCGCCAATAGAGGAATCCAGTGTGCCGACCGCGACCAGCGATTGGTTCAGGAGGGTGTTATTCACGACGAACGAGCCGTAATCGGATGCGCCATGCGCGCCGGAGAGCGCGGCGAAGTCTTTTCTCCCCGCGACAAACGAGTTCGAGCTGGCGTCATAGAGATATGTCGTCCCATCGGCTCCGGCGGCGAAAATGTAGCGCCCGCCGGGCGAGGAGGACAGCACGGTATCAATATTGATGCTGTTCTGGAAAATGCCGAGGGTGGGCAAGGCATCCGCGGTGCGGTTGGGGAAATTGACTTGGTCGATGGTGTGGGCCGGGCCTGAAACGCGATTGGCAACGAGAATCGCGCTGGACGAAACCGCTACCTGGCGCGGATAGTGGCCGGAAGGCATGGCGACTGGCACGGAAGGCTGGAGCGTGTTGAGATCGAACACGTACAGCAACTGCGAATTGTCATGTCCCACCAGCAGGTAATTCCCGTCCATGGTGATGGCCATGGAGGTGGGCGTGTTGCTGGTGCGCAGCAGGGCGATCTGGTTTTGGCCGGTGGAATCGAAGACGTACACCTCGTTCTGGTCCTGGCGCAGCGCGTAAAACCGGTTGCGGATGGGATCTGCCAGCACGTCAACAAGGGTACCGGGGACGTCGACGAAGGTTCCGCGCTGTTCGGGACCTTGGCTGTTGATCAGGATGCGAATCGGATCGGGGACGTTGATGGCCAGACTGGAGGCGATGGCGATCGAAGCAGTAACGGTGCCGGTCTGGTTCTGGAAGACAACGGGATCGACGGTCACGGTTATGGTGGCTGGGGTGGTTCCGGCGTATCGAGACAGGTAGACGCCCGCCACGGATGGTGTCAGCGTGAAGTCGGTCTGGTTGCCGCCCGGATCGAGGATGGTGACCTGCTGGGTGTTGACGCTGGTGGCGCAAAGATTCCCGCGGAAAACCAGATCGGGCTTCGAAGCCTGCACGCGGTTAAAAGAGTTCATATAACCGACCGGAAAGACGGTAACGCCGCTATCCGAGATGGTATAGAGCATGTCGCTTTTGGCGGTTAAGACAGATTTGCCGGTAGTGTTCTCAGCCAGCTGAAGATTCTGCTGGACCGCGAGATTGTCGGCGGCCACAACCTGCAGGATAGGCGGCGCCACGGAACCCTGTGGCGCCGATGGGGAGGAAGGAGTCGAGGGCGGGGCGGCTGAGGATTGTGCCGTGGCTTGGGGTACTTGGGCGTAAATAAGCCCAGCTGAGGAATTGATGGCGGTGGTGCCGATGTTGAGGGTGCCGGCGGCGCTGGGGAACTGCGCGGCCCAATACCCGCCCCTCAATAACGCCCAACCGGCGGTAAAGGAGCTGCCGTCCGCACTGACGCTCACTGCGCGCGGCCCAAGCGGTGGTACCGCCTGATAGCCGACGACTGCGACGCCGTGGCTCAACACGCTGTATTGGAAAAAGAAGGTGTCGGATAAGCCGTAAACCCAGAAGCCATCGCCGGAAACGTTCAGAGAAGTGGCCACGATATTCGGCGGAAAATTCGCCGGCGCGACCGGCAGCGAATGAGCCGTAACGTTGGCGATAGTGTCGAGAACGGTGGTTTGGCCGTTAGTGGGGTCGAACAGAATGAAATTGGTGGTGGTGACAATGAGAGCCAGGCCGTCGATACCGAATGCGACTCCGAGCGGTGGATCGCCGAGCGCGAACGTCTGGAGGGCATTATTCTGGTTCAGGCTGATGACCGTCAGAGCGTTGGTGGACGCCGCTGGCGCGGTGAAGTTTCCGAAGTGGACGACGACCAGATAGTTGCCATCCGGCGACAGCGACAGTGAACCGGGCTGTGGAGCCACGCTAATCGACGAATGAATGGTGTTGTCCGACAGCGACATCACGTCGATCTGGTTGGCGGTAAAGTTCGCGATGTACAGCAGGCCTCGGGGCTCATCGAGAGCGATGTCGGCGCCTTGGCCGCCGATGGGCACCACTGTCCCGAACGTCGCGGCGGAGACTGGCGCCACCACTCCGGCGGCGACGATCAGGCTCAACGCAGCGGCGGCCAGGCAGGCGCCCACTCGTAAGATCACGCTGTGAAGGGAGTGTGTGCAATTCATAGAACGTGACAACCTCGCGGAAATAGGAAACATTATTCCCCTAGAAATGACCCTGTCAATTTAGCATTATGGCAATGAAATGCAATAGCAAAAATAGGTAGTACGGTTTTCCTGCCGTCGGTTAACAGCGGGGATATATCAAAACTTGACAACAAATTCATCCGTTTGTATAGCTTTAAAACCGGCACTTTTCAGGTATACTGGCGTTCCGAGGCTCGCATAAGGGAAGGCACTGCCTCGTTGGCAGGAAATCGCATGCTTTTTAAGAAATCACGCATAAAAAGTGCTTTGATTATCGGTTCATTTTTGCCGGCGGCCAGCCTGCCGGCGCAGACGGTGAGCAGCGTTCGCATCTTTACCAGTCCGCCGGGTCTCACGTACTCGGTGGATGGGCAGGGCTATACGCAACCCGTGACATTGCTGTGGCCGCAGGGCAGCAAGCACGAGATTGTGGTCCCGAGCCTCCAGATCCTGGGGATTGCGCAACCCAAGACCGAATACGGCCTGCAGACGGTCATCAGCAATCTGGGGCCGATCACCGATCTGACCAGCATCACCGCGGACCCGAATCTGACTTTCATCGAACTGCCGTTCGGCATTTCGTACGCCGTCGATTTGGACTTTTTCGCTTGTCCGGCCAGCCTCGCCGCCTCCACCAACAATTGCACGATGCCCCCCAATTGCCAGCCCGGCGTTATTTGCTCCGAGCCAGGATATGTAATTTTAAATGGCACGAATTTTTATGCGAATGCCGAGATATTCGTCACGGCAGGGCAGAATGTCGTGGCGGAGGCGCACCCTAATCCAGGATGGGTTTTTGCAGGATGGCTTCCCGTTCCGGGCTCAGGAAACAGCAGCCAGGCGTTCCAGAACACGTGGACGGTGAATACCCCCATGATTCTTTACCCGCAGTTCACTCGGGCTGTTCCGGTTTCGGTCACGGTCCAGACTGTGCCTGCTGGCTTGCAGACCCTGGTCGACCGGACGCCGTATTTTGCGCCCGTTCAATTGGAATGGGGGCTGGGGAGCGTTCATCAGCTCGGCGGAATCTCACCGCAATACGATTTGCACGGCACCTTGTGGGTGTTTGATTCCTGGAGCGACAACGGCGCATACTCGCACACCTACACCGTGCCCTCCACGGGCGAGGCGCCGATTACCTTCACGGCAAACTACGTCACCGGAACGTTGACCACGTTCCTCACTACGCCTCAGGGCTTGGCGCTCACCGTGGATGGCCGGCAGAACTATCCCGGCTACACGTTCGCTTGGGCGCCGGGCAGTGTGCACACCGTCAGCGCTCCCGCTACGCAAGTGGACGCCAATGGAAACACGTGGGCCTTCCAAAGCTGGTCCAACAGCGGTCCCGAGACGCAGCAGATTACCGTTTCCGGCGTTGCCAGCAACAATCGTTACACAGCGGTCTATCAGCAGGCGGGAATGCTCAATATCAACAGCAACCCGGCGGGCGTTGCCATGCAGGTGGATGGGCAGGCTTGCCCCACACCGTGCAGTGTAGGACGGGCGGTCGGATCCCAAGTGCAAGTAGCGGCGCCCATGAATTCCAGCGCGGGAGCGGGAATGGAACTCGCTTTCCGGGGTTGGGCCGATGGCGCGCCGGCCTCGCGAAGCATCACGGTCGCGAAGCAGCCCACGAATCTGTCGGCGGCCTACAAACTGCGCTATCAATTGACCGGGGTCTCCGATCCTCCGAACGGCGCTCTGTGGACAACCAATCCGCCGTCAGCCGATTCGTACTTCGATCCGAATACGCGCGTCGAGGTTTCCGTTACTACTAAGCCGGGCTTCCAATTTATCGACTGGGCAGGCGATGTCAGCGGATCGTCCCCGGCAGCGCTGGTGGTGATGGACTCGCCGCACACCGTGCGCGCGGAACTGAACCCGGTGCCGTATATCGCGCCGGGTGGGATCATGAACAGCGCCGCGCAAGCCGAGAGCAAGGCCGTAGCCCCTGGTTCCGTGGTTGCGATCTACGGCATCAATCTGGCCTCGAACAACCTCACGTCGCCGACGACGCGTCTGGCGACAACGCTGGACAACGTCACGGTAAGAGCGGGCGGGGAGGCGGTACCCCTCTTTTTTGTGTCACCGGGCCAGATCAACATCCAGTTGCCGTCGAGTCTGCCAACCGGCAATCACTTCCTCACGGTTCACATCGATGGGAAGCCGGACGCCAGCGCGGAGTTCACGGTGTCCCGCAACGCGCCGGGACTATATGGCACGGTGGCAAACGCGGAAACATTCGCGGTTGCGGCCCACCAGGACGGATCCTCTATTTCGGTGAGCAGCCCGGCCCGGCGCGGCGAGATTGTCTCCCTATATGGGACGGGTTTCGGGCCCTACAATCCAGAGCCGCCGGACGGCGCCGCGGTATCCGCCGGAACGAAGTATCCGCTGGCCGACGCGGCCAAGATCGTCGTGGGAGAGCAGCAGATTGAGCCTGTGTGGGCGGGCGCCGGCGCCGGCAAGGTGGGGGTTGCTGTTGTACAGCTCAAGATCGACGAAAGCATTCCCCACGCGTCCAATGTTGCGCTGAAGGTGTTTGTGAACGGGGTCGAGAGCAATAGCGTCCTGTTGCCGGTCGAATAGGCTGGGCGTCACGGTGGTGGAAAACTAATTTCACCGCGGAGATGCGAAGACGCCGAGAAACCCCTAAAGAAAATTTGCGGGAAGAGGCAGCACTATGGAAGCAAGTGCTGCTTTCGGTTTTTCTCCGCGCCTCCGCGGTGATCGGCCGAAGTGAGAAAAGATTTCAGCTCGCCAAGTCCGGCGGTACCGCCAAGATGACTTCAACCCTTACCGGATGCCCGTCGACCACTGCCGGGCGGAACTCCCAATAAGGAAGGTACTGCAGCACGGCGTCGGTCAGAGCCTCTTGGGGATTCTGGCTGGCCAGGATCTTCATATCACGCAGCCGGCCGTTTTCATCCAGGAAACCGTGGACCAGCAGATAATCGGAGCCATGCCGCCAGTCTTCCGGCGGGCGCACGGTCACGGTGGGATAAGGGGCCGTGATGGGTTCGGGGTTTCCTAGATTCACAATGCCTCCGGTTTGAACGGCACCGGCCATGTTGGGAAGGCAATACTCCATGATCCACTCTTTGGGCGCGCCAACCTGCAAATAGACCGTATAGATCGGCCTTCCGGACAATGCATCGGCGCCTGCGGAGAATGCTTCGGAGTTGGAAGTCTGGACCACCACGACGTCGAAGACGCCGCCTGCCGGGTGCAGAACGCGCAGCGGAGTGCCGTTGAGTCCGGGCGGGCTCAATAATCCAAAAATGCGTCCGTCCCCTGCAAGGGAGTGAACGAGCTCAGGCGAGTTCGGCATGTCGCCGGCGCCACCTGCAGGCTCACCACCACGGAATGACGCGCCCACGGCGCCCCCGGCATCGCCGGAGCCATCGCCCAAACCTGAAAAGCCAAATAGCGGCGGGGAACCCGGCAATCGCGCGAGCTGATTGCCGGCAGGAATGAAAAGGGCCTTGAGCGCGTCGGTGAGCGGGGCGGGATCGGGGGAGAGCGCCATCACATGGACAGGGTCTCCGGTGAACGGATCGATCGAAGCGGGGCCGGTTGGATTCTGCGTGGAATCGAGAATACGCACCGGCATGGTGTTGGCGGCGGGAGGCAAGGGCAGGGACGAGACCGGCGCGGCGGGCCGCGAGGCCATGCGGAAGTCGGATGTGATGAGCTCCTGGTTGGGAAGTTCCAGGCGCGGCGTGGAATTCAATTTCGGCGGCTCCAATCTCGCGGTGAGATTTCCGGGTTGAATCGGATGCTCAGGCGGCTTGGCGGGATCGCTGTCCCAAAACAAGAGATCTGGCAGCCGCTTGTCAACCGCTGGTGGGAGGTTGGGTGGCGCCTCTGCCTGGAGCAGGGTCTGGGCGGCGGTGTCGCGCACCGGAAGGTCCGGCAGTTCGAACTTGCGCGGCTCGGCCTGGGGAAGCGGCGGGGGCGTCATCATGGAAAATAGGCCAGCCCGCGCGTCGGCGGAAACATCGTAGCGTGGCGCGATCGATTTCGTTTCGCTGCCGGCTTCTGTGTATTTGCGCAGATCTTTCCGCTGCACGGAAATGCGTGGGCGGCGCGTCAACCGGGCGGTGGCTGGGAAGTCATGGCCCGCGGCTGGAGCCAGAAAGATATGTTCAGGAAGTTTGATGACCAGCGCACGCCTCGCGGCCTGGCTCACAAGAAATTCGTCATCGTTGTTTGTGGAGAACAAATCAGACAGCAGGAAAAGCAGACTCAAGCAGAGCGTGTGAGAGACAACCGAGATGAAAAAGACCTTCCACCGGGGCTTGGGCCTCAGCTCCAGAACGGTGAATAAGGGAAGGGCGTCGGCCTTGGCCCGGGGCTTCCCGGTGCCCAACAGCCAGGAAATGACCGCCAGGATGAGCAGCGCCGGCATAGCTTCTCACTCTCCCGGGTGAAGAAGTTAGCCTTGCTAGCTGGCGTTCCGCAGGCGCGTCGGCGGTGGGGCCGACATGCGCAGCGACGACTTCTCCAGGAACAGGGCCCGCAGGTCCTGCATCGGCAGCGACTCCGGAATGGAAGAACGCTCGGCGGACACCGGCGCCTTTTCCAGGGTCCCGTGTCCCGTGGTGAGGTTCTTCAATCCGTACAGGGCCAGCTCGAAGCGATCTTTTACGCCGACCTTTTGGAAGAGCCGCGATAAATACACCTTCACGGTTCCTTCCGAGATGAGCAGCATCGAGGCGATTTCCTTGTTCTTAAGCCCCTGGCTGAGAAGGCTGACCAATTGGCCTTCGCGCTTGGTGAGGGCGATCCGCTTGGCGGAAAGGAAGCTGTCGGTCAGCGCCTTTTCGAACCAGAATTCGCCTTCATTGACGCGCTGCAGGCATTTGATCAGTAGTTCGGAAGGTAGCGTCTTCCGCAGGATGCCGCGAACGCCAAGCGCCATCGCCTGGAGTGCCAGCTCGGTGGAAATGGAGTGCACCCACAGCACAATTTTTGCATTGAGCGAAGCCTTTTTCAGCTCACTCAAGATGCTGAAGGTGACGTCGGAGGTCAAATCGATCAGTAGAATGTCGGGCTCGCCGGCATCCAGGATCTCCTTGAGCTTCACAGTGCTCGAACAGACACCTGTGAGTTGAAAGCCTTCTACGCTGGCCAGGGTCGATTCCAGACCCTTGGCCAAAATTGGTTCGTCACTGAAGAGGAGCGTGCGTGTCATTTCGCACATCAGAATATCATCGCTATTAACTATAAAGCTAGTGATTTTTTGAAATTTTTTATAATTTCTTTTCCTAATTAAACAGAATTAGGTTTTTATCGCGAGCCGCGGCAGCCGCCGCCCGTCGTCTACAGGGTTCTTGACGCCATTTTTCGCTAACCTTCGTGTACAAAGCGATGACATCTATTTTCGGTATTGATCGCCATCCGATAAACAATTAAAGTGCTTAAGTATCTGAATTTTATCGCATGAATAGGCGTGAGAACCCGCGTATGGACGTGAAGTTGAAATGCCATGTGGCCCCGATGAAAACGTGGCCGCAAGGCTTGTCCGGAGTCACGGAAAACATCAGCCGGAATGGCGTGTTGATGCTCTGCGCCGAAGGCTGCGCGGGGGAACAGCCGCGCGTGGGCGAAGTGGTCACGGTCGAAATCGAGTTGCCGGAGAATCCAGTGTTCGGCCGCAAATGCATTCACTGCCAGGCAACAGTCGTACGCGTTTCCGGTGAAACGGGCCAGCCTCTTCGTGTAGCTTTTAGTGTGAATCAAATGAAATTCACGGAATACGGAAATCCTGCAGCGCAATTGTGCGAAATGGAAGCCAATGCAGGAACGGTTCCGGCGTAGCGGTGGGGTGATGCGGAGAGGTGAGACGGTCGCAAAGGTCGAATAACATGGTAGCCTCCAAGCCCCATTTCTTCGTTCGCCTGCTGCCGTCGCTAACGGACGTGGCGTTTCTTATGCCGTTGGCGTTCCTGTTTCTGCGCATGGGCGGCGCCGCGGGCATGCTGGGTGATGGCGATACCGGCTGGCACGTCAAGACGGGTGAATGGATTCTGGCCAACCGCCGTATCCCCAATCAGGACATTTTTTCGTACACGAAGGCCGGCCAGCCTTGGTTCGCGTGGGAGTGGCTGTGGGATCTCTCATTCGGCTGGCTGCATCAGCACGCCGGCATGGCGGCGGTGATTTTAACCAGCATACTGGTGCTTTGCTGCACCTCCGCGCTTCTGTTCCGCCTGGTGCGGCGCGAATGTGGTAACGCATTGTTGGCGATTTCGATCATGTTCCTGGTGACCGGCGCTTCCGCGATTCACTGGCTGGCGCGGCCGCACCTGTTCACGTTGCTTTTTGCCGTGATCTTCTACTCGCTGCTCGAGCGCGTCAACGAAGGCCACATCCGGCTGCTGTGGTGGCTGCCCGCGCTGATGCTCGTGTGGACCAACCTGCATGGCGGCTTCTTCGTGGGGCTGATTCTGGTGGGCGCTTACGCGGGCGGGGAACTGCTGCGGGCGCTGTTCGAGGCGCGGATCGAGGCCGCGCGGCGGGCGATCCCGTACCTTCTCGCGGGCGCGGGCTGCCTGCTAGCAACGTTCGTCAACCCGTACTCATACCATCTGCATGCGCACATCTTCGAATACCTGACCGACCGGTATCAGTACAGGAACATCGTAGAATTCCAGTCGTTCAATTTTCACCATCCGGTTACGGTGTTTTTTGAGCCCATGCTGCTGCTGGGATTGGCGGCCGTGATTTGGAGTTTGGCGCGCCGGGACTATGTCCACGCGTTGCTGGTTGCCGGTTGGGCGCACCTGGCTTTGGTTGCGGTGCGCAACACACCCATCTTCATGATGGTGGCTTCCGTTCCGGTCGCAGCCATGCTGCAGAAGATGATCGAGGATCTGCCGGCGAGCAATCTGGCAAACTGGTTACGGCTGGCGGCGTCAAGGGTGGCGCGCTTCGCCGCCGAGTTCGGAGCGACGGATTCGATTCCACGCCTGCATCTCGCCAGCGCTGGAGCTGCCTGCTTTCTGGTGGCGTTGTTCTACGCCCCGAACGCGCCTGCGATGTGCCGCGCGCAGTACGATGCGGCCCGTTACCCCGCGAAAGCAGTCGAATTCCTACAAAAAGATGGCTCCGCCGATACCATTTTTACCGACGACACCTGGGGCGGCTATCTAATTTACCGGCTATATCCAGCGAATAAAGTTTTTATCGACGGCAGGAGTGATTTCTACGGCTCCACCTTCAACGAGAAGTATCTGGACGTGATGAAGGTCCGCTACGGCTGGGAGAAAAATCTGGACCAATATCACGTCAATGCGATCCTTCTGCCAGTCGAAACTCCCCTGACGGCTACGCTCAAAGAGTCGCCGCGGTGGCGCGCCGTCTATGACGATGGCGTGGCTATTCTGTTCCGCATCGCGGACGCCACTGCCGCAGGGGGCAACCAGTTTTCCGCCGTTTCCCACGGCGGGAAAGATCGTGGTCGCGAGATCACGAAACCACAACACGTGATCTCACGATCACCAAATCAACCACTAGGAGTGAACCATCATGAAAACGCTGCTGTTTAATTTTGTTAAGGATGAACAAGGCCAGGACCTGATCGAATATACGCTGCTTCTGGCTTTCGTGTGTTTGGCGTCTGCCGCGCTGTTCATTAGCGCCGGCGGTAGCGTGGCCGGCATTTGGACGGCCACCAACACCAGGCTGGCTGCGGCCAACACGTCCGCCAGCTAAGACACCTGGCGAGGGGCATGAACCACATGCCCCTCTGCCTTCCAGGTGTTTGCGGACTAATAAGGAGGCTAAACGACGTGACTAAAACGCTGCACACATTTCTACGAGACGAGCAAGCTCAGGACTTGATCGAGTATACGCTGCTGCTGGCATTTGTGTGCTTGGCATCAGCCGCGCTCTTCATCAGTGCCGGCGGCAGTGTTGCCGGCATCTGGACCTCGACCAATACTGATCTAGCCAACGCCAACACGGCTGCGAGCTAGATCGAGGTGAATGGCGTGCCCTGTTTCACTGCGATTCACGAGGACGACACACGCGCCATTTGAAGTGAATTAAGGAGAAAAAACCCATGCTGAAACAATTTATAAAAGATGAGCAGGGCCAGGACCTGATCGAATACACCCTGTTGCTGGCGTTTGTTTGCCTGGCAACTTCTGCTTTATTTGTGAGTTCGGGAGGGAGTCTATCGGGGATCTGGACCTCGGCGAATACAGAGCTCGCCACCGCCAACACGTCGGCGAGTTAACGTTACGTAGTTGCAACCGCTAGTGGCACCAGTTCGGCGTCCCATTGGTCTTGGAAAGGGAGATCCAAGGCCGGTATTTTCCGCGTCCTGCACAACCGGCAGGGCCGGTGCTTAGAGTCGCTCATTGAAAGGTGAAAAATGAACCAGCGTTTGTTTTCTGTGCTTATCTTTGCATTTGTCGTCTCCGCGGGAGCCAGCCTCTTGCTGTACCGGCTGATCGCTTCCCGCGTGACGGCGAATGCCAAGCAACCCACCACGCAGGTACTCGTGGCCGCCCGCACTATGGAGCTCGGTACTCTGATCCGCGATTCGGATGTGAAGATGGCTGACTTCGGTGGTACGCTGCCGCACGGCGCACTGCTCCATAAAGAAGATGTTGTCGGCCGAGGCGTCATGTCCGCGATCTATGAAGGTGAGCCGGTGCTCGAGAGCCGCCTGGCCGCGAAAGGCGCCGGGGCGGGTTTGGCTGCTACGATTCCAGCGGGGATGCGCGCGGCCGCGGTGCGCGTGAATGAGGTAGTGGGCGTCTCCGGATTTGTGGCTCCCGGAATGCGCGTCGACGTGCTCGTGGCGGGCACTCCGCCCAACGCCAAAGCGGACGTCGGCACGGTTTCCAAGACGCTGCTCCAGAACATCGAGGTTCTATCGGCGGGACAGAATTTCCAGAAAGATTCCGAAGGCAAGGCCGTCCAAGTGCAGGTGGTGAACCTGCTGGTGACGCCGGAACAGGCCGAGATTCTTGCGCTCGCGAGCAACGAGACGCGGATTCAGCTGGTGCTGCGCAATCCATTGGACACCCTCACCACCAAGACAACGGGTGTGGCGATGTCCGGCTTGTTCGGCGGGCCGATTAAGCCGCCCGAGCTGGCCGCCGCGCCGAAGCCGCACCGCATCGCGGAGCGAGTTACACTGCCGTACCCGGTGGCGCCGCCGAAACCGGCTCCGCCCGTGACGGTGGAGGTGATGAACGGCAACAAGCGCGTCGAATCCAAATTCCCTGCTGCTTCGGAGAACGTCCAATGAGAGCCTCAAAACTGCTTGGAACAATAGCGAGCTGCTGGCTCGGAGTTTGTTTCACGCCACTGGCGCAGGCCCCAGCACATGCGGCAGAGGCTGCTGCCATGCCGGCAGTGAAGGCCGTGCAGACGACGTCCGCTGCCAGTGTTCAAGAGGGCCATCCCGCCGCGGCGCGCGACTTGTTCGTCACCGTGGGGAAATCGCTGGTGGTCGACAGCCCGGTCAACATTCAGAGGGTTTCAGTGGCCAATGGCGACCTGGCCGAGGCGCTGGCGGTAAACCCGCGCGAGGTCCTGGTAAACGGCAAGTCCGCCGGCGAAACCAGCATGATCATCTGGCAGCAGGGCGGCAATCGCTTGTTCTTCGACCTCACCATCCGGTCGAGCAACGCCAAAGTCGCGGCGATCCAGCAGGAAATTGATCGCGAAATGCCGGGTCAGGACGTCAAGATTTCTTATGAAAATGAGATGGTCTTCGTACATGGCACGGTGAAGGATCTGACCAGCTCCGATCGCGCGGTAGCGATTGCCGCGAGCCTGGGGAAGGCCGTCAACCTGCTGCACGTGGCCGTTCCTCCCACGGAGTCGCAGGTGCTACTCAAGGTCCGCTTCTACGACGTGGACCGTTCCGCCACGCAGAACCTGGGACTGAATATTATCAGCACGGGCGCTACCAACACCATTGGCCGGGTCACAACGGGGCAGTTCTCGCCGCCGACTATTACACAAAACCCGGGCGCGCCACCGACGATCACTTACTCGGACCTCTTAAACATATTCCTGTTCCGGCCGGACCTGAATTTGGGCGCGACCATCGCGGCGCTGGAAAGCCAAAACCTGCTGCAATCGCTCGCCGAGCCGAACGTGCTCGCAATCAACGGAAAGACGGCCAGCTTCCTGGCTGGTGGCGAGTTCCCCTATCCCACGCTGCAAGGTGGGGGCGGGGGACTCGGCCAAGTCACCATTCAGTTCAAGGAATTCGGCATCCGGCTGAACTTTACGCCGATCGTCACGCCACGCGGCACCATTCGGCTGCACGTCATGCCGGAAGTGAGTTCGCTCGATTTCGCGAACGGGCTAATTTTCCAGGGTTTCAACATCCCGGCGCTCAACACCCGCCGCGTGGAGACCGAAGTCGAGCTGGAAGAGGGCCAAAGTTTTGCGATCGGCGGACTGCTGGACAACACATTGACCCAGACGCTGACTAAGGTGCCGGGCTTGGCCAACATTCCGCTGCTTGGGAAGCTATTCCAATCCCGCTCCATTGTCAAAAATAACTCCGAGCTGCTGGTGGTGGTGACGCCGGAACTGGTGCGGCCAATTCCCAAGGGCCAGCCGGTACCGGAGATCAAGATGCCGAAGGAGTGGCTGTCAGGCCCCGCTGGCGTGCCGCGCACCCCGGGAATGGATGTCACTGGCCCGGTACCCGGCCGGCCGCCGAAGGATGCGGTTCCGGTGGAGCAAATGATTCAGAGCCAGCGGCCCATGCCGCCGTTGCCGGGATCCCAGCAGCTACAACAGCAGCAGCAGAACGGCTCCCAGATCCAGTTCGTGCCGATGCTGACTCAGCCGGGACAAGCGCCACAACCGGCCGCGGCGCCATCGTCAGCGCCGGCGGCGGCGCCTGCGCCGTCCGGATCTGGAGGAGGATCGGGAGCAAACCAGTAAATGACGTTTGCTGTTGAGGACTTGAAGTGTATCCGCTGAGTATTGGATTAGTAATCGAGACCAAAGAACTGTGGGATGACGTTCATTCCACATTGCAGGAACTACCCGTCCGCCTTCAGATCGAGCAGCACGAGCTGGGTGATCTGGCGGAATTTCTGGACAAAGTCGAGAGACTTCGGCCCGAGGTCATGATTCTCGAAGTCATGAAGCTCCGTGAGCCGATGGAGCACGTGGTTGGCCGGATCAAAGCCGGTACCGCGGACCCCATGATCATCGCGCTCCACCCGACGGCGGAGCCGGAGCTGATTCTGGGGGCGCTGCGGGCGGGCGCCCACGAATTCCTGCATCCGCCGGTGAAATCCAGCCTGAACCAGGCGCTGGAGCGCAAATCGGCGGAGCGCAACAAAATGCGCGAGCGGCTTCGGCAGAAGGGCCGCGTGATCGGTTTCCTTTCCGCCAAAGGCGGTTGTGGCGCGACAACCATCGCCTGCCACATCGCGGCCGAAATCGGCCGGCATGGCAAGCATGTACTGCTGGCCGACATGGACCTGGACGCCGGAATGGTGCGATTCCTGATGAAATCCAAATCGCCCTATTCGGTGCTGGACGCCCTGAACAATCTGCATCGCCTCGATCAAAACTATTGGAATGCGCTGATCTCGAACGGCCTACCGGGGCTCGAAGTCATCGCCGGACCGCAAGCCCTGGCCTCCCGTCAGCAACCCAATCAGGAGCAGGTGCTGAACATGCTGACTTTCTGCCGGGGCCAGTACGACTTCTCGATCGTGGATCTGGGCCGCAGCCTGAACATGGCGGCCATGAATGCGCTCGACGAAATCGATGAAACCTACCTGGTCACCACGCTGGATGTCCCGGCCTTGCACCAATCCAAGCAGATCATCCAATCGCTTTCCAATGTGGGTTACGGGCGGGAACGGCTGCGCCTGGTACTGAATCGCATGCCGCAGCGGCTGGACGTCACACCGGACGAACTGGAAAAGATGATGTCGCTTCCGGTATTTGCCACGCTGCCCAATGATTACCCGTCCTTGTACGAGTCGTATTCGGAAGGCTCATTGCTGCCCCCCACCAGCAGGTTGGGGAAAGAACTCGCTCGCATGGCCGTCAAAGTTGGCGGTATTCAAGAGGAGAAGGGCAAAAAGAAATTCTCGCTCTTCGGTTAAGAGACCAATAAATGCTAACGGAAACGGTACAACGCACGGGAGCCAATCGGGAAGCCGGCTGGGTTAATCGCCTCTTCACCAACGAAGGCTACACTCCCGAGCACCAGGAGTTGAAGTTCACCATCCACCGCAAGCTTCTGGATCGCATCAACCTGGAGGCGCTCTCCGCCATGGCGGGCGAGCGCGCCCGAGCGGAGATCCGCGCCGCCGTGGCTCGCTTGATCGAGGAAGAGAAGACGCCGCTCAGCTTGATGGAAAAGGACCGCGTCGTCGAAGAGGTGCTGGATGAAGTATTTGGTCTGGGCCCGCTTGAGCCTTTGTTGCGCGATCCGACCATTTCGGACATCCTGGTCACCACGCCGCGCCTGGTCTATGTCGAGCGCGCCGGCAAATTGCATCGCACGCCCGTCGAGTTCAAAGACAACGCACACTTACTGCGCATCATCGAGAAAATTGTTTCGCGCGTGGGCCGCCGCGTGGACGAGTCCTCGCCGCTGGTGGATGCGCGCCTGCCGGATGGATCGCGCGTCAACGCCGCCATTCCGCCGGTCGCCGTGGATGGCCCGCTGCTCTCGATCCGCCGTTTCGGACGCGACACGCTTCAGGGCGAGGACCTGGTCAAGAAACTGGCCCTCACCGAAGGCATGCTGCAATTGCTGCAATGCTGCGTCAAGGCGCGGCTCAATATTGTCATCGCCGGTGGTACCGGCGCTGGCAAGACGACCTTGCTCAACGTGCTCTCTTCCTACATTCCGGAAGATGAGCGCATCGTCACTATTGAAGACGCGGCTGAGTTGCGCCTGCGCCAGACGCACGTGGCGCGCATGGAGACCCGCCCGGCCAATGTTGAAGGCCAGGGCGCCATTCGCATTCGCGAACTTGTCGTAAACGCCCTTCGTATGCGTCCCGACCGCATCATCGTCGGTGAGTGTCGTAGCGAGGAAGCCCTCGATATGTTGCAGGCCATGAATACGGGTCACGACGGATCTCTGACCACGGTACACGCCAACAACCCTCGCGATGCCATCGGACGCCTGGAGGTCATGGTCGGTATGGCCAACGCCAACATGGGAGTTCGCTCCATGCGCCAGCAGATCAGCTCGGCCATCGATATGTTCGTGCAGGTATCCCGGTTTAGCGACGGCACTCGCCGCATCACGCACATTACCGAATGCGTGGGAATGGAGGGCGATCTGATCACCATGCAGGACATCTTCGTTTTCGAAAAAACCGGGCTCACCGATGCGGGCAGAGTCACCGGGCGCTTCCGCGCCACCGGTATCCGCCCCAAGTTCTACGAGCGTCTGCGCGCTTCGGGCATGCAGTTGCCCGCTTCCATCTTCCAAACTGTCGTGGAGATCTCGTAAAGAGGCCGCATCATGAACTCTTTAATACCGTTTCTCTTTGCGTTTTTGATTCTGTTCGTCGTGGTGATGATCGCGGCGAGCGTGGCATATAAATTCTGGGACAACAAGCGCAAGAAGCAAGTCAGCTCCATGCTGCAGACTGGGGAGGAAAAGGCCCCGGAGATTTCGATCAGTAACCTTCTAATGGAGCCGACCGACGATGGCCGCTCCATCATGGAGAAGTTCATCGAGGGTCTGGACGTGGCGCAGAAGCTGCAAGCCCACATGTCCCAGGCCGGCCTCAACTGGACGCCGATGAAGTTTCTGGTGATCTCGATCGTCTGCGCCATCATTGGCGGCGTAGTGGGGGTGCGCTTTCCCGTAATGGGCTTCGGTGTAACCTCCGTGGTGTTCGGATTGCTTATGGCGATTCTGCCTTACCTTCATGTGCGGCGCGCGCGCGCCAAACGTTTGGGCAAGCTGGAAGAGCAATTTCCCGAAGCGCTGGAGTTTTTGGCGCGATCCATGCGCGCCGGCCACGCTTTCACCATTAGCTTGGAAATGCTGGGCGAGGAGCTTCCTGAACCTTTGGGCCAGGAGTTTCGCACGCTGTTTAACGAGCAGAACCTCGGTGCGGCGCTGGAGGTGGCGTTGGCAAATCTCACCACCCGCGTTCCTCTTCTTGATATGCGCTTCTTTGCGTCGTCGGTTCTGCTGCAAAAGCAAACCGGCGGCAACCTGGCGGAAATTCTCACACGCCTCGCGGAAGTCATTCGCGACCGCTTCCGCCTGAAGGGCCAGGTGAAGGCGGCGAGCGCGCACGGCCGGCTCACCGCCACCATTCTGATGCTTATGCCCATCGCCACCATGTTTGCCTTGCTGGTCGTCTCACCGGGTTACCTCCAGGGGATGGCCAAAGACATTGACGGCAAATACATGATCGGATTCGCGATCCTAGGCCAGATCTTGGGGAATTACTTCATCCGCAAGATCATCAACATCCAGGTTTAGAGGAAATCATGGAGATCGTCATCGCCATTCTGCTGTTCTCGTTGCTGATGGGGGCCATCACGTTCTACGGCTACCGCCGCTACGCGCGACCGGGACGGGTCTTTGAGCGACTTGGCGCTCCCGTGCTGGAAGCCGAAGTCCTCGGCGCCGGAACTCTGTCCCAAACGCCGGAAGTTGGCTGGATCGTCCGCGTCATTCAGCAAGTCGGCGAGAAGGTCCCGATCTCGCCGGATGACGCCGGCGTCACGCGCCGCGACCTGATCATGGCCGGGTACCGCTCGGAAGCGGCCATCAAAGTCTTCAACGGCATCAAAATCACGCTATGCATTTTGCTGGTGATCGTGGGCTTCTCGATGCGGTCCGCCATGCCGAATCCGGTGCTGCGCATCGTGTTGATCGCTTTCTCCGGATTCATGGGCTTCTACCTGCCTGGTTACATGCTGGACAAGAAGATCGCCAAGCGGCAGACCACCATTCGCCTGGCGCTGCCGGACGCACTGGACATGCTGGTGGTTTCGATCGAGGCGGGCTTGGGTCTGGATCAGGCTATCCAACACGTGGGACGTGAGCTACAGCTTAGCCACAAAGAACTGAGTGAGGAGTTGAGCCTGGTCAATTTGGAAATGCGCGCCGGCAAGCGTCGTTCCGAAGCGTTGAAGAATCTGGCCGAGCGAACCGGAGAGGCCGAACTGCAGAAGTTGGTCGCCATCCTGATTCAGAGCGACCGGTTTGGAACCAGCATGGGCGATTCGCTGCGCTCCCACTCTGATTTTTTGCGTGTACGACGGCGCCAGGAAGCCGAAGAGCGCGCCGGGAAGGTGGGCGTGAAGCTGGTGTTCCCCATCTTCTTCTTCATATTGCCGTCCATGCTGATTGTGGCGGCCGGCCCGGGCCTGTTGCAGGTCTTCAAATATCTATTCCCGTTGATGAAGCAATTCCAAGGATAAGAAAGGAGAACCGCCGAAAATGAACGACATGATCATGCAAACCGTCCTTTGGCTCACCGCAGGGGGGCTGTTGGTGATGCTGATGATGCGCCGGCGCAAGCGGAAAGCACAGCGGTAGGTGCGTTTCCATGCGCGGCAATGATCCGGTCTCGGAGGCCGGCCGCCCGCTTCCTTCTCGGAGGGATGGCACGGGTCTGCAACGTTAGGCGCTGAGTTCTCAGGGCCACGATGCGGGATGGGCGTCGAGGAAGTGTTCTCTTCCTATGGGGACGAATGCTGGAATCGGCGCCGTTGGCCGGACTTCGGGAGATCGGAGGGATAGCTACGTCGGGACTTCGCCAGGCATGCCCAATCGGGCGGAGTCAGTGCCTGCCAAACTGATGGACCTTGCCTCGATTATTCGGCTTCAGAATCACGACGGGGGTTGGCCTTACCGCAATGGCGGCAGCTCCTGGACCGAGCCGACCGTTTTCGCGTTATTGGCGCAATCGGCCCAACCGGGCGACCGGCAGAGCGTCGAGCGGGGCTTGGCGTGGCTTCGGGCGGCGCAGCGACAGGACGGCGGCTGGCCTCCGTGCCCATCGGTGGCGCAGAGCACGTGGGTAACGGCTATGGCCGCACTGCTTCCTGCTGATCAACTGGGGCGTGCCTGTCACACGAATGCGATTAACTGGCTCATGGAACAAACAGGAAAAGAGACATCGCTCGCGTACCGGCTTCGCAACGAGTTAATCGGGGACGGCGCAGGGGCAGACGAAACCCACCGCGGCTGGCCATTTTTCCCTGGCGCCGCTGCTTGGGTTACTCCCACGGCCTTCGGAGTTCTGGCACTTGAGAAGGCGCGCCGGCACCAAGCGGCCATCGCCGTGGAGCAGCGGATCTTGGTGGGCCGTGAGTTTCTGTTAGACCGGATCTGTAAAGACGGCGGGTGGAATTACGGGCGCAGCAACGTACTGGGCGTGGATGCGCCTTCCTATCCGGAGACCACTGGGCAAGCGCTATTGGCGCTCAATCAAGTTCGTTCCGCAAAGGTGGATCGGGCTCTGACTGCTGCGCAGGACGAGGCGCGGGCCTGCCAGTCGTCGGAAGGGCTGAGTTGGCTGCAGTTGGGTTTGCAAGCTCATGGAGTCGCCGCGGCCGGCCCGGCGCGGAAGCTCGAGTGCCGGCGCCTTGTGGACTCCGCGGTGAGTATTCTAGCGCAGGCCGCACTCGGCGGACGGAACATTTTTCTGGAGTAGATCGTGGGAAACGGGATCACTCGCCGCGAGGCCCTGGCTGTCGCGGCAGGCTGCATCACATTGACGCGTTGCTCGATGTTGGGCGCGCGATCGGCCGTGCCGCGCGTGTCCATCGTGCGCGCCGGATACACCCAAAGCATCTATGACACGGTGAGGCGTCTGCTGGTGGAGCACCGCGTGGACGTTCGAGGCAAACGCGTTGTGGTAAAGCCCAACCTGGTGGAGTTCGATCCGGGCACGACCATCAACACGCACCCCATGTTGGTTCATGCTGCCGTTGAAGGCTTTCGCGCATTGGGCGCCGCTGATGTGCGCATTGCCGAAGGGCCAGGACACCGCCGCGTGACTCTCGATTTGGCAGATGCCGCCGGCTACTTCGAAACCATTCCGCAGTTCGAAGATCTTTTCACTGACCTCAATCTCGACGATGTCTCGCAAGTGCTCTTGCGCGATCCGTTTTCACGGCTCACTTCGCTTTACTTTCCGAACACCGCCCTGGGCGCCGACCTAATCGTATCGCTGCCCAAAATGAAAACGCACCACTGGGTAGGTGCGACCCTCAGCATGAAGAATTTCTTCGGTCTGGTTCCCGGTGGGATCTACGGATGGCCGAAGAACGTCCTCCATTGGGCCGGTATCGATGAATGCATCGCCGATTTGCACGCCGCCTTCCCTCGCCATTTCGCCATTGTGGATGGCGTGGTTGGCATGGAGGGGAACGGCCCGATACAAGGGAATCCCAAACCTGTTGGCGTGCTGGTGGTGGGCGGGGACATGACCGCCGTGGACGCCACCTGCTGCCGGATCATGCGCATCAATCCCTCCATGATTCGTTACCTTCGCCTGGCCGCGGGACCGAGCCGTCTGGAAGAACAAAACATCCGGCAGATTGGCGAAGCCATCAAGAACGTTCAGACTCCTTTTGATCTGATCGAGCCGTTTCAGAACATCCGCCTATGAACAGCACTCTAGCGGCGGAACCAGTGCACGCTCCCGTATACAACGCGGAGCCCGCGGCCACGCGTCCCGCTGCCAACCAGTTCCTTTCGCGAACTCATGTCCGAATTGCCATCATCTCCGCGCTGGTGATCACGCCCTGTTTCTGGCAGTCGCGCATTCAGGCCGGCGACCTTTCGAGTCACCTCTACAATGCCTGGCTCTCGATTCTGATCGGTGAAGGAAACGCACCCGGCCTCAGGATCGTGCCGGAGTACACTAACGTTCTCTTTGACCTGGTGTTGGCGGGCCTGATGCGCGCGGTCGGGCCGTGGGCGGCCGAGCACATCGCCGTGCCGCTCGCGGTGCTCGTGTTCTTCTGGGGCGCGTTCGCGATGGTTTGCGAGGTCTCCCGCTCACGCCCGTGGTACGTCCTGACATTCCTCGCGATACTGGCCCATGGTTGGGTGTTTCACATGGGCTTCATGAACTACTACCTCGCCGCCGGCTTGTCGTTCTGGGCTTTCGCGCTTCTATGGAAGCCAACACCGCGGTCCGCCATCGCCGCGGTTCCATTCATTGCGTTAGCCGCGACAGCCCACGCCATTCCAGTGGCATGGATGATTGGTTGCCTGGCCTACGCGTGGGTTGCCAGACGGATCCGCCCTCGTGCTCGGCTGATTCTGATGGTTGGCGCAGTCGGGGCGCTGATCATCATCCGGCACTTTCTGATCGTGCATTTCCCCACGCGCTGGTCGGCCGAACAAGCCATCAGCATGACGGGCGCCGATCAGATCTCGGTGTTCGAATCCAAGTACCATCTACTCGAGATCATCCTGCTGGCCCTCTGGTTCTCCCTGTTTGTGCGCGCCGTGCGGCGTAAGGGCGAAGAACGGATGCTGCTGGGAATTCCGTTTCAGCTTTGCCTGATCGTCTCGGTCGCCATTCTGCTTCTGCCGGGTGCGGTATTGCTGCCCATGTACACCCACCCCCTACGCTATATCGCGGAGCGCATGTCGCTCCTGGCCGGAGTGAGCTGCTGCGCGCTTCTGGGCGGGGTTGTCCCAGGGCAGCGCGAAAAGATGGCTACGGTCGTACTCCTGGGACTCTTCTTCGCGTTTCTTTACGTGGACACTCGTGCTCTGAATCGCGTGGAAGACCTGATGGAACAAAGCGTGGCGCGGGTGCCGGCGGGATCGCGGGTGATCAGTGCGCTGTGTGACGAGCGTGGAGATGTGAATCTGTTGGCGCACACCATTGATCGCGTTTGTATTCGCCGCTGCTTAAGCTACGCCAACTACGAGCCGGCCACCACTCAGTTTCGCATTCGCGCCAATGGTGTAAATCCCGTTGTAGTGGCGAATGATGAGGATGCGGCTGCGTTGCAGCAAGGCACCTACGCCGTGAAGTCGTACGATGCGCCGCTATATCAGATTTACCTGCGCGGCCGCTACCTGGATACCCGCGTGCTCCGTGCTGGGGACGTAACCGGAGCTACGTGCTTCGAATCGATTCCCAGCCCTAACGACCTCTTACATGCCCGCCGCCATGACTCGAACTGAACGCACCATCCAGTGGATTTGCCGCGCGGTGATCGCCGTTGTGCTGGCGCTGCCGGTCTACCTCGGGGCCCGCCATGGCCTGCTCGATCTGGAAAGGAACCCCATGCTGGAGTCGGCCATGGCAGGGGCGTTTCTGATCCACATGCGCGCCCGGCCCAAGCCCGCCGAGTGGTTGTCCGCGCTTGCTCTAGGGAGTGCCTTCACAATTGCGTACGCTTGGCTGCATCACGGCTATGGGGACTCGTGGGGCGCCGCTCCTTTCGCGTATGCCACATTCCTGGGGCTGGGCAGCTTGATGGTGCTGATCGCACAGGTCTTCGTTGGGGAACGGTCGCTGCGCCGGTTGCATCGCGATACCTTTTTCGCCGCTGTAGCGTTCGCTTACTTTTCGTTTGTCCTCGCCTTCTACCTGAACTGGACGGCGACCTTGCAGCACAGGACTTACGATCTGTCCCTCTATGGCTTTGATGAGGCGCTCCAGTTCAGGCCCAGTGCGGTGATCGGCGGCTTGATGGCAAACTCACCCACCTTAGCCATCGCCGCAATGCAGGTGTACCGGACTTTGCCCCTGGCGATTTGCTTCCTGGTGGCTTTTGAGCGCGAGGCGCCAGGCAGGTTTCAGGCGCGAATTCTTCCGCTATTCGTCACGGTCGGATTAGCGGCCGCGTCACTGCACAATTTGTTCCCCGCGCTCGGACCGCTCCACTTTTTCGGCGCGGATTTTCCTGGGAACTTGCCGCCGCTATCGAGCGTGGTGCTCCAGCCGGTTACGCAGATTGCCGCGACGCGCAACGCTATGCCATCGGTCCAATTTGCTTCCGCGCTCCTCATTTGGTGGAATGCGGCGGGGCTCGCCCGCGGCTGGCGCTGGCTGGCGGGCAGCGTGGTTGCTTTTGCGTTTCTAGCCACCTTGGGTTTCGGCCAGCACTACTTTGTGGATCTCGTGGTCGCCATCCCGTTTGCGGTAGCTGTTCAATCGTTCGCACTTCGCATTCGCTCGTGGGCATCCCACGAACGGCGCGTGGCGTTCTATGGGGGCGTGGGCCTAACTGTCTGTTGGATCCTCGCTCTTCGCTTCGCCGTGTTCCTCAACGCGCCCGCGCTATCGTGGTCCGCGGTTGTGGCGACGTTAGCTCTGTCACTGTGGTGGAAGCGTGGGCTCGACCGCGGTCACCGCTGCCTGGAGCAGCAGGTTCTCGCCGTGCGGCCTGTCATCTTGCCGCAGGAGCCGTAGCTCCCTTGAGCCAATTAGTAACGCTTGCCGATCATCTGGAAGCTCTTGGCAGCGCCGCATCCGCGGGGCGATAAGGCCGGAGTGCTATTGGTTCAACGTCCGGCTCTAGAACCCAGGTTGTCCGGTAGTTGTAGTAATCAACTAACTCCCGGTTCTTTTCGTCACCCATGTCTCGTGCCCAAACGATATCGGAACGATCGATATCTGCGCGGTTGTAGACCCACTCTTCAAAAAGATTATGATGCGGTCCATACCGGACCAGGACAAGGTGGTGGCCACCCTTCTGCTGCAATTGCTCGATCAGACGAGGTCGGGAATAGATGCCATTGGGCCACCCGGCCGGACCGCGCGCCGCGCTTGCAACCTGCGAAATCGAGAGCCCGAGCACAATTCCAGCAAGAATGATGGGGGCCGATGGCGCCCGTACCTGCTGTGCGACGCCTTTCAGTCCCTCCGCTGCCAGTATCAGGAAAGCGCCACACATCGGCGCAAGATAGTGCGCTTCGAATGCCTTCTCCATGAGCAGTCCGGCGATTGGCAATGACAAAATCGCCAGCGCGGCAATCACCCGCGTTCTGTTACCCCATAGCAACCCGGCCAATGCGGCGGGTGCCAACAAATTCATAAGAAAGAGCGGCACCGCCGAACTTGCGCCAACCATTATGGGGTTGAGCGGATTGCGCCGTGCCGCGAGATACATGGATCGATCCCATTCCCACAACTGGCGAATGATTTCGTGGCGGTAAACGGGCACGGCCACAGGCGCCTGTAGATAGAACCGCGGGGATGCCGCGTAAATGCGCTCATGCACCACATAAGGCGGAACCATCGGGCTGCCGGTGGTTCGGTAATTGTAATAGGCCATGGCGGCTACCACGGGCAAGAGCACCAGAGCAAAAGGCCCGAACAACCGGCGGTCGAACACAGATCGCCATGGCTGTCTCTCACGGTGCCGCCACCACAGGAAGACCGCGGTGGAGGATATCACCGTCAGCGCGCCTTCGAACGGGCGGCTATTAGCCAACACGGCACTACCAATGGCTGCCATGAGCGACGGACCGGCGGTGATTTTCTGCGCTAGCCGCGGAACCGCGCCAATCACAAGCAAGCCGCCCAGCGCAGGGATGGCTCCACCCCAATAGGAATTTATCCAGTACGTAGTCAATCCCCAAGAAGCAAGAGCGAGGAGTGTTGTGGCGAGTGCGAACTTAGGCGCTGTCCAGCCTTGAAGCATCCAGCAGATAGCGGCGAACATCAGTCCCATGTCCAAGCACACACCAAACCACGGGTGCCCCAGGAATTTCTGTCCGAACGCCAGGGACAGCGACTGCGCGGGAAAATACTTCGAACAGTATGTCGGCTGCATGTTCACGTGGAAGGTTTCAAAATGGACCCACATGGGATGCGGAGGATTGGTGATACGGCCATCCGCGAACGTATCGGCGCCCAGCAGGTAGCTGAATTCGTCGTGAATCCGCGGAGTCGGAATTGGAATCACGGGCAGAAGGGAGAGACGAAGAGTAATCGCCAACAACCCAGCGGCCAAACACATGAGCAGGGGGCGCCCCAGCAGGCCCGCGAAAATGCTGGGGACCACGGCTGGCTGTGGAATATCCAACGTTGGCGGCGTGGTCACTCAGGTACTGTAACTTACGGCTATGTTAGCCAGCAATAACCACTATTGTTAACCCAACTTACCTGCTTTCTGAAACCTATTTCTATCGGGGAAGCTTGTAACCAAAGCTAACGTTCGGGTTACGACTATATATATCATTGACTTGCTGTGACCTGCATCGCAAACTAACCATTGGACTTACTTCACGCGGCGACTTTACATCCAGGCCGCTGGTTATCCACATTTTTTACTGCCTGCACGCTGGAGTCGCATGTCGCTCTGCAAGCTCTTAGGGCCGTCTTGTTGCGCGGTCGCCGCGATTCTTACGCTGGTGATGTATCCGTCGGAGGCGCGGCGTGGCTTGGGTTAGCGCGCTGAAGCTTCAGGATTCCGGTAGCTCTGCGGGCGCGAAGGTCACCACGCGGTTCGGAGATCTGCTGTCGCCGCTCTGGAGATTCTGGTCCGGCAGTTGGTTGCACGGCAACGGTTGGCTTGCGTCTACGGGAGTAGTGCTGCTCATCAGCGCTCTCACCGCCGCAACCAGCCCCATCCACGCACGTCTTTACGGCCACGACATCTTCTTTCTTTTGGACAACGGTTGGAGAGCGCTCCACGGCCAGCGCGTGCACTTGGACTACTCGAGCGCATGGGGCCCTCTGACGTTCCTGCTGATAGCGGGAGGACTTGCTGTCTCGGGTGCCAGCGTTGCCGCAATCGGCTACACCAATGCTCTAGTCGCCTTGATCACCGGCTTATGGGCTGCGTGGCTCGCCGCGGCAAGGTCCAGGTCGGTAACCATGATCGCGTATCCCTGCCTCGTCGCTTTGCTGGTTGCCGCTCCGTTCGCGCTAGGTGATCCGCCCCTCTCCACATCCCACGGAATGGTCTACAACCGGTACGGCTACGCGCTCCTGGCGATCATCATGATCGAGTGCTTTCAACCAAACGCGGAAAGCAAATCGTCCCCCAGAACTTGGATCGAACCGGTCCTCACAGGTTGCGCCGCCAGCCTCTTGCTGTTTCTGAAGATCACGTATTTCCTGGTGGCGCTGCTCTTCTTGGCGGCATCACTCTTGTTTTGGAGTCGACGCAAAGCGCGGGCCGTGGGCAATTTGACAGGATTTGTCGCGGTGACCCTAATCTTCCTGGCGTATCTGCGATTCGACGTGAGTGCGATGGTTTCCGATCTGCTCGCAGCCGGTGCAGCACGAAGCGGCAGCTTGGGCGCGCGGCATGAGTTCACCTCTATAGCGGAGGCGGTTCGTCCCGCGGTGCTGCTTGGCATTCTGGCATTCGGATGTACACGATTGTCCGGGACCTCCAAAACCGTTGCACCACGTTGGCAGGTGGGCCGCTACTGCCTAACCGCCATCGCCGTGGTCGCCGCCGACTGCATGCTGTGCCTCACGAACGCGCAATCGTCCACATATCCGCTGGCAGCCATATTCGCCCTGGTGTTGATGCTCTCAATTGAGCCATGGCTGCTCTCGTCAGCCCCGGTGGGCTCCAGGACCGAGGCAGCGTTTCTCCTTGCCATTGCGGGAGTCCTTGCAGCCCCCCTCGCGCTAGAGCAGGTCGCGGGACTGGCTTACGGGCTCATGGAAGCGACATCCAATTCGAATCCCACTGGCGTACTCAGATTCGAGTCCCCGCGGTTGCGTCCGCTGGTGTTGTACGACTTGCCGGCTGGCGATATCGACCGCTATTCCAACGGCCGTGAATACGTGGCGAGCCTGAATGACGGCATGCGATTGCTGGCCGCGTACACGGGCCCGATGGACAAAGTCGCCACTCTGGACATGTTTAACCCGTTTGCATATGCCCTCGATCGCGAACCTATTCGCGGTGGCATCGCCGCAGCGGCATACCGCTACACGCTCGACGATCACCATCATCCGTCGCCTGCCCGGTTCTTTGGGGATGCCGCTGTCGTCATGGTTCCAAAGTATCCCGCTTCTCCTGCGATGTTCTTCGACGGTTATCGGAAAATTTACCAGCCAGCCATGGAGCGCGAATTTCGTCTAGAAGCGGAGTCAGCCAGATGGAAGTTGTACCGGCGAGTCACGCAGCAAGGCTCGTATGCGGCTGTCGCCCTCGATCACCGAGGTGTGGACTGATGCCTAGAGTGGCCAGCAACGATACATTGATTTTGTCCGTCGGCCACCACGCGCGGGTGCAGTCGGCTTTGGCCCGTTTGCGAGCGATGATGTGGGGGGCTCTCCTGATCTCGGCCGGTCTCGTGAACTATCTGCTCGCCGTTCTGCTGGGCACCATGCGCCACTTGCTCGATCCTTGGATACCGGCCACAGAGATCTGCCGCACTATGCTTTGGTATGGCGGAATACCCCTTGTCAGCGGGATGCTGCTTACCGCGTTCGAGATCACTGTGCTGCTACCCCAGAAGCGCCGGATAACCGACGTCTCATTCGACAGGATCGAGAATCGTTCAGTCACCGTGGTGCTCACCGCATTCAATGACATGGCGAGCATTGGGCCAGCGGTTAGAGACTTCCTCTCACACCCGCTGGTGCGGCGAGTGCTGGTCGTCGACAATAACAGCCGGGATGCCACCGCTCGTTGCGCGGCTGAGGCTGGTGCAGCGGTCATCGTTCACACAACGCCGGGTTACGGCCAGTGCGTGTACCGCGCGCTCACCGAGGCTTCGGCGTACACGGATACGGATCTGACGCTACTCTGTGAAGGCGATTGCACCTTTCGCGCATTCGACATCGACAAGTTCATGGCCTATGCCCCGCATGCCGAAATCGTCAACGGCACGCGCATTGTCGAGCAATTACGAAGTCCGAAGACGCAACTAACTACCTTCATGTATTATGGGAACTTCGCCGTCGGCAAGTTACTCGAGCTGAAACACATCGGCCGTGGCACCTTGACAGACGTGGGGACGACTTATAAGCTTGTCCGCAATTCCACTCTGAAGCGCCTGCTCCCGCATCTGAATCCCGATGTCAACCTGGAATTTAATGCGCATTTTCTGGATACCGCGCTCGAACTTGGGATCCGGCTGGTAGAATGCCCTGTGACGTTCCATGGGCGTGTTGGAGAGAGCAAAGGTGGGAACAGCAGTGACTGGCGCGCCCTCGGCGTGGGACTGCGCATGATCGCGGGGATATTATTCGGATGGAAGCAGCCCAGACAATCGGCGTGACCGGCTATCATAGCACGCGGTTCGCGCCTGACCCGCGCCGCGACGTCCTCTGGAAGACCCTCGTCGCGAACTATTTTCAAGCCTTGATTCCCGCCAATGGCTGCATTCTGGAACTCGGCGCCGGCTACGCGCATTTTATAAACCATGTGCGGGCCCACAGGAAGATAGCCATTGACCTGTGGGAGGGACTCCGGGCTCATGTGGCGCCCGAAGTCGAAACCATGATTCAGAGCGTATGCGACCTCAGCAGCATAGAGCCGGCATCGATCGATTTCGCTTTCGCATCCAATCTAGTCGAGCATTTGACTCAGCCGGAATTTGCCGCTTTGTTGCAACAATTACAACAAAAGCTCCGGCCGGGCGGGACATTGAATCTGCTGCAACCCAATTTCCGTTTCGCCTATCGCGAATACTTTGATGACTACACGCACGTGACGGTTTACTCGGATCGAAGCCTCTGCGATTTCCTGGAGGCGCACGGGTTTCGAGTGATTGAATGCCGGCCGCGGTTTCTTCCCCTGACGGTGAAATCCCGCTGGCCCGTTTCACCTTTTCTGATACAGCTTTACCTGCTGTCTCCCTGGAAAATCATGGGCAAACAGATGCTGCTTCGTTGCACGCCGGCCTAGTTCTTGCGGGCAGGCTGTAACCAAAGCTAATAGGCGAGTTACGACTATATGTATCATTGACATACTTCTGCCCGCATCGCAAACTAACCATTGGACTTACTTCGCGGCGGCCGGCATTAACGGAGCCGGTGCCAACAGCCCGCATTCTTCGTTGGTGACTCAGTGCTATACGCCGCCGCCAGCTCCGATCTCACCCTACTTATTCCTTCCAATGATGTCACGCAGCCCGAACTTACCATCCTCATCCCGACTTTGAACGAAAGTCTGACCATCGGTCCGTTTCTCGAGTGGTGCAAGATCGGCCTCGACAAAGCAGGCATCGCTGGTGAGGTTTTGATAGTCGACAGTTCCACCGACGACACACCAGAGATCGCCCTTGCGCACGGAGCACGCGTGTTGCGCACACCCAAGCGCGGAGTCGGGCGTGCCTATATCGACGCGATTCCGTACATTCGCGGCAGGTACGTGCTCATGGGCGATGCCGACTGCACGTACGATTTCCGGGAAATCGAAACCTTCGTACGCGAGTTCCGCGCCGGCAACGAATTCATCATGGGTTCACGGTTCAATGGCTATATTGAGCCTCACTCCATGCCCGCTCTGCATCGTTATTTCGGCACGCCGATCACGACCGCCATTCTAAATTTCCTTTACAGCACGCATTTTTCCGACATTCATTGCGGCATGCGCGGTATGACGAAACAGGCCCTGGAGCGGATCGATCTCGAGTCGCAATCCTGGGAATACTCGTCCGAGATGGTGCTCAAGTCGGTTTGCCTTCGGCTGAAGACAGTAGAGGTGCCGGTGCGCTTTTTGAAGGAGCCGGAAGGCCGTTGCAGCCACTTGAAGCGCAACGGATGGCTGGAACCCTGGCGTGCCGGTTGGATCAACCTGAAGGCCATGTTTCTCTATGGCAGTGACTTTTTCTTGCTGCGTCCGGGACTTCTTCTGCTCGTACTCGGCCTTCTCCTCTCGTTACCGGTGACCCTCGGACCCGTTGCCCTCGGTCCCGTCGTTTTGTCTCTCAACTGGATGCTATTGGGACAGACGCTGGCCGTCCTCGGCCTCGAGAGCTTCTACCTCGGCTGCATTGTGCAGGTGCTGTATAACTACTCGCCTCGCGCGGCGAACCGTTGGATACGGCTGTTCCGATATAACCGCGCCATGTTGTTAAGCGGGGCAATGGTGGCCTGCGGTATTGCGTTCTGTATTCCGCTTTGCGTTCGGTATGTGCAACTCGGTTTGCGGCTGACGAAGATCGGCCCTAGTAACCATTTGGCCGCGAACGGTCTTCTGCTCATTATTTTCGGCTTTCTGACTTTCTGCAACACGCTCGTGCTGCACGCGGTGAAACTGCGCATCAAACCCCGGCTGCTCACGGCCGAGGAAGGTCCTTTGGCATGCAAGATCGCGTCGTAGTTACTGGCGGCGCCGGTTGCATTGGCTCCGATCTGGCCGCTAGGCTTCTCGCCCGCGGCGCGCAAGTAACTGTTGTGGATAACCTCAGCAGCGGCAAATGGGAACACATCAAAGAATTGGCCGATCATCCCAAATTCCGCTTCGTCGAGGGTGATCTGCTCAGCCGTGAACTCTTGGATTCAGTCATGAACCGCGCGCAGATGGTCTATCATCTCGCCGCCAATCCGGATGTGAAGTTCACCTACGGTGATGCGACCGACAAAGACCTGTACCAGAATACGATCTGCACTTACAACGTCCTGGAGAGCATGCGCCAACATGGCGTGTCGCGTCTCGCCTTTGCCTCCACCTCGGCGATCTACGGCATATCGGAGCGCCAGCCGATCCCGGAGGGTGCCCCCGCTCACCCTATCTCCCTCTACGGAGCTACAAAGCTGAGCTGTGAGGCGATGATCCGTGCCTTCCAGCATCTGTTTCAGATGGATTGCTGGATTTTCCGCTTCGCCAATATTGTGGGGCCAAAGGTACGGAAAACCGGGCGGACGGTGATCGGTGATTTCGTCGCCAATCTCATTGAAGGTCCGTCGCGGTTGCGAATTCTCGGCGACGGACGTCAGGCGAAATCCTATTTGCTGAGCGAGGAGTGTGTCGAGGCCATGCTCTTCGCCGTGGATCATGCGCCACGCGGTTTGCATGTGTTCAATTTGGGTTGCAACGACAGTCTTCCGGTGACACGAATCGCTCAGATGGTGGTTCGGGCGATGGGTCTCGATGGCGTACGTTTCGAGTATTCCGGCGGCGAAGGCGGGTGGCCGGGTGATATTCCGCGATTTGTGTTGGACGTGACGGCCATCAACCGTCTGGGCTGGCGGGCGCGCCACACGTCGGAGGAGGCGGTCGCACAAGCCATCCAGGCCACACTGGCGCAGATCCAGCAGGAGCGAGTCGAGCAGGGAGTGTTATGCAGGTCGTAATCCTTGCCGGCGGCCTCGGCACCAGGCTGTGGCCCGTAACCAAACGCGTCCCCAAGCCCCTGGTGCCGGTGGCTGGCGCACCGTACATGGAACACCAAATTCGCCTGCTCGCCCGGCAATCTCTCACCGACATCGTGGTCCTCACCGGTTACCTGGGAGAGCAGATCGAAGACTGCTTCGGTGATGGGCAGCGCTTCGGCGTGAGCATTCGCTATTCCCGCGAGCAGCAACCGCTCGGCACAGGCGGCGCCCTGCGGAACGCGCGCAATCTGCTGGCGGATTCGTTTCTGGTGATCTATGGCGATTCCTACTTGCCCATTGCGTACGCCTCGGTCGGCCATCTGCTCACGACAACCGCTGCCGGCGCCGTGATGGCGGTGTATCGTGACCTAACCGGGGAAACGAACGTCCGCTGCAATGTAGCGCTGGATGCGGATGGCACGGTGCTCCGCTATGACAAACGCGCTGTCGCGGGTGACAAGGAACTGCAATATATCGAGGCCGGCGTGCTGGCGCTGCGCAGTTCTGTTCTCGACTTGATTCCGCCCCACCGGCCCGTGTCGCTCGAAGAAGAAATCTTTCCCACCTTGATCGCACGCCGCCGGCTACTGGGATTTTCGACACAGCAGCGTTTCTACGACATGGGCACGCCGGAGCGGTTGCGCGCCATTGAGGAGTATCTGGCATGATCATGACCCGCACTCCGTTCCGGATCAGCTTCGCGGGCGGCGGTTCCGATTTGCCCTCGTTTTACAGGGAAGAGCCCGGCATGGTCATCTCGGCCGCGATTTCCAAGTACATGTACCTGTTCGTCAAAGAGGCGTTTGCGAATACGTTTCGCGTGAGCTATTCCCAGACGGAGCTTTGCGACGAGGTAAAGAAGATCCAACATCCCATCGTGCGAGAATGCCTGACCGCGCTCGGGATTTCGCGCGGGCTCGAGATCGTCTCCGTGGCGGATATGCCGGCCCAGACGGGTATGGGCTCCTCCAGCAGCTTCGCCGTGGGGCTACTCGCCGCGTTGCACGCCATGCGCGGGAAGAACGCCGACGCCGGCAAACTCGCGCGGCAAGCCTGCGACATCGAAATCAACAAGCTCGGGGAACCGATCGGGAAGCAGGACCAGTACATTGCCGCGTATGGCGGCATCCAGTTTATCCAGTTCATGCCGGATGGCGACGTCTTCGTCGACCCGGTGATCTGTTCCACCGAAACCAAGCGGGAGCTGAACCGGCGCCTGCTTCTGTTCTACACGGGTCAGACGCGCGAAGCACGATCGGTGCTGGCACGGCAGAACCAAAGGACAAAAGCAAACCGCGCGCAGTTGCGCGAACTCTGCCGGATTGCCGTGTTCATGCGCGACGTGCTCAGGGCGGGGCATTCCCTGAATGAGTTCGGCGAGCTGCTTCACCAAGCCTGGCAGATCAAGAAGACATTTGAAGCGGGAATTACCACTTCCGCCATCGACGAGCTTTATGCCAGAGGGATTCGCGCCGGCGCTTTGGGCGGCAAGCTTTTGGGCGCGGGTGGTGGAGGATTTCTGCTGTTCTTCTGTGATCCGGAAAAACAGGAATCTCTGCGCGCCACCATGGCCGGCACCATGGAAATCCCGTTTTCCTTTGAACCGCAAGGCAGCAAAGTCATCTATGTAGGGGAGGACCATTGGAGCTCCGTCGAAGCGCCTTTCTCGACCGTGATGGCGTAATCAACGTCAGTCCGGCTCCCGGTGACTACATCCGTTCGTGGGAGGAATTCCGCCTCATTCCGGAAGCCGTGGAGTGGATCCGTCTGTTCAACGCCCTCGACCTGCTGGTAATCGTGCTGACCAATCAGCGTGGCGTGAGCCGCGGATTGATCCCACCGTCAGAGTTGCAGCGCATTCACCGCAACATGGTCACGGAACTGGCGCGCTTGGGCGCCCGCATTGATGACGTCTTCTGCTGCCCCCATGCGGACAATACCTGCGACTGCCGGAAACCGCGGCCGGGCTTGGTGTGGCAAGCAGCGAGCAAATGGAACATCGACGTCGCACGGTCGATCCTGTTGGGTGATTCTGCCAATGACCGCCAGCTTGCCGAAAACTGCGGCATGCATTTTGTTGAAGTGTGGGAAGGGCATGTGCTCGGCAGTCTGCGCGTCGAGAAAGAGGAGCAACTCGATTGGAGTCTGCAAGTATGAGCGAGGCGCTATGCGACAACTGGGACCAGCACTGGGCGGACTTCAGCCAGGCCGCCAAAAACGCGCCGGCCACCAGGTATCGCGAGCGAGTGTGCCTTCGACTTTTGCGGATTCCATCTCCCGGCACGGGTGTTCGCATGCTGGACATCGGCAGCGGAACCGGTGGGTTCGCCGAGCTCTTCTGTTCCCGCTTTCCTGAAGCCAGATTGCTCGGACTGGAAATCAGCGAAACCGGCGTCGAACTGTCTGCCAGACGCGTTCCTCGTGCGGAATTTGTGCAGCGGGATCTCATGGCCGCGCCGCTAAATGATCCGCAGCATGTCTCCTTCAACGCCACGCACGCGGTGTGTTCCGAGGTGCTGGAGCATCTGGATGACCCTCTAACGTTTCTGTTGAATGCGAAATTGTACATGGCGCCGAATTGCCGCCTCGTAGTGACGGTACCAGGTGGCACCCCGAACAGTTTCGACACCTACATAGGGCACCGCAGGCATTACAGTCCCCGCGATCTCCAAACGCTGCTCGAAACGGCCGGTTTCGAAGTCGATCTCGCGACGGGCGTCGGTTTTCCGTTCTTCAATCTCTACCGCCTGCTAACGACCTGGCGCGGCCATCGCCTCAAACAGGACGTGTCGGGACCGCCTTCGCCAGCCCTTCGCGCAAGCATGGCGATTTTCGCGGTGCTGTTTCGCTTTAACTTGATGAGCGCAGGATTGCAAACGGTCGCCGTGGCACGGCGGCGGCCGGACTAGCGGTCGGTTCCGCTACAGCTTTACGAATGCCACCTGGCTGCCGGAAAGCTCCAGTAGGCACTCTGGCTTTTCGCTGAAGAAGTCTTCAAAAGCCTTTCGGACGCCCTGCGCGGTGGAGTAGTCGTGGGAAATGAGAATAGCGCCACGATTCATCCGGGGATAAAACCACGCGAGGCCGCTGAGCGTGCTCTCGTACAGATCCACGTCCAGATGGACAAAGGAAAACGTACGCTCCTCAAGTCCTTGAGCCGTTTCGGGGAAAAAGCCCGGGTGAAAATGCACGTTGGGAAAGGAATCAAGATAGGCCCGCACTTCACTTAGAGACGACGCGAAGCCGCCCTCTTGAAACTTGGGGTCCCACTCACCCGCCTTGGGAAGTCCGGCGAACGTATCAAACAGGTGCAGCGCCCGGGCCCCTTTGACTTCACAAATCAGACGGGCAGAACCTCCTCGGAAAACCCCGACTTCGGCCAGATCTCCTGCAACTTTTGCGGTCCGCACCACGGACTTATAGATGTTATAAGCCTCGGTATCCAAAATGACCATCGACGTCTGTTGTCGGATCCGGTGGATCAATTCGTAGGCACCGGCGCGATGGGCATCCTTCTCGGCGGGACCGATCGCCATATCGTAATGCATCAAAACTCTGTTCAAAACCGACCAGCCCGCTACACGAATGGGCGAGAAGACTGGATTGTGGAGCAGAAAATTCAGTGGCGTTGCCATGCAGTGAAAAACACTTGTTTTCTTTGGCAATTTTACCAATAAATAGCTGATAAATTCAATAAATAGCGGTAATTTGATAATATTAATATGGGCCTAATTACTTCATGGAACGAACCATCCGGCGAGGACGCGAAGCAGCGGGGAAAGATTTTCCCATCATCACGCCCGCAAAATCCAACTGGACGATCCGCGACGTCCTAGCGGGCGCAGATGAAACGAGCGTTCGCCGGGAAGCCGCGCTGGCCGGTTTCACGGGCGAGTGTGACGTTCTTCTGTGCTTTCCCCGCCCATCGCCAAGCAGCCCACAAAAGAACCAGGCGCTGGGGTTGTTTTACATCGGCGAGGCTGCCCGGCAATTCTACGGATTTCAGGTGTCCTACTGGGACGCCCGGCACGACAAGGAAGAAGACTTTTTCGCGCGCGGCGAGCAGGCGAACGTCATCGGATTTTCCGCCATTACCGGCTTTCAACTCGGCGAATTTGTTCGCCTGGCCACGCAATTAAAGAAACGTTGGCCGGAAAAGCCCATCATCCTCGGCGGCGCTCACGCAACGCTTACCGATCCCCACACCAATCTGGCGGACCCGCTGGTCGATTACGTCGTGTTCGGCGAAGGCGAACTCCGTCTGCCCGCGCTGCTGCGCGCCATCTACAGCCCGGGTTATCTGCCGTTGGTCGACGGCATCGGCTACCGGGATGGCACAGGCCAGGTTGTCGTGCAGAAGAGCCTGCACGTGCCCGATCTCGAGCGCGACATGCCGGATGTGGTCACTGAGTGGACCCTCGACTATTTCCTGGCGGCCGCGAAGCGCAATGAGCTCATCCTGCCGGCATCGCGCGGTTGCCCCTGGAGTACGGACTCCTGTGATTTCTGTAGCGTCGGCCCGCAGTACATGGACAGCTATCGCAAGGTTCCATTCCCGATCTGGCAACGCGCGATTCAGGAAGTCCTCAAGCACGTGCGGTTCCGCCACATCGAACTGGAAGACGAGAACTCCGCCACCGCGGTGAAGCCGAGCGAACCGTATCTCCCGTTCCTGAAAAGCGAAAACATCACCAGCCACCTACACCTCCGTTCCGACCAGCTGTTGGATGCGGAACGCGTTGGGTGGATGGCGCAGATGGGCGTGGTGCGCGTACACATCGGCGTGGAAAGCGGCAACGAACGCGTGCTGAACCTCGTGATGCACAAACACGAGTCAGTGGAAACCCACTACGTCGCGGCGACGAACATGGCCGCCGCGGGCATCGAAGAGGTGGCTACGGCCATTGTCGCCAATCCAACCGAAACCTGGCCCGAGATGCGCGACACTCTGCGCATGATGGAAAAGCTGCGCCGCATGTTTCCGTCGAAAATGTTCCGGGCGACGGTTTATGTGCTGGCGGCGCTCCCTGGCACGCCCATTTATACCGACATCCGCAATATGCACGCGTTCTGCGAGTTGTTGGACGAAGTGGAATGCGCCCAAGGTGCATTACCGGACGAACTATGCGACAAGCTCACTTCCTGGCTCAAAACCCCTGGCCCAGGGAAATGCGCGACGGCTACACCCAAAGCCGCGGATTCAGTACAACCCTACCTGGCAGCTTTTCTGAACGGATCCGGCACGCTGGCAACCTTACGCGAAGAGGCCAACAAATGGCTTTGGCCGATGCCCGAGACGCTGCGCGACTGGACGCGAACCAGCGCCGCGTTCAATCCCAAGCTGAAGCCCCACATCAACGCCATCTATCCCGTGGCGGGCATCCACTTCAACAAGGCCCACAAAGGCAAGCAGAACTTTCCGGGGTGGAAACAGATTCTGATCAAGCCATTCGACATTCTCTGCGACTTGCGTTTCTGGCTGGCCGCGGAATGCGGTTACGAATGGGCTCTCAAGGGCACCGGCCTGGAACTCTGGCTCATCGCCAAACTTCTTGACTGGGCTTCGAAACGTTCAGTGGGCGTCAGCGTCGACCGTAAAACCGACCGGGCCCGCGCGATCGAAGGATATTCGAAAACACTAGCCGGCCACTGAGTCCGGCACACTGCCGCGAACTCCGTTTCGCAACGCCTCGCCCCGGTCCGTTCGGCGTCGAAATGACCCAACCGTTCCACTAGAATGAGGATATGCCAAGGTTCCGCCTGCGAGGCATCGCCCTCTTTAGCTTTTCCGCATTGTGCGCCGCGGCACCGCTGCACATGCATCAAAGCGCATTCAAACCGGGACTGAATGGTCTTCCCACGGGTTGGAGCGTCTACGGAGCCAGGCCGGAAATCACGCCGAAAACTTTCGTCGACACCATCCACTACCGCACGGAGCCGGGTTCGCTGGCCATTTCCGGCAATAGCAACGCGGCGGAATACGGCGGCTGGACCTACCTGGCGCCGGAGATTGTTGCCGGCAAGTGGTATCGCTTCGTGGCTTACTATCGCGCCGAGGGGCTGCACGACGAAGCTCTGCAGGTTGTCGCGCGGCTCGATTGGCAGACCGCGGATGCGAAGCGCGCCGGGCGGCCCGACTATCCTTACACAGTCACGCCCGATAGTGATTGGACGCAGCTGACCCTGGAAGTACCCGCACCGGAGAAAGCCGCCGCCGTCAAGATCGAGCTGTTCCTCGAAAACGCGCCGCAGGCCACGCTGTGGTGGGATGACATTTCGCTCGAAGAGATTCCCAACCCTGGACCGCGCACCGTGACGGTCGCGACCGTCAAATACCATCCGCACAACACCCACTCCGCCGAGGAGAACGTGCGCCAGTTTGTCGAATTAGTCGACCGCGCGGTGCCCGAAAAAACCGACATCATCCTGCTGCCGGAAGGCATGACCGTGGCCGGCACGGGAAAGGATGACGCCGATGTTTCCGAACCCGTTCCCGGCCCGACCACTGAAAAGCTCGGCGAGCTGGCGCGGCGCAAGCACGCGTACATCATCGGCGGAATCTACGAACGCGAAGCGCCGGCGGTTTACAACACGGCCGTTCTGATCGATCGCGAGGGCAGGCTCATCGGCAAATATCGCAAGGTCTACCTGCCGCGCGAGGAGATCGAAGCCGGCCTGACTCCCGGCAACTCCTACCCGGTGTTTCGGACGGATTTCGGCAAGATCGGCATCATGATCTGCTGGGACGTGGAATACGCCGACCCTGCTCGCGCTCTTGCAGTGAAGGGCGCCGAGATAATTCTGATGCCCATCTGGGATGGCGACCAGACCCTGACCAAGGCGCGGGCCATCGAGAACCATGTGTTCCTGATCAGCTCGACCTACGGCGACAATTCCCTGGTGCTGGACCCGAACGGCGAAACGCAGGCCATCGCCACGGACAACGGGACGATCGCCCTGGCGACGATCGATCTCAACCGCCGCTACGACGACCCCTGGCTCGGCAATATGCGCGAGCGCTTCATGAAGGAGCTGCGGTTGGACGTAGCGGTGAAATAGATCGGGATTTGGGGTCAGACAAATCCCAAATCCCAAATCCCAAATCCCTGGAAGGAGGCGCCATGAATCCACGAAGGACCTTTCTAAAGGCGGCCGGCGGAGTTCTGATCCTCAAGCCCCAGACCGTGTTCGGAACGCAGGCGAATTCGACGGTCGAGATCGGAATCGTCGGCTGCGGCGGGCGCGGCAATTGGATTGGCAAGTTCTTTCCGGAATTCACTGGAGCGCGCGTGGTCGCGTTGGCGGACGTCATCCGCGAGCACCTCGACGCCACTCGCGAAGCATTCCAGGTGGAGGCCAACCGCGGCTACTACGGGCCCGACGCCTACAAAGAGTTGGCGCACTCCAAGCTCGACGCCGTCATCATCATGACTCCGCCGTATTTCCACCCCTTGCATGCCCAGGCTGCGATCAATGCAGGAAAACACGCCTGCCTCGCCAAGCCCGTCGCGGTGGATGTTCCCGGCTGCCGCAGCATCGTGGAAACCGGCAAGAAAGCAGCCGCAAAGAATCTCACTTTCCTGGTCGATTTCCAGAGCCGCGCTCAGCCCGTGTTTCAGGAGCTGGTCTCGCGCATCCGCCGCGGTGATCTGGGCAATCCGGCGTTGGCCCAGGTCTTTTACTACGCCGGCCGTCCGGCCAAAGACAAAGGCGCTCCGGGTATGGATCCCGGGCAGCAGCGCATCCTGAACTTTTACATGGACCGTGTTCTCGGCGGCGACATCATTGTCGAGCAGAACATTCATGTCATCGACATGGCCAACTGGTACATCGGCGCGCACCCGCTGAAAGCCACGGGATCCGGCGGGCGCAGCACCGACTGGAAGGGCACCTCCTGGGACGCCGGCGATGCTTACGATCACTTTCTGGTGAATTACTGGTATCTGGGAGACGTCCACGCCACCTTCAGTTCCCACCAGTTGAATGGTGCCTTCTCAGACCTTTGCGTCCGGTTGGTCGGCATCAAAGGCACCGCGGATACGCATTACGGCGGCCTCGTGCGCATCGTGGGCGAGAATGCCTGGATGGGCGCGGAGAAGGACGACACGTTTCGCTCCGGCGCCATTGCGAATGTGAAGGCTTTTGTCGAAGCCGTGCGCACCGGCAAGCCAATCAATAACGCCGATCAGGCCGTTGAAAGCAACCTGACCGCCATCCTCGGTCGCATGGCCGCGTACCAGCAGCGTCTGGTCACCTGGGAAGAGATGATGCGTTCCGGCGAGAAGTTGGACGCCGAGTTAAAGCTGCGGTGGTGAGGCGGGATTTGGGATTTAGGATTTGGGATTTGGTAAATCTGCCGCGCCGCAATCGCGAACGTTCAGGAAAACGAGGATGGCTCCGCGGAGCAGCCTGCTAGCCAAATCCTAAGTCCCAAATCCCAAATCCTGCCTTTCGGCCTCCGCCACGTACACCTGTGTCCACCCCGTCCGGTCGCTCGCGAATGCCACTAGCTTCTCATCCGGTGAGAATGACGGGTGTGGATGCGTCCACTGCGGGCCGTAGACAGAGTCAGTTGGAACCTCCATCCAACTGAGTGCGCGGCCGGCGCTCGCGCCT
>DATGZN010000086.1:0-50824 GCA_035297145.1 Bryobacteraceae bacterium
CGAGATGGTAATGCCGGGCGACAACGTGAGCCTGGTGGTGGAGCTGATCACGCCGGTGGCCATGGACAAGGGACTGCGCTTCGCCATTCGCGAAGGCGGCCGCACCGTGGGCGCGGGAACCGTGACGGAGATTGTGGAATAGGACAGAATTATGCCACGCGAGATTATTACCATGCAGTGCACCGAGTGCAAGATGCGCAATTACTCGAACACGAAGAACAAGAAGACCACGACTGAGCGGCTGGAGCTGAAGAAATTCTGCCCCAAGTGCCGCAAGCACCAGGTGCATAAGGAAATCAAGTAAACTGGGAATTGCCGGGACCCAGGGGCGTAGGTTTAACGGCAGACCAGCGGTCTCCAAAACCGCGAGTGGGGGTTCGAATCCCTCCGCCCCTGCCAGCAAAACCCCCGGCAGGAGTGGTCCAGAGCCGGGATTTGCCCGCCCCGGAAATCACCCGACGCGAGAAGAGGATTATGGCAGGCGCGTTAGAAGGTATTAAAGAGTGGCCCATAGCCACGAAGAATTACATCGTCGAATTGCAAAACGAAATGCGAAAAGTGACTTGGCCCAACGCCAAGCAGGTTCGCGCCACGACGGCGGTGGTGATCGTGACCGTCTTCGCATTCGCCGCCTTCTTTGAGATCGTGGACACGATTTTGGCTCGCACGATTATTCGGGTGTACGACATTCTGGCGAAATAGGAGGGTGCTTCCGTGGACGAGGAAAAACAAGACCCAGAGGAACACCCGCAATCTGATATGAGCGCGGAAGACGAACCGGCCGCGGAGGCACAGGCCGAGGCTGAAGAACCGGCGGCGGTTGAAGCCGCACCGGAATTGCCAGCCGGTGAAGCGCCTGCCCCCGAAGGCAACGGGCATGGGGCGGCGCCGGCGGTCGAAGTAGAGGACACCAAGAAGTGGTTTATCGTCCACACATACTCCGGCTTTGAGAATAAAGTCGCCGAATCGCTGCGGAGTCGCGCTCAGGCATTCGGGTTTGACGACAAGATCGGGCAGATTCTGATTCCCACCGAAGAAGTGGTCGAGCTGCGCGGCGGCAAGAAGGTGACGAGCAAGCGGCTGGTTTATCCCGGCTACGTTCTGGTGCAGATGGAAATGAACGACGAGCTGTGGCACGCGGTGAAGGCGACGCCACGTGTGACCGGCTTTGTGGGCGGCGGCACGAGCCCGGTGCCATTAAGCGCGGACGAGGTGAACCAGATCCTTTACCGCCAGGCGTCCGCGACCGAGCGTCCACGGCCCAAGATGAATTTCGAGAAGAACGAGACCGTGCGCATTATCGAGGGCCCGTTTGCCAACTTCTCGGGCAAGGTGGATGAGGTGAACCCGGAGCGCGGCACGCTGCGTGTGATGGTCACGATTTTTGGCCGCTCGACCCCGGTCGAGCTGGAGTTTCTACAAGTAGAGAAAACATAAATGGCGAAAAAAGTTACAGGACAGGTGAAATTGCAGATTCCCGCGGGGAAGGCCACGCCGGCGCCGCCGGTAGGCACAGCGCTTGGCCCGCAGGGCGTCAACATCATGGATTTTTGCAAGGCGTTCAACGCCAAGACGTCCGCGAAAGACCAGGAAGGGCTCATCATTCCGGTCGTCATTACGATCTTCTCGGACCGCAGCTTTACGTTCATCACCAAGACGCCGCCGGTTCCGGTGCTGATCAAGCGCGCCGTAAATCTGGCCAAGGGATCCGCCGAGCCCAACAAGACCAAGGTCGGCAAGATCACCGAGGAACAGGTAAAGGAAATCGCCAAGATCAAGATGCCGGATCTCAACTGCTTCACGCTCGAAGCGGCCATGCGCTCCGTCAAAGGCACGGCGCGCAGCATGGGTGTGGACGTAGCTGAGTAGGACAGGCATTCCTGCCTGTCCGGTTCTCTGAATGCCATCACCATCCGATTCCCTTCGCATTGTCACTCTGCATTCGTTCGAACCGGCGGAAATCGATCAGATCAAAGCCGCGGTGCAGCGGGTGCGCATCGATTTTCTCGTCTGCCGCACGCGCGAGGAATTTGAAGAACAGGTGAAGGATGCCGACGTGGTCTATGGCGACGTTCGAGGGGAGGCGCTGAAGGCGGCGGGCCGCCTCAAATGGGTACAGGCGGGCGGAGCGGGGATAGAAGGAATGGACCGGGCGCTGTTCGAAGGCCCGGTGCTGATCACCAACTTCGCGCGCACCTTCGCGCCGGCCATCTCGGAAACAGCCTTCGGGATGCTGCTGTCGCTGACGCGCGGCATCAGCAAATACTACGTTCCGCAGTTTCGCGAGCGCCAGTGGAAGCCGGTCGGGTCTGTGAAATCGGCGGATTACGCGGAGATTTCGGGCCGTACCATGGGCATTGTGGGGCTCGGCGGAATCGGCTGCGCGGTTGCGCGGCGCGCGTACTACGGTTTCGACATGCGCGTCATCGCGACCGACTTCCGTGCGCTTCACAAGCCGGAGTATGTAGCGGAACTGCGCGACCCAAGCTGGCTCCCGGAAATGGTTGCGCAAGCGGACGTGCTGGTGGCCGCGGCGCCGCACACGCGTGAGACCGAGCGCATTTTCAATGAGCAGGTTTTCCGCGGCATGAAGAAGACGGCCTACTTTCTGGCGCTGTCTCGCGGCAAACTATTCGACGACATGGCCCTCGTGAAGGCGCTGCAAGAGGGCTGGATTGCCGGAGCCGGGCTGGACGTATTTCCGCAGGAGCCGCCGCCATCGAGCCATCCGATCTTCGATTGCCCGAACGTGGTGATGACCATGCACACTTCCGGCTGGGGCCCCGAACGCCAAAAACGGCTCGTGGAACAGTTCGCGGAAAACGTGCGGCGTTACGCCGAGGGATTGCCGCTGCTGAATGTGGTGGATAAGAAGCTCGGCTATTGAGCCAGTGGTTGACTTCACCAGCAGTTGACTGAAAAAATAGGCTTGACACGGTTTAGTTCAACGACGTGCGGATGTGGCGGAACTGGCAGACGCGCATGGTTCAGGTCCATGTTCTCGCAAGGGAGTGGAGGTTCAAGTCCTCTCATCCGCACCACAGACCTTGATTCTGTGAAATATCGCACTAAAACCGGCTGAGGACGGAGCCCCTTTCGCCTGGCTTTCGCCCTTGACCACCTCAAATGGGGTTAACGACTAGTACTAAATCCAATTCCGAGATGCGGTTCTGCGCTTGCTTTAGATTAGATGCCTCTTCTATCCTAATTCAATGACCGAGCAGCGGCCTTTAAGATATGGCCGTGTGGATTTCGGGGGGAGAAGCAAGTAAATGCTACGCGCCACGACTTATTGTGCTGCCATCATCCTGGCTTTCGGCGTGATTATCACGCCAGCATCGGCTGGACTCTGCGCCAGCACTACCGACTGCACATTGGAGCTGTACCAGACCAACTCCGCCTTCAGCAGCAATGGTGCGGCGCAATACGGGAACTTTGGAACAGTCGAATTGACTCTGAACAAGGTCACGGACGTCGTCACGGTGGACGTCGACTTGGCCTCTGGGTTTCAGATCATCAATGGCGGGATTGGATTTGCCGATAGTCTTGGTGGTGGACTCACAATTGGCAATTTCAAATACTTAGATCTTTTCCCCACGCCTTTCTACCATGGCGCGGTGAGCGATTCCACGAACGATCAGAACTTTGGCGCCTTTGGGCATTCCAACGATGTTGCGGCCACTCAGGGACTGCACGCCGGTAGCTGGTTGGCCACAAACGAACTCTCATTCACAGTAAGCGATGGGAGCAAACTTACAGATGTTAGCCAACTGGTGAACGCTTTCACCCCGGGTAGCGGCGGGACCGCCTTTTTTGTTGTTAATGCATTTGACAGCAACTCCGGTGGGTTGCTCGGCCGCAGAAGCGGCTTGCTCGCTGTTACCGGCGCGACCAACGTGGTACCCGAGCCGCGCGGCCTGGTCTTTGTGTTGCTTCCTGTATTTTCACTAGCTGGCTGGTTCGTCTATCGGCGCAGGACTAATAGAACTCAGTCGGCTTCATAATCACTCTTTTTTCTTCCTTTTGTGCCAAACTAAAAGCACTCCAGAGGGAGTGCTTTTTTGTTTGTAGTGCTTGAAATGTCCTCACGAATCAAAGCGCTCTTCGTTATCGGCCTCGCGGCTGCTAGCCTAATTTCCGGGACCGGCTGTGGAAATCCTGACGGCTACGTAGAGAAAGGTAACAAGCTCCTGGAAGCTCACCGGTACGAAGCAGCAATGCTTCTTTTTCGAAAGGCAATTCAAAAAGACCCGGACAACGGGGAGGCGTACTACCGGCTGGGCCTGGCCGAGATGGCGAGCAACCGCGGCTTGGATGCCTACGAACCGTTGTCCCACGCCGTCCAACTGATGCCCAAGAATGAGCCTGCGAAAGTCAAGCTGGCAGACCTGACCCTCGCGCTGCTGTTAGTCGACCCGCACCATCCGGTGTCACACTATCAGCAGGTCGAAGCGCTCGCCAATCAGCTCCTCAACAATAATCCGAACTCATTTGATGGTCTGAGATTGAAGGCTTCGCTCCGTTTGCTCGACCATAAACCCAAAGAAGCAATCCTCCTATTTGAGAAGGCCAACCAGATTGAGCCCATGCGCCCGGATCTTATCCAAGGGTGGGTCCAGGCACTTTTCCAGGATGGCCAGGTCGCGGAAGGTGAGCATCTGGGGCTGTGGCTGGTCGCGAAGGACGGGACCTTCGGCGCTATATACGACGTGCTGTATCGCCAGTACGTGCTTACCGGCCGCAAAGCCGACGCGGAAAACATTCTCAAAACGAAGGTCGCCAATAACCCGAAAGACGTCAATTGTCTGCTTCAGCTGGCGCGACATTATATGTCGTCACAGCATCCGGATGCAATGAACCGTACCCTTGCGCGAATTTTGAATAATCAGAAGGCGTTCCCGGATGGCCAGCTCCACGTGGGAAACTTCTATGCAACCTTAGGGCAGTGGGACCAGGCGTTCAGGAACTTTGAAGAAGGTGCCCGGTCGAACCCCAAAGAAAAGCTCGTCTATGAGAAACGCATGATGGACATGCAGTTAGCGCAGGGGAAAAAGGACGAAGCCCGGCGCTTGGTTGAGCGTGTTCTTCAGGATGCCCCCAAGGACGAGGACGCTCGCAGGGTTCGCGCCACTCTTCAGCTGGATGCCGGTGGGGCGGAGAATGTCGCGGCGGCCCAGGTGGATCTGAACGGGCTGCTGGCGGGAAACCCCAACGACGCGCGCCTGCGATCGCTACTTGGCCACGCTTATCTGGCCCAAGGGCGCGTAGATGCGGCCTGGACGGAGTTCCAGCAAGTGATTGGGCTGAACGCAGGCGATGTCCCTTCCCGCTTGGCTCTAGCCGCCATCAGCCTGAACCGGCGTCACCCAGAGGAAGCCATACGGTACACGGACGAGGTTCTGGCGCGAGACCCAACGAATGGCCGTGCTAGGCTCCTGAAAGCCGGCGCCATGATGTCGGCTGGTTATTATGGGCGGTCACGGACGGAACTCATGAAGCTGCTTCATGAATATCCGAAGTCTTCGGAAGTGCAATTTCAGCTTGGATTGTTGGCTTTGACCGAGAAGAAATATGCTGATGCCGAGGCGATTTTTAGCAAACTCGGCCAAGCCAGGCCAGGGGATGCCGGGCCGGCAGCGGCCCTGGTAGCGACGTATTCGGCCCAAAACCAATCGGACCGAGCCATCGAGTTGCTGAACCAAGACTTGAAAATGCGGCCTGATTCAGTTCCAATTCGGCGATTGCTAGCGCTCACTGCTGCGCACACGCGCAAATTCGATCTCGCCGTCACTGAATACCGAAAACTGCTGGCCAATGATTCGAAATCAGTCGACCTGCGAACGCAACTGGCGGAGGTTTACCGCTTGAAGGGCGATCTCGGCGAAGCGATTGCCGTCCTCGACCCGGCAGTGCAATTGGCGCCAAGAGACCCACAGCCCGTGATGTTGCTTGCCTCAATGTTCGTGGAGGCCGGGCGCTACAAAGAAGCTCAAACCGCCTTCAAGCGGGTGCTGGAATTGCGCCCGGGGAATCCGTTCGTACTGAACAACATGGCCTTTGTGCTCGCGGAATCGGGCGGGAATCTGGACGAAGCCCTGCAACTCGCGAGGCGCGCGCTCGAAAAATCGCCCGAAAATCCGGTTCTGGTCGATACCTTAGGTTGGATCTACCTGAAAAAAGGCGATAAAGATAGTGCACTGCAGAGTTTCAGCGGCTTGGTACAGCGCCAGCCCCAAAATCCGACATTCCACTATCATTACGCGATGGCTCTGCTTGAAAAAGGCGATCGCCAGCGTGCCAAGAGCGAATTACAGAACGCATTGGCTTCCGGTCCGCTTCCAGACGTCGAACAGAAAATTAGAGCTCTCGCGAACACAATCGGCTAATCCTTCTGATCCGGCGGGTCGGGCAATAAGTTTTCACAAGCAATGGCGGGGCGCGGCCGGAAGACAAGCCAGTGCTCGACGGCGTTGCGGACCAACTGTACAGTTCGGATAATTGAAATGAGCAGTCCTCTCATCCGCAGCAAGCCTTCAGGCCATAAACTTCCACAGGCAGAGGCAGAAAACCAGCGCCAGAAACGCGAGCAATACGAGTTCGGGCTCGTAGCGAATCAGGCACGTGAAAATGTTCCGGTCAATTGGACACGCGCCGATCATGGGAAGCTCCGTAGAGGTGATTATGTCGGCGGCAGGCGCTGCTGCTCAAGATGTTATTGGTTAGGCGCAGGTTATTACCGGCAAAGGATATCTACTGAGCTGGCTGGCCGCTTTAGCAATAAAATCAGGGAGTTACGCGGGGCTGCTGAAATAGCCTTTGGCCAGATCGGGCTTGAGTGCGAGGGCTTTTTGCCAGTTGGCGCGGGCCTCTTCGGGCTGGCCCAGGGCTTCGAGGGCGATGCCGAGGTTGAGCAGCGCTTCGGCGAACTCGGGCGAGCCGGTCAGGGCTTCACGATAGAGCTGGGCAGCTTGTTCGTTTTGGCCGGATTTCTGGCGCAGCAGGGCGGCGTTGTAGAGGAATTCGGGGGACCGCTCCCCGCCTTCGATCAGTTTGGCGTGCAGATCGAGGGCTTCGTCGTTGCGGCCGCGCTCGAGAGCGATGGCGGCTAACGCCCGGGAGGCCTCGGCGAACTCCGGCTTGGCCGCCAAGCAGCGCTGGAAAGCATCCTGCGCGGCGTCAAGTTCTCCGAGCTTCCAATAAGCAATGCCGGCGTTGAGCAGCGCTTCGGGCCAATCTTTGCGCTTCCACAGGCAGGCGTCGAAGGCTTCGGATGCGCCACGGAAATCACCCGACTCCAGGCGCAGACAACCCAGGCGAAATCGCGCGTCTTCAGCGTCGGGTGAGTGATCGAGCAGGCGAGTATATAGTTTCTCGGCCTCGCTGGGATTACCGTCCTGTTCAAGTGCGAGCGCCAGATTCCAAAGAGCGGTAGTGGAATCCGGATTCAGCTCGAGGGCCCGCTGGTAGGACGCTTTGGCCTTGGCGCGGTCGCCGCCTTCCTGGTAGGCGACACCGAGATTCAGTTGTAACTCGGCATCGTTGGGCCGCAAGTGCAAAGCTTCGCCATAGGCTTTGGCCGCCTCGGGACGGCCGGCTTTTTCGAGAGCTATTCCGAGGTTGAACCAGCCCTCGAAGGCATCAGGCGCGACCTTGACCAGTGCCGCGCAGTGGGCCGCCGCCTTCTCGTAGTCTTGAGCAGCGAAGGCGGCCGAAGCCAGGCCTTCGTGCGCCTCGCGGGAATCCGGACGGATTTTCAGGAGCTGTTCCGCGCAACGGGCGGCACTGGCATGATCTTTTAATTCCAGATAGGTGGTGGTCGCGTTGGCGAGCGCTTCCTCCGAACGAGGGTTCTGTTCCAATACGCGGCTGTATAGCTCGGCTGCCTCGGAGAATTTCTTCAGGAGCTGGAGCGCCACGGCCTTTCCGAACAGAATGGGCTCGAGCCGCGCGGGTTCGAGATTGGGAATCAAGCGGAGACAGCGCTCATACGCTTCGAGAGCCTGGCGGGCAGCGCCCATATGCAGCCGGCTCAACCCCAAGCCCAAATGCGCCTCGTAGCGGTTCGGATCCGCTGCCAGCGCCTTTTCGAAGAAGGCGCCAGCCTCATCCCACTTGCCTAGCGCTTGCAGCGTGGCCGCCAGATTGAACCAACTGGCGCCATTCGCCGGATCGAGAGCCACCAGCTTCCGGTAGGCCTCAGCCGATGGTTCAAACTGCTTGCGCTCATAGTGCAGGTATCCGGCGGCAGCATAAAGTTCGGCATGCTGCTCCCCGGACGCGAGCGCCTGCTCAATCTGCTCGAGAGCCTCTAGCGGCTTGCCGGCGAGATGTAGCGCTACAGCACGCCCATAAAGATCGCTCGCCGCGGTTTTGGGTGGTTCGAGTGGTTCGACTGGTTTGGCGGTAGCTTTCGACTTCACCTAGGACTTCCTCATGGAGACTATCGGCGGTTCGCGGAAGAAAAATAAGGGCTCAATCGTGCTTTCCGGGAACCAGATACGCGCATATGCGACCCAAGGTGTCGTCCTGGTAGGCCACACCCACCCAGCGAATATAAGCGGTTTCGCCGGGATCGGCGAAGAATCCGAAGCCGCCCGTGGGGAGCGAGGCATCGCTCCAGGTGTCGATGATGCGGCCGTCGAGGTAAGTGGTGAACTGATCGCCCCGAATCTCCTGGCGCACGCGGAACATGCTCTTGGCAGTTGCCGTTAGCGGGAGCGGCAATTGGATGCGCAGGTGCTCGTGCCCGCCTACCATGGCGTATCGTACGATGGAGAACACCGCGCCGGTTCCGCGCTTCGACTCGAGCAACTTGCAAGCGTAGTAGTTGCGCGTGTCGGCCGCGCGAAACACCCACGCGACGGCTTTCTTATCGATTTCGGCCAGGAACTCGAGGCGGTAATCGGATAGCGGCGCCGAACCGGCGAGCAGTGCGAGGCGGCCGGGGCGCGCAAACCCGGTGGCGTCGTAGGTCCAGCTATCGGCCCAACCCGGCGCGCCGGTCCATTGGCTCAGACCAGCGCGAAAGTCGTCCTGGATATCGATCGCCGCGCGCTCGCGGATGCACGCCTTCAATTCGTCACTGGCTTTCTGCACGGAACCGGATGATTTCAGGTAGCGGAAGCTGGCCAGCGCGAGGACGGCCAATATGATCACAGCGACAAGCCGGCGGCTCCAGAACGGCACGGCGGACCAAAAGACCGCGAGCTTTTTCCAAGGATTGGCCGGTGGCTCGGGTTGAACCGAACGATGCGGCGATATGATCAGAGGATCTTCGAAGCGTGGCCGGAGCGGAATGACCCGCGCGTGCCGTCCTATGCGGACTTGAATTTTCCAAACCAACGCCAGGCGGCTATTCCCAACCGGCATGGGGGCCGATTTGGGCGGCGGGGTCTTCATGCGCACTGGGAAGCCTGGTCGAAGCAACGGAGTGGCGAATCTGAAGCGCCACGAGCCCATCAGCGGCGGCTCCGGGGACGAGGCCCGTGCTTGGCGTGTGGCTGCTGCTGGAGGAGCGAGGGTGCAGGCACCGGCGCGCCGCGCAAGGCCCCCGATCGCTTGGCAGACCGCGATTGCAGGCGCGCGCGGGGCAAGCGCAACATCAGGCTGGTGCAGAACCCAACTGGGAGCGCGCCACACAGGGTATAACGCCGTCGAAGCCGAAGGTGCAAGGTTCCTGGCACTCGGCATGGCGGCCGGAATCCAAGCGGAGGCCGTGAACCCAAGCGTATGCGATACAGGAGGCGCACAAGGCTTATTCAGTGTCTCGGCGGAGACGCGCCAAGCGCGGCGAATCACGGGCGAAGCCGAACCGGCATGCCTTCTGACGTCAGGCTTTGCGGCCGCTAGCGGAAGACCACTTGCAATGCACGGAGCGCGGAGTGCGACCGTAGCCGCGGGCATACTCACCGGCCCGTGGTGCGATTGCCACGAATGTGCGTAAGTCTCCTGCGTGGAAGCGGACCGGGCGCGAGCGGTGACGGCCGGCCGGGAGGAAGCCGCCAACTGCAACTTGATGGCGGCGGGTGCGATTTCCCTCTCCATGAGTACGGGGATCGAGGAAAATCGAGGAGCCGAGGGAGCCGCTGCCGGCGGTCGTTGGTCGCGCACCCAGACGGGTTGGAATCGAGTGAAGTTGGCAGCGGGCCGCTCGGGAGGCGACTGCTTTGCCGGCTCAATCCAAGTCGGATGAGCCGCGGCGGCGCGGAGCATCGGTTGCTCTACGGCGAATCGAACAGCCGTCAACGGCGCTAGTCGTGGCCGCTGCGCGGAGAATTGTGGCCGGAGTGCGATCACAGCAAAGGCAGGGACACGAGGCGTCGCGGCGGGCAAACGTGCGCCGGCGGGAACAATCACGTGCCGCGCAATGGACACCGGCTGCGCATCCCGGCGCGGCGTGCCGTTCTCGAACCAGGGCCCCACACGCTCCTGCTGGAAATCCGCCAGCACCAGGATGGGCTGCGGTTCCACGGGCGCGGCGGGCGGCGGAATGGGGGCCGGCTTTGCACGGCGCGGCTTGCTCTGCCGCAGAAAGTCCACGGCGAGTTCTTCCTGCTTCTTCTTGTACGCCTTGCGGTGCGCTGCCGAACAGAATTCCTCGTCCTGCAATTTACGCAGGGCGCTGAGCTTCTTGCCGCAGTGAACGCACTCCATGCCGTCTGTTTCATCGAATGAAAGGTGGAGCGCCAGGAGGCGGGAAAGGACCTACATGGCCAACGAGAAGGCCCTAGCGAGATCCGGCCCGCAGTTCAAAAATGAGCAGCCTTCACAGCAATTCGTCGGGCGGGCCGCTCATCACCTGGCGCACTTCGATTGGCATGCTCAGCAAGGTCCCGCCGGGCCCCGGAGCACCGGAGATCCGGGCGGCGATTTCGTAGGCTCGTTCCGGACTCTCGACGTCGACGATCCAGTAGCCCGCAAGAAACTCTTTGGATTCTGGAAACACGCCGTCCGTCATCGGCGCACCGTCCTTTCCAGCTCGCACCACCCTAGCCTGATCCGGCCAGGCCAAGCCTGCGGTGGCCACGAACTCTCCGGATTCGCTTAGCTCTTTGTTGATGCCTTTCAATACTGCGTAGTGCGCGTCGACATCGTTCTTGGACCACGCACGATATGTCTCGAAACCCGCCTTCGGGGCATTCATCAGCAAAATGTATTTCATTGTTTTCTGCTCCTTTCATTTTCGCGCTGGTTTCCGCGCTCTTCATAGGGCAGTCGGAGCACAGGGCGTATTCTCGACATCCGGCGCAACAATTTTTACTAAACTGAGGAACGCCATGCCCAATCGAGGCTTGATCCCTTGCTGTTGGCTGCTCGTGTTTGCCACATGCAGCGCCGCCCAAACAGTGGAAGTTCACTGGGACAAGGTTGAACGCATCCTCAGGACGACGGCAACGCTGCAAGTTGTCGTCAACCCGCCTTTGCGCCGCGGGTCGCAGATTCACGATCGCGTATTTTCCGAACTCCAGAAACTGGGCGTGGATTATGTGCGTTACGTGCCCTGGTTACCCTATCCGCGGCTCGGCGTCGCGGAACTGGAACCACCCTCCGAGGAAACGACGTCCTGGGATTTTTCTCTCATCGATCCGCTGACGATTGACTTTTTGAACGCCACCAAAGGGCATCCGGTGATTTTGAATTTCAGCACGATTCCGCAGTGGATGTTCAAGACGGCGACACCCGTCAGTTACCCGCAAGATCCCGACCAGGTGATCTGGAATTACACGCAGGGAACGGAGTTGCGCGACCCTTCGATGAAGGAGCTCGGCGACTACTATGCGAGGCTGGTGAGCTGGTATGTGAATGGCGGCTTTACCGACGAACTGGGCAGGCGGCACGACTCAGGACATCATTTCAAGGTCGATTATTGGGAGGTGCTCAACGAAATAGATTCCGAGCACAACATGACACCCGAGCAATACACCGTCCGCTACGACGCCATTGTCAGCGCGATCCGGCGGGTGGCGCCGCAAATGAAGTTCGTTGCGCTGGCTTTGTCCGCGCCTTCCGATAATCCCCGCATGTTTGAGTACTTCCTGAATCCCAAGAACCACGCACCCGGAACACCCTTGGACATGATTTCCTACCATTTCTACGCGGCCCCAACTCCCGACCAGACCCCGGACATTCAGCAGTACACATTCTTCGAGCAAGCCGATCGTTTTCTGGAGACTGTGCGCTACATCGAAGCCATCCGCCAGCGTTTGTCTCCATCAACCGGGACGACCATCAATGAGATTGGGTCCATCGCCGCCGATGATGGCGGGCAAGAGAAGCCCGATCACGTGACCAAGTCTATCCCGGACTCCTACTGGAATCTCTCGGGTGCCACGTTCGCCTATGTGTTTGGACACTTGGCGTTCCTCGGTATTGACATGGCAGGTGAATCGCAACTGGTGGGCTACCCGACCCAGTTTCCCAGCGTTTCCATGGTGGACTGGAACACCGGTGCGCCCAATGTTCGATTCCGTGTCCTGGAACTGTTGAAGAACAACTTCGGGCCGGGCGATAAGATGGTAGCGGTTTCCAGCGGAACGCCGTATGTTTATGCGCTGGGCTTCATCACTCCAGACGGGCAACACAAACTGCTGCTTGTGAACCAACGCGACCGCGAGATTGAATTGAGGCTGCCCCACACTGCTCGCGAAATCCGGTTTGTCGATCAGACGACCAAGGGTGAACCGCCCGCTACGGAGCCTCTGAACGGCAGCCAGGTGAAACTACGCGGACTCAGCGTCGCCGTTGTGATCGAGTCGAACTAAGAAATTTCACCTCCGCGCCATGTCGATTTTGCCCTTGGTGGATCGACTTAACCATAGAGGCCGGAAGATGCTTACGGATACAGTGGTGATGAGAGCTGGCAACGAGTGGGCGATCGCTTGCGAGGTGCAACAACGATTCATGCAGCGCCTGGGCCCCGAGATCGACACTTTGGATTACAGCGCACAGTGCCGGCAGGCACATGAACTGGGCGGGGATTGTTACAATTTTGTGCCGCTCACGGATAACCGGCTGGCTTTGGCCATTGGCGACGCCTCCGGCAAAGGCCTCGCCGGGGCGCTGATGATATCCAATGTCCAGTCGTCCCTGCGCACGGCCGCCTCCTTCACCGGTGATGACGCGGCGGAGGTGATTGCGGCGGTGAATCGCCAAGTGTACGCAACATCCCTTGACGACAGGTACGCCACATTATTCTATGGTGTTTTCGACGGCGCCACGAGCACTCTGCGGTATGTGAATGCGGGCCACAATCCGCCGATGGTGATTCGGCGGGACAGATCGATCGTGTACCTCGAAGCCGGTGGCGCACCCGTTGGAATGTTTCCGCATTGGACCTACGAGGAAGCCGCTGTTCAACTGAATCCGGGTGACCTGGTTGTTGCCTACACGGACGGTGTGATTGAAGCGGTCAATCCCGCCGGCAAGGAGTGGGGAGTTGAGGGAGTGCGAAAGGCCGTGGCCGAAAGCGGCTCACAATGCGCCGACGGCATTGTCCACGCGATCTTCACCTCGATGGATGAATTTTCGCGCGGACGCCAGACCGACGACGCGACGGTGGTCGTGTTGCGGGTGGTGTAGGGGGCTGGCATCATCGCGGTTAGGAAGCTCCGTGCCAGAAACGGAAATCCTGTATTACGACGGCCAGTGCGGACTGTGCCATCGCGGAGTGAAGTTTGTTCTAAAGCACGATGGCTCAGGCGCTGCGTTCCGATTCGCCCCTTTGCAGGGAGTGACATTCCAGGCACGAGTTCCGGTCGGCCAGCGCGGCACGCTGCCCGATAGCATGGTCGTTCAGACCGTGGCCGGCTCGCTGCTCATTCGCTCCGATGCCCTCGTTCATATTCTGCGGAGGCTCGGAGGAGGATGGAGAATCCTGGCCGCTGTACTAGCCGTGATTCCGAGGCCGCTTCGCGATCTGGCCTACGACTTTGTCGCGCGTGGCCGCCATAGCTTATTCGAAAGGCCCGACGAACTGTGTCCCATGGTCCCCGCCGCGTTGCGTGCGCGATTTGATCCGTGAAATAGCAGCCTCTTCCCTTCCCACTACTTCTTTACACCCTTCATCTCATGGCCATTCTGGTGCAAGACCATGTGAGTCACTTGCCCTTTGTCATCGGAAAAAAACTCAACCTCGGCGTCGACGACCTTCAGAAAGAACTTCGTCTTCGACTCGGGAAAAACCGGGAACTTCGGCTGGTTGGTTGCCTGGGTCATGAGCTGGTTCCCGTCGAGTGTGAACGTAATGCTGAAGTCCGGCGTCAGTTCATACGTTCCCACGTAGCGCGCGAGAACGGTGCGGTCGACCTCGACTACAGTGCGAACGGCCGGGCGGAAGTCGGGCCAGTCATACGTAACCGCGATGCTGCTCATGATCTCCGAAGCCAGTCGCATTCCTCCCTCAGCGTTTGTCATCACCGCGGCGCCTTCACCCTTGTGCTCGTATGCGGCGAATAGGCTCTCGAAGCCTTCATTAACGCCGCCATGCGAGAAGTATGGGTTTGATACGGAGCCGCCAATCTGAAGACCTAACCCCCGCGTGACCATCTCTTCGGTCAATTCACGCGAGAGCACGTGGTTCGCCTTACCGTTCAGGGATCGTTGATTTTCGATCATGTACCGGGCCAGATCTGACGGCGTGGTCCACAAACCTGCGGCAGCCATCTCCGGGTAAGTGTGGGCTCCGCCTGGAACGGCCGCTCCATCGTCGGAGTATGGCGTCGCAGCCGCCGCTCGAAGCTCGGCGGGAAGCGGCTGTTCATAGGTGCTGTGCGTCATGCCGATCGGCGCCAGCACCGTATCGTGCAGCAGTTTTGGGAAAGGCTCTTTCGCCACGTCCAAAACCAGCTGCTGCATCACGGTGTAGCCGCCGCCCGAGTATTTCGGTTCTTTGCCCGGAGGACTTTCCAGCCGGATCGGATCGGTGTTCGCGGGTTTCTCCCCGTTCAATACCTGAACCAGCGTGGGAACAGGAGCATTCGCCTCGTATCCCGGAAAACCGTGGACGTTGAATCCCGCGGTGTGCGTCAGCAACTCCCGCAAGGTAACCACAGCGCCGGGCGCCGCAGAGCTTGCGGGTATTTTCCAGGTCATGAGCTTGGCATTCACATCCGAGTCGAGCGAAAGCTTTCCCTGTTGGACAAGATGGAGTGCAGCCATCGCGGCCAGGGGTTTGCTGATCGATCCAGCTTGGAAGAGGGTATCGGCCGTGACTGGCGGTCCACCCACCCGCTGAACCCCGAACCCCTGGGCCCATTCGATCACTCCGTTGTGAACGACGGCGATGCTGACTCCCGGGACATGCAGCTCCGCCATGCGTTCTGCGAGAGTGCGGCAGGCATGCGGATCATTTTTGATGGCGATGGGCTCAGGAAGGCAGGCTTTGACTTTCTCAATGTGTGCCTGCGCATCACGTGCCGATGCAGCCGGAATGGGCGCGGTCTGGGCGGCGAGTAGTGATCCGAACACGCATAAAACGGCGCTCAGCACTGGAAATTTTCGCGAGATGCTCATTTGATCCCCACGAATATTTCAGCGCAAACGTATCGCGGCTGCAATGGCCATCACGTATGTCTGGATTGCCCCTTGTGAGTCCGGCGCTACAGGTTCTGAAATACCGAGAACAGCCCGCCGAATAGCGAGTGCTTCTTGGGAGTGCCGGTTCGGCCTGTCAGTTTTGCGGCGAGTTCCGAGATGGCCTTTCCAACACGGGTGCCCGACGGAATGGGCTTACCCTCCATGAGGGCTTTCTGCACGCTCTCATAATCGCTGGGCAGGAGCTGGAAGACGTTCAGGTCGAGCGCGGATTCGATCGCTTCACTGCTCAGCCCGATTTCCGTGTTGTAGCGGTTGACCACCAGTTTGATCTTGGACCGGCTCACGCCACCGTACTCCAGGCAAGCCAGCGTATTCTGCGTGGCGTGCACGGCCGGCACTTCATTCGTTGTCACCAGCAGCAGTTCGTCGCAGAGCTTGGCGAGCGACAGCCCCCACTCGCCGTGCGGGCCGGGAATGTCCAGGATCACAAACTCGTAGAGACCCCGCCAGTAGGAGACCATCGCCGTGATATCTTCCGGCTCGTAGACCAGGTCGGCCGGAACATCCGGCGAGAGCAGCACATCCACGCCACGGCAGGATGTCACCATGCCTCGCCATAACGTTTCATCCAATCGGCTGGCGTTGGTGAGAGCATGAACGAAGCTGTAATTGGAATTCAGCTTGAGTAGGAACGCAATGGTCCCGGTGAGTGGATCGAGATCCGCCAGCAATACGCGCTGAAAATTAAGCGCCTGGAGCTGAAACGCCAGATTGCAGGCCAGGGTCGTGTTGCCGCTCCCCGATTTGCCACGCATCAGGCAATAGACTTCGCCGCCGGTCCGCCCCTGCGCCATGGCTACCTGCGCACGTTTAGCCAATCGGGCCAACGCTTGCTGAAACTGCTCGCGGCCGAACGGTGGGAAAAGAAATTCCGCGGCGCCTTGACGCAGGCAGCTCAGAATCAGGTCCGGATCGTTGGCCGTATGGAGCGCGACCACCGGGATTCCCCATTCCCGGAACCCGCGCACCAGCCCCACCCCCCGTTCCGTGTCGCTGCCCACGTCGAGGAAGCACACAGTCACCGCATGTCCGCCCACCAGATCTCGGAGCGCCTGTCCCTCCAAGTATCGCGGGGACTCCACCAGCGGTTCCGCATCCGCCAAGGCGTGCCAGGCTGCGCTGAGCTTTTGCGCTAGATCGGCATTAGGACAGATCAGCAGCGGCTTCCAACGGATGGCCGATGCGCTGCTTCCGTTCGCAGACATGATTTTTCTAAGCTTTCTGGCAACTCCATTGCTTCTATCGGCGTAAGCCGAGAAAACCTTGAGAGTAGTTCGTGGATCGCCCAACTACTCATTCGATTCCCAACGGCATACCCCATTTCGCGGACAGGAGCACTAGCGTGAAGAAAACAGTTGTTATTTGTGACACTCAACCGATCGCCATGGAAGGATTGCGCGCGTTGCTGGTGCAACTGCAAGACATGACAGCGGTTGGAGAAGCTACTTCGATCATGGCTGGAATGGACCTGGTTCGCAGTTTGTCACCCGCCATGCTGGTCATCGACAAAAGCTTCGGTCTACAGCCAGTGATGGACTGGATCACGAGCCTGCGCGGAAATGGGCGACACACCTCCGTAATGGTTTGGGGTCATTCGGTTAACGAGGCGGAGGCTCTGCGCATGGTACAGGCGGGCGCGCAAGGCGTGATCCGCAAAACCGCGCCGCTCCGGGCGCTCTCCGACTGTCTGCGAGCCGTGGCCGCCGGTAACACCTGGATGGACGACCTGATGTTCCAAAATGCTGAAAAGACGAATGGTTCCGGGCGTTCCAATCTGACCATGCGCGAACAGCAGGTGGCCGAATTGGTGGAACAAGGTCTGAAGAATAAAGAGATTGCGCGATCGCTGGGAATCTGTCCCGGAACGGTGAAAATCCACCTCAAGCACATCTTTGAAAAGACGGGGGTTCGCGGGCGATACGGGTTGGCGCTCTCGGGCTTGAAAGAACGTGGCTACCTGCCGGCGGCTCGCTACAACTGAGCGTCACCCGGTTCATGATATCTTGAACGCAGAGTGAAAATTCTGCGTGGGGCGGCGCTCCTTCTCGTTTTTCTTCCCTTATCGTTCGCTGAATCCAAGGTTCTTGGCATTCTGAGCCAGGAGCTGGATCGTAACTTCAGCATTCTTAAAGAGAAAGCCGACCCGCCTCCATACTTCATCAGCTACGAAGTCACCGAAGAGGAATCGCATCACATCGGCGCCACGCTCGGCGCCCTGACAACCGATTCCGAGGGAACCAGCCGATATCTGGACGTATCCTTGCGCTCGGGCGAGCCGAAGCTCGACAACTATCACCGGGTGCGCGGAGAGCGCGCGCACTTCACCTCGGGTGCACGGGTGAGCATCGAGGATGACCCGGCCGCCATCAAGCAACAGGTCTGGATCGAGACGGATCGCGCTTATCGCGCGGCCGCCGAGCGGCTCATCAAAATCCGCAGTAATGAGCAGATGCGGGTGGCGGCGGAAGATCCATCGGATGATTTCTCGATCGAACCGCCGTCGGTGCATAGCGAACCGGCTGCGGCGCTTCATTTGGATGCGGGTTTGTGGACGGACCGCGTACGCAAGCTTTCGCTCGTCTTTCAGGGCTACCCGGAGATCCTGGTTTCCGGCGTGACCCTATCCACACAACGGGAAACCAAGTACTTCGTCAGCACCGAAGGCAGCCGCCTGGAGCACGGGCGCAGCTTCGTGCGCATTTCGATTTCGGCCGAAGGCCGCGCGGAAGATGGGATGAACCTCTCGACTTTCGAGAGTTTCGACGCCGCGGATCCGTCCGGTCTGCCAGCGGATGATGTGCTGCTGGCGGCTGCTGACAGGGTCGCCAAGGATCTCACGGCCCTGCTGCACGCTCCCGTCGTAGACCCGTATCTCGGCCCGGCGATTTTCTCCGGCCGCGCCGCGGGAGTTTTCTTTCACGAGATTTTCGGACACCGCATCGAGGGCCACCGGCAGAAGGACGAGAGCGAAGGCCAGACCTTCACCAAGAGCCTGGGAAAGAGCGTGCTGCCGGATTTCCTCTCCGTGGTGTTCGATCCCACGTTGCACAAGTTCCAGGGCACGGACTTGAACGGATGGTTCAGCTACGACGATGAGGGCATCGCGGGCCAGCGATTCACGGCAGTAGACCACGGGATTCTCAAATCCTTCCTGATGTCGCGCTCGCCGATCAAAGGCTTCGATCATTCGAACGGGCACGGCCGCCGCCAGCCGGGGCTGGAGGTGGTTTCGCGGCAATCGAACCTGTTAGTGGACTCGACCAAGACCGTGCCGGAAGCGCGGCTGCGCGAGATGCTGATCGAAGAAGTGAAGCGCCAGAAGAAGCCCTATGGGCTGTATTTCAAGGACGTGACCGGCGGCTTCACGACCACCGCGCGCGCCGGCATGCAGGCATTCAAAGTGTTGCCGGTAGTGGTCTACCGCGTGTATCCGGACGGGAAGCCGGATGAGCTGGTGCGTGGCGTGGACATCGTAGGGACGCCGCTCGCGAGCTTCGCCAAGATTCTCGCAACGTCGGACCATGCGGAGGTCTTCAACGGCTACTGCGGCGCGGAATCGGGGACGGTGCCGGTGTCGGCGGTTTCGCCGGCCATTCTGGTTTCGGAAATCGAGATCGAAAAGAAGGAAAAGTCGCAAGACAAGCCGCCGCTCCTGCCATTTCCTAAAGACGCGGATAGCGTGAAGTAACTAGCGGGGCGCCTCCCGTCGTTGGAACCATGCCTCTGTGGTCTGTCTGGGTCACGGCGAGGATGCTAACAAACGCCAACGTTGACGGTGAGTGAACCTCGACTCATCATGGTTTAGGTCAGTCTTTTGCCGGCCTGCTGTTCAGGATTGAGGCCGGTCCGCCGATAAATCATCATGGAACCGCCACCCACCATAGTTCTGTGTTTCGTGTTCGCCATTGTCGTCGGATACTTCGCGGGCAGAATTGCAAGCATTCGAAATCGGGTTCGATCCGATCGACAGTCGTGACGGGCAAGATTGTCTTCCGTCGTGCCTGTTCAGGCAGCGCGCCGGATTGCGTGGTACACCACAAGAACCACGATGGCGCCAATCACAGCCACAGCCAGACTATAGAGATTCAGTCCGGTGACTCCATGGGCGCCTAACATTGTGAACAGCCATCCTCCGACGATGGCTCCCACGATTCCGAGAATGATGTCGAGGACTAGCCCCTCGCCGCTCTTGTTGACGATCTTACTGCCGATGAAGCCGGCAATCAGCCCCAAAACGATCCAAGCCAGATACGACATATTCGTTTGCCCTCCACTAGTCACAGTGTCAGCGTCCGGCATTATACATGAGATCGCGCTGATGTATTGAGGTATCATCACCTGTACAGAAGGGTGACAGGATGCCGATCAAGCTGAACCGTAGGTCCCGCAACAGATTCTGTTTATTGTTGACAGGCGCCGTTTTACTCATCTTCACGACGGTGCTCGGTGTAGCGGGTGAGCGTCCACACATCGTTTTCAGCCGGCTCGCTCCTGACCGTACTGGCTTGTTTTTGGCCGACGCCGACGGTAACAACGAACGTCCTCTGCTGCCGGCTACGGGCCTCGACTACAATGCGTCTTTCTCCGCGGACGGGAAGTGGATCGTCTTCACTTCGGAACGCGGCGGGTCGGCGGATATTTACCGGGTGCACGCGGACGGTTCGGGTGTGGAGAGACTCACCGAGGGTCCGAGCTATGACGATCAGGCGGCGCTCTCGCCGGACGGGAGCACGCTGGCGTTCGTTTCGACGCGCGATGGCGGCACTGCGAACGTCTGGCTGCTGGATCTAGCACACCGCGAGTACACGAACCTCACGAAAAACGCGGGCGGCAATTTCCGTCCAAGCTGGTCGCCGGATGGCCAGTGGATCTCCTTTAGCTCGGGGCGCGACACAAAGCCTGGCCGGGCGGAGCCTTCGTGGGAACTGTTGCAGTCGGTGGCGATTTACATCGTACGTCCTGACGGCACTGGACTGCGCCGCTTGACGGAACTGGGAGGATACAGCGGCAGCCCGCAATGGTCTCGTGATGGCAAGCGTATCGTGTACTACCAATCAATTCCCAAGGAAGTTTACCCGGGGCGATTCCGGGCAACTGCAACGTCGCAGATCATCTCGATCGACGTCGAAACGGGCGCCACAGAGACCCACACGAAAGGGCCGGGAGTCAAAGTGTCGCCGCGGTACACCGGCGGCGAAGACATCAGCTATGTGACGATTTTCGGCGCCAAGCAGGGTCTGCGATTCACCAGTGGACGGGCCGGAGCCGCCGGCAAAATGCGGTATCCCTCATGGGCGCCCGATGGGAAGACGATGGTCTACCACAGGATCCTCTGGAGCGAACTCGGCGTAACGCCGGCTTTCGGTATCGATGCTTCGTTCGACATCTTCTCGACCAAGGGGACAATGCTCGCGTATTCTCCGAACGGCGAGCAGTTGGCCCTGACCAGCGGCACCCGCAATCCCATGATGATCATGAATAGCGACGGCACGAATGCGCATAAAGTGCTCGACAACGATGGCAAAGTGATTACTTTTCCGGCGTGGTCGCCAGATGGTCAATCCATCGTGTTCGGCATTGGCGGTTTCTTTCAACGGCCTGTCGTCCCAGGACAGATCGGACTGATCCGGCCGGATGGCTCGGGTCTGAAAATGCTGACCGAAGGGAAAGCCAGCAGCGGATTCGCGAGCTGGTCGCCTGATGGCAAACGGCTGGTCTATCGCGTGATGGGCGAAGGGCAGCAGGGCTTGCGAATCTTCAACCTCGAGGACAGCAAGATCAGCACGCTAACCAACGAGTACGACACGTTTCCCATGTGGTCGCCGCGAGGCGATCGCATCGCCTTTTGCAGTTTTCGCGATGGGGATTTCGACATCTACACCATGCGCACAGACGGTTCCGACGTGCGGAAGCTGACCAATAGTCACGGGAATGATGCGCATCCGACATGGTCGCCCGACGGGAACTGGATTGTGTTCAGCAGCTCGCGCAAAGGCTTCAAAGACGAGGCCATGCTGGATGAGTGGGGACCCCAGCCCTATGGCGACCTATACGCCATGCGCGCGGACGGCAGCGATGTGCGGCAGTTGACGGACAATCAGTGGGAGGAAGCGACGCCGGCCTGGCGTCCGGAGCACGTAACCAGTCCTATTTCGGCCCGCTAGGCAAAGCCTATTTGGCTTGTTCGACACTGCGCAGAATGTCGCGAGCCTCGGCTGCCCGCTCCTGAGGGACGCGAACATCCAGCCAACCCAGAAAATTCCCGCTTTCCTGGCGTGCAGTTGTATCCTGGTCCATCACGAAAAAAGGTATTCCTGCTTCCTGCAATAAGGTTTCTGCCAGGCCGATTGCAATGGGACCCGCGATGCTGGTTCGGATCAGGGCATCGAGGTTGGCTTCGCGTCCTTCGTCATCGGGCATGGGACAGCTCCTCGCGGTAAATACCCACAGTACAATAGTTTACCAACTCGCTTCAGATCAAAAGCCGACGGTCTCCCGCCAACCGCGCGTTACTTCAACGACCGCTCCCTTTGGTCGCGGCTCTGTTTGGATCATAGGCATTCCATAGAGCTTACTTGACATGTTGTTGTATTAGCACAATAATCTATCTATGGCATCGCGAAGGAAAAAGGACCCGCGGACGGGCAGTCCGCTTTACAATCGCGTGGCGGTTCTACGGGCGGAACGAGGACTGAGCCGCCAGGCGTTGGCGGACGCGATCGGCGTCAACTATCAGACCATCGGTTATCTGGAGCGCGGTGACTACCAGGCCAGTCTCGAACTTGCTTTCCGGCTCACGGAGTTTTTCAGGCTGCCGCTTTCCGCTATCTTTTCGCGCGAACCGTTCCGGCCAATGAGCGAGGCACTGTACAAAAGGCGACCTTCGGGTCAATATAAATCGACGAAACCTGCAGGATTCAGGGATCGGGCTGGTGGCTCTTAACCGCTGTCATCAGAGAAAAATGAGCGTCGATTTCAGCGGAAGGTGGGCGGCGCAGCTCAAGGTCAATGCGTTTCTTCCCGGCATCGAAAACGGTATGGTCGCAATCAGAATCGACCATGTTGAGCCTCTACTGCAACTGACTCAGGTCACGTCTGCTCCCGGCTACTCCTTCGGCCACTTCGTATGTAACTACCGGACGGACGGAACCGAGGTCGTCACTTCTTTTCATGGCGGGCAGGTGCGAACCAATGCCCGATGGGAAAGCGACGAGTTGTCCATCGACATGCAAATTGCGTTGGGAAGCTACTCAAAGCGCGTGCAGTCACGATGGATCTTGTCGAGAGACGGTAGGCTGCTAACGATGCAACACGAGACTGAGTCGGCGTTCCACGTTTCGATCTTGCACCGGCAAGATCCGCCCAAGACTAGGCAGACGCAAGGGCTGGGCTGAGCCCGTGGCTCGGCCCAGCCCTTGGCAGCTGGGCGTTCATTCCGAGCCCGGACCATCAGGAAACGGTCATCAAAGTGAGCAATATAGCTCAGCTAAAGAATAGCCTTTCCGTCTACACTTGAGTTGACATTTAAAACTCGTAACCGCCCAGAATCGTGCCCTTCAATTTCGACAGGCAGCCACCCCTGCGTCCGAGACTACGAATTTTACCTGTGCAAGGTGAATTCGTGAGTCAAAACGGAAAGGCAAGCCCTCAGACTATTCTGGTCGTAGAAGACCATCCACTCCTTCTGAAGCTCGTCAAAGCAATACTGGAAGACGCACATTTCACAGTGCTCGCTGCCAGCAGCGCGAAAAAGGCGATTCGGATGGAAGCCGAGTTCCCCGGAACCATAGATCTGCTGCTCAGCGATGTGATGATGCCGGGTATGTCCGGACCCGACCTCGCCAAGAAACTGAAGGTGCAGAGACCGACAATGCGCATCATACTGATGTCCGCATACCCGGACGGCGCATTGCTTGTTCTCAACTACGGTTGGCACTTCATTCAAAAACCGTTCATGCCGCTAGCCTTGGTGGGCAGAGTCAAAGACGTTTTGCACAGCAAAACACGCGAGCAGGGTACCGACCATTTCGACACGCGCAAGTGACTCCGCCAAGTTGTCTCAGCCTCCTGGCGGAATCGTCGGCGCATTCGTTGTTTTCAGGGACGGAAGCCGGATCAGCTTCCGCTGAATGGCGTACTTAACCAATTCCGAGCGATCGTGCAAGTCGAGTTTTCGCATCAGGTTGGTCTTGTGGGCGTCTACCGTCTTAACACTGAGGACCAGGCGCGCAGCAATCTCTTTCAACGTTAGACCGTCGGCAAGCAACTTCAGGACTTCCCGCTCCCGGTCGCTCAGCCGCTCATAGCTGTTCACGGCCGAGCTCTTGGCGACTTTGACATACTGCTTGACCACTTTCTTTAGCGCTCGCGAGCTTAAATATTGGCCGCCTCTGCTCACCACGTCAATGGCATGAATCAGATGCGCTCGTGGAGCATCTTTGAGAACGTAACCGGATGCTCCGGCATCGAGACATCTAGTGATCACTTCTTCTTCTTCGTACATAGTGAGAATGAGGACTTTGGTCTTCAGGTTCGCTTGCAAAATTCGATGTGTTGCATCAAAACCGCTCAGATCCGGCATGGCGATATCCATCAGGACAATATCCGGATGCAGTTGCCGCGCTTGGGCGACCGCCTGCCGCCCGTTTTCGGCTTCGCCCACAATCTCGATCGAAAGTTCATCCTTGAGGATCGCTTTGATTCCCTCACGGAACAAGGTGTGATCATCGCAGAGCAGAACCCTGACCTTGTCCTTCATGCTGCCTCGATGTCGCGCAGAGGCAAATGAACCTCAATGGTAGTGCCATGGCCAGGCGCGCGCCGCTGTGCATTCCGGGACGCAAATTGAATCGCGCCACCCAAAAGCTCAACGCGTTCCCGCATAGCCCGGAGGCCAAAGGAATTGTGCGGCGCGCGCAGCGTGCGTCCGACATTGAAGCCCCTTCCGTCATCCTCGATTTTCATCGCCACGGAGTCCGGTCCACTCGTAAAAATGATCCTTACGTGCTGGGCATCGGCATGGGCGACGACATTGGAAAGCGCCCCCTGAAGCACTTTATACAGGGCTGTTTCGTAACCCGGGGGCAAGTTCGCACGCAACCGGCCGGAGTCAAGCCGCACTTTGATTCCGGTTCTCCTCGCGAACTGGCGCGCATAGAGGTTTACCGCTGGTACGAAACCTTGCTGGTTCCAGATCGCCGGCCCCAAATCAAAAGTAAGGTGCCGAACGCTCCTGAGAGCGTGTTTTATCAGGTTAACCGACTCTTTCAGTTTCCTGCGAAGCTGGCCGATATCGCCCTTTTTCAAATCGAGTGCAATTACTTCCGTATAGAGCTTCAACACTATCAGGTCATGGCCGATTTCGTCATGCAGGTCCTGTGCTAGGCGGCGCCTCTCTTTCTCATAAGCGTCGCTAAGCTGGATGGAAAACTCTTGCGACCGCCGTTCCGCCCGGCTGATCTTGTCCTCGAGCGCATGCCGCTCGACTTCAACATATTGGGAGTAGCCCGAGAGAAGATAGAACTGGTACGCTGAAGCCCACCGGGTAAAAGCTTGCGGCCATTCCGGCTTCGAAGACTCCTCAGACATGAGGTATGGAAGGCAGCTTTCGACATAGAGAGCCACGGCGACTGCGGCGCACTCCGCGGGTACTCCCTTGCTTGCCAGGTCCTGACCGTGGCGCTCGGATTTGCCCCTGTACCCGCGCTCGCCGGCGGAGACCAGGTCCCGAGCCTGCGGCGTCAGGTGCAGTCCCGAAAGCAGAGTCACGTATTTGCTGCAGGGTTCGTAACGCTTCAAGAGTTTGCGCCAGGCCGTGTGGATTTTTGACGCATGGGAGGACAAGTAGTTCAAAGCTTCGAGCAGTGGCTGCTTGACTTCCAAAACCATTCGGCCTGTGGCGTCATTAAGCATCAAATTTCCTTGCCAGATCTTGCCGCCAGCCGATCCAGCGCCTCACCCAGTTCCTGCCGAACGTTAAGAAAGGTCTCCGGCTGCGATTCCCAAAGATACGGCTTCTTCACAATTCGATCTGCATATTCGTCCGCGCATTTCGCGCCACCCAGCTTGGCGAGCAAGGACAGGTACTCGTAGTCTTGCATTCCTTCCCGGATCAGTTTCAGCCGGATGCTTTCGATGGGGATGTCGGTGTGTCCGCTGATGTGGTCCGGACGTCCTGGATAGAACAAGGTGCCGTCACCGTTGCCTCCAACCAGAAAGACGCTATCCCATGGATCCTTGCCTCGCCCATAGGCCTCATCCATGCTGTAGTACAACTCGCCCTCGATTCGGTACTTCCAGGCGATCCACTCCATGACCCGGTTGGAGACCCCAGGGGCGTCGATCATGTAGCTCGGCCAGCCGGTGAAATACGGTCCGCCCACAACGTTGCACCCATGGCTGGCACACGACTGATAAAACCATAGACTACTTCGGTCAGTCTGGCGGGTATATGTCTCAAACGGCGGAGTGTGCTCGCAGAAATCGTCATAGCCAGGCTTCGGTTCGATGCAATTGACCAGCGGAACCCAGATCTGCACAACTTCCGCCAATTTTTCCGTAAAGGGCACGGTCACAAGACTCCTTATTTTTGGATTGACCCGGAGGGCCACGCGCCCGCGCTTCAGCACGTCGGGAAAAACAGCCGGCGCCGGTTCGTCCCACAGATAGAGGAACAGGCGATCCAACCAACCTTTCTGTTGGAAGTGCTTGGCGTATTGAGTCCAATACAATGTCTGCTGCTCCTCGGTATCGAGGGCTGGCGGCGTCCGAATCTCGACTGAAGTCGCTCTCGCGCCGTGCAGTGGGTCTCCTTCAGAAATAGCAACGCCATCCAAGAACGCCCCGACTTCAGCATCGTATGTGCTCCAATGAAGTCGCATTCGGCCGGAGTCATACGAGTATTTCGGCGGAACCATGCTTCCTCCGCAGATGCTGATGCGGTGCAGGAGCGCGGCTTTCTCGTAGAGGCGCGTTATGGCATAAAGGTCCTCATCGCTTGTGTACTGCCCACGATGCTGTTTTAGGGCGGCTAAGCCGCTGAAGCCAAACGACGACTTCAGCGTGGAGGTCGAAGGGAGCGTGAAGTTCCACACCACAACGTGGATCGGCACCAAAACCTTCACGGCGCCACTGATGGAAATGCGAGCTGATCCCGTGTAATTTCCAGGATTGGTGGCTGGTGGAACGAAGATCTCGACCCACATGGGCTGGTTGCGGCCGACCTGCACAGTGAAAGGAAACGCGTTGCGCTTCTCGTGCGCGTATCGATCTACGCGGGGAACCAGAGGATCCGGCCACAATCCGGTGCCACCGTCAAACATAGAAGGTCGACGAAGGTTCAAGAACCGCTCGAGATACACGGTCACATTTTCCTTGGAGATCTCGGCGCCATGGCTTGTCCGGAAATCCGAAAAATCGATATCTACGCCCGACAGGTCGGTAGAGCCAGCCCTCAACACGATCTGGAAAGACTCGAACTCGTTGCGTCCGGCATAGAGATCGACGCTCTTCGCCGGCGCGCTGGGCACGGGATCCAGCGGTTTGATTTTCGCCAACGGGTGCGTAATCCACCATGTGAATGGCTGGGCTACCTCTCCAGCGGTCCGCATGAATGCGACCCCCATGGTAGCCAGAATGAACAATTTGAAGCCCATCGAGTCTCCGCTAGGCCGCCCATCCAGCATTTGAACCCGTGCTGTGGCGTCTGCCGCCGGCGCGGACATCGGCGATGATCCGGCTCAGCTCTTCCACTTTCTCGTCCCACGATTCCGGTTCCATCAGCCGGGAGACCCCCATGTTCGGCCCTCGCCGGCCTTCGTTCAGGAAGGCCTCAATCTGGTGGAGAAACTCCTCCTGGGTACTAGCCGTGCGCAGCAAACTGTTGAGTTTGACGACCTCCGGGAGCGGCGTGGCCACGACCGGCAAACCTGCCGCCAGGTACTCACGCACTTTCAGGGGATTGGCCGCCAGCGTAAGCTCGTTGACGACGAAGGGCAGAACGGCAACATCAAACATCTTGCAGTACGCCGGAAGAGAATGATAACTGCGTCTTCCCAGCAGATGGACATTGGGCATTCCCCGCAAGGCCGATATGTCCGTTTGAACTTCTCCAATTAGCAGGAACGACCATTCCGGTCGCGAGGCTGCAAGGTATTGAATGATCTCGAGATCCACCCAGTCGGCAATCAGACCAAAAAAGCCGATCACCGGATGCCGCAGCTCGAGACAATCCTCCGGCGCCGCGGTAGTCGGCAGGCAAGCGTTTCGAAAGTGTGCGACATCCACGCCGTGTGTCACCAGAAACGTGTTCGGGTTGTAGCGGCTTTTGGTCTCGTAGAGTCGGCTCGACGAAACGATGACCAGGTTTGATTTCTCTATAAGCCGGCGCTCCATGTCGAGAATCGCGGTTTTGTCCGTGCCCGTAAATTGCGAGTACTCGTCCACGCAGTGATATATGACGAACTGCTCCCCAAGAGACCCCGCAACCTCACCCGAACTGGGCACAAAGCTCCATGTGATCGGTTTGTGAAAGCCAAGTTTCCGGCAAGTACGGCGCAGGCTCCACGACAGTATGCACCGGTTGATCCATCTCGCCGTCCGGCTGCCATGAAACGGGATGACAAGCGGCGAGAACACGTAAATATTATTCTCGACACAACGGCAGCCGCGGCAGTACTGCCGAAGTTTCTTTATGACTCGCCGGAAGTCTCGAACCGAAGCTGTGGGGTTTCGATTTCCTGTCGAGTTGACCCACAACACGCGGTTCTTCTTGGCGAGCCTCAAGGCGATGTGTTTCTTGCTGAGGGGATCGCCATCCCAGTCATTGCTAAAGCAGATGATGTCGTTTCCTTCTAGCATGTCAATCCTGCGTTCATCTCCATCAGGCTCGGCACAGGCCGGGCGGGGATGGCGTCTATGAAATGCCGGTGCCAGAACTCGAACACTAGCAGTGCCCAGATCTCTTGGGATCGGTCCACGCGCCCCTGCTCGTGCTCATCGACGATCCGGTTTACTGCGGCCGAATCCATATAACTGCCGCAAGCGGCATTCCGAGCGAGCAGATTTTCTCGTGCGAACTGCCGCAAAGGACCGCGGAGCCACGATGCGATGGGGATGGGAAAGCCCTTTTTTGGGCGATCGATGATGGCGTTGGGGAGGACTCCCCGCATGGCCCGACGTAAGAGAGTTTTTCCGCCCTTTCCACCGAGCTTCCAATCGTCTTGCAGTGCCGCAGCGAACTCTACCAGCTCGTGGTCGAGGAACGGAACCCGGAGCTCCAGCCCATTGGCCATCGTCATTTTGTCGGCCTTCATCAGAAGATCGTCGGGCAGCCATACTTTGGCATCCACATAGAGCATCCTATTTAGCGGCGAGGCCCTGTCCACGGCTTTGAAGTAGCCGCCGAACAGTTCTCGCAATTGCTGTTCCGAGTGCTTCGTCCGATCCTCGCCGACAAGCTGCTGCTTGCTTTCAGCGCCGAAGCCCCGGCTCACGCCCCGATACCGGACTTCGAGAGGCTGGCCGGACATCCGCGCATAATGCCGCAGCGCCTCCGAAGGCAGGAGCCGCGCCAGCCATGGTGCAAGCAAGCCTGCTGCGGGCAAACCCTGGTGGACCCGATCGAGAGCCAACATGCGCCGGTAGATCCCGTAGCCGGCGAATATCTCATCCGCGCCTTCGCCCGATAGAACCACGGTGATGTGCTCTCGAGCCAGCTTGGAAATGAAATACAGGGGGATCGAGCTCGGATCGGCTAATGGCTCATCGAGGTGCCATACAAGATCGGGCACAAAGTCTTCAAACTTTTTGGGGCTCAGTCGGTACTCGTGATGCTCGGAGGCGAACGCAGTGGTCGCGAGACGTGCGTACTCGAACTCATTAGCCTCTTCCTCCTTCGCGCTCGATGCCTCATAGCCGACGCTGAAGGTCTTCACCCTGTCACCGCCAGCGAGCTTACTCATCACGGCCAGGATTGCGCTCGAGTCGAGCCCCCCGCTTAGAAACACTCCCAGGGGTACTTCTGCGATCAACCGCAAGCGGACACTCTCTTCGAGCAGCTCACCGAACCGCTCGAGGATATGCTGCGGTGACGGAGGTTCCGAATAGTGGATGTCCCAATACTTCCTGGTTCGAACCCCTGTCTCATCCATTACGAGGACATGCCCAGGCTGCAGCTTGAAAATGTTCTTGAACATGGTCCGGGTGCCCGGCACATAACGCAGAGACAGGTAGAGATCAAGGGCTTCGGGGTCTACCTCGCGTGGGACCGACGGTATCTCGATTAGAGCTTTGATCTCCGAGGCGAAAGCCAAGAAGCGATTGTGGCGGTAGTAGTAGAGGGGTTTCACTCCCATTCGATCTCGCGCCAGAAGGAGGCGTCGTTTCCTTCGGTCCCAGATGGCGAACGCAAACATGCCCCGGAGATGGTGAACGCAGTCCTCGCCATACTCTTCGTAAGCGTGGAGAATGGTCTCGGTATCGGATCGGGTCTTGAAGGTGTGACCCGCAGGTGCCAGTTCTGCTGCCAGGTCGCGATAGTTGTAGATCTCACCGTTGAAGATGATGGCCGCCGACTCGTCCTCGTTGAATATCGGCTGCTTCCCGCCGCTCAAGTCGATGATGCTAAGCCGCCGGAATCCAAGACCCACCCGGCCTTCGACGAAAAATCCATCGTCATCCGGACCACGGTGAGCGATAGCTTCGGTCATCCTCTCAATCACTGACCTATCGACGAGTTCGGTGTGATCGAAATTTACGATGCCACAGATTGCGCACATATGCTTTTTTCTTCCGAGTGGGCGGCCCCGGCGCCAAAGTCGAGTCGAGGCGGCCTAGGTTCAAATTGCCACGACCGGCTGAAATACGGTCCCGGCTCGGACCTGTGGAACACATTTCTCCCGTCGTGACTTAAACGCCAAGCTCGAATTGCCACGACCTGCTTTAAGATGCCTTGTTCCGTACGCAGCCAGAAGAACTCGCCTTTCATACGAAAACCCGCCGTTCGAATCTCGTCATTGCCAGCGGAAAAAATAACGATGTCCTCGAACCCATGATGCGTGTACGCGCATGCGATTCCTTTCTTGTCTTCCAACTTCAGCCGCCGAACCATGGGATTCAGCGACCCATCTGCGAATGCCTCTTGAAAGGGGGCGAGAAAAGTGATCGCAGCGGCCGGCACCGGCCCAGCCAAGCGGGCACGCAGTGTCAAACTTGGTTTCTTCTCGCCATATCCACAAGACGCCCAGCCTCCGATCGGCGCCGTCTGGCCGCGGATAAACTCCGTCCTCAGAGGTTGGGAGGCGTATAGGCCGAGCAGCAGGCCCGCGTGTTCGGCACGAGCGACAAGCTCATCCTCGTCATGTTTGAGACTCGATACTTCGACGCCCGGTGCGAAGTGGTAGTTGAAATCAAAAGTGTGCGTGCCTGATCCGCGGAAGTCATCGACAATGACCCAGTATTCCGGCTGGATGTGCAGAAGTCGGCGCCGGTGGACCACTCCTTCGGGAATCCGAAGATACCCGTCGTGCTCCGCCTCTATGTACTCGATCGTTGGCGAGGCTGGCTCCCTCGCCGCCCGGCAAGATAATCTTGTCTTCCAGCGAAACGTTCCTCCTGTTACTGCCTGATCGGCATCGTCGATCGTGACTGTGTTGTGAGCTCGCGTAGAGCGAAAATGATTGCGCCACTCCGGCGCGCCGTTGTAGACAAACGTACCCGAGTCCACGAGCAGTTCCCGGCCCCCGCTAAAAAGTACGACTGACAGGGAATCGGCGTGTGCGTGGCCGCCCGCGAGCATGCCGAGCCCGCCGCAGTCGAAAACCAAATGATCGTCAAGTGGCCCCCAGCCGGAGCGCTGGATCGAGTAGCCAGCGCTCGGATAGAAACTCTGCATCTCCGCCGGCGGCTTGCTTTTCAATAATCCATAGATCCGCCAGGCATCCTCGCCAAGCAGCCAGAGCGCCTCTTCGAAGAACGCGCCGGCCTGGTGCTTGAAATCTTCTCTCTGGAATAGGACAGCCCCGATACACAACGCATCATTGAACGAGCGATAATTCCTGCTTTCAAGCGCTAGGGCGCGGCCGCCGTCGTCATCTCCCAACAACGGAATCGTGCCGTCCGGCCGCGTGAGATGCACCAGGAACTCAAGCATTCCGCAAACTTTGTGCCGCACCGTTTCAGGAAAATGGAACTGGTTTCGCTGAGCTAGCGTTAACGCCTGCAGGTAGAAGTCCAGCGCATAGCAATGGTAATAGGAAGACAACTCCCCATACACGCCATCGTCTAAGATCTGCTTCTCCGCCTCCCCGGCTAGCAGCGCGGCACCCCGCGCGAGCCAGGCGGCGGGTCGCTTCCGATCCGAAAACACCAGTCCGCCGATGAAGAGAGCAGTGGCCTCGCCGATTAAGTGCGTGTTGGGGCTGCTGAAGACGGAGGTGTAGCGGTGAACGTGTTTCAGTTGAGCAAAAAGTGAGGCACCGATCCGCTGCGCCGAAGCGTCGTCGAACGACCTGGAAGGAAGAACCGGGAAGATGGTCCACAACCAAGAAATCGCGCGGATGCCAATTTCCAGACTGGACTGCCAGTTGATGCCGAGACCGGGCGGGTTCTGTTCTATCCAGCTATTGAGCTGGCCCACAGCCTCGGCGGCGTAACGCTCATCTCCGGTCAAGAAATACGCCTTGGCCAGCCGCGGCAAGTGCTGATGACGGTTCAACTCGAGGATGATCTTGGGATCGCGCCCCGCGCTATCGTGCTCGGGTTGGTAGTCGGTCCAAAAACGGCGCTCCCAAACTTGCCCGGTCAGCGGGTCCCTGTGCCAGTCAATCTCGCGACCGAGTTGGAGGGGTCCATGGCTGAACAGTTCGACCTCGTGCCGACAGAGTTTCTCTGCTTCGGAAACGGCCCTGTTGATCCATTGCGGAAAACTCTTCTGAATGAACTCCCGCATCCCTTCACCGTTACTGAAAAAGAAACGGCGCGCCGGAGCACCAGCCAAGTAACTCTTGAAGGCCATTCCATCTGGCGCCTCCATTTGGCTTGTGCCAAGGCCGATGCGCTCCAGTTCCGAATAACCCCTCTCTCTGAACCTGTGCGCCAATTCGCGCGGGCCCATGGCGCCCAGCCTTTTCAGCTTGTACATGGCCTGGCTCATTTCAAGTTGAGACATAGGCCTCCGTCGGCGCCGTAACCTGTTGGTAGATCTCCATCAAACGATCCATGCGGCCCAACGACGGCATTTCGGCATCTCTCTTTTTAGCCATGGCCACGTCGATCTTGGAGAGCATTTCTCCCACGTCGCCTAGCTGAAACAGAATCGTGCCTGGCGGCCGCGTGCCGATACGACTCGCCACTACCGGCACTCCCAGCGAGAGCGCCTCGCGCACCGAAGTCGAATCGCCGTCCTCGAGAGTGGCTCGAATGAACACATCGGAAACCGACATCAACGCCAGGCAGGCGTCGTGATTCACGTCGCCGAGGAGAAGAACGTTTTCTTCAAGACCTGTTTCATGGATCCGGCGTTCGGCTTCTTCTCGTTGCTCGCCGCTGCCCATCACCAGGCAGCCAACCGACGGATAGCGTAGGCGGAGCCGGGCGACGGCGGTCGTGAGCATATCGAAGCCGTATTCCGGTCGAAAGAAGAGCGCAGTCGAGAACAAGGGCTGGTGCCGTCCAATCCACGCGAGGATCGACGGGTCAAGAGCAACCTCGGTACGCTCCGTCTTCAAGCAGGCCGGCACAATCTCGGTCCGATGCGGCGGCAAGCCAAACGAAAGAACAGCGCTTCGGATCTCATCGCTCACACAAATGACTCGCGTATAAAGCGAGCACACAAAGGCCGCCAGTCTCCGGCGCCAAAGCGGAGCAGCGCGCAAGTAGCCGGGCGCCATCCCCGAGTGCAGCGTCAATATGCAGCCTCCACGGGCCCGTCCGGCCAGCCCGCATCCCAAAGCGAGCAGCCAGCTCTTCAAATTGTGTCCATTGGTGTGAACGTGCAAAGTCCATCCTTGCCAGGCATGGCGCAGCAGTACGATGCCGAAACCCAGCCCGGGACGATCACGGCTTGTGTCCAACACCCGGCAGCGTTCGCCAGCTGCAATCAACTGCAGATGGATTCCCGACACATGCACCGAAACTCCTCCGTGCGGTGGCGGATATGGACCAATCAGCAGGATCTTCATACGCATCCGTTGGCCTCGACCAATCGCTGGTAGAGATGCTCGGTCTCACGAACGAAGCGCTCCATGGAGAAAAGTTCGGCCACCCGCCGAATGCCTGCCTGAGAGAAGCTCGCGGCCAGGTCTTTGTCGTCAAGCACGCGGCCGACGGCAGCGGCTAGTGCAGCCGAATCTCGCGATGGCACAAGCAGGCCGGTGACCCCGTGTTCGATAACCTCCGGATTTCCCCCTACACGGGTGGCCACAACGGGCACCCCCGAAGCCATCGATTCGAGCAGGGAATTCGAGAGACCTTCGCTCAAAGACGGGAGCACTGAGACCGCAGCCTCGGACAGCAGTTCCGGAACATCGCTCCGGAACCCGGTAAACACAGTTCGCTGCTCAAGCCCCAGGCGACTGGCATATTCTTCCAGCTCTTTCCTGTTTTCTCCATCGCCGACCACGAGGAAACGCACTTCCGGAAACCTTCCGGCCAAAATGGTCGCGGCGTCGAGGAAGTATTGGATTCCCTTCATCTGATTCAGGCGTGAAAACACCACAACCAGAGGGGCGGAGAGCGGCACGGCCAGCTCCTGCCGCAGAAGGGAGTTCCTCTGTCTATTTCCAAATTTCGAGAGCGTGATACCGTTGCGGATGACGATAATTTTGCCCGGAGCGTATCCCTGTTCGACTAGCTTGTCCCGGATCGCATCCGCGTTGACTAATACGCAGTCGGCCAACCGGCAGACCATTCGTTGAACCCACCTCTGCGCTGGTGTCAATACGTCTCCTGTATCTCGGATCGAGGCGACGATGAATGACTTCCCGGCCAGCCAGGCGGCGGGAACCGTGAAGACATTGGAATAAAAGCCGTAGCTATGGACGATCTGTATCCGGTTCCTCCTTATGTATTGAGCCAAGCGCATTCCTTGCCAAAAGGTCACGGGATTGTAGAATCTGCCAATCCGAAATTCCGGCCGGGGAACCTGCAGCGTTTTCAATTCCCCCAAGAGTGCGCCTGACGATTGCAGGCATGCCAGATGCAGATCGAAGCGTGCCGGGTCGATTCCCAGAGCCAGGTTCACAACTTGCCTCTCGGTGCCCCCGATATGGAAGTTGGTGAGCATCTTTAGCAGTTTGATTCTGTTCGGCTGCATATTCGAACCCTTCAGGCTGCCGCGAAGGTCTCTCTCCTGGCCCCGCGATCCAGGAAGGTCCTGGACCACAGCTCGAACGAAATCAAAGTCCAGAGTTGCAGGTCAAGGTTCTCTCCTCGTTCGTGCCGAGATACGAGGTTTTCGATATAACGGCCATTGAAGAATCCACGGCGCCTGCTGCTGTCTCCAAGCAGCAGGTCGCGGACATAGGTGCCCAGTTTGCCGCGAAACCAATAGCCCAGGGGAACCGCAAAACCGCGCTTGGGCCGGTCGATGATGCTTTCGGGTAGAATGCCCCTCATGGCGCGCTTGAGAACATACTTGGTAGTTCCGCCTTGCAGGTTCATCTCAGGCGGAATGGTCGCCGCAAATTCCACCAACTTGTGATCCAACAGTGGCACGCGGGTCTCAATCGAGTGGGCCATGCTCATCCGATCCACCTTCGTCAAAATGTCCAGAGGCAGATAGTTCTTTATATCGAGGCCTTGCAGGTTCGAAAGCCAGTGGCCGTTGCATGATTCGAGGTATTCGGCTTTGGCCCGCCATGGTTCATATTGAGCGAATAATTCGTATACCTCGGGCCGGAACAGCTTCTTCATGTCGTCACGCCGGAAAAACGTACCCGCATCGAGATAGCGCTCCGCGCCCGTGAGTGCGATATGGTGCAAGAAATTGCGCCCCCGCATCCCATGGGGCATCGTGCGGCCGATGGCTCCTAGAAGGCCTCGGGCAGGCGCCGGCAATGACCAGCGTTTTCGCTCCCGCTGCTCGACGACGTACTTGTCGTATCCCGCAAACAGCTCGTCCCCGCCATCCCCCGACAGCACGACCTTCAATTTTGAAGACGCCAGCTTAGAAACCAGATAGGTTGGAATGGCGGAAGAGTCGCCGAAGGGCTCGTCCAGGTACCACGCGAGGTCCTCCATCTGATCGAGGGCATCCGGCCCCAACGTCAGCTCGTGATGGTCTGTGCCGAACGCTTGGGCCACCACGCGGGCATGGTCCAGCTCGTTGTAGTCAGGTTCGCCGAAGCCGATCGAGAACGTCCGCAGCGGCTCCGGCGTTAGCGCCGCCGCCGTGGCCACAATCGAGCTCGAATCAATTCCGCCGCTGAGAAACGCGCCCAGAGGGACGTCGCTGATCAAATGAAGGCGGACCGATTCATCAAGGAGCTCGCGTACCCGCTCGACGAAGTAGCCCTCTTCCCTCGCGTAGTCGGGCTCGAACTGTAGATCCCAATAGCGCTCGATTACTGTTGTGTAGCCTGGCGAAGCGCGCAGAAGATGCCCAGGCTCCAGTTTGTGTATCCCGTCGATGATGGCCTCGGCAGGCGGAGTGGAAAGAAACGTGAACAGGTGGGATGCCGCGCTCCAGTTGATCTTGCGCTCAACCTCCGTCAGTTGCAGGATAGCCTTCAACTCGGAAGCAAACAGAATTCTTCCGTCGATCTCCGCGTAGTAGAGGGGTTTGATCCCCACCCGATCCCGTGCGAGGAGCAACTGTTTGGTTCGCTCATCCCAAAGCGCAAAAGCAAACATGCCGCGCATGTGATCCACACAGCGTCTTCCGTATTCCTCGTACAGATGGACGATAACTTCCGTATCGGTATGCGTAGAGAAGATGTGTCCGCGCCCCTCCAGCTCGCGGCGCAGCTCCCGAAAGTTGTAAATTTCGCCGTTAAACACCACCCATACGGATCCGTCTTCGTTTCGAATCGGCTGGCGCCCTGAAGCCAGGTCGATGATGCTCAGGCGGCGCATGCCCAGACCCGCTCCCGTTCCGAAGTAATATCCTTCGTCATCCGGACCCCTGTGGGCGATGGCCCCGCACATATCTCGCAACTCTTGTTCGAAAACGGGCTTACCTTCCAAGCTAACGATGCCGGCAATCCCGCACATATTTCGTTACGCTATCCCTTTCCCAAAATCCAACGTGCGTGCGATAGTGAGCGACGCTTTTCGCACCCATCCTGTAATCGCCAGCTTCTCGTCCTCCTGCAACAGATCGAAACGCCAAACCAAAGCGGCGTATGTGAGCGCAAAAGCCACCGCTGTAACTAACAGGAGAGGGAAAGTGGAAATATGGATCTGTGAGTTGACGGCTAGGGCAACTGCCGCTCCGCCACCTGCCGCGCCCAGAAGGGCCGCGAGGCCGCGCCATGGAAGCAGTTCGGCCGTGCTGATCTGTAACAGGGTCTTCATCCGAGCCAGTGCCGTCGCCTTCGAGATCAGAGTCGCCAGCACGATCACAAGAACTGGGCCGACTAGATGAAACTCCGACAGAGACCATTTGATTAAGCCCACAATGATTACGAGTCGCATCATGTTGAGCGCCAGCAGAAACCAGGTCTGCGCGAAGACACGCATCACTCCGTCTACTTGGAAGGTAGTGAGCAGAATCACAGAGGACCACGCCATAAAGATGGGGACGCTTGCCGTGTACTTAGCGGTAAACAGGAAGACGATGATCTGCCGCGCGGCCACGATGCAGAACGCGAACAGCGGAAAGAACAGCAAGGCAAGTTTCCAAGTCGTGTCATGCCAGATTTTCAGCACGGCGCGCTTTCGTCCTTCCGCAAGCCTCTCCTGCATCTTGACCATCATGACGTCGCTCGTCGGCGAGGCCGCGAAATCGACCAATGGGATCTGCAGGCAACCTACCGCGAAGATGGCAAATGTCGCCGGATTGAACAAATAAGAAACCGCGTACTGGGGAAAGCTCCCCTGCAGAGTCTCGAGGAGAACAGCCGCCGCGAACGGGAGAGCATACCCTAATTGGCTCTTTAGTAACCTCCTGTCTGGAGTAAATGAGCTACGAAATTCCCTACGGAAGTAGAACAGCGTGACCACCACCCGGACAAAGGCCACCGTGACCGCACCCCAAAGGAGCCACCTCAGTTGCCGAAATACCAGCACGGGCAGGATGAAGGCCGCGGCCCGGGCCAGATCCGAGATGGCGTATGATGCCGACGCCCAAAAGTACCGGCTGCGCGAGATCAGAACAATTTCCAGCGCAGTCGAGAGCATCATCAGAAAGAGATATGCGCCGATCCATGGCAGGTACGCGGTGAGCGCGTTGTTGCTCATCCATTGCGCGATCTTCGGCGAGGCCATTACCACCAGTCCAAAGGCGGCGAGGCCTGCCATGCCCAGGAACCACATCGAGTTGGCGACGTACCGGCCTGCCTCGCGAGGCGCACGGGGCAGGAAGTAGTACAAGCTGGAAGCCATTCCCAGTTGGGCGATGTAATAGATGGTCGAATGAACCAGAAAAAGCTGCTTGTACGTGCCAAATTCGGCCGGATCGAAGATCCGAGCCAGAACAACCGGAATAAAAAAGGTCGCCGCGAAGGCCAGCGTTCGCCCAGACATCAGCAGCAGGGCTGGTTTGAAGACTGACTCGCTTTCCGAAGTATCGACCATGACAGCGGTGTCCATCAGCGCGCTCTCGCTATCCGCCTAGCCGACGACACCAGACCAACCAAAATGTACGGGAACCAACTCAGTGCGTAAGGGCCCGATAGCCCGCAGACCACAAAGCCCCAGAGCGAGATTTCGAGTCCCGCACCCAGATTGGTCAAGCCGTTGTCTGAAGATCCGAGCGCCAGTTTGCGCGCGTGATAGAGACCGAAACCGACGAAGAAAATGAAGGGAAGAAAGCCTGCTAATCCGGTCTCAGCCAAGGGCTGGATGAAGGTGTTATGCGTTACCAGTGCCGTCCTTGTATAGAGGTCTTCGGGAGCATAGAGCGGCCAGGCAATCACGGAGCACCCGAGTCCCACGCCGAGCAGCGGGTGATCGGCGAACATGGCCAACCCCGCTTGCGAGGTTGCCAATCTCTGCCTGAAACTGATGTCTCCATTCAAGTGCGAGAAGTCCTCGCCCCGCGTCCAGAACCGGCTAGCAAGAATCAGGCCCGCCGCCACCATAAGCACCACCAAGCCCTGGAACACAACACTTTTTTCCCGCCAGGCGTAAAGTCCAATCACTGCTACCAACCCGATCGCCCCGCCGCGCGAGAAGGTCACAAAGATTGCCGCGACGTAGACCATCACAACGCTCAGCAACACCAGACGCCGCATCCGACCGATACCCGTCGCCAAAAATGCGGCCAGAGGCACCAGGATCACAAGGCTGTAGGCAAGGTCGTTAGGATTGGCGAAGATGCCAACCCACGCAGCCCTGCCCTCGACCAGATTTCCGTGGAAGTAGTTGTTCAGTGCGCCGGCCGCCGGGAACAGCCCGCCGATGACCATGGCCCACATCACACCACGAAGCCGGCGTTCGGTATTCGCGCAATTCACAATGAAGAAATAGACGAGTGCGAACTTCATCAAATCGGAGACGGCCTCGACTGCCTGACGGACCCAGAGCGCCGTCAGCGAAGACAGCGCCGCGCCGCCCAGAAAGCCCAGTAGCAAGAATCCTTCAGGCCAGGCAAATTCAAAACTCTTCCGAGCGAAAACCGTCTCGACTAACAGCATCACGAGTGCAGCTCCAGCCACCAACTTTGCCGGGCGGATTACTTCGAATGCCGGCATCAGTAACGGCAGATTCGAGTAAAGAAGAGTCAGAAACGCCAGGAGGAGCCAGTAGGCGATAGAGATCCCGGTGGCGCGCTTCTCCGTGAAGGTGATCTCTGCGACGCCGAACAAGCGCTGCTGCCTAATTGGACACGATTCGCTAGTTGCGGTCATTCGCGCGCTCCAGACTCTTTGTGTGGGATTGCCGACACCCACTCACCAGATCGAAAGCGCCGCGCACTTGGCAGTTCAAGACGGGCCCCGAGAAAAGGCCCTGGGAATCGAGGCAGGAGTTCTCCCACAGAACAGTGCGCGGTACCGTCAACATTGGATGCGTGGAATCCCGGTGCCTGCAACTTGTGTAGCCAAACCGATAGCCTGCGGATGCGACAGCATCCACGGAAGACTTATTGAATGCTCCGTCGGGATAAACGAAGTGTTGCACGCCCGTCCCGAGTCTTTTCTCCAGTTCTTCGCGTGATCCCACCAGTTCGTCCATCACCTTCTGCTTGCTCTCATTGGTCATCAGCACGTGCGTTCTGGTATGGGAACCTACGGTCATGCCAGCTCGACGGATGCCGTTGAGCATTTCCCAAGTGAGAGAATAAAGAGGGTTGAATGTACCTTCTGAAATCGACACCTCCGAGTCCAACATCGTTAGGACTCTCTGCATGTCGGCCTGGGGCAGGAACTCGAGCAGCATGCGAGTGGCTAGAAACGGCGTGGTCGCGGCCGCCGGTACCATACTGGTCGGCGGTAAGATCCCGAGCCTCTGCAGCAATTCAGCTATGTCAATGGACTTCATCTTTTGGTCGCCGAATCGCCTCATCAGCATGAAATAGAGTTTGTCGTGAGTCTGCACGGTTGTTGTGCCCACCAGGTCTGTCACCACAAACACCGCTGCGGGAACGCCCTTTTTCTTGAGGAGCGGGAGCGCGTGGGAATAAAAATCGCGGTAACCGTCATCAAACGTGATCGCCGCAATGGGCTTATCCAAACAGTCGCCGGAGTCAAGCCGCGCGCCCAATTCGTCCAAAGAGACGAATTGAAAGCGGCGACCGATCCAATCCAGATGCTGTTCTAACATACGCAAGCTCACTAGCATGGACGGAATGGACATTTCGGCGCTGGAGGCAAAGTCTTCAACCACTCTGTGGTAGCCGATCACCACAGGCACCTTCCGATAGCCCGAGAGCGCGCCGACAACCTTGTCCATGCCTGTTCCGCTCAAGAAGCCGGCGGCCCTGGCCTTGATCCAGCTTCGGCTCATAAGCGCTGTTGCCTTGCATTCAACCGAGTTCTTATTCCATCGATCAAGCTTCTCGGCAGCACTTGCCGTGCAATTCCGCGCGAAGCTCGCTCGAGTTCTACCGACGACTGACACATCCAACCAAGCCGTCCAGGCGGGTATAGCTCCAACTTGCTCAACTCCCGGCTGCCGTTGCTCCAGTGCGACTTGTAATGCTCGTCCCCGTGCAGCAAGTCGAATTCTTCGGCCCCTTCCTCAATAGCGCGCTTGATCGCAAGACCCATCGTGACCAAGCCGACGCTGTATTTGTCGTAGGCCGCATCGAATCCCGATTGGTAGAAGTAGAAGGTCCGGTGATACAGAAAACCGTACAGACTGGCGGCCGGCTTCCCATTCAGCCGCAGAACATACAGGCGCAGCCAACCATGCTTGAGCGCGATCTGGCTCAATTCCCTATGAAACTCAACCAGACCGCGAGTGTGAAAGGCATCAGAACCGCCGCGCGCGCGCCAACGCATGTTGTGCAGTGTCACCACCAGATCGATCGACTCACGACATTGCTCTTCCGTGCGTACCTCCTCAAACTGCACAACATAGTCCCGGTTGATGCGCTTCCACTTGCGATTGAAGTTGTAGCGATGCTCCGCACCCAGAGAACTCAGATAGGATTCCCAGGACCTTCCGGCTAGGAGGATGAAAGGACAGGTGTTCGTCCTCATCTCTGAAACTCTCCAGCCCATTTCACCAAGGGTCGAGGCCACGCCGGCAGCAAAACAACCGTCCCGTTTCAGCTGTGTCCAATCGAACATGAGCCGTTCCCCTGCCAAATACGAAGCAAAAGCCTGCCGCGCTTCTGGTTCAAAGCCTCTCCGGACGATGAAATCCAGATAATCCGAGCCCGCGTTCCCACTTCCCAGAAACTCCTGAACGGAAAACAAATGCGCTCGGGACAAGCTCGGAAGCCGCACGCAGAATGGCGCCAGAGCGGCTAGGGTACTCCCGCAACGGACTGCGAGGATGGAAGCTTGCCTGCCCTCGGCCAGATGTTTCCACCAAGTATGGAGCCACTGCCAGGTTAAGAACAGACACTCTGACGTGCTTGATTCAAGCAGATCGCTCCACTCTGGTTTCAGTTCTGCGAACCGTTGACCATCGTCTATTTTCTCCACCGTAAAGGCGGAACGATCGGCCATCACCTGAGCAAGAGTTGCCATTATTGTAAGATCCGCACTTCCACAGTCAGCACATGGGTGCGGAGACACCCAGAGTCATACTGACGGGCCTCGTATTGAAACAACTCACGCAGTGTTCGTGCCGGGCAGTATGCAATGTTCATTGGCTCCTCTGACTCTGCCCACGAAAGACCGCGGTTGACGAATGACTAGGCGATTGCCGGATAAGGTTACGCAAGCGATGAAGGCCGGCACGTTTGAACAATGGAACTAACTGAAACTTGATCAGATGCAAAAGGCGTCCTTTGAGCGTGCCGGAAAAGACGAAGAGCCAGTAGTGAAGCTTGGTTTGCTTGGCCCACTTTAGCTTCCAGGCGTCGTTCTTTCCCAGAAAGTCGTACTCCCGTATGCCTTGTTCGCAAGCATTCCGCAAAACTAGGCAAGAGAGCAGGTTAGACGGAGAGTAGCGAGCATAGAATGGATCGTACCCCGATTTGAGCCTATGTATCTTATTCTTGTAATTGAGGCAATACTCGAAGGCGATCCGCTTCGATCCCGCACGTAAGAAATACAGGAGAGCCCACCCGCACCCTGCCGTGCGCTGCGCCAGAATCGAGTAAAATCGAAAGGTATCCGGATCGCAGGAAATGGCCGTGTGGGATTTGCCCTTCCAACCCGCAGCCTCCAATCGCAAACCGGCCTCCAAGGCGTCGGCCAGCTTCTCATCCGCGGTAATAGCTTCAATCTCTACCGGCCCTATCCCCTTGAGGCGCTTGAAACGATTTCTCAGATTGGAACGATGCTTGGCAGGAAGACTGTCGAAGTACTGGTCCCAGGATGTGCGGAGCGGCAGGTACGGAGACGCATCGGACGGCCAAATTCCGCTCGGACAATCGTCGGCGACAGCCAGCCCCTGAATCACGTCGAGAGTTTCGGACCCTTCGGGTAGCTGGCAGAGCTGCAGAAGATCCCACGAACATTTCCGGAATAGGTGGCTCCAGATGGCTTGGTATACCTCTTCCGGCCGCTGCGCGATCAGGAAGTCGGCACGCGGGACGTGCGAGTTGTAGAAGAACCCTAGCCGCCGCACTTTGATCCCCCACATTCGAATTGCCGTTAGAATCAGCGGAGCAATTGCTATGGGCTTATCGCCAGCCTTCACCACGAGAATATGAAGGGTGCTCTCGGCGCTAAAGCACTCCCACCAGGTCCGAACCCAGGCGTGCTCCAGAAAAGGGTGGTCAAGTCCGGCCGCTTCCGCCACTTCGTTCCAGACCGGCTCCAGGTCCACAAATTCCTGGTAGCCGGAAATGGTTTCGACGTGGATCTCCGCAGAGACGACCCGGGCAGCGGCCACACCCTCTTCTGTCGCTAGGCAAGTCACCTGCGCCTCGTCCCTGGGTTGTTCCAAAAGTCCGGGTGCCGACGCGCGAAGTAATATAAACCGGCGACCGCCGCCCAATTCATCAACACAAATGTGTAAGGCACGAGTAGGGCTTTCCTGACTGTGTTCATATCCCCTTCTTACCCTGACTGATCTGCAGGAGCTGACGCGCGGGGCTTTCACCACTGCGGGTCGAAAGCAGCCGGCCGGAGGCCGCCAAGCCGTACCAAAGGATCTGACAAACAAAAAATGCCAGATAGAAACCACGCAGCAAGAACAGATTAGAGATCAAAAGCACCGCTAAACAGTAAGGCACGAGCAGGCGTCCTAGCTTATGAGAAACCAACTGCACGAAGATCGGGTTGCGCCACGGCACGAGTAACTCAGGCATGTGAGCGAAAAGCTGGTAGTTGCCGGTCAGGGTACGCGTCTTTCTTTCGTATTCCAACTCCGGATTTTGACTCGCAAGATCGTAAGCGCGAGCGGCAGGCTCAAAAATCGAGCGCTTCCCTCTAAGCACAATCCTCATCGGAATGACCACATCATCTAGAATCGTGTCCGGATCCAACGGTACAAAGAGCTCGCGGCGAACGGCGTAAATGGCACCGCTCGCTCCTGGGACGGAATGTATCTCACTCTCCATTGCGCGCAATTTCTTTTCGTATCGCCAATACGCACCAACCGCATCACTGGCTTCCTTACCTTCTTCATCCAAAACAAATAGCTCTCCAGAAACGGATCCGACGGATTCGTCAGCGAAATTGGCTACCAACTCACGTACCGCATTCTTGTCAAACCGTTGTCTGGCATCTGCAAATAACAGCACTTCGCCCGTTGCCCTTGCCACCCCATTGTTCAAGGCTGCTGCCTTGCCAATACGTACAGGAGAATACACGACATCGACCCCCCGAAAGCCGTAATCGCGAACCGCGGCATCGGTGCCGTCGGTGGGGGCGTCGAGTGATACAATCACTTGGAGCTTGTCCGCAGGGTAGTCCAGTTCGAAGCAATTCTCTATTTTGCGCCGGGCGTTCTTCCTCTCGTTGTGCATGGCGACGATTAAGCTGACGCTTGGCTCTTGATACCGCTTGTGGATAGGCCGTTGGGCTATTCTCCGCCAGAGCATCAGCAGCAGCGGATAGCCAACGTACACGTACGCAATACATGAAAGACTGGCCCAGAAAAGTGCTTTTACCATCTCTTGCTACCTCAACCGCTCGATCCGCTGGCAACGTAAATCATCGCAGGTACCTCGCCGCCCTCATCGACTTGAGACTGCCGAGCAACAAGGGCAAACTCGACCCCGCATCCGAGCCTGAAGATCAGAAATCTTTGCATCACCGTCCTCGACCGAGCAAAACAATTTTCAATGTCTTAAGCAATATTTCGGTGTCACAGCCGATAGACGTGTATTTGGCGTAATAGAAGTCGTACTGCAATTTTTCATAGGCGGCCTCGATAGAATCCCCGTAAGGAAACATGACCTGCGCCCACCCCGTAATCCCTGGTTTCACGTAATGACGAAGATTGTAGAAGGGGATCTCTTGGTCCAGCCGATCCACGAAGTAGGGTCTCTCCGGACGCGGTCCCACCAGGCTCATCTCGCCGCGCAATACATTGAATGCCTGCAATATTTCATCGAGCCGAAATTTCCGCAGCAGCCGGCCGACTGCTGTCACTCTCTCGTCTCGCTCGCTCGTCCACACGGGGCCAGTCTCGATCTCAGCGTCCTGGCGCATGGAACGGAATTTGTAAATTACGAAGGGCTTCCCATGTAATCCCACGCGGATCTGCCGGAAAAGTACAGGACCAGCGGAATCGAGCTTGATGGCGACGGCGATCACCGCAAGCAGAGGAGCTGTTAATAGGATCAGGAGCAGTGCGAATATTACATCGAAGGAGCGCTTGAGGCATGCGCTGAGATTAGAGAGTCTGAAACCACCTGTAAAAACGAACCACTGGGTGCTTAAGCCTTCAACCCAGATCTTGCCGCTAAACTTTTCATAGAAATCAACAGCGTCGCTGATCTGTAATCCGCGAAGTCGGCGGTCTAACAGGGCGGCGGCCAACTTCTCCCGGCTCTGCGCATCCTGCTCGGCTACCACGACTCGCGAGATCCGGTCTCGCGCTACAATGTCGTCGAGCTGTGCGAAATCGACCGCGAGCCCCAGGTCCGCAGGACTCTCGGGAAACCTAAGGAGTTCTCCGGCTCGGCGTTCGGTTTCTTTCCAATAGTTTCTGCCATTGGCTAAGGCTCGATATAGCTTCTCCACCAAGTCTCCTGTGCCAACAATCAGAATTCCCTCCACAAACTTCTTGTGAGTAACCAGATAGCGCAGAAGCGGTCGCAATGTCACCGGTATGAGAACGACAAGCAACAGGCCAGCTAGGGCAGCCTCGGCGCTCGTACACAGAGCTGGAAACACGCAGAACAGCAACGCGGCTGCCAGGCAGCCCAATGACACGGATCCCAAGATGTCCATCGAAAAATGCAATGGCCTCGCACTTACGATGGATCGATCGAGAGTGTTGACATGAAAGAGGAACTCGCAGCACGCAATCAGGATGGGCACCCCAAGAGTGTTCCCGCCGTGGGCAGCATAGAGCAGAGCGACTGCCAGGACCGTCAACTCCGCGGCGAGGAAGACACCCCGAGTCCGCGGCACGCAGCATCGTCGTGCCCTGAGCCGGTGGCGTTGCGGCTGGGCGCTAACTCCGGCCCACATTGTGTCGCTGATAGTACTCATAGGCATAACCGTAGCGAGTATCACCGTATTCAACATCGTTCAGCACAACGCCCAGTACGTTGGAAGCGCCGAGGCTCTCGATGGCGCGCTGGAACAGCTCGCGCGGGGTACGTCGGGCGCGTACCACGATCACCACTGCGTCGGCCAAGCCAGCCAGGATATGGCTGTCTGCAATTGGCACTATGGGAGGGCTGTCTAGGACGATAAAACGGAATTCCTTTCTCAGGCGCGCGAAAATCTCCGCAGCCGTCCGTGAGGCTAACAGCCCAACCGGGTTCATCGGCTCGGCGCCGCCCGATATCACATACAGCTCCCGGAACTTCGAAACATAGGTAGTGACATCACCGTCGGGCCGGAGCAACAAGTCGCTGAAACCTTTGGCCGGGCTCAGCCCCAGCTGCTTGTGTACCTGCGGACGCCGGAGATCGCCATCCAACAACAGAACGGGTCCCTCCAGTAGCGAGGAGAGCGCCAGGCTGAGATTTACGGCCGTTACGGATTTTCCTTCACCTCCCGCGGCGCTGGTCACCAGCAGTACCCGGCCATCACTTTGGTTTATCCATTGCTGGACCTTCAAAGCCAAAATGCCGTATTGTGCCGAAGAGGTGGATTGCGGATCGCCTATGAGTGTGAGACGGCGCTCTTGGAAGTCTCGCCTCTGGCCTGGAGTGAAGCCATCGTCCTCCAGTTTCGGGGCCGCCCATTGGCTCAAAGGGCCGGCGCCGTTCTTGAGCTGGCGTACCTCGGGCACCCTACCAGGTATGGTCGGAACGGCCGCCAGAACGGGCAAAGTGGTAGAACTCTGGAATTCCTCGATGGTGTGAAACGACGTGTCCATCTGTTCTACGAAGAGGACCGCGATCAGGCCAAGCCCCAAGCTCGCCATGAAACCCATGAGAAGAATCCGGCGGCGGTGCGGGCTGTAAGGGGTTGAAGGCAGTTGGGCTGCCTCGATGATTTTGAAGGCTACGTCGTTGTTACTCTGCTTCGCCCGTTGGTCCAACTTCGCCTCTTGCTGTTTCGTGTATAGGGCTTCATAGCGCGTGCGGGTAACGGCTGCGTCTCTCATGCGTTGGCCCAGCACCGTTTCGTAGCCCGGCGAAGAGTTGATCCTCCGCTCATAGTTCTTCATCTCGGATGCCAGTGTGTTTCGTTCTTGTTGGTAGCTCTTGAGACGTAGGTCGATCGATTTGAGCTCGGCCTGCAAAGCGAAGTACCGCATCTGGACAGGAGAGGGGTCACCGCGAACGTGACCGGTTGGGGTTCCGGCCGCTTCTAAGTCCCGGATTTCTTTTTCGGTTTGCTCGACCTCCGGATACTTTGCCGTGTACTGGGCCTTGAGCTGTCTCAGTTTGAAGCGTAGGCTTTCGATCGTGGTGGATCCCTCTCTCGGCTGCTCCGGACTGTCGAGCGTTCCCTGTTTTTCCAGCGCCTTCATCTCTTCGATCGCAGCGGAGCGTCGCGCTTGGCCATCCGTTATCTGGTCAGTCTTGCCTTGGACCTGTTGTTGCAGGTTTTCGAATAGCTTGAGGTTCGTCGTCAGGCGCTCGGGCAGCTCTTGGACGGCGCCCTGTTTGTAGGTTTTCAGGCTCTCTTCCTGCTCGCTGAGCTGGTTGCGCAGGCGCTCTACCTCTGTGTCCAGGAAGCTGTCCTCCTGCGCCGCACGCTGGCCGCGAAGGTCCGCCGTGCGCTCGATGAACAACCCGGCTAGGCGATTTGCTACCTGCATTACTTGCTGCCGATTCTCACCCTCAAAGCCGACAGAAAATGTATCCGGCCCTTCAACCTGCACCGGGATTCTGGACTTCATCTCCTCCAGCGCTTGCCCAGGCACCCGCTTTCGCACGAGATCGTACAGCCTGAATTCGCGTATAGCCGTTTCGAGCACCAGAGTGCTGAATAGCGTCTCTCGAACCGCGCGCAACTGATCCTGGACGTTGACGGCCGTCGCGGCGTCGACCCTGTCAGTTAAGTAATGTGCAGGGATTACCGGCTCCGCTGCAATTAGTGCCTCTGCGCGAAAGCGCTCGGGCAGATGCAACGCGTAGATGCCAGCACCCGCCGTCAGCAACAAGACGGGCATCAAAAGGTACAGTTTGCGGCGTCTGATAGCCTTCAAGACTGTAAATACAGAAAGTCCCTGCGCTGCTCCATTGGTTTCCATCCAGCTACCTGTCTTCATGACGGTGGGACTCATCTCCCTGGGGTTCACCTGAATCTACGGAGTCGGCGGCATCTGCGGTTCCCTCTATCGCCTCACGTGCGCCCTTCGCTGGTTCCCGGTGATGCGAAAGAGCAATTTCAAGGCCACCGAAATAGCGTTTGCGCGACAACGGCAGTTGCGAGAAGTCGTTTATGTTCTGGCCGTAGAACTCCACGCGTGTAAATAAGGTGAGCCGCTCACTGAGCTTGTAGTCCAAACGAAACTGGCCGACTACGCTCTTAATCGGTCGATTTTGAGGGCTCACTCCGTCCAGTCCCCTTAGCACACTGCCTTCCAGCCCTATACGCTTGGTCAGCTTTCCCCAGGCCCGCAACGACGCGACTTGATAGATGTTGCCGGCCTCCAAACCGTTAGGGAAGGGGATGGCACCTGCTGGCGCGGCGCCGGTCGGCGCGAGACCTCCGAAGAAAGAAAGGTAGCGCTCGAATCCGGCCGCCACCCAAAGGCCGCTCAACCGCTTCTCGACGGCACCGCCGCCAGTGAAGCTGGACTGTTGGCCACGAATCATACCGCCGGAAAAACGGAAGATCAAACCAGGATTGAGGGTGTATATATAACCTGAATTGAAATTGTGCATGCCAATGGAGTTCCCTGAATTCCCTGTGTTGAGGGGGTGCACGAGCAGATAGGAGTAGCCCCCCGACAGTGTATGGTGGCGATTCACGGTTCGCTCCAGCGTCACGGTACCAGCGTTACTCATCTGATCCAAGCCGTTAGCCAGGGCTCCTGGCAAAGCCGTCGTTACGGTCGCGTTATCGAAGCGAACACTCAATGTTGTTCGCCCGTCGAGGCGGTAGCTCAACCCCGTATAGAAAACGTTCTGCTGGAAACGGCCGCGCGGCAGCAGGAGCAGACTATCGACCAGTTGACGGCTCGGGTCCATCGTAGAGAGAAAGGAATCCCCAGCTTCCAGAGTCAGCCGGCCATTGATCCGATGAGTGAGACGCAGAGCCGCTGAATGATTCCAGGCATTCAAGTTTTGATTGTGAGAGAAGAGTTCGAACTCCGGCTCATACTCTATGGAGAAGTCCGTTCGATGGGTGTTCCTCGTCCAGGAGAGCGTGGGCAATGTCAGAAGAGTAACGGTGTCATCCAGCTCCTGGGAGCCGACTGCAAAGTTCTCGTCATAGCCGGCGCTTAAGCTCAGTGGCGAGGTAAGTTGAAACCCATCAGGCCGTTGCGCCCACGCTGGAACCGCCGAATTGAGCGCCAGGATGATGCCCGGCACCATCAAAAGCGTGTTCCTCATTTGTGACTTCCCAACCCTGCCGCCAAGGCAGGCCTTGGCTAAGCCATTCCCGCTCTCTGGCTTCCATACTCACCGAATCTGCATACTGCATCGATGGCAACCCGCAACTGCGATGCGTGATCATTTTTCCGAATGTAGCCGGACGCTCCGGCCTCGAAGCATCGGGATACCAGAGTCTCATCATCGCGCAGGCTCAGAATCAGCACCCTAACCTCCGGATGAACAGCCTTGATGCGGCGAGTGGCCTCGGAGCCGCTCAAATCCGGTGTCACCAGATCCATCAACACGACATCCGGTCTCAGCCGTACCGCTTGGTCGATTGCCTGCTTGGCCGTGTCGGCTTCGCCGACAATCTCAATGAGGGCTCCTTCCCGAAGCAAGCTCTTGATACCCTCCCGGAACAAAACGTATTTATTGCAAATGAGAACTCTGATTGTTTTTTGTGTCGCCTCCTTGTTGTCTCGCATCTTAGGGTTTTTCTACTCTACGTAGACCGTGTCTAGAGGCTGAAGGTAAAACGGTCCCTTGCTGTCATCGTCGACCACTTGTTTGACATTAATCCTGATTCTTTGCGGGCCGGATCGGCATTTCTTATAACAATTACCCGGTTTGGCCTGGCTAGGTCTGTAAAGCCTCCGGCCATGGCAATCGCATCGAGCACCGTAACCTGATTCTTGATTCTGTACACGTCTGGCTTTCGGACTTCGCCCAAAACCGAGATCTTGAGACTATTGACCTGTTTGACTATCACGTTGACTATGGGTTGGGTGATATATTCGCGTAGTTTTTCAGTAATTTCCTTCTGAAGTTGTAATGCTGTCTTACCGCTCGCCTCTAGCTCGTTTGTCAGCGGAAGCGAAATTCTCCCGTCCGGGCGAATAACGACAGTTGTCGTCAGCTCCGGCTGCTTCCAGACGAAGACTTCAATCACATCTTCAGGCCCTAGGCGGTATTCGGGTGTTGCAGGGCTTGCCGTGTACGTCGGCGTAAAGGTGTCCGCCGCCTCGGCGATGCGTGCCACACCGGCGAAAACAAATACTGTTGCTAGGACGGCTTTCCAATGCATCGTTTGTCCCACGCGAATCCACCTGTGCCCTGCAGAACTGCAACAGCTCCGTCCGCGACCCACGGTGTACTCTCCGTATTCGAGTACCAAAGCGATTCTGCCTTGCTCCGGTTCCATATTTTGTTTCCTCACGACTCTTAGGGCCCTGAAACTGGTGGCATCGTGTTGCGCTTGTCCCCTCGGCTGACACAAACAGTTAAGACACACCTCGCCGTTCGATGAAAATTCCTCGACCAGCAAACCGACTGTAGCGCATACTCGGTACCGGTTGGCGAAGCGGAGGCGGGCCATGCTGGAGAGCAACC
>DATGZN010000087.1:0-3261 GCA_035297145.1 Bryobacteraceae bacterium
TGGATCGAGTCATTCCCGATACTGGGGCGGATGCGAGCGTCTTGCCTTGGGCGGATTGTCAACTCCTTCAACTGGCTCCGAGTTTGGGCGTGCAGGGATTGATCAGTGGGGTTGCAGGCGCTTCTGCGGCAACGCTCGCATTTCAAATCTGGGCACTGCTGGATGGGCAACAATATCCGTGCCGACTGCAAGCGGACTTTGGGGAGTCGATGGGGACGTAGTGAATTGTCACCGCGTTCTGCGTAAGATAAGCCAAATCGGTCTCGCCTGACCCTCGCGATGGAGCGAGCCCGCCATGCCGCGTACCGCCCGTGCTTCCGCCGCCAACGTCTGCTACTACGTCCTGAACCGGGGCAATAAGCCACTTTAAGTGCCTGGCTGGTTCTCGGGTTCTTGGATGAAGAAGACAATCGCGTGCACGTCAAGTTGCTCGCCATCGACTTGGATCGTCCGGGCGAGAGCCGGGGCTGTTTCAAGTCGATCCATGGGCCATTCGATGCCGCTGATCCATGGACCAAAGAAGTATTCCGTCTATAGGGAGGCCACCTCTTCCTGCGCATGGACGACGGAGTATGATCAGAAACACCAACAGGCTGAATTGCGCCACTTCTTCCTGCGCACGGAGGATGGGGGAGAACACAAGACTCCCTTCACGGTAGAATCGTAATTGGGCAGGGAGGGGTTGGCATGGAACTCCGCTTCGTGATTACTGCATATGAACCGCACGGCAAGGCCAAGAAAGCCTTCCGTCGGCGACACCGGAGGAAACCGAAATGAGCAAGCAAAAGTTTCCCCCTGGCTGGGATGAGAAGCGCGTCAAGGAGATGATTGCGCACTACGAAAACCAAACCGAGGATGAGGAGTTCGCCGACATCGAGGCGGCGCGCGAGGCCGAGGACATAACGCTCATGGCCATCCCCACCGAACTGGTTCCGGAGGTTCGGGCGCTGCTTGCCCGCAAGCAAAGTGCGTGACGGAAACGCCGAACCAGCCGTTGCAGCAGACGGGGCCGGCATCACGGCTTTTCGTGGTATTCAGATTTTGCAGCCGCCCCGCCGCTGAACTGGTCGTTCGGCCCTCGCCCGCGGACCGAACCCGATGCCTAGATCCCCAGTATTGCTCGCTATCTCAACGAGCCCGCCACTGGTTCAGGGCGTCGATTCGCTGAGGTCGGCTCCCGCGCCAACTCCTCAGGGCACTCTCCCAAATGTGGGCATGCCGCCCGCCACTGCTATTGTCTGAGTCAGGGTAATTCGCCGTAGTATGAGGGGAGGCTTGCACCCGGGCACGGGGCAAAGATAAAGAGTCACCGTGCCGGCTATATTGCATTGAGGAAATGAATGCTCTCTTTCAAGGGGAGGCCATGGCCAGCGCAACCCAGCCCACAACCGAACTTCCGTCTGCCCAGGAATGGAAGGATCTGCTTGAGCAAATCCTTCCGCCCCAAGGGGAATGGAGCGAGGAAGAGTACCTCGTTCTGACCGACCATCGGAATCGGCTGGTCGAGTTCACCGACGGCTTCCTGGAAATCCTACCCATGCCTACGGACAAGCACCAAGGGATTCTGGGGTTCCTTTACCTCGCTTTTCTTGGCTTTATCGACCCTCGAGGTGGGAAGGTCCGCTTTTCGCCGTTACGGCTGCGAATACGGCCGGGCAAGTTCCGTGAGCCCGATCTTCTTCTTCTGCTTTCGGCCGCCGATCCGCGCCGGCAAAACCGCTTCTGGCTTGGCGCCGACCTCGCTCTGGAGGTTGTGAGTGAAGAGAAACCGGAACGAGATCTGGTTGACAAGCGGGGCGACTATGCCGAGGGCCGCGTCCCGGAATACTGGATCGTCAACCCGCAAACGGAAACCATCACCGTCCTCCGCCTGCGCGGGGATGCTTATGAAGAAGCTGGCATCTACCGGCGTGGGGAATCGGCGGCATCGATGTTGTTGCCGGATTTTTCACTCGCTGTCGCGGCGGTTTTCGACGCGGATTGACTCAAGAGTCAGTGAGCTCGTCCACACAAAGCAAACGAAGCCCTGGGCTATCGATGAGCGAAGTCACCCGTAGAGAATCGGTATCAGAGCATTTTATTATATTCGCTACGCTAAACTGGTTTCCCAACTTGAGGCGAGTGGCTTCGTGGCAGCCCAGGGCGATCTGTCCCGGTCTATAGCACTCGATGGCGCTCTGGTTCCTTAGCCGAAACCCCGTTGACTCTGCTTACTTGCCCGTGTATCTTCATCGTAGATACTTGGAGGTCGCGATGAAGACTCGTGTTCAGAAATGGGGCAACAGCCTGGCCCTCCGCATCCCGAAATCCTTCGCCGCGGAGGCCGGTCTCCGCGCTAACGGTGACGTCGAACTATCCTTTGTTGAGGGAGCGCTCATCGTGCGGCCGGTCGCTCCACAACCGCCCACCCTGGATGAACTGTTGCGCGGCATCACGGACAACAACATGCCCAGTGACTGGGATACGGGGCCGGCAGTCGGCAAGGAAGTCTGGTGAGCCGCAAACGTGCCTATATCCCGGAACGCGGTGATGCGGTTTGGATTTCCCTCGACCCGCAAGCAGGCCATGAGCAAGCCGGACGTCGGCCAGCCTTGGTTCTGTCTCCGTCGGCTTACAACGGTCGGGTTGGCCTGGCTCTGTTCTGCCCGATCGCCAGCCAAGTAAAAGGCTACCCATTCGAGGTACCCCTACCTGCTGGATCGCCAGTTTCGGGCGTGGTGGGGGCGGACCAAGTGAAGAGCTTAGACTGGCGGGCGCGCAAGGCGGCGCGGATCGGTGCAGTCTCGGAGGAGGTCGTTGCCCAAGTGCTGCAGCGCCTTCAGACGTTGCTTGCAGTAGGCCGCTAACAATGTGCTACAGCAGACCGGCCACGCGATAGGCGGCTGCTCAGACTCCGACGCCGCGCGCGTGAGCCGGCTGCTGAGCTATTTCGCTGGCCAGCTTTGACAGCCTGGTGCTTCGCTGTGCCAGCCAATTCTGCGAGGTTGACCATGAATCCATCCAAAGAATCATGGCTTACCTGGCAACTCCTCGCGCTAATTGCCGGCGCAAGTACGGAAAAAGGGATGGCCAGGATAGGTAATCACCCTTGTCATAGGCTATGGTGTCCTTGCGTCAGGTAAGCTTTGGAAAGGAGGAAGAGACTCGAACTCTGAAACCTTTCGTTGAAACCCTGCGGGTACGAATCCCGCCTGGCAAAGCTGGACCAGCAGCCAGAAGCGAGTCTTGCGTGGTGGTGGGGCGACCCATCCTGCGAAGCGT
>DATGZN010000088.1:0-37096 GCA_035297145.1 Bryobacteraceae bacterium
CGGGTTGCTCTCCAGCAGAGCCCACCTCCGCTTCGCCAGCCAGCCTCATTCTGTTACGATTACATCCGTTCGTCTACGAGGTATCAGCGAACGGCAATCCGTCCCTGATTTCCGTGTCTCACCCGAGGGGCGCGGCGCATACTCGTGTGTCCCTCGATTCGCTGGTGTACCTGTTTCGCGAGGGGCTATCAGCAGAGAGCATGGTCGAGAGCTTTCCCACTCTGACGCTGGAGCAGGTGCATGGAGCGCTAGCATTCTATCTGGCTCACCAGACAGAAATCGATACTTACATGGCCGCAGCGGATAAAGCCGATGAGGAGGAGCAATCGGAATCCGGGCGCTCTAATGCGGAGCTAATCGCCAAACTGCGGCGCGCCCGGCATGAGAGTCAAATTCCAGGCTGATGCCGACCTGGATGCGCGCGTGGTGCGAGGGGTCAGGCGCCGGGCGCCGGAAATCGACATCCGCACTGCAACAGATGCAGGCCTAGAAGGTTCGACGACTCAGAGGTCCTGTAGATAGCTGCACAAAGCAGACGAATACTCGTAAGTCAGGACCGTCGCACCATGCCTGAGAACTTTCGGCGCTTCTCGGCGAACGGCAACAGCCCTGGCGTCATTCTGCTTCGTGGTGGCATTTCCATCGCCGCCGCCATCGAAGAACTCACGTTGATTTGGAGTGTGACCGAAGCCGAAGAGTGGACGAACTGTTTGGTTTGGATCCCACTGTAAGAAACTCATCCGCTCGCGCTCTGCTCGCTAGCCGCGATCGTCGCTAATTCATCCGCGCGATTATTGTCTTCGTGCGAAGCGTGCCCCTTGGTCCAGGTCCAGGTGGTTTTGTGGCGGGCGGCTTCGTCGTCGAGCTCACGCCAGAGGTCGGCATTCAGCACGGGTTTCCTGTCGCTCTTGATCCAGTTCTTGCGCTTCCAGCCGTGGATCCATTGCGTGATACCGTTCTTGACATATTCGGAGTCGGTGACTACTTCGACTTCGCACGCTTCCTTGATGGCGCGCAGGCCTTCGATCGCGGCGGTTAGCTCCATGCGATTGTTGGTAGTGTGCGGCGCGGAGCCGAACAGCTCGCGCGTGTGGCTGCCGTGCCGCAGGATGGCGGCCCAACCGCCCGGGCCGGGGTTGCCGTGACAAGCCCCATCTGTAATCAGTTGGACCTTCTTCACGAGATCAGGTTTCACGAAACCAGTGCCGGTTCGGCGTCGCGATGGAAAAACGCATCCACGCGATCCAGGATTTCCCGCGCTTCATGCGCGTGATAAACCTCGGCGCGAAGCTTGGAGCAGTTGCGGACGCCGTGGGTGAAGTACGTAGCGAACTGCTTCATTTTGCCGACGACATCCGGCTCGTCGCGCTCGATCAACATCGAATAATACGTGCGCATCATCTGGTAGCGATCCTCTGTTGTCGGCTGGTCGTAGCGGCCGGTCGCGACATATTGCCCGATCTGCCGGAAGATCCACGGATTGGATGAGGCGGCGCGTCCGATCATGATGGCGTCACAGCCGGTTTCGGCCACCATGCGGACGGCGTCTTCGGGCGTCGTAACGTCGCCGTTGCCAATAACGGGGATCTTGACCGCGGCCTTCACTTCGGCGATGCGCGTCCAGTCGGCTTTCCCGGCGTAACCCTGCTCGCGTGTGCGCGGATGAAGCGCGACCGCCTGCAATCCGCAGTCTTCCGCCAGGCCCGCCATGTTCACCGCGACCAGCTCTTCATCATTCCAGCCGGCGCGAAACTTCATGGTGAACGGAATCTGAATGGCAGCACGAACCTCGCGCAGCAGGCGCTCGACCAGCGGCAGATCGCGCAAGAGTCCCGATCCGCCGTTGCACTTCACCACTTTATTTACAGGGCAGCCGAAGTTGATATCGAGGATGTCGAAACCCAGGTCCTGACATACGCGCGCCGCGTCAGCCATCACTACCGGATCGGCGCCGAAAAGCTGGGCCGAGATAGGGTGCTCTTCCGGCTCAAATGCCAGATACTTCAATGTGCGGGTGGGCTTGCGGGCGCGAAGCGAAGCGCTAACGCCGTGGGAGCTCGTGAACTCGGTCATGATCAGCCCGCACCCGCCCAAGTTGCGGATGAAGCGGCGAAACACGGTGTCGGTGACGCCCGCCATGGGCGCAAGCACCGTCGCCGGCGCGATCCGCACCTTTCCGATGTCGAAACTGGAGGGGAAACTTGTCATCGGCCCTTGGGTTTTCTATATTTTAGCGGGTAGAGGCGCGGAAACGGAAACTGCGACGTTCACGTCTTAATTGTTTACGGAGGAAAGCCCCATGAAGCCGCTTCAAGTTGTTCTTCTGGTGGTAGTTTCCGCACTGGCCGGCGGACTGTTCATGAAATGGCAGATCAACCGGAACATGGCGCCGGCGACCGCCGCTGCTCCCAAAGCGACAGTGGTGCCGCCCGCAGTGCCCGCGACAGTGCAACCGGTGGCGCGGCAATCGCAACCGGCGGAGGCCGTGGAGCCTGCCCCCATCACCCCGCCTAAAGAGCCCAAGGCCAGCGCCAGACCGAACGAAGTTCTCAAAAGTCACCGCGCTGCTCCCGTGATGATGGCTCGGAATGACGAACCACCGTCGCCGGTCCAGCCCGCGGTGGAAGCGCCTCCGGCCGCTGTGACACTGCCGCCAACGCTGGCGTCCTTGCCCGACCCAGACTCGGAACCAGTTCAACAGACACCTCAACAGCCGGAGCAACCGGTCCAGCAGGCTAACCCGGCGGCGGCGATTCCTTCGACGCCTCAGCCAGCTCAAGTGACGCTCAAAGCCGGCATGCTGATTCTGGCTCGCACGGGCCAGGGACTGTCGAGCGAACACAACGCTCCGGGTGATGGCTTTACGGCCACGCTCGATGAGCCGCTAGTAGCCGATGGCTGGGTGATTGCTGAAAAAGGCGCGCGCCTGGAAGGCAAGGTCGTGGAAACCGGCAGAGGGAAAAGGCAGCCGGAACTGGTGGTCATGCTGACACAGTTGAAGACATCCGACGGCCAGCGTGTCGCGATTGAAACCGAGACCTTTGCGAAACACGCTCAGATGGCGACCGGCGACACCGCGGGGAAAGTCCTCGCAGGTACCGTGATCGGCGCGGCCATTGGTGCGATCGCAGGAGGTGGTAAAGGCGCGGCCATCGGGGCCGGCGTAGGTACGGCTGCGGGCGCGGGCGGCGCCGCTGCCACTCGATCGAAACCGGCCGTTCTGCCGGCCGAGACTTTGATCCGCTTCCGGCTAAAGAACACGGTCACGATCACAGAGCGGCAAGGCCGGAGTTAGGGGGAGGGCCGGAACCGAGTCCCGGCCTTCGTTCAGCGTCTGCCGAAGTGATGCCAGCGGCCATCTACGGCTAAACCGAAACCCACGCCGCCGCCGTAGTATCCGCCGTAACCGACTGCGGGGTAGCCGTAACCATACCCATAGCCGCCGTAAGCGGACGGGGCGTAAGCTTGCGGGTATCCGTAGCCACCGTCATATCCATAGCCACCGTATGGGTAACCGTAAGCGTACGGGTATCCATAAGCGTAGGGATCATAGTAGCCGTAATATCCGGGCCAAAATCCGAGGCCAAGGCCCCAGCCGCCATATCCCCATCCACCGTATCCATAGCCGCGGCCGTAACCTCCGTAGCCACCTCGGCCATAGCCACCATAGCCGCCCCGGTACCCGCCGCCGTAACCGCCACCATAGTGACCGCCACCGCTGAAGCCTCTACCGCCGACTGCGGCATGACCTCCGCCTCCGCCACCGGCGTGCCCACCACCACCACCGCCATGCGCTGCCGCCAGGGCCGGCATAGAAAGCCCCGTCGCCAGCAGCAACCATAAAGCCAGCGTAATTGTCTTGCGCATATGGATGTCCCCAATAGTTAGACTAGCGCCGTTCGCGGCAGGTTGCGATGAGTACGCTATAATCCGCCGAGCGGGTTTCCATGAAAATGCACATTTTGAAAGGAGCGCTGGCATTGAGTATGCTCCCGGTCGTCATGCAAGGGGCTGATTTGCCGGCCACTTCCAAGAAGCCGGTCACGGATTTTTACCACGGCGTCAAGGTGGTGGACGACTATCGCTGGTTGGAGGACTTTAATGATCCGGCAGTTCGCGCCTGGGCGGATTCCGAAAACCGCTATGCCCGCGCATATCTTGACGCGCTGCCCGAGCGTGCCGCTCTTTATGAGCAATTGAAGCGATTGCTGAGCTATCCCTCGCCGCGTTACCGTTCGCTCACGCACCGTCGCGATATATTTTTCGCGCTGAAGCAGCAGCCGCCCAACGAGCAGCCGGCACTCGTGACGCTCGCATCGCCTGACGAGCCTGGGTCCGCGCGGGTAGTGGTCGATCCGAACCAGTTGGATTCCAAAGGCACCACGGCGATCGACTTCTATGTGCCCTCCGCCGACGGCAAGTTGGTTGCCGTTTCACTTTCCCGCGAAGGTAGCGAGAGCGGCGACGTCCACGTTTTTGACGTGGCGACAGGCAAGCCGTTGAACGACGTGATCCCGGGGGTGAACGGAGGCACCGCAGGGGGCAGTGTCGCCTGGAACGCGGATGGCTCGGGATTCTACTACACGCGCTACCCCCGAGGCACGGAACGCGCGCCCGCGGACATGGGCTTCTACCAGCAGGTCTACTTTCACCGGCTGGGCACGAAGACCGAAGACGACAAGTACGAGATCGGCAAAGATTTTCCGCGCATCGCCGAAATCGCCCTGGATGCCTCCCAGGATGGCCGCTGGATTCTCGCGACCATGGCCAATGGCGATGGCGGCGAGTTCGCCCTTTATCTACGCGGTCCGAACAGTGAATGGCGGCAGATTGCGCGACTGTCGGATCAGGTGACCCATGCCGAGTTCGGACTGGACGCGCATCTTTATCTGCTCTCGAAGCAGAATGCCCCACGCGGCAAAATTCTTCGGATGGCTCTGGAGGGCGGGGACCTGGCGAGCGCGCAGCTCGTGGTTCCGGAGACAAGGGCAGTCATAGAAAGCTTTCTGCCGGCAGCCACAAAGCTCTATGTCAGCGATCTGATCGGCGGGCCGTCGCAGGTCCGTGTTTTTGACCTCGCCGGGGCCGCGCACGGCAAGGTGCCGCTCGAGGGCGTCGTCTCGGTCGGGGAACTGGTTCGCGGAAAAGGTGACGAGCTGTTGTTTGAGAGCGAGTCCTATGTCGAGCCGCCCGCCTGGTATCGACTCAATCCGCAATCGCCGAAAGCAGTATGCACCGCGCTGCGCTACACATCCCCGGCGGATTTCAGTGATGTGCAAGTGACGCGGGAATTCGCCACGTCGAAGGACGGCACCAAGGTTCCACTGAACATTATTTCCCGCAAAGGAACCAAGCTGGACGGCAGCAATCCAACCGTGCTCTATGGTTACGGTGGCTACAACATCAGTCTGACGCCCACTTTCTCGGTGCGGCTGCGGCCGCTGCTCGACCATGGGTTCGTTTATGTCATCGCCAACCTGCGCGGCGGGGGCGAATTCGGCGAGGACTGGCACCATGCCGGGTATCTCACGCACAAGCAGAACGTGTTTGACGACTTTGCCGCCTCGGCGCGCTATCTGATCGATCACAATTACACGAATCCAGCGAGGCTGGCCATCGAAGGCGGCAGTAACGGCGGGCTGCTGATGGGCGCAGTGCTTACCCAGCATCCGGAAATGTTCCGCGCGGTCATCTCTTACGTTGGTATCTACGACATGTTGCGCGTCGAACTGCATCCGAACGGCGCTTTCAACGTGACTGAGTTCGGAACAGTGAAAGAGCCCGACCAGTTCGGCGCGCTCTTTGCGTACTCGCCGTATCACCACGTGGTGGATGGTACGCAATACCCGGCGGTCCTGTTTTTGACCGGTGACAATGACCCACGGGTGGACCCGGCCAATTCCCGCAAGATGACCGCACGCTTGCAGGCGAGCGGCACGAAGCGTCCGATCCTCTTGCGCACCAGCAGCAGCTCAGGCCACGGCATCGGAACCGCGCTGAGCGAGCGCATCGCCGAAGACGCGGACGTGTTTGCGTTCCTGTTCCACGAGTTGGGCGTGAACTAGGGGCGGACACATGTCCAGCCCGGCGATCGATCGCAACTACCTGAATTCGCACACTCACTGATCAGGTGCGCATCAACTCGATTAATCCTTAACCGACGAGTCGAATCCGGGGGAGTAAAGTGCGCTCATCCGGAATATTCCAGCGCTGCCCGCGCCAGAATCGTACATATCGGCCACGGGACGCCGCGTTTATGGCGGAATGCGTTTTCCGGTAAGCCCGTTTACAAGCCACATGGGTCTCACGGTCACGGCGGACCAAGTCAATTCCAAGTCAATTCCGGCGCTTGAGGCGAATCGCTCGTGATACCCTAAACCCCTATGGAAAATCGCAAGAAACGCAAGCGACGATTTGGTGGTGCCATGCTTGCGCTCGGTTCGGCTACGCTAGTGGTCTCAACGTTTCTGAGCGAAGGAGGCCTACGTTGGGTGTGTAGGTGTGTAGCGGTTTTTTTTATGATCCTGGCAGTTGTGAGCTTCGTGGGAGTTAATAGCAAAGCCGATTAGCTATAATTGGCCGCCCGGGAAAAGACTCCGGATGCACATTGTCGCTGTTTTCAAGCGGCTGCAACCAACGCCAACCGGAAAGCCACTTCAGTACTTTCCAAGCGCTGCAGTCCCCCGTAACCAATCATCGAATACGCCAGGAACGATATGTAAGGTTGTCGGAAACTGCATTTCAAGACCCCGGGGAGGTGGAAAATTCTCAGCTCGGGTTCGTCCGGCTGCGCATCAGTATCCATCCCGCGATCTTCTCCAGCGCCACCGGTGACATGGTCTCTTCGATATCGCCATACTCGTTCGGATTGCCGGTCTTGGCGGTCTGGAAAAGATGATTCAACCCAGGCAATTCGTCGATCTCGCAGTTCTTGTTGCCGGCGAGGGCCTTGCGGATCGGCGGTAGGTTCTGGTTGGGCGTCACCTGCATGTCCTTCTCGCCGTCGATGGCGAGGACGGGCACCGTGACCTTGGCCAACGCGGGCGCAGGATCGTATGCGATGAACTGGCGAAACCATGGCGATGTCATGAACTTCATCTGGAAGTCCATCTGATTTGCCGGCATCACGCCCGTCAGCTTCTCACGCAACTTTTTGTCGAGTGTGGCGCGGTCGCCCGTCTCGCTCTTGATCAGGGCGTAGACATCGCGATCCTCTGCGATCACGTGATCGATACGCTCCGCGTTCATGCCGCGAACTTTCAGATCAAACGCCTTCTGCACCGCCAGGATCTGGTCTCCCGGCACTCCCGGGCCGGCCATCAGCACGAGGAAGGCGACATCGGAATTCTGTGTCGCCACCATGGGCGCGACGATGGCGCCTTCACTGTGGCCGACCAGGCCGATCCGGTGGGAATCCACTTCAGTGCGTGTTTTCAGATACGCAACGCCAGCCTCGGCGTCAGTGGCGAAGTCGGTCATGGTGGCCGCCGCATTGTCACCGGTGGATTTGCCGACCCCGCGCTTGTCGGCGCGCAGAACCGCGATGCCCTTTCGCGTGAGATAGTCGGCCAGGACGAGAAACGGGCGATGGCCCTGCAGGCTTTCGTCGCGGTCGTGCGGGCCCGAGCCGCAAATCAGAAGCACCGCGGGAAACGGGCCTGCACCCGGCGGGGTGGTCAGACTGGCCGCGAGTTGGACGCCCGCGGCTTTGTTGTCATACGCGACTTCTTCTTCGCGATACGGATATGGTTTGACTGGATTCTGCGGCCGTCGCCGTTCGAGCTCGGCGGCACTCTTCACGCGTTTGAGCACGAGAGGAGTCGAATTCCCGGCTTGTGACCAGGAGCCGTCGATGGTTGCCAGGTCCTTGGAGATTTTGCCCTCGAACCTGCCGGTGCCCGAGATCTGCTTAAACTCGATTGTGAGCGTCTCGCCCTTCCGTGTGACCGCCGTCGCCGGAATGCCCTTCGCGCCCTGGTCCAGGCTGTCCATGGTCGCGGTCAGACCGTCCTCTGTGTTGGTGATGTGGAAGGCAAGCCTCAGTTTCGCGGTGCCGAGGTCGAGCGTGCCCATCCAGTCACCGTCAATGTCGGAAGGCTTGGCAGGTTTGTGCTCGGTTTTCACTGAGGCGGTGCCGCGATGGAAATCGAGCGGCAGCGGCTGACCTTGCGTCCAGGTTCCGGAGATGGCCGTGGCGTCTGCGTTTACCTCGCCTTCGTAAGTGCCCTTAACCGCGTCGACCGTTAGATTCAGTTTCGAATCCTTGAGAGAGATGGAGCTCACCGGGATGCCGTTGGCGCCCTGGTCGACGCTGTCCAGCGTGGCATTCAGGTTGCCGTCCGGGTTCTTGGTGATGTGCAGAACGAGACGCAGCTCTACGTCACCTGCTTTGAGCGTTCCCTGCCAGTCACCAACAATGTTCTGTGCGTTTGCGACGGACGCCAGAGAAACGGCGAGAGTCGCGAAGATGAGTGTGTTCTTCATGGGTTATCTCCTTTAGCTTGTGACGAAGACGGCAGAAGCTACCACGACTGCGAGCCCTGCTATGAGGACCCACGACCAGCGGTTGCCGAAATTGAAGGTGTACCCGAGCCCCCCGCGCTTCTCGACGAACAGGACCGGATCGTTCGGGTTGTAGTAGATGACGCCGGCTTTCCAGCACTCTCGCGGTGTTGGGTCCAGCGGCTCGCGCAGCTGGCTCATCTTGCTCGCCATGACGACGATGATCGGGATGATCGCGGCGACCGTTCCCAGCATGATGGTCCAAACAGGGATTCCGAGGACCGGCTGTACAGCAACCACCGCAAACATGCATCCCATGACAAATTCAATCGCGATGATGCCTCCGAGAATGACGGGCCGGGAACCTGACCGGCGAGCGCCATACCAGGCCGCGATGCCAAGGATCAGGAGGAGGGCACAAAGCTCCGCGGCGAACGCCAACTCGCCGTAAACACCTTTGATGGTCCGATTCGCCCAGCGGTTGGGACCCTCGAAACCCCAGTGCACGGGGTAGCGCTCGGGAATCCGATCCCAGTTGAAATATAGATACAATGCCGCTGCTCCCAGCACGGCGAGCGGGCAGCCGCCGAGCCATACAAACCAGGGCAAACGGTCCGGAGCTGTCGTGAGCGAGGCTGTACGTTGCCTGGGGATCTCAACAGCGTACGGAGTGACCGTTCGATATTGCCAGTAGTAGGCGAGGAAGGCGCAGATCAGAGTGCCCGCGATCACCACCGTCTGAACAGTGTCGATGAGCTGAGGTGGGGATAGAAGAAGCGCACCAATCCCCACGAGCACGATGGCCGCAACCACCAGACGGAACATATTGATCGCATGGCGCCCGGCGGCGCGCTGGCGGAAATCCGGCGGCACCGGGACGGCGAACAGTATTTCCCGGCGCGTCATGTTTGGGATGGCGAGCAACACCGCTCCCAAGAAAATGTGCATAGAGACAAGAAGTTTCATGATTGTTTCACCACCTCAGCCATGGCGCGCAACTCGGCGGCGATGCCTTCGGCGGAAATGCCTTCGGAGCGCATCTGCGCCACCATGCCTCGCAGCCGGTTGCGAAAGTCCTCAATCCAATCTCGATCCGGAGTGGGCGGCATGACGCGCTCGGCCACAATGGCGCCGCGGCCATGCTTCAGATCCAGCCATCCTTCCGCGGCAAGCTGCCGGTAAGCTTCCGCCACGGTGTTGAAATGAATTCCCAACTCCATGGCCAGCCTGCGAACGGAAGGCAGCTCCGCCCCCGGAGCCAACTGGCCTTCCACCAGCAGAACGCGGAGACCGTCCATAATCTGCCGCACGGCCGGAACGCCGGAAGCCGGATCGATTCGGATTTGAGGTCCTTCTGGCATGCACTGTATAGTGTATGTGTACAGTATACAATCTGTCAATCGAAATCGTAACTCTAAGATTTGGTTAGTGTTTCTACGATTCCACTGGCGGCTTCTGTCGACGGGACGCTGCCTTGCGCCATGCGGGCGTTGCCGCCGCCGCGCCCTCCGGCTTGAGCGAGCAGGGGTTGGAGAGTTTTGCCGGCGTCGATGCCGGAGTCCGGTGATGCGGCCAGCAGAACCGACGGTGGCTGTTCAATTACGCCGATGAAGACTGCTCTTGGCTGCGTGGTGAAACTTTGCGCCAGCGGACGCAGCTCGTCGAGGGTTCCTTTCGGCAGGCGGCGTACGGCGCGGCGCAGTCCATTGGCATCGGGTGCGGTTGCATCGTAGAGTTCGCGGCCCTGGTAGCGCGCGAGTTCGCCTTCCAGCTTGCGGCGGAGTCGGTCACCTTCGCGAACGGTCTCGAATTGCGCGGCGGCGACTTGCGGCGTCTCATCGACCGATGTCGAAAACGTTTGTGCGATGCGGGTGAGCGCGTTGTAGTCGGCGCGCGCCCGGCGTATGGAGCGGCCTCCGCACAAAAACTCGACGCGCATGGTGTTGCGGATTTTCTCCAGGCGGCGGATCAGGATCGGGCCGATCTCGCCGGTGAGCCGTACGTGCGTCCCACCGCACGCGATGCGATCGAGACCCTGGATGGAAACGATGCGCAGAGTGCCATCGCGATCTGACGGCTTGCGCAGATCCGCCACCGCGCCGGCGGATTCGTACGTCACCAGTATCGGACGGTTCTCGGCGACGGCTTCGTTGGCGCGGCGCTCGGCAGCCATCACTTTTTCCAGGTCGATGGAGGGTGTTTCCAGATCGAGAGTCGAAATCTCTTCGCCCAGGTGAAAGCTGCACGTTTCGATGCCGAACTGTTCGATGAAAACCGCGGAGAGCAGGTGCTGGCCGCTGTGCTGCTGCATATGATCGAGGCGGCGGGCCCAATCGATCACGCAGTCGGCCTCGTTTGAGTCAATGGGAGCGCTGATTTGGTGCGCGATGCGCTCGCCCTCGTCGATCACGTCCACAACCGCAGCGCCGTTGATGGAACCGATGTCGTGCGGCTGGCCGCCGGAGGTCGGATAGAACGCGGTGCGATCGAGGTAGAGCTTGGCGCCGCCGTCCGCGCGGTCGAGCACGCGGGCGCGAAATTCCCGCAGATAGGAATCGTGATAGTAGAGCCGTTCGGTCATCGAGCGCTGCCAGCACTTATAATACTGAACCATGTTGAAGCGATTTTGCTTTGTGCTTTGCATCCCGCTGTTGGCGTTCGCTGCCGATAAGCCGACGACATCGCAGTTACTCGAAATGGCCTGGCATCATTCGCAGGGTCTCGATGACGCCCTGCGCGCCACGCTGGGCGACGACAAGATCAAGAAAGGCACGGCGTTCGTAGGGGAAGGTCCGGATTTTGTCTTTGCCTTTGAGTCGGAGGTGCAACCCGGGCTTTTCGTCGATGATCAGCCCGCCGAACCCATGACCCGCGCAGCCAATCTCTGGTTTCAGACCGCGACGCTGCGCCCGGGTACCGTTCACGGCTTCTATTACACGGTGAACGGCGTGCGTACGGGCGGTTCTACCGACGTTGCGGCGTACGGGCCGGATTCTTATCCCAAGCCGGGCGTGCCACAGGGAACCTTGTCAGACAAGATCGTCCACACCAGCAAAATCTACGACGGTATGCAGAGCAATTACTGGATCTACGTCCCCGCGCAGTATGACGCGAACGTTCCCGCGGCGCTAATGGTCTGGCAGGACGGGCAGGCGCTGATCCAGCGCGATGGAGCTTCGCGCACGCTCACGGTTGTCGACAATCTGATCGCGCAGAAGAAGATTCCGGTGATGATTCAGGTATTCATCCAGCCTGGCATGATCGGCGACAAGGCGATGCGTAGCATCGAGTACGACACGGTCTCCGATCGCTATGCACGTTTCCTGCGCGACGAGATTCTGGCGGATGTCCAGGCGAAGTACAACGTTCGGAAAGAAGCCTACAGTCGCGGCATCGGGGGCAGTTCCTCAGGCGGGATTTGCGCGTTCAACGCGGCATGGCAGCAGAATGACCGGTTCAGCCGCGTGCTCTCGCACATAGGCAGTTTCACCAGCATTCAATGGCACCACGATCAACCGGACCCGCGCGACAACATTCTGGGCGGCAACGACTATCCGTTCCTGGTGAGAAAATCGCCCAGGCACAATATTCGTGTGTGGCTGCAAGACGGCTCCGAAGACTTGGAGAACGATCACGGAAGCTGGCCGCTGCAGAACATTCAAATGGTTAACTCACTCAAGATGCGCGAGTACGATTTCCATTTGAGTTGGGGCGGCGGCTCACACAACCCGGCGCATGGCTATGCCGAGCTGCCTGAAGAAATGACGTGGCTGTGGCGCGACTACGATCCGGCGAAGACCGGCGAGACCTACACCATGGACCGGGCGGAGAAATCCAAACCGATGTTCCGCGTGAAGATGCTCAACCGCTGATCCGCCGCTGACGTAAGCGGTCCGTCGCTATAATAGTGGTGATCGATGAACCCGCCCCGCCTGGAATTGCGCCGGGCTTCGAAGGTATACCAGAACAATGGACAGAAGCTGGAAGCGCTCCACGAAGTGTCGCTGACTCTCGCGCCCGGTACCATCACCGCTCTGGTGGGCCGCAGTGGTTGCGGCAAGACCACACTATTAAATCTGGCGGGCGCGATGGACTTTCCTACTTCGGGCGAAGTACTCATCGGCGGACGGGCGACCAGCTCGCTCAGCGAGAACGAATTGACGGCGCTTCGGCGCAAACGGATTGGTTTTGTGTTTCAGTTTTTTCAATTGTTGCCGGCACTCACCGCGCTGGAGAATGTCGAGCTTCCGTTGCTGCTGGCGGGTGCGGAGCGGGCCCGGGATACGGCAGGCGAGCGACTGGAATGGGTGGGGCTCGCCGACAAAGCCGACTCCTTTCCATACCAGCTTTCGGGCGGGCAGATGCAGCGCGTGGCCATCGCGAGGGCGTTAGTTCACACGCCGGAGATCCTCATCGCGGACGAGCCCACAGGCAATCTCGATAACGCCAGCGGCGATCAGGTGCTCGGATTGCTCCGCGATGCCGCGGACCGTTTCGGTGCGACAGTGTTACTGGCAACGCATAGCGCGGAAGCCGCCGCGATCGCGTCAACACGCGTCCAGATGCGCGACGGTCGTATCTGCGCGGTCGAAGGCTCGTAGGTCCGGCGTATGCAGCCGCTCCAGCTTTTCCGAACGCTGATTCTGCGCCCGTTGCGGCGCGATCTCTTGCGCACCACGCTCACGATTCTCGCGGTAGCGCTGGGGGTGGGCGTGGTGATTGCCATTGATCTTGCGGGCGACGCCGCGACGGGATCGTTTCGATCGTCGCTCGAAACTCTGGTGGGCAAGACCGATCTCGAAATCGTCGCCAATGGAGGCGTGGACGAGCGCTGGATCGCGAGGCTTGCGGCCCTCCCGGTGAACGCGCGGTTTGCACCGGTGATCGAGACACAGTGCATCATCCAGGGAGCAGGGGCGGCAACGGTTTACGGCGTAGATTTCATCGCGCAATCGAGAAATGCCGGGGGAGAAAGCCCACGGGATCTGGATACAGCCGCGATCGTTTCGAGCGCGCTTGCAAAGAGAATCGGAGTTCACGAAGGAGACAGCTTGTCGCTCGCTTTGAGCGACAAAACCCGCGCGTTTCACGTTGCCAGTGTTGCCGATGCGCAGGACGCAGAGTTCGTGCTGTTGGATATAGCCTCCGCACAGCAGGCCCTGAACCAGTTCGGAAAGCTCGATCGCATCGAGGTGTTTGTTTCGCCGCGCGAAGACTTCACGCGCGTGGAGCGGGAAATCCGTCGCGTGCTGCCGGCGAGCTATCGAATCGAGAAGCCCGGTACGCGTAGCGACGAGAACCAGCGCATGCTGCGTGCATTTCGCTGGAACCTACGCGTCCTCAGCTATATTTCACTCGTGGTAGGCGCATTTCTGATTTACAACACGATTTCCGTGAGCGTGGTCCGGCGGCGACCGGAGATCGGCGTCCTGCGCGCGTTGGGAGCTAGCCGGCGCCGGGTGTTCTGGCTGTTCCTGGGCGAAGCTTTGCTGTTCGGCGTCGCGGGCTCGCTGGCTGGCATAGCTCTGGGGCGAGTGATGGCTGAAGGCGCGGTGGGTTTGATCGCCGATACCGTGAACTCGCTCTACGTGAGCAGTCGGCCCGCGGCGATTGCGATTGGAATTCCGGCAGTTGCGACCGCCATCATTGCAGGAACCGCAGTCGCGTTCATTTCGGCCCTTGCGCCGGCGCGGGAAGCTATGGAGGTGACGCCAGTTGAGGCGATGAGCCGCGGCGTGCACGAGCATCACGCGCGCACGCACGTGCGGCGGAATCTCGTGTGGGCAATCCTGATCGGCATGATCGCCTGGCCTGTGTTAAAAGTGGGACCGCTCAATGGCAACCCCATCGCCGGCTACGTGACTACATTGCTCGCGATTGCCGCGATGGCTCTGGCTGCCCCTGCGGTCATCACCGGCTTGTCGGCGATGACGCGCCGTGCCGCGCGAGTGTTGTTCGGGCCGGAAGGCCTGCTGGCCGTACGCGGCCTTGCGGCATCACTCGCGCGGACTTCGGTCATCGTGGCAGCGCTCTCCACGGCAATTGCGATGATGGCCAGCGTCGGCATCATGGTGGGGAGCTTTCGCGAAACCGTTATCGTATGGCTCGATACGCAGCTGCGCGCGGATCTCTATGTTCGCCCGGCTGGAAGAACGGGTGCGGGCGAGCATCCTGCGCTTCCGGCGGAGGCGCCCGCCTTGGCCGCATCCGTTTCAGGCGTCGAGGCCGTCGATGTCTTTCGCGCTATGGAAATCGAGTATCAGGACCAGCGCGCTGCGCTCGGTGCGGGCGACTCAGCGATCGTTCGCCGCTACGGAAGGTTGCGATTTCTGCCTGGCGAGGATCGCGAGGCCATCCTCCAATCGCTCCCCGGTCAGGATCGCGTAATTGTCAGCGAGCCATTCGCGAATAAGCACGGCGTTCACGCGGGCAGCGTTCTGGAACTTCCGCTCGGCGATCGAACGGTGCCCGTTACCGTGGCTGGCATCTATTATGACTATTCAAGCGAGCGTGGCTGGGTGATCTTCGACCGTTCGACCTTGCTGAAGTGCCTACCCCATCAGCCGCCGACCAACCTGGCGATCTATGTTCGCAAAGACGCCGATGCAACTGAGGTTCGGCACACTCTCGAACAGCGCCTCGCGAACTATCGGGTGGTCGTCGCTCCGAATCGCACGCTGCGCCAGAATGCGGTCACGGTTTTCGACCGTACCTTCGCCATTACCTACGCGCTCGAAGGCGTCGCCATTGTGGTGGCCATGCTGGGCGCCGCCAATTCGTTGCTCGCCATGGTACTGGATCGCCGCCGCGAATTCGGCATGCTGCGCTATTTGGGAGCGGCGCCCGCGCAGATCCGCCGCATGATCCTGCTCGAAGCGGGCTTTCTCGGCGTAGCGGCAAATGCGCTCGGTCTGGCGCTGGGCTTTGTGCTCTCCCTCGTCCTGATTTACGTCATCAATAAGCAGAGCTTCGGATGGACCATCCAGTTTCATCCGCCGCTGGCTCTGCTAACCGGCGCCTCGGCCCTCGTGCTCGCGGCCACAGTACTAGCCGGTATTTTTCCCGCGCACGCGGCGGCGCGGCTCAATCCCATCGAAGTGATCCATGAAGAATAACAACGAAAAAATTCGCAACATCGCCATCATCGCGCACGTCGACCACGGCAAAACCACGCTGGTGGACGCCATGCTGCAACAGAGCGGCATCTTCCGCGCCAACGAAGCCCACGTGGAGCGCGTGATGGACTCCAATGAACTCGAGCGCGAGCGCGGCATCACCATCCTGGCCAAGATCACCGGCGTGCGCTACCACGGCGTGAAGATCAACATCGTCGACACGCCCGGCCACAGCGATTTCGGCGGCGAAGTGGAGCGCGCGCTCAAAATCGTCGACGGCGTCATGCTGCTGGTGGATGCGAGCGAGGGACCCCTGCCGCAAACGCGCTATGTCCTCATGAAGGCCCTCGAAGCCAAGCTGCCGCCCATCGTGGTGATCAATAAGATTGACCGCGCGGATGCCCGCGTTCCGGAGGTACTCAATGAGATCTATGACCTGTTCATCGATCTCGACGCCGAAGAGGACCAGCTCGATTTCCCCGTGCTCTACGCCAACGCCCGCGCGGGGATCGCTAAAGCATCCATGGAGGACAACTCCGAAAATTTGCAACCTCTGTTTGAAGCGATTGTAAAGCACATTCCGGGGGCTCCAGGCGATCCCGAAGCCACCCTGCAAATGCTCGTGGCGAATCTCGATTACAGCGATTACCTCGGCCGTCTCGCCATCGGCCGCGTATTTCAAGGCACGTTGAAGTATGGAGATGAGGTGGGCATCGTCAAGCTGGATGGCTCGCTTCAGAAGACGCGCATCACCAAGCTCTATTCATTCGAAGGTCTGAAACGCGTAGATGAGACCGAAGGGCATCCCGGCGAGCTGCTCGCCATCGCGGGCGTGGAAGGCATCACCATCGGTGAGACTGTGACCAGTGCGGAAACACCCGAACCTCTCGCGAACATCCAGATCGACGAGCCGACGATTGCCATGACGTTCACCATCAACACCTCGCCTTTCGCCGGCCGTGATGGGCATTATGTGACGTCGCGCAACCTGCGCGACCGGCTGGACAAGGAACTGCTCACCAACGTTTCGATCCGCGTCGAAGAAGCCGGCGGACCCGACGCTTTTAAAGTGATGGGCCGCGGCGAGCTGCAACTGGCCATCCTCATTGAGATGATGCGGCGCGAGGATTACGAGCTGATGGTCGGCAAGCCGCAGATCCTGACGCGCACGGTCAACGGCAAAGTGCAGGAGCCGCTTGAGCTGTTGGTCATTGACTGCCCCGAGTCGTTCCTCGGCGTGGTGATCGAGAAGCTGGGCTCGCGCAAAGGCAAGATGATCAAGATGGTGAACCACGGCTCAGGACGCGTGCGGCTGGAATTCCACGTGCCCTCGCGCGGGCTGATCGGCCTGCGCAGCGAGATCCTGACCGACACGCGCGGCACCGCCATCATGAACAGCCTGTTCCACGGCTACATCGAATGGCAGGGCGACATTCCCACGCGCCCCACGGGATCGCTGGTCGCCGACCGCGCCGGTAGAGCCACCGGCCACGCCATCTTCAATCTCCAGGAGCGCGGCGAGATTTTCGTTTCGCCAGGCACGGAAGTTTACGAAGGCATGATCGTCGGCGAAAACGCCCGCGAGAACGACCTGGACGTCAACATCGTCAAGGAAAAGAAGCTCACCAACATGCGCGCCTCCACAGCCGATGAAGCCATCCGCCTGGTGCCGCCACGGATTCTGAATTTAGAGCAAGCCATCGAATTCATCCGCGACGACGAGTTTGTCGAGGTGACGCCGCAATCGATCCGGTTACGGAAGAGGGTGCTGAAGGCGAATCAGAGGTAAAGCCGTCAAACGGCTGGTGGGTGAATCAGCGGGATCGCCTCGCGACGGCCTCGGCGGTAGACGCGGAAGTCCGCCAAATCAGTGGTCACGACCGAGTGCTTGGGATGCATTTCACTCATCCGGATCAAACAAATGTCCGCAAGATCCGGCTGCCGATCTGCGTAGCGCTCAGCCAACTCAGCCAGGCGCGCAAGGTGATCGCCCAAGACGAACGCGGGCCGCACAAGCCCCTCGCGCACGAACGCCAGCACCAAGGCGCTGCTATTGAGGTGAAAGGCGGCTTCCGCGAGCACCGCTTCGCAGGTTAACAGCGGCTCGGTGATTCGTTCGGCGATGGCCCGTGCCCAAGCATGATGGCTGTCCTTTCGGTTTCCGAACGCCACCAGAAATCCGGTGTCGGCAATCGCCTTCACTTGCGTGAAAAGCCCTTCCGTGTCGAAAGATCCGCCGGCCCCGCAACCAAGCCGGCGAGGCGCAAGAAAGGCCGATTTTCCGCGCTCCTGGCCTGTTCCAGTTGCTCGCGAATGATGCGGCCGCGTGGTACACCAGTCTCACGAGCAGTTTGCGTAAGCCATTCGGCCAGATCGTCCGGAAGCCTTATGGTGAGTGTATTGCTCATCTGCCCGAATTGTAACACGCACGCCGCGGCGCAAAAGAGGCCGCTATCAATCCGGCTGGGAAAGAAATTGATGAAGCCGAGTCAGAGGGTGAGCACAATTATTGGTCGCTATGCTCTACCGCGAACCAGGGACTCGAACTCGTGCTCGAAGGTCTTGAGTGCATTCAGTACCTCCGCGGCTCGCTGCCGCATTTCGAGTGAGCTTACTATACCTTTCAGCTCCGGAGATGGCTTGTAGATCGCAGCATGCTCGACTTCCCAGAAGAGGGCAGTTAGCATTGGCACGACTTGAAACTCGCCCCAAACCTCCTCGCTCCCCATACCACGGCCATAGTACTTGTAGGCCAACAGCTCACCGTTCTCATCGCGAACCGGATCGGGCTTCCATTCCGAGAACAGCTTGTGGCATCGCAGCTCGTGGTCCGCCTCGTTCCAGTGGCTCGTTGGGAACACGGAAACGCGGACGCCCGCCAAGTCTCTTAAGTTGCGGAGCGTGTAAAGCATCGGCTGAGCGCGGTCGAAGATGGAATACTCCTGCCGTCTGCGAAGAGCGTCAACCGCGCTCTCGCACTCCTTGATCCGAGCTGTGATGACGATTTGTTCGTAGCGGTTCAGATTTCTTGAGACTGGGAGCAGGCAATGCCTAACCTCAGTTTCCAATTCCTCCGCCACACGCCTGACATCAGGAAGAAGCTCGAAATACTCTTCGCGCAGCCGGTCCTCTATCGTGCGCTCGGGCATCAGCCAAGCACATTCTCCAGTTCACGCCTGACCGATTGGGACGGTTCCGTGTTGAAGTATATTTGCCATCCGGGTCCTGAATTGTTATCGCTTATGCGATCCTGAAGAACGCCCGCGCTGTGATCCTCAACAAATTCAATGCTGAAAATCTTCTTGGCCCCTCGATTGACATAAGCTTGCCTGTCGAAGTTATATACGTAGTCTGCGTCTTCGAGAATCCGGCTTTTTGTTGCTAAGGCCGTCATACCACTCATTTCTCCCCTGCCTCGATTGTATCCAAACCAATACAACTAACGCGGCAAGCCGATTTCGTCATAGTCCAGTATTTCTTCGGATGGCCGGGTGTCGAGAATGGGCAGCGAGGCGATCTTGGCACACAAGTCATCCACTTTCGCGCCGTCGAGCCGTCGACCCGCCGTGCTGATTTTGCCCTCCGCGGCACCAATCGCAGCGCCGTTGGGAGTCTTGCGTTCATCCTTGCCCGGGCCCGGGCTTCGCTTCCTCACGATCCTCAAATTGTAAGGTAACCATCGACCGCAGTTGTAACCTCCCCTCCCGCGCTACACTCTTAAGACCCCATGGGAAGCTCCGAGGCAGCCGCCCGCCAGACCGTGGCTCCGATCGTTCGCCCCGCTGCCGAAGCTCCAGCGTCGTGGCGCAGCACTGCCGGCGTCGCGCTGGGTGTGCTCTTTGGAGTCAACCTGCTGAATTTCTATGACCGGCAGATTCTGGGGCCGCTCCTGGAGCCCATCCGCAGGGAATTCCATCTCACCGATACACAGCTTGGCGCACTGAGTACGATCTTCCTGGTGCTCTACGCGATTGTGGGCGTGCCGTTCGGCCGATTGGCGGATTCGTGGAGCCGCAAGAAACTGCTCGCACTCGGCATGATCGTGTGGAGTGCGCTCACGGCAAGCTCAGGTTTCGCGGCAAGTTACATCATGCTTCTTTTCACGCGGCTGGGCGTTGGCGTCGGCGAGGCGGTCTGCGCTCCTGTGGGAACGAGTTGGATTGGCGACCTGTTCCCCGTGACCAAGCGTTCGCGCGCACTGGCATTTTTCATGTTGGCCGTGCCGCTCGGCACAGGCCTCAGTTACATGGTGAGCGGTCCGGTGGCACAAGCGTTCGGCTGGCGCGCGGCGTTTTGGCTGGCGGCGGCGCCTGTGATTCTTCTGGCGCCCGCACTGTTCGCTCTGCGCGAGCCGCGGCGCGGCGCGGCGGAACACCGGCTATCGGCGGGCGAACACCTGGGAGCGTGGTCCGTTCTGCGGATTCCCACACTTTGGTGGATCATCGCGTCCGGCGCCTTGATCAATTTCAACTTGTATGCCCTGGGCACGTTCCTGCCGGCGTTTCTCATTCGCGTGCATGGCCTGTCGGTCGCGCGCGCGGGGCTGTGGTTAGGCGTGGGAAGCGTGATCGCCGGATTGTTTGCGGCAAGCGCCGGCGGGATCATGGGCGATTGGGCCATTCGAAGGTCGCGGAATGGCCGGATGCTGGTGGCGTCCATTGGAGCGCTAGCCGCTGCTCCGCTGGCGTTGTGGTCGGTTCTGTTGCCGGCTGGTTCCTGGATCGCGGTGACCGTCTTGATGTGCGCGTCGTACGGGCTGCTGAACACGTACTACGGAATGGTTTACTCGTCGATTCACGATATTGTCGCGCCGGCCCTGCGCGGCACGGCCATGTCGGTCTACTTCATGGCCATGTATCTCTGCGGTGCGTCATTCGGCCCCGTCATCACCGGCCGCTTGAGCGACGTCATGGCGCGGCGTGCAGCAGGGCTGGCGGGGTCGAGCATCGTCACCGAGGCAGCCCGCGCAACGGGCTTGCAGCAGGCCATGCTGGTCATCCCCGCGCTATCCTTGTTATTGGCGTTGGTGCTCTATGCGGGATCGCGCACCATCGCGCGCGATATGGCGGCGAGGGACCAGCAGTTACAATTGCAGGGGACACCGAGTTAGCTGGCGTTGATCTGGGGAGCATGCCCTAAGCGAAATCTGCGCGGTTGGAGAAACAGTTAGTGTTCAAGTTTGAGCCCGGGAACCGACATCAACTAGGTTTTGGACAGGCTGTTCTCGAGAGCTTCGAGTTTTTGCGCTCCTACGGACTCAAGCCGGTGACCACAACCCCGACCCTTGTTCGTTACGAATCGAGGAAAGTATTCGTTGACGTTCATCATGGCCGCGGTTCGTTTGAGATCGGGGTGAAGGTTGGGCGCCGGGACCGTTCCGAAAAATACGGCTTGGCCTATATGGTCTCATGGGCGGGCAAAGCAGCGTGGGAAGCGGAAGGCTTCGGAAGAGGCACGATGTTCCAGGTTAGCTCGCGTGAAGGTGTTCAACAGTTCGTGCCCAGAGTTGCGGAGCTTGTTAGGAAGTACGGGGATCCGTTCCTGCTAGGCGACAAAGCGTTCTACCGGCAGTTAGAGGAGGCCAACCGGCGCGCCTCTGCTGAGTTCACGAAGCGCCAAGTCCTCGAGGACATACGAAAACAGGCTGAGGCATCGTGGTCGGAAAAAGACTTTGCTCGCGTAGTCGAGCTGTGTAAGTCGATGCGTGCAGATTTGACTGAAATAGAAACGAGGAGGCTGCGCTATGCAGAGCGGCAATCACGCCTCTCGCATATATTATGATGTTGGCGCGTGATCACGATGGTTGCCAGCTCTTGCTTGTAACCAGTTTGGCCCGCTAACACGCCTTGTGAGACAGATGAGACGGCAAATCATACCAGCGGCTATGTCCGCTTTATTACTTTTGACGGCGGCCGCGCAAACCCCGGCCCCCAAGGTCGATCGTGTGATCGGCGACATCACCAAGGTCGACGCTGGCGCGAAGCAGCTCGCCATCAAGTCGGCCGCGGGTGCCGAGATCACGGCCACGGTCAGCGACAGAACCATCTATCTCCGCATTTCTCCTGGCGAGACAGACATCAAGAAGGCTGCGCACATCGCGTTCGACAACGTGGCGGTGGGCGACCGCGCCCGCCTCCGCGGCCATTTATCAGAAGATCAGAAATCGATGGTTGCTCTCGAAGTCCTCATCATGAGCAAGGCCGAGATTGCCCAGAAGCAGCAACACGAACGCGACGAGTGGAAGCGGCGAAGCGTGGCGGGACCGGTCACCGGTCTGAACCCTGATACTAAAGAGATCACCATCACCACGCGCACTCGGGAAGCTTCCACGCCGCTGGTGATCGAGGCCGGCAATCACGTGGATTTTCTCCGGTACGCGCCGGATTCGGTTCGCTTCAGCGATGCCAAGCCTAGCTCGTTCGCCGACGTGAAAGTGGGCGACCAGGTGCGGGTCCTCGGCGAGAAGAACGCCGACGGGACGCGGATCAAGGCCGAGGCCATGATCTCCGGATCATTCCGCAACATCGCGGGCGTGATTAAATCGATCGACGCAAGCACCAACGAGATAACAATGACGGATCTGGTGGTGCACAAGCCGGTGACCGTTCGCATCATTGCCGACACCACCATGCGGCGCTTGCCGCAAGGCATCGCCATGATGCTCGCCCGCCGCGTTCATGGGGCGCAGGGCGGATCTGAATCCGGTGCCGCCGGAGCGCGTCCGGCTGCTGCGGAGGGCGTGCCCGGTCCTGGCAGGCCCGATGCTGCCAAACCCGGCGCAGGTGGCCCTCCCGGAGATCAAGCGCAGGGGCAGGGCGGGGGAATGCGGCGCGGCAGTATGGATTTTCAGGAAATGCTGGAGCGCCTGCCGCCCGTGACCGTTGCGGACCTGAAGGCCGGCGACGCGGTCGTGCTTTCCGCCGGTGATGGCGCGGACCCGGGCCGTGTGACGGCCATCAACCTATTGGCCGGAGTCGAGCCGCTGCTGCAAGCAGCGCCGCAGGGCGGGCGGCAAATCCTCGGCGATTGGAACCTCGATATTGGGATGGGTGGCCAAGATCAGTAGCCAGGCGATCCCTAAAGCTGCTTTCCCCTGCCCCAATACTCATCGAACAGTCCCTTCATAGCGGCGCCCATGCCGTCATGATCGAAGACCAGTGACGTCCAACTCGGCCTTGAAATAACGGGGTCGAGCAGCGCAATCAAACCCCGGCAGCCATCGAACAGCGCCAATTTCATGGGGAGCGAATCCGCCTGCCGCACTTCCACCCCTGCGGCCGAATATTCGCCGAGCCGCTGCCGGTGCCCATCGTCCAGAGTCGCCGATTCGAGCAGTAGCCGGCACGCAACCCCGCCTTCGCGCGCCTGGCGCACGAGCTTTTCATCCAGCGGATCAACGGCATACGGAGGGCGGGAAAACTCCAGATACTCGGATTTGACCTCCGACAGCATCTTCCGGTATTCCGCCGCGGTTTGCGCCGGCTCGGTGACGATCCGCAGATAATCGAGGGTTCCGCGTCCGCCCTGGCCTTCCGAGTAGAGGGCTTTTAGATCGTCCATCAGCCCGGATGCCACCCGACTTTGATCGGTCAGCTCGTGCTCCATCAACTGCCGGCGGCGCGACAAGTAACTGGGGATGGCGAGGTCCGGCTCGACCGCAGAGAACAGCTTGGTCTTCTCCTGAACCACCTGCGCGAAGCCCTTTTCCACCAGGCTGTCGAGAACCTCGTAGATTTTTTGACGGGGAACATGCGCCCGTGCCGCCAGCTCCAGCGCTTTGAATCGGGGATGCCCCAACAGGACCAGGTAAGATCTGGATTCATAGGCATTTAACCCCAATTGCTGCAAACGGCGCCAGAACCGTTGAAATTCAACCTCCACAATCGCGTCGCTCATGGAACTCTAACAATACCAACAAGAATGGTAATTTCCAAAACATTGTAAACACGGACGATGCCAGTACGGAGCCGGCGTGGAAACCCGAGGCATACGACCTTGGATATCAGGTAAAAACCCTCTGTGTTCTAAGGGTTACCAGCATTGACTTGGTACTGGTACCACTTTACAATTGAGCCAGCGTAGGAAGCCATGAGCGCCACGAATACCCCGCGGGAGGAACCTTGCGCGGATGAAGAAAGCTCCCCTAAACCGATCCGCATTCTGATCGCGGACGACCACCCCATTTTCCGGGATGGCCTAAAGCAGTTGCTTGCGATGGAGAAGGATTTCGAGGTGGTAGGCGAAGCGGGTCACGGGGACGATGTGCTGCCGGCGGTGGAAAAACTCCATCCCGACATCCTGCTTCTGGATCTCAAAATGCCTGGCACGCACGGACTTGCGGTGCTGCAAAAGATGCAGGCAGCGCAGTCGCCAACCAAGGTGATCGTGCTGACCGCTTCCGAGGACAAAAACGAGTTCGTGCAGGCCATGAAGCTCGGTACTTCGGGCATTGTCCTGAAACAGTCCGCTACGGAACTGCTGTTCAAGAGCATCCACAAGGTGTACGAAGGCGAAATCTGGCTCGACTCGCACACCACGGCCGCGGTGATCCGGCAATTCGCCTCCGGTGAGGAGTTTCCCGCGCCGGCCAACGGCCGGGCCCGCGAGCGGCTGCCCTTAAGCCAGAGAGAGCGCGAAATCGTCACGCTGGTAGCGCAAGGCTTTAAGAACAAGGAAATGGCGGAGAAGATGTTTATCAGCGAGCAGACGGTGAAAAACCATCTGCACAATATCTTCGACAAGCTGGGCGTTTCCGACCGGCTGGAGCTCGCGCTTTACGCCATCCACCGTAAACTGCATCTTTCGTAAAAAATCCTTCCGAACCTCAGCGTCCTAGCACGCCGTTCTGCATCTAACACGAGCGGCAAGTCCGCCGCCCGACCATGGCACGTGAAGAAGACGCCCGCGATCCGCGGGTATACCTGGCAGCAGAGCGTACGTTTCTCGCGTGGATTCGGACGGGCCTTGCCCTTATGGCGTTCGGGTTCGTGGTGGCGCGGTTTGGATTGTTCCTGCGCGAGTTGGCGGCCGCCAGTGGTGGGTCGGCGGTAGCAGCTTCGGGATACTCTCTTCCGCTGGGCACGGCGCTTGTGTTGATTGGCGTTGGGGTCACCGTCTCGGCTTCCCTGCACCATGTGCGCCTGATCGGGCGGATCAACAGGGGTGCGGACACAGCGGGACGGCCATCTTTGCTGGGCGTCGTCGTGGCTTTGCTGCTCGCGGCTGCCGGCTTGGCGATGGCGGTGTACCTCGGCAGCGGGCAGACTGCCCAAGTCGGGCTTAGCGCAATTCATAAGGAGGAGTTTTTCGGTATGAAATCCGGCGACGGCATCATCAGCAAGCCGAGCAGACATTCGGTCCCGGAGACCCTGGACCATCTGGAAGCAGCGCTGCGTGAGAAGGGGATCAAGGTGTTCGCGCGCGTGGATCACAGCGGCGAAGCGGAAAAGGTGGGACTGAAAATGCCGCCCACGCAAGTGCTGATTTTCGGCAACCCGAAGGCCGGCACTCCCGCGATGCTGGCGGCGCCTACCGCTGCCATCGATCTGCCCTTGAAAGCGCTGGCATGGCAGGATGCCGATGGCAAAGTCTGGCTGAGCTACAACGATGTGGAGTATCTGAAACGCCGATTCGGCCTGACCGATGACATGGTCAAGGGCATCGCGGCTGCCGCGCCGCTCATCGAGCAGGCAGCGAATTGACTGCCGGAAACCGTTGCTGGATCAGGCGCTCACGCCGGATTCTTTTGATCCGTACTCTTTTAACTTGTTGTGAAGGGTCTTCAGACTGATGCCTAAGATCTCGGCAGCGCGCGTCTTGTTATTCCTGGTGTGCTCGAGGGTACGCAGGATCAGTCCTTTTTCCGCTTCTTCCACCGTTGTCCCGATCGAGAAATGAACTTTGTCACTGTCGGCCGCGGGGGAATCCGTAACCGCCGCTGCGGGGGCCGCAACAGTACCGCCATTCTGGAACATAGCCGGCAAGTGCTTCAGCTCGATGTCGCCTTCTCCCGCCAGGATGACGGCACGCTCCAGCACATTGCGCAGCTCGCGCACGTTGCCCGGCCAGGCGTGCCGGAGCAAAGCCTCATGCACGGCGGGAGAAATATCGCTGACCTTGCAGGCGTGCTTGCGGTTCAGCTCTCCGATGAGGAAATCCATCAGTGCGCCCATGTCTTCCTTGCGCTCCCGCAAGGGCGGCAGATGAATGTGAAACACGTTCAAGCGGTAAAAAAGGTCTTCGCGCAGGTAGCCGCCGCGTACAGCGTCTTCGGGAACTTTGTTGGTGGCCGCCACCACGCGCACATCGACTTCGAATTCGGTTTTGCCGCCCAGTCTTCGAACCTTGGAATCCTCCAGGATACGCAGGAGCTTGGCCTGAGTGAGCGCGGGCATCTCACCGATCTCGTCCAACAGAAGCGTGCCGCCCTGGGCCAGCTCGAAGCAGCCGGCGCGCCTCTCTGAAGCCCCTGTAAAAGCGCCTTTTTCGTGGCCGAATAGCTCGCTTTCGATCAGCGTTTCAGGTAGCGCGGCGCAATTGATGGCGAAAAATGGCCCGTCGTGGCGGGGGCTGAGGGCGTGCAGGGTCCTCGCCACCAGCTCTTTTCCCGTGCCGCTTTCTCCGGAAATCAGCACGCAGGCGTTAGTGGGACCGGCCTGCTGGAGCAGGACGAATATCTCCTGCATGCGCGGGGATTTGCCCACCATCTCGCCCAGAGCCCCTTTGTAGGACAATTGCCGCTCGAGAGCGCGATTGGTGTTGCGCAGGCTATGCTGCGCCGCGGCGCGCCGCAACAGCACCTGCAACGCGTTGGACTGCACGGGTTTCTCGAGAAACCAGAATGCGCCCAATTCATGCACCACGCGCACGCCGGTTTCAATGTTTCCGAAAGCGGTCAGCACGATGGCGGGCGGCGCATCGCCCGATTCCTGGAGTTTGCCCAGGAACTGATAGCCATCCATGCCCGGCATGTTCAGATCGGTCACAATCACGTCGGGAGTAAAGCGAGCAACCTTCTCGAGCGCCTCCGCACCCTCGGAAGCGGTTTCCGCCGTCATCCCCCAAGCATTCACCATCCCTGCAAGACCAGTACGTTGGCTGGCCTCATCGTCAACAATCAGGACGCGCATTGGCTTTTCCACTTTTCTCATTGTATCCTTTGGCTCCGTGCGAAGAGAGACGCATGACAGCACGGCGGTGAGTGATAATGGAAGGAAGTGGGCGGGTAGCCGCGTCGCGCCTGGCCGCGTTCGAGCAGCCCTATGATTGAAGCTCTAGTCCGTCGCGCGCGCCGCCGTTACATTGGGAACGAGTTTCTGGCTCAAGGTGCGTGGGCCGCGAGCGCCGGAATGGGCGGGCTCATTCTGCTGCTGATCGCAGGCACGCAGATTCTGGACTGGCCCGTCCTGGTGGCGATCACCGCCGTCACGCTGGCTTTTGGCGCCTACCGGATTCTGCGCCGCATTCCTTCCTCCTACACGATTGCCCAGTTGGTGGACCGCCGATTGTCGCTGGCAGACATGCTTTCAACGGCGCTGTTCTTTTCGGAAACCGGGAACAAGGTTTCCGAGACCATGCGCCTCGGCCAGTACGGGCAGGCCGAACGCACGGCCGAGACAGTGGACCTGGAGCGAGCGCTGCCGTTCGCCATTCCGCGCGCGGCTTATGCCCTGGCGGCGCTTGGTGTGGTCGCGTCCGGGCTGTTTGCCCTGCGCTATGGATTTACGCACACACTCGACTTGCGCGCTCCCTTGGCCCGCATTGTGATGGAGAATTTCGGCGGCTCGGCGCAGGACGAAGCGGCTCTCGGTAACGGATCGCACAAGGCGCGGCCGGATGGGCCGAAGCCCATCGGTCTCACGCTGCCGGAGGGCGATCCCAACAGCCCGCAGCCACTCGACCCCGCGCCGGATTCCGCTCTCGACACCGTAGGCGTGCCGGATGCGGTCAACGATCCGCTGCAGAAGAACCAGTCGCAGACCACGGTCAAGACCGAGTCATCCGGTTCCGAGAAAGCAGAGGGCGACCAGGGTGATTCCGAGACTTCCGAGGGAGCGGATGCCAGCTCGGCCGACAGCCAGTCGAGCGGCCCGCAGAGCGCCAATAACGGCAAGCCAACCGACACGCCCAAAGGTGGCAAGCCGGAAGCCGCCAGCTCCGACGCGAATTCCAGCCTGATGTCCAAACTGCGCGATGCCATGTCCAATCTGCTTTCCAAAGTGCACCAGCAGAATGGCAGCGGATCGCAGCGCCAGGCAAGCGCCGGGCAGAACGCCCAAAAGCCGGGCACGCAGAAGGCCGGCCAGCGGCAAAATGGCGCACCCGGCCAAGGGCAGCAGCAGAATAACGGCCAGGAGTCGGCCGACGCCGAAAGTCAGGAGGCGGGAGCCGAGGGCAAGGATGGAAAGAATTCACAAGCCCAGGCGGGCGGCCATAGCGCCGACCAGAAGGGCTCCAACCAGCCTGGCAGCGGGATCGGCCGGCAGGACGGCGACAAAGACGTCAAACTTGCCGAACAGGCCGCCGCGATGGGCAAGATCAGCGAGATTATCGGCAAGCGCTCGGCCAGCATGACGGGCGAGATCACTGTGGAAGTGCCGTCCAGCCAGCAGAAATTGCAGACTCCATACTCGCAATCGAGCGCCACACACACGGACGCGGGCGGCGACATCAGCCGCGACGAGGTGCCGGAGATTCTCCAACAATACGTGCAGCAGTACTTCGAGCAGGTGAGGAAGCAGCCCAGCCGGAAACCCGAGACCGCCGCACGCACCAAAGAGCAAACGCCGGCAACTAAGACGACGCCCCCCTCGATGTAATTCGCTGCAAACGAATTCTCAGCAAGCCCGTCTGGAAAACCGTTATGCGTTTATGGCAAGACGTTCGGTACGGGCTGCGGATTTTCCAGCGAGCGCCGGGATTTACAGCCGTTGCCGTATTCACGCTGGCGCTCGGAATCGGCGCAAATACCGCGATCTTCAGCATTGTCCAAGCGGTTCTGCTGCGGCCTCTGCCCTATAAGGACTCGGAGCGGCTGGTCGCCATTTGGGACACGGCGTTACAGGACAAGGGCGTGTCGAAGTTGTTCGATGCCTACCGCGACCTTGAAATTTATAGGCAACACAGCCACAGCTTCGAGCAGGCGGCCGGCGCCACTTGGGCGCGTGGTGACAGCGTGATGACCGGCCGCGGCCCGGCGCAGAATGTGTTCGCCATCCCGGCAACTGCGGATTTCTTCTCCCTCCTGGGCGTGCGGCCGGTGCTGGGCCGTACTTTCACCAAGGACGATCTCAATCTCGGCTGCGCTGTCGTTCTGGCAAATGGATTCTGGCAGCGTAAGCTCGGTGGTCCAGCGAGCATCGTTGGCCAAACTCTGCGGCTGGACGATCAGGCTTGCGTGGTGACCGGTGTGATGCCCGCGGGCTTCGATTTCTACCCGACCGGCGCGACCGCGATGTGGAAGCTTGTGACACGCGCGGACCCGATGGCCAAAGACCCGGATCATTCCAACATCGGAATTTTTGCCCGTCTGAAGCCTGGCGAAACGATCGAAAAAGCGCAAGCTGAGCTGCGCCTGTTGCATCGCCAATACCACCAGGGCGATCGCCATAGCGTCGAAACCGGGCCGGTTGTGTACCCGTTGCAGGCGGAGTTTACATGGCTGGCGGGGCGCAATCTGCGGCTGAGTTTACTGGTATTGTTGGCCGCGGTCGGGGCGGTTCTCCTGATTGCCTGTGTGAACGTGGCGAACCTTTTGCTGGGCCGGTCGCTCGCGCGACAAAAAGAGCTGGCCATTCGCGCAGCGCTAGGGTCCGCACGTGGCCGGCTCATCCAGCAGCTCTTGACGGAAGCATTGCTTCTGTCGATCTCGGCCGCGGCACTTGGCACGTTCCTGTCATTCGCCGCCATCCAGTGGTTCCGCGCGGCAAATCCGATCCAGATGCCGCCGGCTAATCGCGTCGAGCTCAACGTCGGCGTCCTTGCATTTACGGCAACTCTGTCGATTCTCGCTACCGTTTTGTGCGGACTCGGACCCGCTTGGAGAGCCTCATGCATCGATCTGCACGAGATGCTGAAGGCCCACGGCCGCGCCGCCGCCCAAGGCAGATCGAGATACGCGGTGGGCAAAGGCTTGATCGTGGCCGAAGTAACGCTGTCGCTCGTGCTCTTAGTTGGCGCCGGCCTGATGATCGAGAGCGTAGCGCGGTTTGCTTCCGCCCCGCTGGGGTTCCCTCCCGAGCGGCTGCTGACCATAACCATCGACCTGCCGCATAAAACATATGCCACCAACGAGAAAAGAGCCCGGTTTTTGAAACAGGTGGCTGAGAGCTTGCGGGCGATTTCGAACGCGCAGAGTGTTGCATTGACTTCGGCTCTGCCGGTGCGCGGCAACTACGGCTTCGCGGTGTTGGAAGTCAAGGGCCGCGCCACGCCTGTCCTGGAGAGCGCTCCGCACGATGTTGCCGGCGCATCGGTCTCGCCCGACTACTTCGACGTTGTGAAACTCCCGCTACAGAAAGGAAGGCTGTTCGACACAAAGGATCAGGAACAGACGGAGCCGGTGGCGATCGTGAATGAAGCACTGGTCAAGAAATATTTCGCCAATGAAGATCCGATAGGCCAGCACATCCGCTACTTCGGCGCTCAGGATCCCTGGCTGACCATCGTTGGCGTGATCGCAAATGAGAAACGCAGCACCGTCTACCAGGAGATGAGCTGGGTCGAGACGCCAACGGTTTATCGTCCCAACACCCAGCAGGCGCCGAGTACGCCGCATCTTCTGATACGAACCATGGCGAGTGATATACGGCTGGGGGACATTGTGCAAAAGCTCGTTTCCGGAATCGACCCTTCCGTCCCGGTTGGCGATGTCCGGACGATGCAGCAGATCCTGGATAAGGAATTTCTCGCGTATCCGCGATTTCGAGCTCTGCTGTTAGGTGGGTTTGCCGCGCTTGCCCTGCTGCTGGCCGCCGTGGGGCTGTACGGTGTGCTGGCGCAACTGGTCGCGCAGCGCACGCAGGAGATCGGCGTTCGCATGGCGCTCGGCGCGCGCTCGACCGATGTTCTTGCAGCATTGCTGAAAGAGGGGATGCAACTGGTGGGCGTCGGCGTAGTTTTTGGGCTGGGAGCGTCCTGGCTTCTGACGCGCTTCCTCGCCGCGCTGCTCTACGGTGTCGAGGCCATGGACCCGTTGATCCTGGCAGGCGTCTCCGGCGTGCTAATCTTCGCATCTCTCCTGGCTACTTACATCCCGGCGCGGCGTGCGGCGAAGGTGGATCCGATGGTGGCCTTGCGATACGAATAAAGTCCAGAACCGCTCCTTTTAGTCGCGGCTCGGCAAAAGTGCTGCAAATAGCCGGTTGCTTGCTGAGCCGCGCGCAAAGCAAGCGGTCGTCAAGTTCTACGCTTGTGGAAGCCGTTCGATACTCACTTGCGCGCGCAGATTGGCGACGCCGGCGGTGTGACGCGGATCGGTAACCGAAAACGCCACCGCGTCCTCCAGCCAGTCGTGCCAGACGCCGTTGGGGTCGTGCGACGCCACTGTCAGCGTATACTCCTGTGGGCACAGATCGCAGCGGAAACTGAAGTTGAGGCGCAGGGCATCGCCTAGCGCGCAGGGTCCGAACTTCAGCCGCTCCAACTCCGTGTTGGTGCCGTAAACATTCAAGCCGATGCGGGAGCGGATGAGAATGCCGACCACCGGATCGGCCACAGCCTGTTGAAATCGCACCGCGACACGCACCACCGCCGCTTCACCGCTGCGCAGGACGCCAGTGGGCTTGCCATCCTGCCCATCGATTTCCACGCTCAGAATCTGGGCGCGTCCGTCGCCTCGCCGCAGCCTTGGAGTAAGCGGCGTCTGAATGCTTTGTCCCCAGGCGCGGATGCGCTCCGCGATATGTTTGTGATACGCATCCAACGCTTCGGCGGGATCGCCGCGCCCGATCAGCCGGCCTTGGCCCAGCCACCAGACCTCATCGGCCAGCTCCAGCAGCAGCTCCTCCTCGTGCGTTGTAAACAGAATCGTGGCGCCAGCCTGGCGCAGGCGGTCGATGGAAGTGATGGCTCGCGTGCGCACCAGGCGATCGTGCAGCGCCAGCGTGTGATCGAGCAGCAGCGTGTCCACGGGCGAAAAGTTGAGCGGGTCGATGGGTCCGAGATACCGGCGTCGTGTGCCCACCGCAACCGCTCCTGAGCGCGGCGGCTCCAGTCCCGCGGCCAGCCGCAAGAGCGTGCTGGTTCCCGAACCGTCCTCTCCGATGAGGCCGATGGCCACTCCGTCCGGCGCGCTGATGTCTATGGTGGTGATCGGAGGGCAACTGACTTTTCGAAACTCAACCGGCATTCCAATTAGAATAACTGCAAAACCTGCGATGACGTGACTTAATTCAGTCCGATGGGCGTGAGAGTGATGGTTTCGGCATTGGGTACGGCCTGATAGTGAACGTAGCCGCCGGTCACCTCGATGCTCGCCACGCGCTCGCCTTGCTGGATCCTGACTGCCGGCCAATTCGCGGGCACGTACGTCTTGAGCGTCAGCGGTAGAGAGTAGCTGACATCTTTCAAGTCACTCCGCAATACAACAGAAATGACGTTTCCGTATCGGTAGGATTGCACCTCGCCATGCATGCGCTCGCGCATGTATTTCGCCACGTCCTGAAAGGTCGCCACCCACACCCGGTCCTCTTTCGACTTGATATAGCCGAAATACTCTTTCAGATCGGCGCTAGTCCGAGGCTGCCAGCCGATGCCATCGACGCCATGGAACACCAGCACCAGCCAGATGTTTTCATGTGCCGCCGTGGTATCGACCCACGATTTCATGAGGCTCACGGGCGTCGCGGTCAACGGCCCACGCTGCCAGCGCACGTATTCCTGGCTTGCCGCCGTTGGGTCCTTCTGGCTGGCGCGATCGAGATCATCCACAAATACATCCGGCATGAAGTTGCGTGCGAGCGGGTAGCGCTCGAGTGCAAACGCCACCGCGCGCTGGTTCTCGGTACCGTATGGGCATTCGACCGAGAACGTGTGCTTGGGACCCAGATGATTAAGGATCTCCTCGCGGCTTCTCTCAAGCTCGTAGATCAAGTTGGCATCGTCGAGCACGGCGAGCCGAGGGTGTGTAACGGTGTGGCTGGCAAACTCGTGGCCGTGCTTCGCAAGGTCGACTATCTCATCCCAGGTGACGTGGTTTTGGTTGGCCACGTTTTGTTCCGCGCGCGGCTGAAAGGCGCCCTGCCGGACCTTGGCGTAAGCGTCGTCGATCACTTGACACGCCTTGGCTAGATCATGGTTTTCGTCGTAGATCGAGCCGGCGCGGGTGTGAAACGCCAGCGTACCCTGAAGCCCGAGGAATCCGATCGCGGAGGCGCGCTCGAAGAAGTTGTCTTTGTTGGTTGGAACAGTGGCCGTTTCTTCGATGACGGCCTGAGCCGGGCGCCCGATGAACGTGCCGCGATATCGCGATCCGGGAATCTCGCCGGTAATGATGAAGAAAGTCGCAGGCAGGCCGAGGGAGTCCATGATGGGAGCTGCCACGCGAAATTGGTTGATGCTGCCATCATCGAGCGTGAGTGAGACGGCGCCAGTCTTGCCGTACTGCCACTTGGCAATTTCGGTGTGGCCGACTTGGGAGAGGGCGGGAACAGTGAGGAACACGAAAACGGTGGCGGCTAAGAGTGAGTTCCATGTCATGTCAGCTTTTCATTTTGCGCCATTCGCGCGCGCGAATGGTGATCGGACATAGCGGACTGAACGGCTGTAGCGCGGGGGTACCGCGGGGTTGGTGCGACACCCGCGGTTTTTTCACGTGGATGACGGCGAACGGCCGGTCGACGTGCCTGAATATTTAGAACCCGTACCGTTCCGGATGCCGCGCGATGATCATGGCGGCGATGACCTTCGGGACGTACTCGCGCGTCTCAGGCGGCACCGCGCGCACGCGGTAGAGATACCAGAAGCTCCGCTGCTTGATGGGGTCATTCACTTTGCGGATGGCGGTCTTGACCCTCGACGGTCCCAGATTATACGCCGCCAGCGCCAGCATCACCGAGCTGCCCGACCCGAAGTCCAGAATCAGATCGCGAATATACTTGCACGCCGCGTGCGTGGACTTGGCGGGATTCAACCGCTCGTCCACGTTATCCGTGACTTTCAATCCGTAGGCGCGCGCCGTTGCCGGAGTGAACTGCCATAAACCTACGGCGCCCGCTGAGCTTTCGCTATCGCCCGAGAGAGCGCTTTCCACTAATACGATGTACGCCAGATCCGGTGGCAGATTGCTCTCTTGGAAGATCTGCCGCATGGTCTCCATGTTCTTCCGCGCCACGCCCAGCGCGCGCTCCATGTGCGGGCGGTCCGGCCCCTGATATTGCTCAATAAAGCGTTTCACTTCGCCCACGAATTCCGGTGGAACGCTGTAGGTTTCCGCGCCGAATTCCTTCAATAGCGCCCGGATTTCCCGCTCGATGAATTCTCCACGCTCGAAGGAGCCGACGCGATACAGAAGCGTGTTCTCAACCGCGGCGGCTTCGCGCGATTTTTCGTTCAGCTCGTCGATCAATTGATCGGCTTCGGCCTGATTTTCATTCCCTTGCGCGAGAACCGCCTCAATCTGCCGGATCTGGCCGTCGTACTGTTGTTTTGCAGATTTCAGTCCCTGGATCTTCCAGAAGCCATAGGCGCCAGTAGCGATGAGCGCGCAGATCAGACCGGCGATGATCGCCTTGAATTTGCGGCCGGTGCGGTGGAGCGCCGCATCCAGCATTTCGCGCATGATGACGACGGTGGAATCGCCAATTCCCATGCGGCGCGCCACCCGAGCACGGGCCACGGCGTCGGAAAGCAGGTCCGCGTGCGGCTTCGTTGGTTCGGCGGCTGGCTGCTGAGTGATCTCGTCGGACGGGGCCGGCACCACTAAGGTCTGGTTGAGGTCCTGCGGCACGTAATCATCCATCACGAAGCTGAACTCCGGACCATCGGCGCCCAGCCGGATCGCACACGAAGGTTCGAGCTGACCCTCAGTCACTCGCTCGCCGTTCAGATAGGTGCCGTTGGTGCTATTCAGGTCGACGAGATGATAGCTGTCGCCTTCTTTGCGGATCTCGAGGTGATGCGAGGAGACCATCGCCGCCTCGCTGGTGATGATGTCGTTGTCGGAGCCGCGGCCAATGCGCGTGATCCCGTCTCGAAGGGCGTGCCGCGTGCCGGCCAAAAGCCCGGACTGACGAACCAGCCACGCATTCAGGTTCGCACTTTCCACCTGAAACGAAATATAACAAATGGGGACAGGGGGCCGGGAGCAGGCGTGTTAGAGTCGATGCAGAAAGGACGGGATGCGCGCCAAGCCAATTCTGCTAGCCGTGCTGGCCTCGCTACCCCTCGGTCTGGTGGCGGTTAGCGCGGTGGTCCAGGAAGTGCGCGACCTTTCGGACCCGTGCCTCCATTGGGGCGATATTTCCGGCTCGGGCTCCGGGGTGATCCTCTCCTCTTCGGCGCGGCCGGCGGGTCCCTGTGCCATGCACGGCTCTGGCACTTCGGAAACCAAGGCGGGTGCCATGATTCGAACGCTCTTGGTTCCCGGCGGAATTTTGGCTGCCATTGTTTTAGGAGTTCTCGGTGCGGCACGGTCGCGACAGAGGCTTGTCAGGATCGGCGCGTGTCTGATGCTGGTGGAAGCGGTGCCGCTTATTTTTAGTGTTGCACCCCTTGCTCTTCTTGCGGGCGGTGTGTTCCTCTGGGTGGCGAACCGGCTTCGGCTGGCCGGCTCTCCTGCTTGAAGGCCGTGCGATCATCTTCCATATGTCCACCATGAAACCCATGTTCCTTCCGGACGTGGAGCAGAACCCTAAACCGGGGCCATTTCGAAATCAGGTCCAGGCGATGCAGGCTGCGGGCGGCGAATATCCGCAGATCTGGAACATGTTCGCGTATCTGCCCTCGGCCACCGAGCATCTGGCCCGGTTTACGCAGGAGATCATGCGCGGTCCGGCGCCCATCAGTCCGGGACTCCGTGAACTGATCGCGGCATACACGTCCTATCGCAATGACTGTCCTTTTTGACTGAAGTCCCACGCCGCAGTTGCGGCGGAATTGTTGGGGGACGAGGACTTGGTCCAGGGTGTGCTGCGCGACCTCGAGAATTCGCGCCTAAGCGAGAAAGAGAAAGTGCTCTTTCGATTCGTGGACAAGGTCAACCATCACTCGCCATCCATTACCGCTGCTGACATGCAGCCTCTCTACCAGGCCGGCTGGAACGACGAGGTGATCTACTACGCCATCACCGTGTGCGCGCTATTCAATTTCTATAATCGCTGGGTGGATGCATCCGGCGTGCACGCGCTTTCCGATGAGGCGCACCGCGCTGGCGGGAAGCGATCCGCAGTGCATGGATATGTGCGCAAGTAGTCAGCCGTGCTTCGCCGCCCCGACACGCCGCATCCAGGCGATCTCGGCTTCGGACATCGGGCCCTGGCCGAACGCCCGCAGCGCTTCCTCCATCTGCGCGGCGTTGGACGGTCCGGTCATGCAAACATCCACCTCGGGTCGCGAGAGCACGAATCGATAGCAATCACTGGCGGCCGGAACCTTTTCGCCCGCGGGCAATTTCCTGGAACTCAGCAACTGCTTCCAACTGGTGGCGGTGTACGCGACCATCTCGGCGCGATCCTGTTCAGGAATGTGCGGGAAGATGTCGGACTCCGCACCCGGATGGATGGCGTTGTAGCGGAAATGAAAGACGTCGAACGCTCGGGTTTCAACCAGCCGTCCAAGCAATGGGCGGTCGTGTGATGAGAGCGCCAGAAACCGGACCAGCCCGCGATCTTTCAATTTGCGCGCCGCGTCGAGAATACGGTCGGACACCGGCTTGTTCCAGAGCCCCAGCAGGAGGATGTCGGCATAATCCAGCTTGATTTCACGCAGAGCGCGTTCGATGCTCGGCCCAACCAGCGCGGCGATTCTGGAGTAGGACTGAATCACCAGGGTGAATCGATCGCGGCGGGGGCTCAAGCTGCGGATCGCCTGTGCGAATCCGCCGCTGCGGCGGCTACCCCAGTAAAGGTAGTTGACACCCCGTTCGAACGCCTGCTCGACCGCACGCGCCGGAACGCCATAACTCGCCGCCACCCCCAGGCGTCCTACACATAGACCCGTGCCGCCCAGTACCGTACTCTGAAATGTCTGGTCGCTTCCCGCAGGACTCATCTGTCACACCACTTACCTTAGATAGTAGCGACTTACCGTTCTCACACGCTTAGAATAAAGGGAAGCGACTCGCACCAAGTCCCCATGCCGAGCCAAGGAAAGTTCGTTGACTATTACGATCTGATGCAGATCAGCCCCAAGGCGGAGCTGGAGACGATCAAGCGCGTCTACAAAATGCTGGTGGCGCGTCTGCACCCGGACAACGCCGAGACGGGCGATGCGGAAGCCTTTATGCAGCTCCGCCGCGGTTTCGAAGTGCTGTCCGATCCGCA
>DATGZN010000089.1:0-12391 GCA_035297145.1 Bryobacteraceae bacterium
GGCGGGTTGCTCTCCAGCAGAGCCCACCTCCGCTTCGCCAGCCACCCTCATTCTGTTACGATTACATCCGTTCGTCTACGAGGTATCAGCGAACGGCAATCCGTCCCTGATTTCCGTGTCTCACCCGAGGGGCGCGGCGCAGAGGCTGTCCGGGATTTCGATATCTGGATTCCACTCTTCCAAACCTATTCATCGACAGAATTCCGCATCGGTGATGTCGCGTTCCGTACATTTACCAGGGAGATCATGGAAGAGTGGTGGGGGCGAATACCCTCCAAAGTCCGTGAAGATCCTTCGAGCATGGCAGCTCTTAACCATAGAAGGTCAGAACTTCAGGCCGGCTTGGCGGCTTGCGTTTCTGTTCGCGCGGAAAGGGGTAAAGCTGTCGAAATCGCGCAAGCAAGAGCCCAGAACGCGACCGCTCTCTTGAGATTTCTGTCGCCAGCCAATCTTAATTCGCGCCTCACTAGCTATTGCACTCCGACCGTCGCGAGGGCACCTCTAGAGCTGACAGAGGTGTTCATGAACGCTGATCGCATTGACCACATCAACCGGGGTCTCCAGGATCAGCGTGCGGTGGACTGGCACCTAGATCGAAGTCTTCAATTACGGCCTGGAGTTTTGGAAAATCTGCATCGCCTAGCTCTGGACACGTCCACCGAGTTCCGCCGGAGCCTGTACGACGCGTTAATCCTGTATTCCAGACAGACACTGGCCGTCGAGGTCTCTGACAAGCTCGTCTTCACCCTGTCCGCCCTCGAATCTATGCTGCTGAGAGACGCAAATGAGCCCATCCAAAAGAACCTGGGAGAGCGCATGGCATTTCTGATCGGCCAAACGACCCAGGAGCGCAAGGACATTGTCAAAAACATTGACGAGGTCTATCGAATTCGTTCAGCTTTTGTTCACCATGGCCAAACGTCGCGCCATGTGGAGACCGTCGATCGTTTTTTGGTGAATGCGTTGGCCACGTTTTCTAGACTGATGGACCTCTCCATAAACTACCGAACGAAGGCAGCGCTGGTCGGAGCTTTGGAAGATTTGAAGATGTCGTAGCCATCTCCCCGTGGCTGACTCGGTGCAATTTGAACACCCTCGATCTAGTCTCGGAATTTCCCGAGCGGAATCCGTGGTCCTGTCGGGTTCCCTAGAGGTTTCTCGCCGGTGTCGTGGTCCTCGCTCGTGGGTAGCAAGTTGTAGAATTCTATGAACCCATGAAATTCCTGGTTACGCTGGCAATGATTGCTGTCTTGTTCTCCCCCGCATTCGCGCAAGAGCCCGCGCAGCAGCGCATGGTGTTGATGATCAGCCTGGACGGCTTTCCCGCGTATTCCTTGGACGATCCGAGGCTTCCGATTCCCACGCTGCGCCACCTTATTGAAAACGGTGTGAGGGCACGGATGACCACAGTCAATCCAACCATCACTTGGCCCAATCACACCACTATGGTGACGGGCGTTCGTTCCGACCAGCACGGCTTGTTGGCCAACGGAACGATCTCACGAACGGGCGGCTGGCCTCCGGTCAAGGTCGACGAGACGATCGACAAGGAAAAGATGGTTCACGCTCCAACCGTTTATGATGCTGCTTATAAAGCTGGGCTCACCACGGCGCAGGTGAACTGGGTGGCGATTAACCGAGCACCCACAATCACGTGGCCCTTCAGTGAGTGGCCATCGCCGGAGGGGCCAGTCGAACGCGAAATGATCCGCAAAGGGATCATCAGTGCCACCGATCTCGAAAACTTTGAGCGATCAAACATCCTTTTCCGCGACCAGATCTGGACGACGGCTGCTGTTCACCTCATCCGCGAGCACAAACCTAATCTCTTGCTGTTTCATCTGCTTTCGCTTGATTCGGTGCACCACGAATATGGGCCAGGCAGCCTGGCTGCCTTGTCAGCCTTCGCGTTTTTGGATGCTTGCGTTGCCAGACTGCTCGAGGCCGTGAACGCCGCAGGCATGCGCGAGCACTCAACCTTCATCATAGTTTCCGACCACGGATTCAAGAAATACACGAAACAGATTCGCCCTGCCGTGGCCTTAGCCGCCGCTAGCCTCGCAGGCGAAGCATACGTGCTCCCGGAAGGTGGATCCGCGTATGTCTACTTCGATCAATCGAAAGCCGCGGAACTGACCCCGAAAGTGGTTCGGGCACTCGAAGGCGTCGAAGGCATCGACAAGATCATTGGCCCGGATGGTTTTGCGGTGCTTGGCTTGCCGCAGCCCGACCGAGACGTGCAAATAGGCCAACTGGTCCTCACTGCCAAGGACGGGTACTCGTTCTCGGGCTCCACCGGAGGTCCGGTTACGGCCGCCATTCCACAGCAAGCCGGCAGTCATGGATACTTGGCTACTGATCCGGACATGGACGCGATATTCATTGCGAGCGGGTATGGAGTCCGTGCCGGCGCCAGGGTAGAGAGGATTGCGAACGTCGACGTCGCGCCAACGGTCGCGAGACTTCTGGGAGTTTCTTTGCCCACTGCAAGCGGAAGACCGATTCCAATACAGTAAGACAGGGGCCGCCGACCGTCGACGCAACCTCACTTCTAATCCGACACGCCTTTATGCCAGAAGTTCAGCATGCGAGCAGATCCACTCCGGAAAAGCGATTGCAGGCGTCGAGTAGCCTTTCCTGTCGTTCGATATCACGGGTGGCTGGGTTCGGAGTGCGAAGCCGCATGTGATAGAAGTACTCGCCCGTGACCGTTGCGGCCGGATCGTCGCTGACTGCGAGCCACACCTGCGTGCGGTACCCCGCGTCCAAATCGTCCGGCGCTCCCGGACCTCCCATCTTTGTCGCCACCCAGCCGGGCTCAAGAGCATTCGAGAGGACACCCGATGCGTTGCGTGTTGGCAATACGGCGTCGAACGAGCCGGGCCTGTTCTTCTGATCGGCCGAGCTACGAGTTTCTTCCGCCGTCGCTACCTCAAATGCACTGGTTGAGTGAAGCCGCCGTTGCCGGCCGAGTCCCAAACCGCGAAACGAACCCATTTTTTTCCGGTGGCATCAAAGGGGATTTGGAACTGCCGGTTTCCGAACGGAGCGAGATCCGCGGCTGGGACCACCTGCCGGTTGGTTGTCTGGCCGTTTCCCCACACTAGTTCTAGGAACTCGAGCGGAAACGTCCATTCGACATCAGCTTTGAAAACACGTTGTGCCCCTGTGCCCTCAACCTCAGACTTTCCGAACAGCACCTCTCCGCTCGTGACGAAGAAATCCCCGGCGCGCATGGCCCGCAGGATCGGGCTCCAGTCTTCATCAAATTTCGGGACGCGATCCAGCTTCACGTAATTCACGATGAGCTGAGGATAGGTCTCATCGTCGGGAAACTTCTGGTAGGTGTCGCCTTCGGCGATCATGTACTTGGCCGACGTCCAGTTGTTCATGTCGTCCAGCAACGCCAAGCATCGCGCTTCACACAGTCGCTGCTCTGATTGGTCCACCGGCAGCGATTGATACGACCCACCGAGAAAGCGGTCGCTCAGAAAGTGCGGCTTCTCACGAACGGCGTCTGGATATCCCGAAGACCCTTTCGCGCGCGGGTGCGCTTGCCAGATCAATCCCCGCTCGCCGCGCAGCATCTCCAACTCCTCGGCTGCCGATCCGACATGATACACACGACCGTACTCGGTGTTCTGTTCGACGGTCGGCTGCCCAGCCTGTCGAACATGAGTCCAGTAGACGGGCCGCGGGAAGATCATCGTGTAGTGGCCTCCCAGGAAAGCATCCGGCTCCTCGCCGGGCATGATTAGGAATGATCGATCAGAGTGGCGGCGGCAGCCCTCGAAATAGACTTTTTGCTCCTTCAGCCGCAACGGTCCCGGATCGGACGGGTGCCCGTCGGAGTGGAAGTCGGACATCATGGCGATGTTGATCCCCAGCGCGCGAAAAACGGGAATCCAGGTAGGTTGCAAGTCGATTGTTCCCGCGTCCGACAATTGCTCGTTGAAATGAGTGTGGAAGTGGCTCACCAGCACTTGGTAGCCGGGCAACGGCTTGTAACGGTCGTCGTGGGTGAAGGCCAGCACCGATCGCTCTGTGGATTCGGCGTTTTCTGGACTCAGATAATAATAGACCGACATACGCTGCCAAGTCCCAGGCGGCGCATTGTACAACGCGAAATTCCCCAGGTTCGATCGCGACTGGTCGACGCGCCTTTTCCAAACCTCGTCGGATACCCCGTGCGGGCGGTACTCCTCTTCATGTTCCGCCTGCCGTATTCCAGCCGAAAAAGACGTGTCGCTGTCTTTGCGATACCAGACATAGCCGAGATTTAACTCGATTTCGCGTGCGAAGAAGAATTTGTGCGGTGGAGGAAAAATGGCAAGGGATCCTGCGTCGGATTCGACGATCTCAAGCCGGTTACGCGCCCGAAGCGCGACGGGGTCGGAGTTATTCGCGCCACCAAATTCATATAACTGCCAGGCGCGCGCAACATCCTGCCATCTCACGCGCGACTTCGTCGCGAAGCCCTTCAGTCCAGCGTTGTACTTGTAGGCCACCGAGGGCTCCTCCGTTTTGGCGATGGCCTCCTGTCGTAGCAGGTTGGTTCCTTTATACACGGTGAACCGCAATTGTCCCGAGAAGATACCCATCTCGAGGCCCGGAAACGTCACCTCGATCCGAGCGCCGTTGGTCCTCACCTGACAGCCAGTCGCGTGATAGCTAGCTTTGGCTCGCCGGATCTCGTCCGGTTTGCGCGGCAGATCAGGATTGGTTCCCACGGTGCCCGGAATCTCGAGTGGGGCGTCCCAGAACGCATTCCACTTCTCCTTCTCCAGCAACTCGGCGGTCACGGGGATGCCGAGTCGTCTCAGCGGCTCTAGTTGCTGCTCGGAAATGCGACGGCGCCCGCTAGTGACCTCGAATTCGGGCGTGAGATCGCGAGCCAACACGGCCCATGCGCCGGTCGCATTTTGAACGGCGAGTTCCACAATGACAGGCTGGCCGTCGCGGATCGTGAAAAGCGTCCGCAATTGCCACCCTTGGGCGCCTTGCCAGGTGAGTTGCAGGCCCGCGCCACTCAGTGTCGCAGCCAGTCCGTTGGATTGCCGGTATTCGTTGAGATCGCAATTCAGACTGGCGGCCATTCCCCCTGTGCAGCCTAGAACGGCTGTGATTAATGCAGAGTGAATCTTCATGCGCATATTGTATAAACGCGGAACGGCAACAGGCCGACCGACCCTGTCCTGTTTCCTCGAAGCGCGTCCCATCCCCGATCGGATTTGAGAACGATTGCTGCCTCTGCAACTTCCTCTAGGTCGGCGCGTCTAAACATGAAACAGAAGTGCAGGCGTGATCGGAGCGAAGATGCTGGATTTGGTAAACCTCGAGCAGCGACTTGATTCGGATTTGAGTTTGAGCGCAGTTGCGGACACTGCCGCCGACGCTGTGGCGTTCTTGGTCCGGAGCGGAGACGCTCTGCGGTTCCTGAATAGCGCCAACGTTGTGTGTCGAGTTCTCCTAGGCCGCCAGCTTCTCGCGATTCAGGAGCGCCACCTATGGGAGTCGATGGAGCGGCCAATTGGCGATGGAGAGAGCGAAACTGGTGCCCGTTACCATGGCTTCGACGACTTCATGTCGCATGGTTTTCCCTCGGTCAGCGGGCTGAGCAAGCAAGTTGGCTACGCTTCCCTCAAGCTCGCACAGGCAGCGGTCTTCCGGAATATGTCGGAACCGGAGCTGCGAAAATTCGAGAACCTAGGGAATGCCTTCGCGCTAGTGAAGCTGGAGCGAAACGAGTTCGCATTGGTGAAGATCTAGTCGCTGCCGCACGGATGCTCCCGGTAAGGGTGTTCCGGCAGATGATCGGCTTCGGAAAGATGGCGACCGTCGAATTCACGGTCGAGAGCAAGGACGATGCCCGCGTTCTGCAATCCATTGGGGATATTCTGAAGAGGGCCGACACGGATGCGCTGTTTAAGTTCCAAGAGGTACTCCAGCACGCCATGCTCCAAGCTGGCGGGAACGCGACGGATGCACTTGATTGCATCATCGCTGCTTGCATCCATCAGTGGCGGCAAGAAGGGCTGGCCGAGTCGGAAGCCGTTCGTGCCTAAGTCCACTTGTTGGTTAGCGTCGGTCAAACACTCACCAGATAGGCATTAATTTCAATCGTGCCGGCCCAGAGCCGGGCCGACCCTGTACATCGAGCCGACCACTCCGCGGCGCGCACCACCAGGTCTCGCCCCCTTGCGCACCGTGCTCACCCGCATCTTTGACCGGCTGGAGGGGCTGCCGCCTGGCTGCTCCCACCCGACTGCCGCATGGAGTTGGAGCTTGAAGAACTCGCGCGTAGTTACCAGGGCTGGAAGAAAAATCGTTCCACGCAGAAGCAGTGAACGAGCGCCCGCCCGTCACTCTCACCGCCGCCGATTTCAGCAAAGTGTAAACTCAAACCCGCTCGCACGGGACCATGATTGCCTGCCTTCGCTAGATCAGCCAGTTGCGGCGGATCGAAAATATTTGCCGTAGAAGGGTGGCAGAACAGGCAGCGCTTCCAGCCGATTCGGCTTATGTGTGGTTTCGCATGCTGAAAGTTTTCCACTCCCTCACGGGCAATTCGGCGTGTGGATAACCAAAGACATCATTGAACATGCTGAAAATTCTCGCTGACAATGTGGTAGGAATCCTGCGCAAGTGTCCACTGTGCTTGCCACGTTCGCATTCAGCCAGTGCAGCACATGAAACTTATCGACGGCGAGCAGCACAGCTCTCATGAGTATCTTCAACAAACGTAGCCGGGAAGAGGCTCCCACACCAGGGCCACGACAGGCGGCGGCTCCACCGGCGAATCCGACAGAACCAACGAAGAAGGAGGCAACACCTTTGTCCACCATGCCCTTTAAAACCCCTGTGCCGGACGGTACACGCGCCCAGGCCAGCATCGGGAAAGCCGTGAAAATTAACGGCCAGATTTACAGCAAAGAAGACCTGTACGTTGACGGTGACGTGGAAGGAAGCATCGAACTCCAGGAGAACCGGCTGACCATCGGCCCCAACGGGAAGGTGCGTTGCCACATCAAAGCGCGCGAGGTCGTAATTTTGGGAAATGTTCAGGGTAACGTCGATGCCAGCGACAGGCTGGAAGTCCGCAAGGATGCCTGGGTGGTGGGCGACATCACGACGGCACGCATCGTGATCGAGGACGGTGCGTATTTCAAGGGAAACATCGATATCGTGAAGCCCGAACCGGCCAAGCCTAACGCCAGTTTGCAGCCCAAGCCGCAGCTTACGCTCGTCGCCGCCGCGGCCGCGGCCAACACCTCCGCCAATTCACAGAGCGCGCTGTGGCAGTCTGAATTTTAACGAAGCACGTAGGTAAAGATGGTCTGAAAAGACCCAGTACTGGCCGCGCTCGTCTTTTGTGGCGTTGCGGCGGCCCAATCGACCGGGTTCTGAGACACCTTCGGTCCAACAGCCATGTCCCCTAAAACTCGGGGGGTTAGATTCTCCGTTAGGCTTGGTTCGGGCTGCCGCATTTGAACCACAATTTGTTTGGCGATCTCGACGCTGGCCGGTTTCCGGCTTCCGCTCGGCTCTTTCTCAGCTTCCAAAATGGTTATGGCGACTTCGAGGGTGGGCCTATCCAGGTCATCTCATTCTGGCGACCGCAGCCGTTGGCTGTTTCGAGGTAGGTGCTCGTAGTGCCAACGTCTGTTAATGTTTCGCCGTTAACGAATTCCAACCTTGCCATTCTTGAACGTGCCAGATACTTTCGTACAGGTTTCCGATGACCGGCCGCTCACTTTTGCGCATGTTTTCGTCCGACCTGGCTATCGATCTTGGTACCGCGAACACTTTGGTATATGCCACGGGCAAAGGCATCGTGGTCGATGAACCTTCCATCGTTGCGCTCAACAAGAGGACCGGACAGATAGAGAGCGTTGGGAAAGACGCGAAAGAGATGCTGGGCCGTACGCCGGGGTACATGGTAGCAATCCAGCCAATGCGAGACGGAGTGATTGCCGACTTTGATGCAGCAGAACAGATGTTGCACAGCTTCATCCAGAAGGCTCACAAAAGAAGGCGTCTTGTACATCCCCGCATCGTGATGGGTGTGCCCAGTGAGACCACCGACGTGGAGAGGCGCGCGGTGCTGGATGCGGCCTATCGGGCCAAAGCCAGTGAAGTGCACTTGGTGGACCAGGCCATGGTCGCGGCAATCGGTGCCGGGCTTCCAGTGACCGAACCGACAGGCAACATGGTTGTCGACATCGGTGGAGGCACTACGGATATTGCCGTAGTTTCGCTGTGCGGCATCGTTTACTCACGATCCGTGCGCGTTGCCGGCAACGCGATGGATGAAAAAATCATCGAACACCTCAAACGCCAGCACAATCTGGTAATCGGAGAGCGTACGGCCGAAGCCATCAAACTGGAGGTGGGCTCCGCCTACCCGCTGGACCGCCCCTCCAGCATGGAAGTCAAAGGGCGGGACGCCACGGCCGGTATCCCGAGAACAGTTTCCATTATCGATGATGAAATCCGGCAAGCTCTCTCTGGTTGCGTATCCTCGATTATTCAAGCCGTTCGCGTTGCGCTCGAACGCACACCGCCTGAGCTGAGCTCGGACATCAGTGAGCGGGGAATCGTACTGACGGGCGGCGGTTCGTTATTGAAAAATCTCGACAAGCGGATTCAAGCAGAAACCAATCTTCCGGTTTCATTGGCCGACGACCCTCTGACTTCTGTCGTTATGGGAACCGCCAAGATGTTAGAAGATTTCAAACTCCTCCGAAAACTCTCCATATCCAGCCTCAACTAATCGGGCACAAGGTCCAGATCCACACTCAACCCGGTTGATACCGCCCCGGCCGTTAGGCAGCCTGGATGAGAACCATTCCCCCAGTGCGCGGTCCATTCAAGAGCTTGTGCAGGCGTGGAAGCACATGAGGAAGTGGCAGTCGCCTCGGCTACACCAAGAAACGCCCGCATCTCCGGCCGGTGAGTCGCCTGCTGAATAGTTGCGAAATGTTTTCCTTTCCTGCGGAACTGTTTCGTTTTTGAGAAACCTAAACAATCGAGACACCTGCATGCAGATTGTAATTCACGCACTTGCAAAACAGCTAGACCTGGTTATAAACATGCTACGGAACGTGTACACCTCAAACCCGAAGGGCCGCGATGGTTTCTCACCGCCTACGAGTTCGGCTGGAGCAACGGGAAGCGGTGCTCCGCCTGCTTGACCGCCGCCGCGCCGAAACCGGTGACCCCAATTTGGGTCGCGGCATGGAAACCAAGATCCTGGACCTTGAACTGGCGGACTTGGTGAGCGCTGTGGCGGCCGAAGAGAGTGCGGAAAGGGCTCTGGTTCCAAAAGTCGATCCGAAAGGAACGGGTGAGTAGCGTTAAACTGACGCCAGCATAGCCCATTTCTCGAAGACCCCTGTTGATGCTCTGCTCGGACCGGGCTATCCAGTCGCGAGACGCAGGAAGCTTATCGGCCAGTAGCGCTCCCGCGATGCTCTTCGCACGGGTCAACCGCCGCCGGCGCCGTAGGGTGCTGGAACCTTGCGCCCAAGACAGCACTTCTCACCCACTCTGTGGCTGCCCACCACTGCTAAGCGAGTAATCCTCAATATGGCAACCCAGGCCGAAGCCACTCCGCTGATATTCCACTCGTTGAACTGTGACATGGCATTCGATCACGATAGGGGTATCCAAGCCGAGAGCATTCGGAATAACTAGCTCGCATCGGAGACGTTCGCCGGTTTTGAATAGCCTGCTGGAGATGCAATAGAGCCCTTCGGTGCTCAGATTCTCCGTGATGGCAACCGTGAAGCCGCCCGTGATCTCCTTCGCCGAAAGCCGATCGTCACGGAGACGCATTCGGGGTTGGTGCCCGATCCGAAGATTTTCAGGGTGGCTCTGTGATCGAAATCACCAAATCCAGTTCTGGGGACGTGCAATGAGCGCGGCGCCTAAGCGAGCAGCCATCTACACACGCGTGTCCACAACGCTGCGCGCCCGTGACGCCCCAGGCTTCGAGCAGAATCCCGCTGTCCAGGAAGTCCCAGCAGCGCGGCTGGACCATTGAGCGCGTATACAGCGATCGCATGAGCGGCGCCAAGGCGGACCGGCCATCTATGGGAAGAGCCTTTCCCAAAATCGCGCATCAATAACCGGTCAAATCGCCGATACGGAGTGATCGGCACCGATGGATCGGCTAGTGGTAAGCCTTCCTCTTCAACTGTTGACTTCAGGGCAACGCACTCATTGAGCACGATTTAGGCGCGTTTTTCAGGATTACTCCCTGGGAAACGCATTTGCGGCCGGCTTCTGGTTCGTAGTTCGAAGGCTTGTCGTCCACCGCTTCCGCCCCCGTCCATCATCAATGATTTGGGAACCGACTGCGGTTCAAATCGTCCATAAATTCCGCCGACGTCCACCAGCTTGGCTACGGGGATGGCTACAGTCGAAAATTCGATATCGAACAAGTGTGCATTGACTGCGGCGGGCAGGGGCAGTCCCGCACCCCTTGATCGGGGCGGAACGCCTCGGTCTACTCCGGTGCCGGTCCGAGGCTCAGCGCGATCTTCTTCGCGGTCTCCTCGGGAATGCTGGGCAGAACCACAACGTGACAACTGCACGTGCCGCCCTTACCCGGCACGCTGGCGCGGTATGCGTTCGGGTCTCCCGAATGCTTGGAAATCTTGTCCTGATAGAAGATTCGCCTCGTGGAATTCTCGAAAAGTTTGTCCTTGCGGATACCAAACAACTTCTGTAAGGTTGCCGTCAGCGGTTGGAACGCTTGGCCGGCCTGGCTGGTGACCACGGCGATGCCGGTTGTGACGTCGTGAAACACCGCCGCACCCGTAGTCTCGGGTAACGGCTCCCAGTTCGGCGGAACCGCAATCTGGCAGACGCCTTTGGAATCTTTCACGATTTTCCAGTCGGCCGGCGTAGTCTGTGCCAGAGCGCTTGCCAGCAATGAAAGAAACACAGTTGCACGCATGCACTCTCTCCTGGCTGGAGTTTACCGCCCGGAGAGGTCTCGGCCGGCCGGTGACGTAGGTTTCGCCATTTCAGGTCCTCAGGTATTGACGCGCCGGAACCGTGGTGGAACGGTCCACCATAAGGTTGCCCTCATCGCTGATCCACATCCTGAACCAAGGCAGCGGACGCGGCGCCGGGCCGTCGACCTTCGTCCCTTCCAGATCGAATTTGCTGCCGTGACAGGGACAGGCGATCAGCCCCGACTTCCCCAACTCCGGCGCCCACGTGGTGAGACACCCCAGGTGTGTACAGACGGCCGACAGAGAGTAAAACCCTTCGGGTCCGTGGATGATGTAAATGCCCGCTTTAGGGTCGGCAGTCACGGAGCCTTGTGGATACTGGTCCGCTTTGCCCACATCGGTGATGGGAGAAGGCTCGTAGAGCACATTGGGCGACAGGAATTCATAGCCGGATACCGCAACGCCCACACCCGCCGACGCCAGGCTGCCTAAGCCCAGCTTGACGAACGACTCGCGCCGCGTGAAGCCCCGGTTAGATTGCTGGTTTGCTTTGTCCTTTTCCTCTGGCATACTCCAGTCACCTCGCCCGTATCCCGATCAGGCTCCGGAAGCCCGGTGGTTACTAGGTGGTAGGCTTCCATCGTGATCACCTGCACAACTGACGGAGCGTTGGCGAGATGGACGAACGGTGGCTCAGTCATTCATTGGACAATGGCCCCAGGGACGGGCGCGTTCAAGAAACTAACGAGGTTTCCAGCATCGCCCTCGGTGAAATCGGGCCATTGTACTTTGAGCTCTCGAGTGCGCTGGTACATCTTGGGTCCGTCCTTCCACAGGGCCGCCGCGATTGTGATTACAGTAAACGACCTGCCACGCCCGCGGAGCGCCGGCCCATTGCGGGTGCCCTCACCCTGTGGCCCGTGGCAAACAGCGCATCCCCGCTCAACAAATAGTGTCGCCCCCTCCTGCGGAGACCCGGAGGGCTCGAAATAGCGGATACTGGCGAGGAAAGCGACCAGATCCGCAAATTGTCGCCCGTCCAATGCAGAACGAGGGACATTGCGGGCTTCCGATGCGCGCCACATCTCAGGCGAATGGTTCCACATCACGCCGGCGAACCGCACGATGCTGATCGGTAGCTGCCGCTCTGGTCCGAGTTCGGGTCCGATGCGGCCTCCTTTGCCATTGATCGAGTGACAGGCCAGACAAGACTGTTCTTGAAAAACCTTCCAGCCCCGGTCCGGGCTTGCAGGTAGCAGTGCAGTTTCCCGCCGGGGTCCGCCAGAGTGTCAAGGGCGGAGTGAAAGTTTCCCACCGCGGCGGAGCAAAAGGGGACCACTTCGTGCTTCTTAGCAGGTGTTTCTGTGATTCGTTGGGGGGTGGCTGTAGCGGAGCCCTGCGACCCGCTTGCGGGGCGCGGTTAGGGC
>DATGZN010000090.1:0-7527 GCA_035297145.1 Bryobacteraceae bacterium
ATAGCCATTTGTGTATCTCCTTTGACCCCGCCAGAGATACTCCAGGACAATGTGGCGAGATCATGAAGCATGATCGCACCTCAGAGCTAAGCTATGCTTGAGGTCGGCGAGCGCGCTAGGATTTGAAACTGACCCACTACCGAAATCCGCGGCATGGAAGCTGACGTTGGGAATCCCGGCTTCGGAGGCAAAGCGACGCGCGCTGTCAATGTGGACCGGCATCGCATCGATGCCATGGAAGGACGCTTTGGGGTGGGTTGCAGCCAAAATCGCTGCGGTGACGCCCTGCCCGCAGCCCAGATCGCACCACGCGAAGCCGCTATCTCGTTCTGGTGGCGCGAACCCGGAAACCAGCGCCACGTGGTCCAGCCACGCAGGCGCCGTATGGCGGATAAAATTCCGGACGTAAGGGACGTCCGCTACATAACCGCCGATTTGTGGGATCTGCGACGGGTCGTGTGGAAAGCAGTCCAACGGATCCCTACCAGCTAAAGTTGGATTTCATTCTTGTGCTTGGCGTCGCCGCCAGAAACTCGCTTCAAGTCCTCCTCCGTCAGCTCGATGCTGTTTGGTTCTGTCGTCTTCGTCAGGTCATCCGGTTTGGATTCCGGTTTGGTTGGCTCGCTCATGAATCTATCCTCTTCTTTCTGCTCTGAGTCGATCAATGACCGCTCCTCTGCTGGAAAACTTCGGCCGTAGACACGTCCGTCACAAAGCACACTATCAGATGACGTAAATCGGGGTGCCGTATTGCCGGCCCTTAGCCTCGCTCCCATACAGTAGTTGGCCGCTCCCTCGCCACCGCGAGTGGTCCCCACGCGAAAGCCTCAGATTCCGGCGCTACTGAGTTGTTGGGCCTATGTCGGAGATCTCGCCCTTCTGCAACTGCTCCGGATCATTGGGAGGCTTGAAATCGTTCGTGTTGAAAATGCGCCACGGTTCACCCGGAGGTGAAACTGCCAGCACGAGTGCAACAGTGAAGCGTGGGCCCTGGAAGTACTCGACCTTGATTTCGTGAATTCCCCGTGTGAGGGTCGCACTTCCGCTGACCGCTCTTGAGCTGTGCTCTCCATCGTTGTCTATCACTACTTGATTGTTCAGATACAACTTGGCTCCGTCATCGGCCAGCAGGCTAAACCGGTAGTGCCCTGGTTTTTCGATCCAAACTCTGCCGGCATACTCGATTGCAAACCACTCGAACCGGTCCGTGATGTTCGGGAATCCTTCATCGAAGTTCTGCGGCCAGATGTTCAACGAGGTTGTGTAAATTGAGCCGACCGGACGCAGACGCCCGAATTTCGGCAGCGCATGGGTGCCAGGTTTCAGGTAATATACGCGGCCTTGGAAGCCCGACGTGTCTACGACGGTAGTGCCAAATACATATTCCGGTTTATCTTCCCCACTCGACGATCCAAGCGCAAGCGCCACAGCCAGCCATGCCGGCAACAATCTTCCGAGCCGCATGTCTACTATACGCACGTGCGGGATTGCGAGAATGCAGAAACTCAGCCCATTTAGCTGGCCGATTTCGAGATCACGCCCGAAACTCCGCGGCGTGATCGGCCGCCCAGTCACGGAACGTTCGCGCCGGGGCTCCGGTGATCTCTGCGATCGTGGATGTCACGAACGCGGGTTGACCCATTGCCGCGGCCCAGGCGTCGAGCAGCATGTTCACGACGGCCGCAGGCATGAGCGCGAGCGGCTCAGAGCTTGCCTCATCTGGCGACATCTCTTCGATGCGCAGCGAGCGGCCGATCACACTACCGATTGTCGATATTTGCTCGAACTGGCTCAGGGATTGAGGTCCGGTCAGAACATATTCCGCTCCGGCGTGTCCATCCTCACACAAGGCGCGGACCGCGACCGCGGCGATGTCACGCTCGTCGATCGGCGCTGTAGGAGCGGCGAGATAGGGCCAGCGCACGACATCGCCGGCGCGAATCCGCGGCGCCCACCAGCGCAGGGAATTCCCGGCAAGCATTCCGGGCCGCAGGAATGTCCATTGGACTCCTGAAGTCTCGATCAGCCGCTCGATTTGCTCGGCCAGCGCTCGGGACGGATTAGGCTGCTGGAAGAAGGGGTGTGGTGTTTTGAGCGGAGCTGACAAGAATACGATGCGCCGAGCGTGCTTGGCGATCCGCTCCAAGGCGGCAGCGACCACGGCCGGTGGGGCGGTCCACACCAGGAACACCGCATCGATGCCATCCAGGCACGCGTCAAGGGTCTCAGGAACCGTGAGATCTCCGCGTACCACATCAACGTGTGGCGGCAAACCAGCTGTGTGCGGGTTGCGGGCGAGCGCGCGGACTTGCATTCCCGTGGCCGGCAGTTGAGAGAGAACCTGGCGGCCAATGTTGCCGGTAGCTCCAATGACGAGGATGCGATTCATGCGAAACCATCCTACGGGCGGAGACTTGATCTTAGCCCATTCCGATAGTTCGCGAATCCAGATGTTGCGGAAGCGCACGGGCTGGTCGTGGTCCTGCAAGAGCAGCGGCATCTTTGCGGGATGCGGCTTGTACGGCGGGCGCTTCATGTAGTCAGTGGGTCCGGTGAGCTCGGTCGAGTCCTGCACGAGCACGCCATTTTGCAGAACGGTGATGTGGGCGGGACGGAGCAGCTTGCCGTCGGGAGCGAAACGCGGGCCGTGGAAGACAATGTCGTAGGTCTGCCACTGGCCGGGCGGCAGGCAGGCATTCACCAGGGGCGGGGTCTGAGCGTAGACGGCTCCGGCTTGGCCGTCAGCGTAGGTTTTGTTTTCGTAGGAATCGAGAACCTGGAGCTCGTAGGTGCTCATGAGGTAAATGCCGCTATTACCGCGGCCCTGGTCTTTGTCATGCGGCGGGTTGGGCTCGGCCCACTCGACGTGCAATTGACAATCCCCGAACGCTTGGGCGGTGTGGATGTCGCCGGTTCCGGGCACGATTTCGATGGCGCCATTGACGACCTTCCACCTCGCGGGTCCGCCCTTGTTGTTCTGCCACTTCGACAGATCTGTTCCATCGAAGAGGACGACTGCGTCCGACGGAGCTTTTCCTGGCGATTGTTGCGTGCTGGGCGTGGCGGGCGTGATCACCGGCGGCGCGGGACGGTCGCGGTCGGAAATTTTCCAACGGGTCAGGCCGTCTTTTTGGGAGGTCTGACCGGCGCAGATGGAACAACAGATGGTGAGGAGGAACAGGTGTCGCATGGGAAACAGACTACCTGTTCTGCCGGCTGGAGTCCAATCGGCGATCAGGGGCTGGGCGGCACGGGCGGGGTGGTGCCGGGAGGCGTTCCGGAAGTGCCAGGTACGGGGGGCGTGCCGGGTGGTGAGGGAGAAGGCGGCGTTGGACCGCTGCCGCCGGAAGAGGATCCGGAGCCGGAGCTGGACGGGGCGAGCGGGCTGCCGGGGACGGGATCGCCGTTGGTGGCAGAGCCGCCGGGGTTGAACGGCGGTTGTTCGTCGGGGACCACCAATAACCCTTTGTCGGCGTTCGACGAGGCGTATTTGCGCATGCTCCAGCAACGGCCACCGTGGCGTTGCGCGTCCGGGTCGTCAAATTTGAACGGTGCGTAATGCGAATCTGACGGCGGATCATAGTCGTCGGTTCCGGGCGGCCGATATTTGAGCGGCGGCGCCTTCTGCACGTAGAGGTGGAGGTGCGGGAACATGCTGATGCCGATATTTCCATTTCCGCCAATCACCTGGCCGGTGTGGACATGCAGCGGGTTTGGACTCACGTTGTTCGGGTCGAAGCCACTTTCAACATTGATCGTGGAGAGTCTCTCGGCAAGCTTCGAGTTCCAATCATCGCCGATGATGCCATTAGTCATTAAGTGGAGATATTTCGCCGTTGTGCCGTCGAAATGGCGAATGGCAATGTAATTTGCCTGATCCTTGTCTTTTGGCAGTTTCCGGTCGTCATCATGGATTGACGGCAGCGAAGCTGGATCAGGCGGCTTGAATGTTGAACCGTCTTGCGTATCGTCGAAGTCCACGATGTGACCTTCCTTGACGCAGAGCAGCCGGGCTCCCTGGGGAAGCGACCAGTCGTAAGATGTTTCTTCGTCCTGAGGCGACCAAAGCGGATCGCGGGAACGCCTGAAGAAGTGGCTAATGAATCCGCGGTGCCCCTGGACGCAATAACGCTCGCCGGCATAGGGCAATAAGAATCCTGTAAGAAAGGCATCGGACTTCAGCTTGGTCTGCCCTTCGTTGACAAAGCATAATCCGAGCAGGCCGGCGAGGCCACCGAACAGCGCACCACCGACAATGACGAGTACGTACCCAGCCGCCTGGTCCCCATTTTTGGACAAATCGGCATGGGCAGGACCGAGGAGCAGGGCGCTCACCAGCGCGGCGGTCGCCGCACTCAGCAGCGGACAGATGACGAACACATGTATCAGGCATTCCCATCCTCTGCTGTTGTACGCGGAGTGGCGCTGGGGAAGCCATCCGTATCCGAACCCGGCCCAAGTGCCGGCGAGAATCGGGAAACCCCACGGATCCGGCGGCGGAAGATGCATAAAGGCTGGGGCGGAGGCTGACATGATGGTCACGACAGTGAGGGCGATGAAGGCCACGCAGGCCACGAGAATTGTGGGGATGCCGAAGGGAAGGCCGAAGATGACGCCGCCGAAATAGCCGAAGTAAGCCAGACAGATGCCGGCGATAGCAATCACGCCCGGCAGGAACGGACTACCCGGCGGCGCCGCCAGGAACCCCGCAAGACCGGCGATCAGAGCGCCCAGGCCCGCGGCGAGCCAGAGGATGTCACGGAAAACCAGCAATCCCGGTTCTCCTTGCCACAGAATCGGTCCGAGCGTGGTGCCGGTGAATGTGGTTGATGAGGGCGCGGAGTGTTTGCGGGTGCATTCCAAACCCGGCTTATCGGTAGTTTTCATTATGCGGCGCAGAACGCGAAGAGCATGAGCCGTCTGGTGCACGTCAATGTGCACAGTGGTCGACGTCAACGCCTTAGTCGAAGCTTCGGGGAAGTTTATGTCATCTGTTTTGTCTTCGAAGCCCTCCTTACTGACCATGAACGTGTAGTCCCTCCCGCTTCCGCCCACCTCACCGGCGTCGAGCGCATCAAAGACGGCGATGCCGCTCCCGTCGGTCATCTTCGAATCCACGGGTCTTCCTGCGTCGTCCCATACCGTGACCATCACGCCGGTAAACGGGCGATCCGGAGAATCCAGGCCCAAGGTGCGATCGGTGTCCCAACAAACTGTTTGGAGATAAGCAGTGACTTCGAGCGTACCAGTCGTGCAGGGAATACAGCGGGTGCCGGGAGGGCATTCGCACGTTGGTGCGGTACTGCCGCTCATGCGGGTTCGGCCGCACTCGCGCTATTCGCTTGATTGGCTATCAGGCGGTCGCGGAGCAACTGTAGGGCGCGTGGCCGGTCTTTTAGCGCGATGCTCTCAATTTTCTGTCGCATTTCGGAGGGAAAACCGAGCACTAACAATTCCGCTGTGATAGCAACGTCACGGCCACTAGGGAGCCCCAGCTTCGGGCTGAGGTGCTTGGCCTGATCGAGTAGTGCCTGAAGATCGGCGTCGGTAGCCTTACCGAGGCGGTGCGAATAGCGCTGGCGCAAGTAGGCGCGGCAACGCTTGTCATAGCGTTCCATGCAATCCTGATCGAAAGCCGCTTCGTGCTGCTTGCTCAGCCGAAACATGTCGGTGGCTGAGGGAGGGCGGACTTCGCCGGCGTCTGGCGCCGCGGGCGTCGGATCCCACTGGGACAGGACGAGCTCGCCGACGGCTTCGGAGGCCTCGGCATCGTAGGCCGAAAAGCGGTGGATCGGGCCGAAAAACTGGCGCTTCTCGGCGTGCGCGCTGGACGCGATAAATGGCCGCAAAACGCGCGGATCGTAGAAGCGCAGATAATTCTCGGCGCCCTCGGTGTCCAGAACCAGCAGGAAACGACGCAGGTGCTTATAGAGCGTTCCCGGCGTGGCTTCCGAAAAAAGGAAAAGCGCGGCCTCCAGCGCCGAGTCTTGCAGGGCCAACCAGAGCACCAGGTCACTGGCCGCATCGGCCCGGGCGAAAAACGGCGCGACACGCGTCAGGTTCTCTGTGGGACTCTCTCGAAATAAGCATCCGTGCTCCACCTTGAATTCCCGCAGCATGACCCAGAGCTTGGGGATGCGGGCACCGTCGAGCAAGACATAGAGCTCGCAGTTCGAATTGGGGCGAGCCAATCGGAGCGCGTGGCGAAGTTGCTGGATGCGAGGCAACTCGGGAACGGAAGCCGGACCGGGATCAGTGGTTGGCATACGGGCATTTTTTCACTAGCGGCGTACCGTCGTCGGCCGCGGCGAGCAGCGCTTTTTCCTGAGGGGTGACGACAGAAGTTGCTCCTGTTGCTGCCGGCCCCGCTTCCGCGACATTTGTGGGCGGGTCCGGCGTTCCCGCAGCTTGCGCCATTGCCGAAGAAACCCTGCCCATGCCGCTATCCGGCGATACGGTTGACCCTGCGCCCACGTCGCCGATGATGACCGTGGGACAACCGAGCACAATCACGCCGCCGTGAACGGTCGGATCGCCCAGGCGAGCTGCCATCATGTTCCCGATGATCACGGTCGGCGAGCCCATGAGAATCGTGTCAGGCGGGCCGACACAAGTGGCCATATCTCCGACGCGCGCGGCGGGAAGGAAGCCGATCAGAACAGTCGGGCAACCCGGTGGAAGAATCGGTCCACCCACATGAGGCACCAACACAGTGACCTGGGGGCAAGTATGCATGTCGGTCACACGCGCAGCCGGCGGCAAGAGTTCATTTCTCCTTTCCTGAGAGTTCCTGGATCATGACTTTCCATAGCTGTCGAGACCCAGGATATCCGGGGCCTCCGGAGAAGTGGTCTGGCAGGGCGTTCCCGAACCGGCGGCGCCACCGCTGTTAATGTTCACCAGAGTTCCCTGGATAGTGACCCCGGTGGGACCGATATCCACAAATCCGCCGGGGCCGATAAGAGAAAGTTGCATGCCGGCTTCGATGATGACCTTCTGCCCGCCCGTCAGGTGGATCTCCTGGCCCGAGTCCAGTACATAAACCGTCGCGACCTGCTCGTGCCGCTTCCCTCCGACGGTGTGAGACATGTCGCCGCCAATCTCCTCGGAGAACTTACCCGCCACCTTAGCATTCTTATCGGAGCCGACGGACTCGGTCTGCTTCTGTGCAACGCTCAGCGTAAGGTTCCGGCCCACATATTGCGTTGCGTCGTTTTCCACGCTCTTCAGCAGATCTTTCTCAGCGTGAATGAATATCTGTTCACTGCCCATCTTGTCTTCAAAGCGGATCTCATTGAAGTTGTTGACGCCGCCCTTCAGACTGCTGCGCGATTTGATGCCGCTTTGGGTTTTGTTGTCGGGTAGGGTATAGGGCGGCATTTGCTCGGCGTTATAGACGCTGCCAACGATGATCGGCTGGTCCGGATCGCCTTCCAGGAAATCGACGATCACTTCCTGGCCGATGCGCGGAATGTGGATCATGCCCCACTGTTTGCCGGCCCAAGGAGTGCCTACGCGGACCCAACA
>DATGZN010000091.1:0-5197 GCA_035297145.1 Bryobacteraceae bacterium
GCCCTAACCGCGCCCCGCAAGCGGGTCGCAGGGCTCCGCTACAGCCACCCCCCAACGAATCACAGAAACACCTGCTAAGAAGCACGAAGTGGTCCCCTTTTGCTCCGCCGCGGTGGGAAACTTTCACTCCGCCCTTGACACCAATACTGTGACCTTTCAAAACACATAGCTCGAGGCGTGCTGCAGCGGCTTAGCACAATGGAATTTTAAGCAGAGTGCCCACGCACTCTCTCCGACTGACTGAAGCTTCGTCTATCTTGGCACCCTGCTTAAAATCCTCTGCATTATCGGCGTCTATCTGCGATTCAAAGGCTGGATGAGAGCGGATTAGCGGGTAGCAGGGCAGCTCCCCGGGCGATTCGCGGAAGGCGGAGTTGACTGTCCTCCGCTACCGGAGCCATGGATGTGTTTGGACGCGAGTCGCCATGCACATTCAGACCAAGTTCCTTCGGCTTCGGAACCCGGTATCGCTCGGCGATCGTGTCGATAATTGGCAGGTGTGCTGGCTCGGCGGCTGGGACAAAGGCCGAGTCTCCTTCATCGTTATGGTCTGCCAGCTTCGCCGGGGTGCCTGAAACCGTAGCAGCACCACCGCGGCTCGCCAAGCCGGACGCGCTACCCTCTTTCTCTCTTTCAGCCTTGGCTCTCGCCACCGCCCTGGCGCGTCCGCGGTGAAGGATCTCAATGACACTTAGGCCCGTGAGGTCTTCTTTCTCGTCGTAGTCATAGATTGGACTCGACAACTCGCCGCGCTCCCTTGCCTCGGCAACGCGCCGTCGTCCTGCCTCAATTCGCAAGCGCAATTGCCGGTCGAATTCCGTCTCGGGTGCAAGCCCAAAGCGATCCTCCAGCTTGCGAAGGCGCCGGCTGAGCGTCCTCATCGCGCCTTCTCGCCGCCAGAGTTCCGTATCGGGAAGCTCTCGACAGCACATTCCCATGGCGAATTACCCTTCCAACGCAGAGAATGATCAACCAGGGAAAAGATATATCATCTGTTCCACTGTATTTTGACGCCTAACGGAACAACTTACCTTTGGAAGGATGCGGGCGCGGACATCCTGATCCGCCCTGGAAGTTGGAGGAAGTTGCTAATCCACTTGGACGTACAGTCGCTATTCCACCGACTGAAGTCGGAGACGTGTTTGGACGGTGCCACAAGCGAGCAATGCGCGTTACCCGTCAATATCGGTACTCAATTGCCTGGCGGCCCATTTCCCCTGCCGACTAGGGCGGTGCGAGAATCAGTTCATGCGAGCGCAGCTACAACGCGGCCAATCGCGCGGCGGGTGGGGGGCTGCTGTTACGTCATCGATTTGCATCCTACTGGTTGCACAGTCATGCGCGGCACAAAATAGCCCTGCGCCGGGGACCATCCGCGGCACCGTCGCGGACTCCTCCGGATCGATGGTGGAGGCCGCCATCGTCAGATTACAGGCGCCCGGGTCCACTGCCCTGCGCACTACTCTTACCGACCAGACGGGCGCGTTCCACTTCTCCGGGCTCGAGCCCGGGGCCTACACCCTCACCATCACGGCTGGTGGTTTTACGGACGAGAAGACCAATGTTTCCGTGGTTTCCGGGGAGAATCCACCGCTCCCTCCGCTCGTTCTGCAGATCGCACCCGCCATCAGCAAAGTGGATGTGACTCTGCCGCCGCACGAACTGGCCGTCCAGCAGGTGCACGCCGAGGAGAAACAGCGGTTGCTCGGGATTATTCCGAACTTCTACGTCACCTACGATCCCAATGCCGCGCCGTTGACCGCCGCCCAGAAATTTCAGCTTGGCTTGCGAAACCTCATCGATCCGGAGGTCATCCTGGGCAACGCAGCCGGCGCCGGAATCGAACAATGGCGCAACACCACCGACCGCCAATTCGGCCAGGGGATGGAAGGGTACGGCAAGCGATTTGGCGTGGACTACGCCGCCAGCGTCACCCACGTCTTGATTGGCCATACTCTCACCCAATCCGTGTTTCACCAGGATCCGCGCTATTTCTATAAAGGAACCGGCAGTCTCCGCTCGCGATTTCTTTACGCCGTCGGGACCGCGTTCGTTGCCAAGGGTGATAATGGCCACTGGCAGCCCGACTACTCCGATATCATCGGCGGCCTCGCCGCGCGGGAGATCTTATCCCCCCTCCACTCCTACACCTCTCGCCCGGGACTGCGCGCGTTTCATGGTTTTCTACTGGGTTTCAGCGGCAGGGCATCTGATCATCTAATGCAGGAATTCATCTACCGCTGGCTGACGACCCATGTGCCGAAAACGGTGGCGCGGCGGCACCCCGTTCTGCGCGAAGGCACGCCGATATCGCTGTTTTCCATAGAGGATCTGCGTTCCGCCACGACGGGAACCGCGAGGCCGGTTACCTTCGTGCTCTCCAAAGACGTGGAGGCAGGCGGCATCATCGCCGCTAAAGCCGGGACCAAGGTAATGGGCCAGGTCACTTCCACGGCCGCGCCGTCCGCCTCAGGCGCCGTCGATTCCATGCACCTTTCGCTGGAAAACGTGCACCTCCAAATCGGGGAGACGGACGTTCCGCTCCGAAGCACGTCGCAAAAAGTAGGAGCCGGTGTCGTGGAATACCCTTGGCTGGAAGACACCGGCCGCATCGCGTTGGTCCTGTATGTCGCCAGGGATGTAACACTCGCACCGGCCCGGTAGCGCCTACCGTCGTGCAAAACGAGATCGTGGGAGCAGCACGCACGTTCCCACCTGGACGTGTAGTCAGTGACGCGCGGAAGTGCCCACGACCGGGCCGCCGGTTCAGAGAAAGCGCTGATCCTGGGCACGGAAAAAGCGCCCGATGTGCGTCATTATCGCTAGGTGTTTTCTGCTGCAACCCCGGAAGAATTCTAGGCGCGATGAGGTACTAGAACACGACTTGGGGACGACGCACCCATCCCTACCATTTTGTCCGCCGTTTCAGGGTGATGGTCGCTCTGCTGCAGGAGTAATCAGTATGTGGCACCGCCCGTCGCTAGTGTCGTAATATTGGCCGGTAACAGTCCGCACCTGCCTCGTCTCGTTCACCGACGGCGAAAACATCCGGCACAGCGTGGTGATCACGGCCAGCACGCTCTATGAAGCGGCAGTACTGGCGATTGCCCAATTTCGCAATTGCGGATTCACGGCGAATGCACCTGGACCGGCAACCCGACTGACGGTAGCCATTAGACAGCCCGGCACGATTCACGAGGTGCAGTGGGGCAAGATTGAAGCCTGGCTTCAGGGCGATGGCAGGAGTCCGGCTGAGCAAGGTACGAAGATCAGATTGCGGGAGTTGTTGAGAAGCTGAGTCGCACGCCGCTAAGGTTTGGCTCGGTTGCTAGAAACGTCCTCAAACTTGCGCCTGGCGCACCATCGTCGTTTTCTTCTCGAACTGGCCCCAATCCATTGCATATGTACCTGCAACGTGGTTCGGGCTCACCGGCTCGAAAATAACCCGCGCGCCGAATCGATGGACATTCTTCACACCTTCGCCTCTGTCGAAGCTTTCCAAGCGACTTCCGTCGAAGCTGAATACCGTAACGGGTACGTCAAACACACGCGTTTCCACAAGCGCCCCCATTTTCAGCGCTGCTGGCAATCCCAGCCGTGTCTAAGATCCCGTATTCCTTCATGGCCTCGTTGGCAGCGTTGCAAGAGATGACTGCTTTGCACAGCGCATCGAGTTGCCTTACCAGACGATTGGAGCCTTTCGGCTCGCGGCGTCTGCGCTCCATCACCTGGGACCGTTCGGCCTGACGCAGCAGAAACTCCCGTTCACGCTGTCGCCGTTGCTCTCCAATTTTGCGCCGTTGATCCAGAACTGCCGCAATGCGGTCAGCCAAGTTTTGAGTGTTCAAGCGTGCCAGGGCGAATGCCTCGAAGTCTTCAGGCCGCCCTAGACGAACTAACGTATCGGGGTGTGATTTTCCAATGTATTCCATCTAGATATCCCTCAACGTGGACTGAAATACGCCTCTCACATCGCCGTATTCCTTGACCACAAATTTCGTGAAGATGCGATCCCATTTCTGGTTGTCCCTGCACCAAAAGCAAAGTCCGCACTGGCATCGTGGATACGGAGCCAATGGATCACGATGGGCAAACATGTTCTTTGGTCGGCCGAAACCCTGCATCGCTTTGGACTGCGGGTCGGACCTGAGACTGGACTCGTTCATGGCGCTGGATCAGTGCAGCCGAACCGCCAAAAGATATGGCCCTACCGTACCGGATGTGGAGCAAACAAAAGAAGGACCTTTTAAGAATCTCTGTTAACTGGAAACCTAGTCGCAATCCTAACTGAGGTTAAGGCGGGAGAGCCGAAATGTCGCTAAAATACCCATCGCAAAGAGTGGCCGATGGGGTTTTTTACGCACATTGGTTTTGCAAAGTAAGACGACTCCAAGCTTGCCGAATCGTCGCTACATCTCACGCCACGCCGTGTGGTTCCTTGTCATCCCTTAATCCCATAAACCGCGAATGCCTCAAAACCATCGGCGGTCCACTCGACGAACTCGAACCGGCCAGCTAGGACCGGCTTCAGCCAGCGGCACTCCTTAATTCTCGGCGGTGAGTCCGACGCCCCACCGTCCGGCCTTCGCTTCGGGCAGGTTGGCAAACGGGCACCTGTCCCTTGAATCGCTTGAGCAACTGCTGACGTGACGATGGCGTGAATCCATTACGGGTGCATCCGGCATAGATGAGTTTGCCGCCGTCATAATAGCCAAGGATACGGCAATCTGGTCAACTGGAGGCGAGCAGAAATTCAGATCGCGCGCCGCGATTCAGAGTCAATATTGCTTGAACTTTTCCTTCGCTGCCGCGTTACATTCGGCGGCGCCAACTCGCTGGCGGAGGGAAATGGCTTGAGTCACGCACCACGCAATATTCGCCCCCACCGGTCGCAAAGCGCGAGGAAGTGTTCGACCGGCAGTACCGCGGGCCGAACTCGACATGGAGGAGAGTACGTTTTCGCAGGCGCGGTCATTGCGTAACGCGATCTTAACCAGACCGCGAGGCCGATTCTTGATGTCGGTGACGGCGAGACGATTTCCTCGGTCGGCGCAATGGACGGTGAGACCGAAGCCGGTTCGGACGTCGCAGGGTGCGTCTGTGTCCACCCCGGAGGCTGTCCATGTTCCGGAATGGTCTGGGTCAAATCGGACGAGTAGTCCGATTCGGACCGCTTTCGGATTAACACTTCTGTACT
>DATGZN010000092.1:0-153051 GCA_035297145.1 Bryobacteraceae bacterium
CCATTCCCTCGTCTATGAGGATATGGCATCGCGGCCACCCGTCCAGGCTACCCTTCGGCTCGCTGCGCTCGGCCTGGACTGGGCCCGGCCGCGATGCGGGGGACTGTTTCTGTTACGAGGGAATGGCAGGATGTGAACGCGAACGAATTTGCTTGACTCGGACCGGCCTTCTCATGGAAGCGCACTATCCGTGCTAGAGCTTCGGGGGGGACGATCAAATTACAATAGGAGAGGTTTACCAGCACCTAACACCTGCTTTTATGGGCCGTATCCGCGTTCTTCCCGACCAGGTTGCCAACAAAATAGCCGCGGGCGAGGTGGTGGAACGGCCGGCGTCGGTGGTAAAGGAGCTGCTCGAAAACTCTTTGGATGCGGGTGGGAAATCGTTCCGCATCGAGATCGAAACGGGCGGAAGGCGCCTGATTCGCATCGCCGACGACGGCTGTGGCATGCTGCGTGACGATGCCATGCTGGCTTTTGAGCGCCACGCCACCAGTAAGTTGCGCGATGTGAAAGATCTGCTCTCCATCGCCACGCTGGGTTTTCGCGGCGAGGCTCTGCCGTCCATCGCCTCCGTGTCGCGGTTTCTGCTGGAAACACGCGCCGCGGAGGAAACCACCGGCACTCGCGTCGAGGTGGCGGGGGGCAAGATGCTGCGTTGCGATGAAGCCGCCCTCGCTCCCGGCACCACCATCACGGTTCGCGATCTCTTTTTCAATGTGCCCGCGCGCAAGAAGTTCCTGCGCTCCGAGCAGACCGAGCTGGCGCACATCGCGTCGCTGGTTACGCACTACAGCCTCGCCCATTTTGACAAGACGTTTCGGCTTACGAGTGAGACCAACGAGCTGCTGCACGTCACCCCCGTGGCCACTTTGCGCGAGCGCGTATTCCAGGTGTTCGGCAGCGGAGCCCTGGATGAGTTGGTCGAATTGGGTACGTGCGAGAAGCAGCTCTTTCTGCCGCCGCCATCGGTCGCGCCTTCGGAAGCCATCGCCGAATTCCGCCGCGAGCCTGATGAGCCGTCCACCAAACTATTTCGCCTCAGCGGATTCGTTTCGCGGCCCCAGGTGCAGAAAGGCAACCGCAATTCGATTTTCATTTTCGTGAACGGCCGATTGATTCGAGACCGCCTGCTGCTACACGCGCTCTCCGCGGCATATCACAATTTGATCCCGCATGCCTCGTTTCCGTTCGCGTTGCTCTTCCTCGATTGCGGCTACGAAGAAGTTGATGTCAACGTGCATCCCTCGAAAACCGAGGTGCGATTTCGCCATCAGTCTTTCGTGCACGATTTTGTGCGTGATGCGATCCGGGGGCGGCTGATCGAATCGCGGCCGGCGCCGGCGTTTTCCGCATCGCCCGCGCCACAACCTGCCGCACGCATGCCGTATTCCGAGTTCTCGCAGATGATTGAGAACGAGGCCGCCGCGGAGACGGGTATAGAATTCGCCCCGCAGACCCCGCCGATCGAGATGCCGCCGCCCGCCGATGACACGGCCCCCAGCGAAATCGACTCCACAGCGCCCGAGTTCCAACTACGCCCCGTGCGCGGACCGGAACCGCGTTTCGATTTCGGGGACACTTCGATCCCCATGGCCAGCGAGCCTGCGCCTTCGGCCGGGCGCCTGCGCGTCCCGGATACACACGGAAGCTTTCCCGAATCCGCAACTGAACCTGCTTCGTCTCTCTCCGCGCTCTCGGACCTGCGTCCGCTCGGCCAGATCCACGATAGCTTCATCATCGCCGCCGGGCGTGACGGCCTGTGGATCATCGATCAGCACGTGGCGCACGAGCGCATCCTGTTCGAAAGGGTGCTCAAGCAGCGTGCCGCCGGCAACGTCGAAGTGCAGCGCCTGCTCATGCCGCTCGTGCTGCAGCTTACTCCGCAACAACAGATCGAGTACACACGCATCGCCGACGAACTGGCTTCCATGGGATTTGAAACCGAGCCGTTTGGCAACCGCACCATCGCCGTCAAGGCCGCACCCGCCGCCATTGGCCCGGCGGATCTCGAGAAGGTCTTGTTCGAAGTGCTGGAAATCGCCGAAGGAGAATTGCGCCGCGTTTCGCTCGACGATATACGGCGTGCCATTGCGGCCTCCATCGCGTGCCGCGCCGCCATCAAGGTCAACATGCGCCTCGATCAGAGCAAGATGGAGTGGCTGCTGCGGTCACTCGCCGCGACGGACTGCCCGATGAGTTGCCCGCACGGAAGGCCTATCGCGCTGCAATACTCGATGAGGGAGATTTTGAAGGCTTTTCATCGGATCTGAGGGCGGGGTGGCCTTTACTCCACGCAAGAAAAACTACAAGAATGCGGGCGGGATACATCGTAGTGCATCATAGTGATGCATACCGATATAATGATAGATATATGAACGCCATCACCATCCGCAATCTTCCGCCTGACGTGGCGCGGGTGATCCGCCAAAAAGCCAAGATCGAGGGGACAAGCCTGAATCGCACCGTCATTAACCTGCTTCGCGAGCGCGTCACTGCGCCCAAAAGCCCGGCCAAAAGAACCCGCTATCGAGATCTGAGCGCGCTGGCTGGTTCCTGGACGAGGGCAGAGGCGGCGGAGTTCGACAAGCATTTAGCCGCACAACGTAAGATCGATTCCGAATTGTGGAAATGAGCCGCCTCACGCTTGATACGTCGGCGTATTCCGCTTTTATGCGCGGACACGCGGAACTGAGGGCAGCCCTGGAAACGGCCGAGCAAATCCACGTCAGCCCGATTGTGTTGGGGGAACTGTACGCAGGGTTTCAGGGAGGGAGCCGGCGCGCTGAGAACGAGCGCAGACTGCTACGCTTTCTTTCGTCCCCAGGTGTCAGCATTACAGCGATTGATGACGAAACAGCCGTGGTCTACGCAGAGATCCTGAATTTTCTGAGAAACGCTGGGACGCCTATACCGACCAACGACATTTGGATTGCCGCGGGCGCGATGCAGCACGGTCTGCGGGTCCTAACCACGGATGTTCATTACAGACGCGTGCCGCAGGTCATTGTGGAGTGCTATGCGATTTGATTTAAGAGAATGGACAGGCAGGAATGCCTGTCCTACTTGTACAATTCAAGAATGAATCGACGTCAATTTCTGGGGACCGCCCTGGTTGCGGGCTCGGCCGGTCCCGCCGCCATGTTTGCGGCGAATGAGCCGCACATCGACTTTCCCACCGACCCTCGCGCCCGGCTGGGCGTGGCCTCGTACCCGTTCCGGGCGTTTATCGACAGCCCGCGTAGCCGCGAGCGCGATAAGACCAAGCCAGGGATGACGCTCGTCCAATTTCCGTCGATGGTGCGGGAGAGATTCAACGTGCGCAATATCGAGCCGTTGGACACGCACTTCGTGTCGCTCGAGCCGGCGTATCTGCACGAACTGCGTGAGGCCGTGGAGAAAGCCGGTATGCACGTGATCGACATCCCGTGCGGCGTGAGAGCCAGCGTGTATGACCCGGACGCGGCCAAGCGCAAGACGGCCATCGATAACGCCAAGAAGTGGGTGGACGCCGCGGTGGCGATCGGATCGCCCAGCATCCGCGTTCACATTCAGGGAGCCCGCGGCGTTGCGCCGGACGTGGGGCGGGCAGCGGAAAGTCTGCGCGTGATTGCGGATTACGGCGCCGAGAAGAATGTCGTGATTAACCTCGAGAACGACGATCTCCAGACCGAGGACGCTTTCTATCTGGTAAAGGTGCTCGACGCTGTCCATCACCCGTATCTGCATGGGCTTCCCGATTTCTGCAATTCCATGATGAAGGGTGACGAGAAGTTCAACTACGACGCCGTTACCGCCATGTTCCAGCGCGCCTATTGCATTGCGCACGTGAAGGATTCTGAAGTCGACGAAGGCAAGGTCTTCCGCGTGGATGTGGGCAAAACGTTCGCGATTGCCAAAGCGGCTGGTTACAAGGGTTACTTCTCGATGGAATGGGAAGGCCAGGGCGAACCATACGCGGGCACGCAGCAGTTGCTCGACGCCAGCATGAAATATTTGAGCGTCTAAAGAGTTCACCGCAGAGGCGCCGAGAACCTCCAGAAAGCGTTCATCGGTAACCGTAGCAGCGCGGGCCGCGGTGTGCCGGATGCTACGATGAATAAATCCCCACACTATGGCGTTGCGTTTCTATAACACGCTGTCGCAGCAGGTCGAGGAGTTCCGGCCGCAAGAGGACAATCTCGTGCGGATGTACACCTGCGGGCCGACAGTCTACAACTTCGCGCACATCGGCAATTTCCGCACGTTCGTGTTCTATGATCTTCTGCGGCGATGGCTGCTGACGCGCGGCTACAAGCTCGACCACGTCATGAACATCACCGACGTGGAGGACAAGATTATCCGCAACGCGCTCGACCAGCACAAGTCGCTCAAGGAGTACACGGCGACGTACGAAAAGGCATTTTTCGAAGACTGCGCAGTGCTGCGCCTAACGCCGCCGGAGCGATGGGCGCGAGCCACGGAGCACGTCAACGAAATGGCTGAAGCGATCGAGAAACTGGGCGAAAAGGGCTACACGTACCAGAGTGAGGGGTCCATCTATTTCCGGATTGCGAGCTTCCCCGAATACGGGAAACTTTCGCACAACGACTTCAGCGGCATTCGCGCGGGCGCGCGCGTGGACGTGGACACCTACGAAAAGTCGGATGCGCGCGACTTCGTGCTATGGAAATCACCTAAGAATGGCGAGCCGTTCTGGGAGACGCCGATCGGGCCGGGGCGGCCGGGCTGGCACATCGAATGTTCCGTGATGGCGATCCGATATCTGGGTGAGACGCTGGATATCCACGCGGGCGGCGTGGATCTGATTTTTCCGCATCACGAGAATGAGATTGCGCAATCGGTCTCGCTGACCGGGAAGCCGTTCGCGCGCTATTGGCTGCATTCGGAATTTCTGCTGGTGGACGGACAGAAGATGTCGAAGTCGCTCGGCAACTTTTATACGCTGCGCGATGTTTTGGGGCGCGGTTATCCGCCCGAGACGGTGCGGTATTTGCTGGCATCGGTTCCGTATCGAAAGCAGTTGAACTTTACGTTTGAGGGCTTGCAGTCGGCAAAGACGGCGGTGGAGCGCTTGCGCAATTTCGCGTGGCGGCTAGGTCACGAGAAATTTCCGGTGGGCGGCAATGAGAAGTTGGCGCTGCGAACGGCCGAAGCAGAACAGCAATTCTGCACCAGCCTGGACGACGACCTGAACACGGCCGGGGCGCTGGGCGCGGTATTCGAGTATTTGCGGGACACCAACATCGCCATGGATGCCGGTGATTTTCGCACGGAGAACGTGCAGCCGGCGCGGGCGTTTCTGGAGAGCTTCGATTCCATTTTCGATGTGCTGCGGCCGAGCGCGCAAAAGGAGTCGCTCTCCGATGCGGAAGTGGAAGCCAGGATCGCGGCACGCACGCAGGCCAAGAAAGCGCGCAATTTCAGCGAAGCGGACCGCATTCGCGACGAACTGACGGCGGAGGGCATCATTCTGGAAGACACGAAAGACGGAATTCGATGGAAAAGAAAGTGAAGCAGCACACAAAGGCCGTGCATGCGGGCGACCGAAAGAAGGACGGGCGACATATCCCAGTCACCACGCCGATTCATACCGCCGCGAGCTTCTTCTACGAGAGCATGGAAAAGCTGGATCGGGTATTCGGCCGCGAGGAGCCGGGGTTCAGCTATGCGCGCTACGACAACCCGACGAACGCGGCGCTCGAAGAACTGTGCGCGTCGCTCGAAAGCGGGCCCGGAGCGCTAGCGTGCAGCTCGGGGATGGCGGCGATACACGTGGCGCTGCTGACGGCGCTTACGGATCGGCGGAAGTCCATCGTGGCGGCGAACGCGCTGTACGGCGCGACGGTGAATCTGCTCATGAACGTGCTGGGGCCGCTGGGGGTGGCGGTGCGGTTCGTGGATATTTGCGATCTGGCGGCGACGGAAGTGGCAATCCGGGAAGCCAAGCCGGGTTGCGTCGTGATGGAGACGATATCCAATCCGCTGCTGCGAGTGGGGCAGATCGACCGCGTAGCGGAGCTGGCGAAAGCAGCGGGCGCGGCCCTGATGGTGGACAATACGTTCGCGACTCCGCTGCTGGTGCGTCCGATGGAACTGGGTGCGAACCTGGTGGTGCACAGCCTGACGAAGTTTCTGGCGGGACATGGCGACGTGATGGGCGGTGTGGTGGTCTCCGACGAGGCGCATTACGACACGCTGCGCACGCTCTCGCGCACCTTCGGTCCGATTATGGGGCCGTTTGAGAGCTACATGGCCATGCGCGGCATCAAGACGTTCGCGGTGCGTGTGGAACGGCAGTGCGCCAATGCCTGCCGCGTGGCTTCCTGGCTGCGGGATCAGCCCGAAGTCGGGCGCGTGCATTTTCCAGCAGACCCGGCCCATCCGGATGCCGCAACGATCCGGCGGCTGCTGCCAGAGGGACTGTATGGCGGCATCGTCAGCTTCGAACTGGCGAACGCGGGCAGGCAAGAAGTGTTTCGCTTCATGAATGCGCTGCGCCTGGTAGTGCCGGCGACCTCGCTTGGCGACGTGCACAGCATGATGCTCTATCCGGCCATGAGCTCGCACCGGGAGCTATCCCCCAAGCATCGTGAGCGCATGGGGATCTCGGACGGCCTGGTGCGGCTCTCGGTGGGGATCGAGGCGGTCGAGGACATTATCCACGACCTGGCGCAGGCGCTCGAGAACTCGGGAGTGGCGGGAGCCGGGGCTTAAAACAAAAGGCTTCTTCAACGCCGAGACGCTGAGAAAAGCAAAAGCTACCAGGCGGGCAGGAATTGCCCGACCGTGACACGGCGCCACACCTCTTCTTGTTTGATACGTCTGAATAAAAAGGAGATCCGCTTTGGAGAACGGATTGCTCGCACAAGTCAGACGTATGCGGACTACCGGCCCAGGCCTGGCGACGATTGCGGTCCTGACCATAATCCTGTGGGGCTGCATTCTGGCGGAGCACTGGACTGTAGCGCACGCCCGAGCGGATGCGTATCGGGCGCTCAGCGAGATCCGCGCGTTACAACTGAAAAAACACATCGTACCCGCTGCCGCTCCGGTTCGCCCGCAGCGTGAAGTGCGGCCGGAAATCGGGTAACGGAACCAATTCCCAGATTTGTCCGTCTGTTATCATTGGCACCCTCTGATCTGAGGCTATGGGTCGCGGCCGTGTTCTATAATGCGAGGCTGAGGGTTCCGGACAAGCATGGAAGGTGAACCGCAGCAGAAAACTGCACGTCCCGGGTGGTTCAGCGCGCTCGCCTGGATGCGGGATTTGGCGTTTTCGGTCCTGCTAGCGATCATCCTCATTGTGTTTATCTACCAGCCGGTCAAGGTGGAAGGCACGAGCATGATGCCGGCCTTGGTCAACGACGAGCGGATTTTTATCAACAAGTTTACGTATCGGTTCGGCTCGGGCAATATCGAGCGCGGCGACCTGGTGGTGTTTTTCTTTCCACTGGACCGCAGCAAGTCGTACATCAAGCGCGTGATCGGGCTTCCGGGCGATACGGTGCAAATCGATCATGGAGCGGTCTTTGTGAATGGAGAACCGCTGGACGAGCCCTATGTTCCGGACGAATTTCGCGACCGGCAATCGATGGCGTCGAACACAGTGCCATCGGATAACTACTTCGTGCTGGGCGATCACCGCAGCTCATCGAACGACAGCCGCGCGTGGGGCACGGTCGGGCGGAGAGACATATACGGAAAAGCCGTTTTTGTCTATTGGCCGCTCGACAAAATGGGCCGGCTGAAATAATCACCGCCGGTTGATGAGCCACATCACGAGGCTCAGCACAACGCTCAACAGGATACACGTCACGATCGGGAAGTATAACGTGGTGTTGTGCCGCTGGACGATGATGTCGCCGGGTAGGCGGCCGATACGGAATGGCAGGCGCGGGGCGAACTCGATGGCGAGGCCGATGATGAGGAGGAGGATGCCGAGCGAGATGAGAGTTCGGCCCATGAATTCAGCGTAGGACATGCGGATGAGGGTGTCCACTGCGACCGATGCCGGAATCGTACACTAGAAACGGAGCTGGAATGAGCTACACGGTGGTTCTAGAGCGAGAATCGGACGGCGGCTTCGTTGCGAGCGTTCCGTCTCTCCCCGGTTGCGTGACGCAGGGCGACTCACGGGAGGAAGTCCTAGCTAACATACGCGAGGCGATCGGGCTTTACATCGAAGACTGTTTGGAGGCGGGAGATCCGGTCCCTCAGGAAGCCGGCCGCGAGTTCGTCGAAGTCGAAATCGCAAATTGATGCCAAAACGACCGGCCGATCTTTCAGGTCGGGACCTACGCAAAGCGCTGGAGCGCGTGGGCTTTGTCTTTACGCGGCAGCGCGGAAGCCACATGATTCTGCGGCGTACGCGGCCATCCGGCCGAGTCGTGGTTCCGGATCATAGAACCCTGCGACCAGGTACCCTCCGTCACATTCTCCTCGAAGCTGGACTCAGCGTGGAAGAACTAATGCGGCTCTTGTGAATTGCGCCCGGATTCGAGCCAGTGGATGATGCTCTCCACGTCGAAAACGCAGCCGGCCCAGGTGCCGCCGCTGGCGTTTTGCAGCGCGGCCCAGAGGCGCGAATCGTCTGGGAGTTGGGGATCGGGAGCGAGATCGGGGCGCGGCGGGCGGGCGGCCAGTACGCGCGCGCCTTCGTCTTCGCCAAAGATGCGGCCTCCAGCGCCGACTAAATCCAGCGAGCCTTCCAGGTTCACGCGGTCGATGGTGATCTTGATGATGTCGCCATCGAGCACTTTGCCGATTGGACCTCCAGCGAGCGCTTCCGGCGTGACGTGGCCGATGCAGGCACCTGTCGAAACGCCGCTGAAACGCGCATCCGTCACGACGGCGATGTGTTTGCCGAAGTCGAGGTAACGAAGCGCGGAGGTGATTTGGAAAATCTCCTCCATGCCGGAACCCATGGGGCCGCGGCAAATGAGCACGACGATGTCGCCGGGCTGAATGCGATCAGGCCCCTGGCTCTTGATTGCGGCGATGGCGGCGGCTTCGGTGCGAAATACGCGTGCCGGACCAATCTTGCGATAGACGCCGTCGAGATCGACCACGCTGGAATCGATGGAAGTGCTCTTGATGACCGAGCCGCCGGGGGCGAGGTTGCCACGCGGGAAGGTCACGGTGGGCGTCAGGCCGCGCTTGGTTGCACCGGCGGGGTCCATGATGACATCATCCGGATCGACGCCATCGCGATCGTGCAGAAGCTGGCGAAGACGGGAACGCCGCTCGGATTTTTCCCACCAATCGAGCATGCGGCCCAAGGTTTCGCCGCTGGCGGTCAGGACGTCCAACTCGAGCAGTCCTGCGCGACGGAGATGCAGCATGACTTCCGGGACACCGCCGGCGAGAAACACCTGCACGGTTGGATGGGAGCGCGGACCGTTGGGCAGGACGTCAACCAGCCGGGGAATCTTGCGATTCACGGTTGTCCAATCGTCGACCGTGGGCCGGTTCAGTCCGGCAGCGTGGGCGATGGCGGGCAGGTGCAGAATCAGGTTGGTCGAGCCGCCAAATGCCGCGTGGACAGTCATAGCGTTACGCACGGAAGCGTCGGCAAGGATGTGCTTCATGGTGATGCCGCGGGATTCAAGTGCGAGAGCGGCGCGTGCCGAGCGGCGGGCGAGATCGAGCCAGATCGGCTGACCTGAGGGCGAGAGCGCCGAGTGTGTCAGCGCCATGCCCAGCGCTTCCCCGATCACTTGTGATGTGGCGGCGGTTCCGAGGAACTGGCATCCGCCGCCTGGTGTGGCGCAGGCACGGCAGAGGTTCTCGGCGGCCGCTTCGAGCGTCATCTGACCATGGGCGAAACGTGCGCCCACCGATTGGACGCGCCCAGCGTCTTCGCCTTCTTCGGCGAGCAAGGTGACGCCGCCGGGAATCAAAACGCAGGCGAGATCGTGCATAGCGGCGAGAGCCATCATCATGGCAGGGAGCCCCTTGTCGCAGGTGGCAACACCGATCACGCCGCGGCGCGTGGGAAGCGACCGAATCAAACGCCGGAAGACGCTGGCAGCATCGTTGCGATAGGGCAGGCTGTCGAACATTCCCGTGGTGCCTTGCGTCCGGCCGTCGCAGGGATCGGTGCACGCCCCGGCGAAGGGAACCGCGCCCAAGGCCTTCAGTTCCTCGGCCGCGGCCTGCATCAACAAGCCAACTTCCCAGTGGCCGGTGTGATATCCGAGCGCGACGGGAGTTCCGTCAGCGTTGCGAATTCCGCCGTGCGTGCTGAGCAGCAGAATTTCTTTGCCGCCCAGTGCGCGAGGATCCCATCCCATGCCGGCGTTCTGGGCCCACCCGAACAGGTCACCCGACGGGCGCGTCAATAGCATCTCGGGAGTCAGCGGCAGAGAACCCTGCGGCCCGGGCGCTTTCGTGGGGACATTGTAGATCGAGGGGTCGCCGGAATCGGTGATATTCTCGAATGCTATGGCCATAGGAAATCCTGATCCTACCACCCGCAGGACCTTCCTCACAGCGCTGAGCGCGGCAGCGTATACGCGAGTACTTGGCGCAAATGATCGCGTACAGGTGGGCTTCATCGGCTATGGATTGATCGGCAGCCAGCACGTCCGCGATTTCAAAAATCAGGCGGATGCGGATCTGGCGGCGATGTCCGATGTCTACCAGCCGCGCCTGGAGCAGGGCGTGGCAGCGTGCGGCGGGCACGCGAAGGCTTATCCCGACTTTCGCCGGCTGCTCGACGACAAAGACATTCAGGCGGTGGTTGTAGCAACACCGGACCACTGGCACGCGCTCATGACCATCATGGCCTGCGCCGCGGGCAAGGATGTTTACGTCGAAAAACCTCTCAGCGTTTTTGTGCGCGAAGGCAGGTGGATGGTGGAGGCGGCGAGGCGATACCAGCGTGTGGTGCAGGTGGGCACGCAGCAGCGGTCTGGCAAGCATTACCAGAAGGCGGTGGAAATGCTGCGCGCGGAATATATCGGCAAAGTGATGAGCGTGCGCATGCGGTCGTTCCGCAATGTGATGCCGGGTTTCGGGTCGCCGCCTGACGAAACGCCTCCGAGCGACCTGGAGTATGAGATGTGGCTGGGGCCGGCGCCGAAGCGGCCGTACAACCCGAAGCGCTCGCTGTACCATTTCCGATGGTTCTGGGATTACTCGGGCGGCCAGATGACCAACTTGGGCGCGCATGACATCGACGTGGTGCAGTGGGCCATGCAGGTGAAAGGGCCGGCGGCGGTGGCGTCGAGCGGTGGACGGTTTGCGCTCGAAGATAATGGAGAAACGCCTGATACCCAGGATGCGCTGTTCGAGTATCCAGGGTTCACGGCGGTGTTTTCCATGCGCGAGGCAAGCGCAGGAAACCGGGGCGAAGGCAAATTGGAATTTTTCGGCACCAAAGGAAGTTTAGGTATCGACCGCACGGGGTTTGAAATTCATCCGGACCTGAAAATTGATCCGTTGAACGCCATTCCACGGTTTGCCGGGCACCCGGCGGGCGGGCCGCAACGCTCGGGCGCGCCGCCCCAGCCCTGGATCGAGCCGTTCAAAATGGCGGGATCTTCGGCGGAACAGCTCAGTCTGCACGTGCGGAATTTTCTGGATTGCGTAAAATCGCGTGAGCGGCCCATTGCGGACATCGAGCAGGGCCACCAAGTCACTACCACTTGCCACTTGGCGAATATTTCGCTACGCACGGGTCGTAAGATCCGCTGGAATGCGGAGACCGAGGAGATTGTGGGTGACGCGGAAGCATCGAAGTGGCTGGAGCGGCCGTATCGCAAACCTTGGGACGAAGTGCTGCGGAGTTACCATCTATGACGCGAAGACAATTGTTAGCCGGCGCTGCCGCCGCGGCCATGCCAGCGTTCGGCGTTCCGCGCACGGGCATGGGAATCGCGACCACGTCGTTTATGACTGCGCGGCGCCCACGCGACACTTACGAATTTCTCGCATACTGCCATGCGCTCGGTGCGGGCGGGATTCAGGCGCCGCTGGCTTCGCTCGATCCTGCATATCTCAAGAAGCTACGCGATCGCGCTGAAGAATTCGGCATGTACATCGAGGTGATGGCGGAGCTACCCAAATCCAACGAGAGCGAATCGTTCGAGCGGGCAGTGGCGGGGGCCAAGGCCGCGGGAGCATTGTGCATCCGCAGCGCAGCATTGGGCGGACGGCGGTACGAGACCTTTTCGCAACTGAGCGATTGGCAGGAATTCGTCAAGCGGAGCACGGCGGCCATCGACCGCGTGCTGCCCATTGTGACGAAGCAGCAAATACCGCTCGCCATCGAGAATCACAAGGACTGGACCGCGCAGGAACTGGCATCGCTGGTGAAAGAGCGGTCGAGCGAATACCTCGGCGTTTGCCTGGATACGGGCAATAACATCGCGTTGCTCGACAATCCGATGAGTGTGATCGAGACATTGGCGCCCTACGCGATATCGACCCACTTCAAGGATATGGCCGTGGAGCCGAGCGCCGAGGGCTTTCTGCTCTCTGAGGTGACGTTAGGCGAGGGAATCGTGGACCTGAGCCGGGCCGTCGCGACGATTCGCCAAGCGCGGCCGAAAACGCGCATCACGCTGGAGATGATCACGCGAAATCCACTCGATGTGCCGTGCCTGACGGATAAGTACTGGGCAACATTTCCAGATCGCAACGGGAAGTACCTGGCGGACACGCTGCGCATGGTGCGCGACGCGGCCGGCCGGCTGCAGCATTTGCCGCGCATCGATGGCGAGAGCGCCGCGGGCCTGCTGCAACTGGAAGAAGACAACGTGCAGCAGTGTTTGTATTACGGGCGGACGCGGCTGGGCGTTTAGCAGCTGACATGTTGGTGAACCATAACCGCTCCCTTTGGTCGCGGCTCGGTTACCGATGTCCAGGATCGGCTATCTGCACAGCCCGCGGCTTGAAAGCTCCGATCAAAATGCCCACCGCACTAACAGCGGCGCCCACGACCGCCCACGTGGTGAGCAGCGCGCGATCGATCAGAAAGCCGGCGATGACGGGTGCGATGATCTGCGAGATTGACATCAGGGATTGCGTCAGCCCCAGCACAACGCCTTGTTCTTCGCGGCCGGCACGCTGTGTGATCAGGCTGGTCAAGGCGGGCCGCAGCACGCCAGTTCCGAATGACGCGATGCTGCTGGCTACGAGCAGACCTGTCAGATGGTACGTGAAGCCCATGTACGCGAAACCGGCCGTGGCGGTCACGAAGCCCGCAGCCACCAGTTTTTCTTCGCCGAACCGCTTTACGAGACGGCCGATGAGCCCGCCTTGCAGGATGATTCCCAGAAAGCCGACGTAGGCGAAGATGTAACCGACTTCCTTGGGACCGAACGGATGGCCGTTCCAGGTGTAGCGGCGCTCGGCGAAGAGCGCGAAACCGGAAAAGAAAATCGCGAATGTGAAGGTGAAGGCGAAGAATTGCCAGAGCAACTCGGCCAGCACGGGACGCTGGAAGTAGGCGGCGTAGTTACCCCAGTCGAGCACGCGCAAACGGCGGCCGGCGGGAGGCGGCGGGCCATCGCGCTTCTCGGAATCGGGAATCACTGGCGCGGAGGGCAGGAGAAAATACGTCGCCAAAATACTTGTGAAAGACAGCGCGGCCGCCGCGAAGACCGGGTATTCGTAGCTGTATGTGGAAAGGAAACCCGAAATCGCCGGGCCGATCAGGAAGCCGACGCCGAAAGCCACGCCGATCATGCCGAAGGATTTGGCGCGCTCTTCGGGGCGGGTGACGTCGGAGATATAAGCTTGCGCCAGAGAAAGGTTGCCGGCGGTGAGGCCATCGATGACGCGGGAAAGGAACACCATCCAGAGCAAGCCGGCGTAGCCGGCCCAGGCGAGCATCAGGAATCCGATGAACGTGCCCATCTGGCTGACGAGCAGCAATGGACGTCGGCCAACGCGGTCCGACATCTGGCCGAGAACCGGGCCCGCGACCAGTTGACAGGCGGCATAGGTGGAAACGAGCAGACCGACGATCGTGGGACTCGCGCCCAAGCGCTCGGCGTAGAACGGCAGCAAAGGCAGAATGATGGTCAGGCCGAGGACATCGACCATGACGATCAAGAAGATGGGCAGCAGCGGCGAGCTCTGCCGCGATCGAGCGGGTTCTGCCTTCACCGCGCTCACGATTGATAGTTCACGATTTTGGCGAACGAGGTGGCGTCGAGGCTTGCGCCGCCGACGAGCACGCCGTTAATTTCCGATTGCGCCATGAGTATCTTCGCGTTGTCGGGTTTCACGCTGCCACCATAGAGAATGCGCAGGTTGGCCGCGGCTTGATCGCCATACTTCTGGCGCATTTCGCGGCGGATGATGCTGTGCGCTTCGGCGGCGATTTCAGGAGTGGCCGTTTTGCCCGTACCGATGGCCCAGACAGGCTCATATGCGATCAGGATTTTCGCAAACTGCTGGGCATCGAGACCCGCGATGCCGTTGAGACACTGCGCACACAATACGGCTTCGGTCTGCCCTGCCTCGCGGTGCGCCAGTTGCTCACCAACGCAAACGATGGGAGTGAGGCCAGACTCGAGCGCCGCGATGGTTCGCTGCAACACCGTGGCATCCGTTTCGCCGAAAAACTGGCGCCGTTCACTGTGGCCGACAATGACGTGTGTCGCGCCGGTGGAACGGATCATGGGTCCGGAAACTTCGCCGGTGAATGCGCCTTCCTTCGCCCAATAAAGATTCTGCGCACCGATTTGAATGTTCGTGCCGCGCGCGGACTCGAGCGCCGCAGGAAGATCGAGAAAGGGCGGGCAAATCACGATTTCGCAATGCCGGGCGGCTGCGACGAGCGGCCGGAATGCTTCAAAGAATGCTTGCGTATCCGCGGGCGCCTTGTACATCTTCCAGTTGCCCGCCATCACAGGTTTGTTCATAGAGTTGTTATGCCGCATGGCCGAATGTTGCGCCGGCAGCACATTTTCGAGGGTAGCAGATGCGCGCGCGGTTCCGAGCGGGCTTTATACAGGACTAACCGGACGATGGATTTCAGGGCGTGGCGGACGGGGCCGGCGGCGGAACGGTTTGCGCGGGGCCACGGTTCGGGAAGCTACCAGCGCAATCAGATCCTGTTCGTTCAGCACGGGTTCGACCGCGCGCGCCTGTGGGTCGATCGGCAGGCCCAGTTTCGTAAGGAGAATTTGCGTGCACAGGGAGGGGCCTTCCTGAATCCCAATGTGATACTTCTGAAACAGCCGCACGTCCGCGGTTACGGTGTAGTCTCGCGTCTGTTCGCCGGAAACCACTGCCTGGAAGCGGAACGTACGCACAAAACCGGCCTGATCAAAACCAACGTAGCGGAGCTGCATCGGTTCGCGCGGCTTCTCGGGCGCCCGGGCTGTGTGGTGATTATCGAACAAATGCACATTGGCGGCCTTCGGCCAGTGGCCGCCTTGCAGCTCGAAGCTCACGGCCTGGCCCACCGCCAGGAACGGAAAGTCGTGTTCCCATACGGCGGCGCTCGTAAAGTAAACCGTCTGGCCGTTCTCAGCCTGGATGAATCCCGACCGGCTGGTGGCACTCAGGTTCTTGATTCTTCCGATCATTCCTCTTGTGGCGCCTTGTTTGGGACCCGGGTGTCTAATGGACGCGATTTGGAGCAGCGCACCGACCGGCCGTTTGGCTAAGGCTGGAGAGCTCAGCGAATCCGACTTAGTTCAGACCGGCTGACGAGAGGAGCGAGAATGCCCGGCTCTATTTCATGGTCGGACAATTCACCCCTAAAGTCAATCTATGCTTGAGGTAAGCGGCGGAGGCAGACGGGCCGACTCAAACAATCTGGGGTAGAAAACTTGTTCCCCGGCTGATGGATGTTCCGAAACTCTCCGCTACCGTCTGGCCCACATCCGAAAGAGTCGGGCGTAAGCCCAGATTCACCCCGGCGCGTGACTTCGGGCCGAAGACAATCAGTGGCACGTACTCGCGGCTGTGATCGGTGGATGGTGTTGTGGGATCGCAACCGTGGTCGGCGTTGAGAATCGCCAGGTCGTTCTCGCGCAATTTGTCTTGAAATTTCGGCAGCCAGGCGTCGAACTGTTCGAGCGCCGTGGCGTAGCCTTCGACATCGTTACGGTGGCCATACTGCTGGTCAAAATCGACGAGATTGACGAAGATCAGGCCGCGCTCGACCGCGTCCATCGCCTCCAGTGTCTTTGCCATGCCATCGTCGTTGTTTTTTGTCTTGACGTGATCACGGATGCCGCGCCCGAGGAACACGTCGAAGATTTTTCCGACCGAATAGATCTCGACATCGCACTCGTCAAGACGGTCGAGCAGCATACCGCGAGGTGGCGGCACGGCATAGTCCTTGCGATTGGGAGTGCGTGTGAATGCGCCGGGCGATCCGGTAAATGGCCGGGCGATCACGCGGCCCACCTCGTGCGGTCCGCGCAGGATGTCGCGCGCGGTTTCGCAGATTTTGTACAGTTCCCACAGCGGAATGACGTCCTCGTGCGCAGCGATCTGGAAGACGCTATCGGCCGAGGTGTAGACGATGGGCGAGCCGGTGCGCATGTGCTCGGTGCCCAATTCCTTGATGATCTCGGTGCCGGATGCTGCCTTGTTGCCCAGCGCACGGCGGCCGATTCGGCGCTCGAATTCATCCATGATCTCGCGCGGGAATCCGTGCGGATAAAGCGGCAGCGGCTTTTCGAGATGAATGCCCGCCATCTCCCAGTGGCCTGTGGTCGTGTCCTTGCCGGGCGAGGCCAAAGCACAGCGGCCGAACGCGCCGGCGGGGGACGGTACCGGATCGAGGTGCGCCAGCGGCTTGATGTTCGCCAGACCGAGACGGCTCAGATTCGGCAAGTGCAGCGGGCGCACGCGCGCGATATTGCCGAGCGTGTCACTGCCCACGTCGCCGTAATCCGCCGCATCCGGCATGGCGCCAATGCCCACGCTGTCGAGGACGATCCAGATCACGCGATCGAACATAATTCGAGAGTAGCATTCCAATTCGGGGGCGCTCGTCCTATAATCGAGCGCGATGGCAACCTTCCGATTCTCCATTCCGGCGTTCCTGGCTGCGACTGCCGCCTGCGGCGCCGCGGAGCTACAGGTGTGGCCGGTGGACTCGCTCACGAAAGTATTCGACGACGATTCACCGGGGACGAACCGGGCATCTGAAGACATGTGGCTGATCGCGCGGAACGGCCACACCAGCGTTCAATTTGCGGTGCGCACGACCGAACCGGTCGCGGCATTGGATGCCACGATCAAACTGCGCGGCGGTCTGCGGACAGAGGTGCGGCGGGTCGGCTATGTTCCCGTGCGCGCCAACCCACCAGGCTCGCCAGCCGACGAGGTGCTGCGCGCGGCGCCGGCGAAGTTTCCCGATCCACTGTTCGAGGACTTTCCGTTTCGTCTCGACGCCAACCAGACCACCGCGATCTGGGTTACCGTCTACGCGCCAGCCGGAACCAAGCCCGGAGTCTACAGAGGCGAGGCCACATTCCGCGACGGCAAGCGACGCGTGGCAGGCGTTCCGTTCCGTATTGAGGTGACGCACGCCACCGTTCCTGCGAAACAATCGTTGAAGGTCACCACGTGGTTCGATCTGGGCCAAGACAGACTGGGCCGATACTACGACATCGGCAACAATCCCGAGCGGTATTGGGAAGTGGCCGGCAACATCGGGCGTGTGCTCGCCGATCACAAGCAGAATGTCCTGATCACGCCGGTGCTTTCGCTCACGGATGCGCGCGTAAAAGGCGACGGCACCTTGTCGTACGGCTTCTCGCGGCTGGACCGGTGGATTGAAACGTTTACGCGTCTCGGCGCACTAGACCTGATCGAGGGCGGCCATCTCATGGATCGGGCGTCGGGATACGACTCCCCGATCAGCATCCCGGTGCTCGCCACGGAAAATGGCGAAGTGCATCGAATGAACGTGGGCGCTGACGATCCGCGCGCGGCGGCCCACTTCAACTCGTTTCTTCCGGCGCTGTACGCGCATTTGCAAGAGAAGGGCTGGCTCAACCGCTACGTGCAGCATGTGTTGGATGAAGCGCACGGCACTGAGCCGCCAGTTTATCTGCGATACGTCGCGATCATCCGTAAGAACCTGCCCGGAGTTCCCACGGTGGATGCCATCGATCAGACCGCGGGCCTTCTCGGCGAAGCCTGCGACATCTGGGTGCCGCAGCTTGGCAAATTCGACGACGGTTTCGACGCCATTCGCGCGCACGTCAGCAAAGGTGGCCAGGCGTGGTTCTATACGTGTCTTTATCCGCAGAAGCGCTACCTGAATCGGTTCATTGATTACCCGCTGCTGAAGACGAGGTTATTGCACTGGTTCAATTTCCGCTATGACTTCACGGGATTCCTGCACTGGGGCGGAAATTACTGGGATGGCGACCCGTACGCAAACGTCGAGCCGGCGATCGAAGACGGCAAAGAGGTCCTGCCCGCCGGTGACGCCTTCATCACCTATCCATGGCGCGAGAAGAACAGCATCCACAGCTCGATTCGCTTTGAAGCCGAGCGCGAAGGCATCGAAGATTACGAACTACTCCATGCACTCGCGGCGACTGATCCCGACAAGGCTCGCCAACTCGCCACGAAAGCGATTCCCGGGCTGACCGATTACATCCGCGACGTGCCCACCTTCCGGCGCTTGCAAGCCGAGCTGTTGACGGCGGCCCAGTGAAAACCGGGGCGTCAGTTGACAATTTGACGCTTTGTGACAAATTGTCCAAAATTGTCACCCTAACTCTGGTTAACTCGCCAAGAGGTGTTTGCTCGCATCTGTCTGACTTGTAAAGCGTTGGTCAAACCTATCCAATGGCAATCGAATTGTAAAAGGAGGGTAGCCATGAGAGTCCGGGTCATTCTTCAGTTGAACCCCCCAAATCCGGTGACAGTAGCCGCTGTGGCGACGCCGCCGTCGAAACGGGGCGAGCATCGCAGCGCCAAGCGCCTGCCCGTGGACTACCGGTTCTCACTCTTCTCGAATGGCGAAGAGGGACAGCGTTACATTCCGGCACGCGGCATCAACATGAGCCGCTCCGGCGCCCTGGTGGAAGCCGAAGAGCCTGTGGGCATCGGCTCCGTGGTGTCGATCAAGGTGAACAAGCTCGGCCTGATGGGCAGTGCTTCTGTGCGGCATTGCACCGGGAAAGGCGGCCGGTTCCGGATCGGACTGCACTTCCCGTCGCCCCTCGCTCAGTCGCAATAACAGAAACCCCGAAACCTTTCGCCTGGCGCTGCGCATCATACGGTTATGCGGCGCGCTGGCCTCTTAACTCTTTTCTTCCTATTACCTGCCGTAGCGGAGGATCTCGTACTGACGATCCCGCCGGTCAGGACGTCGATGAGCGTTCAGAACCAGCCTGTTGCCATTACTGTTTCCGGATCTGTTTCGGGTGGTTCCACGGGTCATGATCCAGCGCCATTCCGTTTGAGTCTGACGGCTGATCTCAGCGACTTGCAGCAGAACATCACCACGCTGCTGAGTTCGCAGTTGAACCGTTCGGAAAAGTGCGGGGATCGCCTTACCATCGAGCATGCCACGCTGGCCCCGAGCGCTCCAACGGCTCTGCTGACAGCCAATTTGCACTACGAGAAGTGGGCATGCGCCAAGGTTTTCGGAAGGGACGTCGTGAAGCGGTTGGTGGGTGGAAACGGCGCTGTAGAAGTGCAGCTGACGCCGGCGGTGGAAGCGAATCGCACGATAAGGCTGCAATCCGAGGTCGGGTCGATTCAGGCGGACGGTTCGCTGGGTGAAGCGCTCCGTTCGGGTTCTCTGGGCACGATGTTGCGGGACAAGATCCGGACCACGCTGACGGCCGCGATGGAAAAAGCCAACCTGGAAGCCAGCATCCCTCCCGAACTGCAGCCGGTCGCCACGATTCAAGGTGCGCAGTTCGTGGATGGGGCAGGTCGATTGTGCCTCAAGCTATCGGGCGAGGTGCGCATTTCCGCTCAGCAGCTCCGAACGTTGATCGACCAGCGGACGGCCAGCGCCTCGCACTGAATCCATCTACGGAAGTGTTTCCGCGGCAACCTTCCGCTTTTGTTCCGCGCGGAAGCGATGCAGCTTCTCGCGAAGCTCGGGCCGGCTGTTGGCAAGAATCGCAATCGCAAATAACGCAGCGTTCCTGGCGCCCGGTTTTCCTATGGCGAGCGTGCCCACGGGAACACCGGCGGGCATCTGCACCGTAGAGAGCAGCGAATCCATTCCTTTGAGAGACTCGCTCTCCATGGGAACGCCCAGCACCGGCAGCGTCGTATAAGCGGCGGTAACGCCTGCCAGGTGCGCGGCGCCACCCGCTCCGGCGATGATCACTTCGAGGCCGCGGGTTTCCGCGCTCGAAGCGAACTCGGCGGCCAGTTCCGGCGTGCGATGGGCGGAAAGGACGCGACTTTCGTGGGGCACGCCGAACTCGTTAAACGTTTCGCTGGCGGCGCGCATCACTTCCCAATCGGACCTGCTGCCCATGATCACGGCGACCAGGGGATTGGCATTCTCCATGCGTGGAAACTATTCTCCTTGTGCAAGCGTATAACCGGACTTGCCATCAAAATTGCGCAGGCTCTCGGTTTTGACCACGTCGAGACCCGCCGCAGCAACACGCTCCAGCAAACCAAGAATGTGCCGTGATGTAACGGCGGCGCCCGGCTGCGCGGCGGTGTAGCGGCAGCGGAAACTATCGGTGCAAAACGTTTCCGGGATCCCGTCGGGCCAGACTTTAAGCCCGCGATTCGCAATGGTGGAAAGCTTCAGGCCATCGACGTTGATGCGATTCATCGCCTCCGCCAACTGATTCGGGTTGCGGCTCGCCCACTCCAGATAAATATCGATGCCCACCAGTTCCGTCTTCGGCGCGGGCAGCGGGGCCTTCCCTGCTCCGGCCGCGTGCGCGCTGCGGTGAGCATAACTCACGGCCTTGAGCGTTTCCGGCTTCTTCCCCATGCGCGCGATGACCGCGTCGGCGAATTCTTTGGTCCCAACCTTCTGCTTGCTGATTCCTTCCGTATAGACGTCGTAGGTATGAACGCCATCCTCCAGAGTGCGCAGCCAGCCGTTGTGTACGCGCTCCGCGGCTTCGGGCTGATCGATGTGCACGAGCATCAGCACAGCGCCCAGCAGCAGGCCCGAGGGGTTCGCCAGGTTCTGACCGGCGCGCCGCGGCGCCGACCCATGGATGGCCTCGAACATGGCGCAAAGATCGCCGATATTCGCCGATCCAGCCAGGCCAACGGAACCGGCAATCTGGGCGGCGACGTCGGAAAGGATGTCGCCATAGAGGTTGGGCATCACGATCACGTCGAACGCTTCCGGAGTATCGGCTAGCTTCGCGGCGCCGATATCGACGATCCAGTGCTCGTTCTGAATGTCCGAATACTCGGCAGCAATCTCGTCAAAGACCTTGTGGAAGAGACCGTCCGTCATCTTCATGATGTTGTCTTTGGTGAAGCAGGTGACCTTGGCGCGCTTGTGCTGGCGCGCGTACTCGAACGCGTAGCGCACGATCTTTTCGCATCCCGGCCGCGAGATGAGCTTCAAACACTCGATTTCATTTGCGGTCAGGCGATACTCGATACCCGCATAGAGGTCTTCCTCATTTTCGCGAACGATCACCACGTCCATCTTGTGATGCTTGGTCTCGACAAAAGGATGGTACGAGACGCAAGGCCGCACGTTGGCATAGAGGCCGAGAGTCTTGCGCGTGGTCACGTTCAGGCTCTTGAATCCGCCGCCCTGCGGGGTGGTGATGGGAGCTTTGAGAAATACTTTGGTGCGGCGTAGTGACTCCCACGCGCTAGGCTCGATGCCGGCGGTGTTCCCTCGCAGATAAACTTTTTCACCGATTTCGATGGTTTCGATCGCAAGCGGCGCGCCGGCCGCCTCCAGAATGCGCAACGTGGCATTCATGATCTCGGGACCGATGCCGTCGCCGTGCGCAACGGTAATAGGAATCTTTGCGGCCATATGGTGGATTACCCAAGATAAGGAATAATTGGAGCGCGCGCAACCACTATAGGATAATGAAAGTTCCCGGACACTATGCGCATCTGCTATCTGGACGCCTTTTCGGGCATCAGCGGAGACATGCTGGTCGGCGCCCTCGCCGACGCCGGCGCGGACTCGGCTGCCATCACGGATGGGTTGTGCTCGCTCCATAGCGGGGCATCGGTGTCGTTCGAGAAGGTCAAGCGGTGCGGCATCGCGGCCTCGAAGTTTCACGTGCATGTGGACGAGCAGCAAAAGCACCGGCACCTTTCGGGGATTTTGAAGATGATCGAGGCAGCCACGCTCTCGGATCGCGTGAAACAGAACGCTTCAGCGGTGTTTCAGCGGCTGGGCGAGGCGGAAGCCGCGGTGCACCAGATTCCCATCGAAAAGGTCCACTTCCACGAAGTCGGCGCGGTGGATTCAATCGCCGATATTGTGGGCGCGTGCCTCGGATTTGAGCTGCTGGGCGCGGATGCTATCTACAGTTCGCCGCTCAACCTCGGCAGCGGAACCGTGAAGGCCGATCACGGCGTAATGCCCGTTCCGGCCCCGGCCACCGCGGCGCTCGTGGCGGGCAAGCCAGTTTACGCGCGCGGCCCGGCAGTGGAGCTGACTACGCCGACCGGTGCGGCGGTCGCGGTGACGCTCGCGCGGGATTTCGGCGTGATGCCGCCGATGAAGATCGCGGCAGTCGGGTACGGCGCCGGGGGTCATGATTTTGCTGAGCAGGCGAACGTACTGCGCATCTTCGTGGGCGAGGCTTCCGGCGCAGTGGAAGCTACAACAGTGTGCGTGATTGAGGCGAACATCGACGATTCGAGCCCGCAGGTGCTCGGTTATGCCGTGGAGCGGTTACTCGAAGCCGGCGCGCTGGATGCCACTCTCGAACCGCTGGAAATGAAAAAGGGCAGGCCCGGCACTTTGTTGCGCGTGATCGCGACGCCGGAGCAACGCACGGCGCTCGCCGAAATCATCTTCAACGAAACCACAACGTTGGGCGTGCGCACATACACTGCGGAGCGCCTGGTACAAGCGCGCCGCTGGGTGGAGGTGGAAACGCCGCACGGCAAAGTGCGGATGAAAGTTGCGGAGCACTCGTTCGCGCCCGAGTACGAAGACTGCCGTGCGCTGGCCCGCGCGACTGGCACGGCTCTCAAAGACATCATCGCCGAGGCGAATTTTGCGTATTTGAAAAACAATCGATGAAATACTACCTCACGACTCCGATCTACTACGTCAACGCAGCGCCGCACATCGGCCACACCTACACCACCATCGCCGCCGATGTGATCAAGCGCTTCAAACGTATGCAGGGCTTCGACCCAGTGGTGCTCACCACGGGCAGTGACGAACATGGCCAGAAAGTGGAGCGCTCTGCCCAGGCAGCCGGGAAAACACCGCAAGAGTTCACCAAGGCTATCGCCGAGGAATTCAAGCGGCAGTGGAGCGATTTCGGTCTGGGTATCGACCACTTCGTTCGCACGTCGGAAGATCCGAAGCATCGCGAAACGGTGCAGTGGCTCTTCGAGCGATGCATGAAGAACGGCGCGGTCTACAAAGGAAGCTACACCGGCCAGTACTGCGTGTTCGACGAGCTTTACGTGAATGACGCCAAGCCGGGCGACCCCTGCCCCGATTGCGGCCGGCCGACCGAGACCGTCACCGAAGAGAATTACTTCTTCAAACTTTCCGCATTCGGAGAGCGCTTGCTCGAACTCTACCAGAAGCAACCGGATTTCATCCAGCCCGAAACTCGGCGCAACGAGGTCATCTCATTCGTCAAGCAAGGCTTGAACGACCTCTCCATCAGCCGCACGACCATCAAGTGGGGCATCCCCGTACCGGTCGAGGGCAACCACGTGTTCTACGTCTGGTTTGACGCGCTGACGACCTACCTGACCGCGGTGCGAGATCAAAAGGATAAGTCTGGAAACGACATCTGGCCCGCGGACCTGCACCTCATCGGCAAAGAGATCGTCCGCTTCCACGCCATCTATTGGCCGGCTTTCCTGATGGCTGCGGAACTGCCGATTCCCAAACGCGTATACGCGCACGGATGGCTGCTGTTCGAGCACGACAAGATGAGCAAGTCGCGCGGGAATATCGTGCGCGCGGAGCCAATCCGCAAAGTCATGGGCGCCGACGCCCTGCGCTATTTCTTGCTGCGCGAAATCGTCTTCGGGCAGGACGGCAGCTTCAGCTACGATGCGCTGATCGGGCGCTATAACTCGGAACTCGCCAACGGTCTGGGAAATCTCGCGAGCCGCACGCTCACCATGATTCAGCAGTATCGCGGAGGCGCAATTCCTGCCGGGGGCGCGGATCTGGTTCAGAAGGCCGCTTGCGAAACGATTCGTGCGACAGCAGAGGCTTTTCACAAGTTCGATTTCTCGAAGGGCTTGGAATCGATTTGGGCGATGCTCTCGGTCGTGGACAAATTCATTGTCGAGCAGGCCCCCTGGAAACTGGCCCCGAACCAGGACCCGGCTGTACAGCAGAAGTTGGACGCCGCCCTTTACGCCTCTGCCGAAGCGCTGCGCATCGCCACTGCCTTGCTCTATCCGGTCCTACCCGAATCCTGCGCCAAAATCTGGGAGCAGCTTGGCATGCCCGATCCGCTTGACTCGATCCGGCTCGACTCGTTGGCCTGGGGACAATTACGCGCGGGCCAGAAGATCGGCCACATCGCCGCCGTTTTCCCACGCATAGATGCCAAGCCTGCCATCGAGAAAATGCGCGAACTGGAAGCCCAGGTGTCCGCCGAACAAGCAGTGCTGATGGGCAAAGCGCCCGCTCCGGCCGCCGCGCAACCCACGGCCGGCAGTCCGCAAATCACCATCGACGATTTCGCCAAAGTGGACCTCCGCGTTGGCCAGGTGCTCTCCGCCGAGCGCGTCAAAGGCGCCGACAAGCTGCTGCATTTGAAAGTCGACCTCGCCGAAGCGGAGCCGCGCTCCATCGTCGCCGGAATTGCCGAAGCCTACGCACCGGAATCGCTCATTGGCCGCAAAGTCGTGATCGTGGCCAATCTCGCACCGCGCAAGCTGCGCGGCCTCACGTCGAACGGCATGATCGTGGCCGCTTCGCTCGAAGGCGGCAAACCCATGCTGGCCGGCTTTCTCGAAGATGTCCCCGTGGGTGCGCGGCTGAAGTGAGCCTGGTCGATTCCCACTGCCATCTCGATGACGAGAAGTTCGACGCCGACCGCGACGCAACCATCGAACGCGCCCGTGCAGCCGGCGTCGACCGCATGATGGCGATCGGCACGGGCGACGGACCGCCAGATCTCGAAGCCGCGCTCCGCCTCGCCCGCGAGCACGATTTCATCTATGCAACTATCGGTGTGCATCCGCACGACGCCGCGAAAGCCACGCCCGAGACATTCGAGCGGCTCACAGAACTCGCCGGGGAATCCAAAGTCCTAGCCATCGGCGAGATCGGTCTCGACTACCATTACGACTTCTCTCCGCGCGATGTTCAGAGTCGCGTGTTCGCGCAACAGCTCGAACTCGCCGCCGGCGCCCGCAAACCCATCGTCATTCACACGCGCGAAGCCTGGGATGACACGCTGGCGCTGGTCCGCGAGCACGGCCTGCCGTTCGGCGGCATCATGCATTGCTTCACCGGCGGTGCGAAACAGGCTGAGGAAGCCCTGGAACTCGGCTTTCACCTCAGTTTTGGCGGAATCCTGACGTTCCCAAAGGCGGACGATGTTCGCGAAGCAGCCGCCCGTGCGCCTGAGGATCGCCTCCTGATCGAAACCGATTCCCCTTACTTAGCCCCAATTCCGTATCGCGGCAAGCGCAACGAGCCGGCATTTCTCACCGAGACTGCGCGACGGCTGGCGGAGCTCCGGACAATGTCTGTTGAGAACATGGCCGCCATCACGACACAGAATTTTAACCGTCTCTTCAAATTGGGCTAAGTAATTTACATGCATTCCACGGTGTTCAGTTGCATTCTGCGCGCAATTCGTGCATCCTAATAGGTTTTCTTCCTCGCGACGGCATGCGCATCCGGATTCTCTACCACGACCACTGCTTCGACGGCGCGGCCTCCGCGGCCTTCTTCAGCCGCTTTATGGAAGGTGCGTTTCACCCTCGCGCGGAATTCGCCTACACGGGCATGGCGCACAAAGCCTCGCAGATTTTCGAGCCCGAGCTGTTCGATGGCGACGAGAACGCCATTGTGGATTTCAAGTATTCCAGCGACCCCAATCTCACCTGGTGGTTCGATCATCATCAAAGCGCGTTTCTGACTCCCGAGGACGCCGAGCACTTCCGCCAGGACCAGAGCGGCAAGAAGATGTACGATCCATCTTTCAAGTCGTGCACCATGTTCATTTGTTCCATGGCGCAAAAAAAGTGGGGCTTCACCGCGCCGGATCTTGCGCAGTTAGTCCACTGGGCCAACATTATCGATGGCGCGCAATATCCCGATGCGAAGACCGCGGTCGAGCTTGGCGCGCCGGCCATGAAGCTAACTCTCGTCATCGAGGGATCCAAGGGCTCGGACATGGTCCAGAAAATCATCCGCTGGATGCGCCATCGTTCGCTCGAAGAAATCGTGGCCGAACCCGACGTTCAAGAGTTGTTCGATGTCCTCTACAAGCGGCACGTAGACTCCGTGGAAATGATTCGAAGCCGCGCGCAAAGTGACAATGGAGTCATCTACTTCGACCTCACCGGCTACGATCTCGAAGGTTACAACAAGTTTATCCCGTACTATCTGTTCCCTGATTCGACTTACACCGTCTCAGTAAGTCCGTCCAGCTTCCGTACTAAGGTGTCAGTCGGCTCCAATCCCTGGGCGCGCGAGGAACCCAAACACAATCTCGCCACGATTTGCGAACGTTACGGCGGAGGTGGCCATCCACGAGTGGGCGCCATCAGCTTCGAGCCGGGCGCGCTCGAGAAGGCCCGCACTGTCGCCGCAGAAATCACCCAGGAACTGAAGAGTTAGAATAGTCCCATGGCCTCCCGAACGCTCGTTTCGGTGGAAGAGTACCTCCGGACCAGCTACCGTCCTGACTGCGACTACGTAGACGGCGAAATCGTGGAGCGAAACTTGGGAGAAACTGAGCATAGCGACTGCCAGGGCCGTATTTACGCCTATTTTCTAAATCGCTGCAAACAATTGCGTGTCTATCCGCTCGTCCAGGAGCGCGTGCAAGTCTCATCCACGCGCTTTCGCATACCCGATGTGTCCGTAGTACTCGGTTCCAGGCCAACCGAGCCGATCCTTACTTCTCCGCCCTTCATCGCCATTGAGATCCTTTCCAAAGACGACCGCATAAGCCAGATGCAAGAGCGCATCGACGATTACCTCAACTTTGGCGTCCGTCATGTCTGGGTAGTCGACCCCCGCACGCGCCGCGCCTGGGTTCACACCAAAGAAGGCGCCCACGAGGCCAAAGACGGCATCCTGCGCACCGAAGATCCCGCCATCGAGTTACCGCTTCCCGAGATATTCCACGCTCTCGAGTAACTTCTCCACGTGCTTGGCAAGCACGTCGCACTCCAGGTTTAATCGGCCGCCTGGCTTATAAGTCCCCAAAGTAGTGACCTCATAAGTGTGCGGAATGATAGTTACACTCAGCACGTGTTGATCGAGTGATGCAATAGTCAGACTGATCCCGTCAATGGCAATCGACCCCTTGAACACCAGGTAACGGTCCAGTTCCGCCGGCACGCGAATCTTGAGCCACCAATTTTCATCCCCCACCGAATCGAGCGACAGAAACTCGCCGGTCCCATCCACGTGCCCTTGCACAATGTGGCCGCTCAAGCGATCCGTAGGCAGCAGCGGCCGTTCCAGATTTACCCGTGATCCCGCGGTCAGGTCACCCAGGTTGCTCCGTCGCAGCGTCTCCGGTGCAAGGTCCGCGGAAAATGAATGCCCGTCGATCTCGACCGCCGTCAGGCACGCGCCGTTCACCGCGATGCTCGATCCTTGCTTCATGTCCTCCAGCACACGCGCGCACTCGACGCGCAGCCTCGCCCCGGCCGTTTGTTTCGCAAGCTCCGCAACCGTGCCTAACTCCTCGATGATCCCGGTGAACAATTCAGAACTCCTTCCGCACGTAACCTTCTACAGCGAATTCATCCCCCGCCATGGGGTGCACCTGAATGCCGTGAAGCACGATGGCGTCCATGCGCCGCCGCCGTCCCCTCCCGCCGGCCATGGGCAGCGACTCCAGACCTCCCAGAATCTTGGGCGCGTAGTAAAAGAAAACCTTGTCCACAATGCCGCTGTCCAATGCCGCCCAGTTCAGCATGCTTCCGGCCTCTATCAACAGCGAGAGATATTTTTCCTCGCCCAGCCACTCCACCAACTGCCGCAGATCGGTTCTTCCCCCAGGACCATCAAACCTCAGCACCTTCACTCCCCGGCTCTCCAGCGCTTTGCGCCGGTCTTCCGACGCAGCCGACGTCGTCACGATTACCAGATCTTCCTTCGTACCCGCCACCATCTTCGAATCGAGTGGAATGCGAAGCTGCGAGTCAGCCACCACGCGCACGAGCGGCCGGCTGCGCGGAAGCCCCGTCCGGTCCGTCAGCAGGCAATCGTCCGCCAGCACCGTACCCACGCCTGTCAGAATCGCGTCCGAGTGATGCCGCAATAGCTGGACGTCCGCCCGCGCACGGTCGCTCGTGATCCAGCCCCGATTGTCATCCGGAGCCGCGATCTTGCCATCCAGCGTCAGCGCCGTCTTCAGCGTCACCAGCGGCCGCCCGGTCCGCATGAAATGTACGAAATCCTCGTTCAGTTTCTCGGCTTCGGCCGTGAACTCGCTCGCCAATTCTACTTCGACGCCGGCCGCGCGCAGCTTGCGAAAGCCTTCTCCGGCCACCCGAGGATTCGGGTCCTCCATCGCAGCCACGATGCGCGATACTCCCGCGGCGATTAGCGCATCCGCACAAGGCCCTGTGCGGCCCTGATGCGAGCACGGTTCCAGATTGATGTACAGCGTCGCCCCTCGCGACCGGCTGCCGGCTTCCTCCAGCGCACGAATCTCGGCATGGCGTACGCCGGCATAGGTGTGAAATCCGCGGCCCACCACTTCCGCCTCGCGCACGAGTACTGCGCCCACCATCGGATTGGGGCTGGTCTGCCCCTTACCGCTGCGGGCCAAGTCGAGAGCCTCGCGCAAGAACGGCGGATTCATTTTTCGAACAGTGACTCGATGAACTTTTCCGGGTCGAATGGCAGAAGATCATCCACCTTTTCGCCAATTCCCACATACCGGATGGGCAGGTTCAATTCGTGCGCGATCGCGATCACCACGCCGCCTTTGGCCGTGCCATCGAGTTTTGCCAGCACGATGCCCGTCACTCCGGAACTCTCCGTGAATCGCCGCGCCTGCTCCAGGCCGTTCTGTCCCGTGGTCGCATCCAGCACCAGTAGAACTTCGTGCGGCGACCCCGGAATCACACGCGCAGCCGTGCGGCTCATCTTTTCCAGCTCAGCCATGAGGTTCGTCTTCGTCTGCAGGCGCCCGGCCGTATCCACAATCACGTAATCCGTTTTGCGTGCGCGCGCCGCCTGCAAAGCGTCGAACAGCACCGCGCTGGGGTCCGCACCCGGCTTCTGCCGGATCACCTCCATCCCCGTTCGCTCGCCCCATATCTCGAGCTGCTCGATGGCCGCCGCGCGGAATGTATCGGCGGCGCAAAGAAGCACGCTTCGCCCCTCCGCCTTGTAACGCTGCGCCAGTTTCCCGATGCTGGTCGTCTTCCCCGCTCCATTGACACCCACCACCATCACCACCGCCGGCGGCGCACTCACATGTACCAACGGCCGTTCCGTAGCCTGCAGAATCTCCAGCAGATGCTGCCGGATCAAACCGCGCAGCTCAGCCGCATCACCCACCAGCTTGCGGTCCACCTGCTGACGGATGCGCTCCAGAATCTCATTGGTGGTTCTGACCCCGATGTCCGCGCTGATAAGCGTGTACTCCAGCTCATCCAGCAGGTTCGCGTCGATTTCCTTCTTACCGGCAATCGCGTCTTCGAGGCGCGAAACCAATCCCGCGCGCGTCTTCTCGACCCCGCTCTTCAGCCGCTCCAGCAGGGATGGCTCTTGTTCCACCGAGCCGAACAGAGTTTGAATCATTTTGATTCATTGTAACAACCGGCGGAAAACCACCATCGCGCGATACAATTCCTCTGGACCGCTTCCATGGACACCACACCATCCGGCACGCCGCTTCGAACTGACGGAAAGCCCGGTTGGATGGCCATCGCCCTCATCGCGGCGTTTGTGCTCGGTGCCATCGGAATGTTCGCGATCGGCGCGCGCCTGGTGACGCGCTCTCCTGGACCTGACGTTTCGGCTATCACGGTAGTTCCGTTCTCGGACATCGACTCGATTCCCGGCAATGCCCCCTTCGGCGCTCTGTTCGCGCGCCAACTGGCGGACGCGGTGTCAAAAGCTCCAGGCTTTCACCTCGTCGAGCGGCCGCAGGCCGCCACCCTCATCGAAGGCAGTGTGAAAACGTTGGGGAACCGCATAGGCGTGGCGGTCTGGCTCGTCCGCGCGTCCGACCGGAGGGCTCTCTGGTCACAACACTATGAGTTCACCGCGCAGGAAGCTCGCGGCGTACAGAACAAGATCGTTCAAGGCGTCGCGAGCGCGTTGCATCTCCCACCCGGTGCAACCCCGCCCACGTAGCCCCCCGTTTTCTTCTTTTCTTCGTGTTAACTAAGGTATACACTACGTAGGATGCTAGACCGGAACTTGGAAGAAGCGATCTATCAGATGCAGAAGCTCAACACCGAAAACGGTGTGAAGCAACTGGTCGAAGAAGCCGCGCAATTGTTCGCCAACGGCCGCCACATGGAAGCTGGCGCCTTGCTGGAAAAAGCGGAGGCCATCATGGCGAACCGCGGCGCACTGGCTGGGACCCGCCCTTCTTCGCCTCCGGCCGGCCGCAACGAACACAGCAAATTGGAGGAACGCGCGAAAGTGGATGATCGGGCGAAGGTTGACGAGCAGGCAATGGCTAACATGGCAGGCAAGCTGGCAGACGGCCTGTCGAAAATTCTAACCGGCGCTTTTCAGGAGCTGGAGCGCCACATCATCGGTGAGAGCCGCAAAATCAGTACTTCTTTGGAGCAACAGCTCGAGCGGCTCCAGGCCAACGTGGAGAGCCTCACGCAATTAAAAATCAATTTTGAGCAGTTGACGGAAGCGGTCTCGCTACAGAAGTCTGCCGGCGCCGCCATGGGTCAGAGGCACGATCAGGTATCTTCCCAGGTGACCGCCTTGCAGGAGACCACCGCGCGGCACGAAACCGAGCTTGGCGCCCTGCGCGGTGAAACCACAACGCTCCGTGCGGAAACGGTCGCAATACGCGGCGAGACTGCCGCATTGCGCACCGAGACCAAGGATTTCTCCACCGCCATCACGCACCAGATGGACGGCGTTTCCACCCGGCTCGGCCTGCACCACGAGGAGCTGGCTGGATTGAAATCCAACATCTCGGATGTATCTCGCAAGGTGGCGGGGTTCATCGAACGTCTCGACCGCCAGGCGGAAGTCATTCGGTCTTTGAACGAAACACAGGTCCGGCGCGCTGCCGCGTTGGACGAGCTTCTTGGCGTGCTGACGCGCCTCAAGGCACCCGCTGAGTCAATGGTGGCCATGGCCGCCGCCGGTCAACTGTAAACTGATCCGCCTCCACCCGCGGGTCACGGAAGAATCATGCCAACCGTCGAGCGCGTGGCGTTATTGTTTGCGATCGCCGGCAATCTCTATCCGGCCGGGCAAACCTACGAACTTCGCGGTCGCCTCGCGCCCGAATCGCCGGCGGCGGTTTCGCTCTTTGGGGCCACTACGCCGTTCCACGCCGAGACTCCGGCGGATGAGCAAGGCCGTTTCCGGTTTCGCGCGCTCGCGCCGGGCGAGTACATCGTTGCAGTCTTCATTCCAGGAAAAGGCGAGGTCCGGCAAACGATAGAAATCGGGCCCGGCACAGCGGACGATAAGGGCCGCATCGAGCTCACAATTCCCATCGCTGATGCATCCGCCGAAGCGCTCCCGGATCGCGCCAAAGTTTCCAGCCGCGAACTCTCCATTCCGGATAGCGCGCGCCGTGAGTATGCGGCTGCTCAAGAAAAGCTCAGCAAGCGCGATGTGGCGGATGCAGTAGCGCACTTGCAGCGTGCCGTTGCCATCGCTCCGCAGTTTACCTCTGCCTGGAACAACCTGGGCACCATAGCCTACCAAGCCAGGCAGTATGCGCGCGCGGACGAGTGCTTCCGCAAGGCACTCGAGCAGAACCCGAGCGCTTACGAGCCATTGGTCAATCTGGGCGGCGTGCTGCTGAACGAAGGCAAGCCTGACGAAGCCTTGCCGTATAATCGCTTCGCCGTACTGAGCCGCCCTCACGATGCGCTGGCGAATTCACAGCTTGGTATGAATTACTTCATGCTTCGAAATCTGGAGTCGAGCCAAGAGTATCTCGAGGTCGCGAAGCGCATTGATCCCGCGCACTTTTCCTATCCCCAACTAACACTGGCGCGGATTCACTTATTACGGAAGGAACGCACTCTCGCGGCTCAGGAGCTTCGGGATTTTCTGCACCGTCACCCGGACGCACCCGAATCCACCCACGTTCGCCAACAGTTGGCGGAGATCGAGCAAGAGATCGGCGGGCCGTCCGTTACGTCACGATAAAGAAGCCTGTTTCCACTCGCCCTCCGCTAATACGCGTCCAAACAACGCGTGCGCGGCCCTCGGATGATGCTGGAACGCGAAACTGCACCATCTGCCCGCACGTCAAGCCCGCGAATTCATGTACCGCCCGGAACCCGCGTCCGCTATGGTCAACCAACCGGCCGTGCACTTCCCTCAGCCCACTGGTGGCATTCGTATCTGCAAACACCAGTGAGATGTCACCTATACCCGTGTCCCGTGGCTCCCGGCGCTTTTCTGCGTCTTTGATGCGTTGGCGCTTCGTTGCCGTGGCTGTTCTTCTCATCTTAAAGGAATTATGTCAGGAGATCGGGCGAATGTCGAGTTTACTTTGATAACTCCTCAGCCGATTTCTATACTAACCTTCGATATCAGTCAGTCTAGTACTCCGGATATACGAAAGTAAGCACCACGATGTCCGAAGTTAATACTGGATGATACTGGCAACTTACTGCGTATCTCCCATATATACTAAATTTAGGTATTGCAATATATAAGTCACTCAGCTATTCTGTGGTCGGTGGATCAGTTATGAACGTGGTCTTATTTGGTGCCGCAATCTTACTTGTTCTGCTCGGCGTAGCGTTTGGGATGTTATTCGCCAAATTGCTAGCTCGTGAGCGCACGTTGCCTGCGCCCGAAGAGTGGGAGGATGTGTTTTCCCCGGGACGCTACAAGGCCATGGAACGCCTGCTCGAGGACGCTGATTACCAATTCCTGTCCGCGAAATCCGGCGACAATAAGAAATTGCAAAAGCGCCTGCGGGACCAACGAGTCCGCATCTTCGGCGCTTATGTCAACTGCCTGTCGCAGGATTTCACGCGCATCTGCAATGCCATCAAGAAGGTGATGGTCGATTCCCAAGTCGACCGCCCCGATCTCGCTGGATTGCTGATGAAGCAGCACTTTCTATTCACCATCACCGTCTTGGCCATCGAGTTCCGCCTGGTCCTCTACAACTTTGGGCTTGGCGCCCCCGACGGCCGCGGTTTGATCGATGCGCTCGAGAACATGTGCGCACAACTGCGCACGCTCTCCCTCGTTGTAGACGCGGCGTAGCAGCCGTTCGTCACGGCAAGTTCGCTTGGCTCGGTAACCCGCATCCGCCTACTGGCTCTGTAACTACCTTGCTCTTTACCCCCACCACCATCGGCCGCACCTGTGCCACGGCAGCCTGCACTGCGGGCAACGTGAACGATGCGTCGTGGCTCCCTTCGCTGTCCCAGACTTCCGTCGCCCAAATCGCGTTCTCGTCTGTCGGGTCCTTCGCCACCACGTAGCTCATGCATCCCGGCATATCTTGGACGCAACGCACCAGAATCGAAATGACCGCATCCCGCTGACCCGGCTGTGCCTCCAGTTTCACGATCAATCCATACATCCCAGCAACATAGCACGCTGATTTCGCTGTCAACGAAGTTTCTCTTGACGCTCCACGGCATTTCCTCTACTATGCAGAATAAACATGCCATCGCGAGCCTACCTCGGCGAATTGGAGCAGATTGTATTGCTGGCTCTGATCCGCCTTGGCGACAACGCCTACGGCGTGCCCATCCGCCAGGACATCGAACAGCGGACCAAACGCAACCTGTCAATCGGCGCATTGTACCGGACCCTGGAACGGTTGGAAGAAAAAGGGTTTGTTAGCTCCCGGACCGGCGATCCAACTCCCGAGCGCGGCGGCCGGGCCAAGCGCTTTTTCCGGGCCGAGCCGCCGGGTCTCAAGGCGTTGCGGCGAACCCGCGATGCCCTTGACGTGATGTGGGAAGGTCTCGATCTCAGAAGGATCTGATTCATGACGCGCAAACCGCCTCGCCTGGCTTGTTTTCTGGTTCGCGATGAAGTTGTTTTGGGCGATCTGATTGAGGAGTACAACACCTACCACCGCTCGTCCGCCTGGTTTTGGAAACAGACCTGGAGTCTGCTGTGGTTTACCGGCCATGCCGAGCAGCCAGAAAGGAAACGCCCCGTGAATTTGTTGAGTGATTTTTGGACCGACTTCCGTTACACCCTGCGGACCTTTACCAAGAATCCGGGCTTCGCTGTTGTGGTGATCCTGGCAATTGCTCTAGGAGTCGGCGCGAACACGACAATCTTCACCCTGCTCAACTCCCTCGCCTTGCGCCCGCTGCCAGTGCCGGACTCACGGCGCGTCGTGGGCGTCTACCAAATATTTCAAGGCCACGCGCCGCGCAACGTGAACGGTGAGGTAAGCCTGTTCTCCTATTCCGAGTATCAGCGGTATCGCGATCAGAACCGAGTGTTTTCCGGACTGGCGGCCTACTATCCGTTCTTCCGTGCCACACTCGCCGGCGAGACGCCGCGCGACATGAGCGGGGAACTGGCGACGTGCAACTACTTCCGCGTATTGGGAGTGCAACCCGTGATCGGCCGAGGCTTCGCCGACAGTGACTGCGCGGCGCCAGGTTTGGCGCCTGTCGTGGTGTTGAGCGATAGCGCGTGGCGGAGTGTATTCGCGAGCGACCCCTCCATGATCGGCAAAGTGATCACGCTCAATCGCGTGAGACTCACGGTGATCGGTGTTGCGCCCCCGGGATTCCATGGAGGGCAAATATCCGCGGCCGACTTTTGGGCGCCCCTCACATTGGATCCCCTCATTCACGAGGGAGACTCTCTCAAAGGCGATAATCTGAGCTGGCTGGTTCTGGCCGGACGTCTGAAGAATGGAGTCACTCTCGACCAGGCGCGGGCCAATCTGAGCGTGATCGCGGGCCAGATCGATCACCTGCATCCCGGCCGCAAAACCACGCTCTCCGTGGATGTAGCGACATTCATGAGTGTTCCCGAGGAGAGGCAGGGCGTACTGACTGTGGCGAAAGTGATTTTCGCGGCCGTCAGCCTCGTGCTGCTGATCGCGTGCGCGAATGTCGCGAATCTGCTGCTGTCGCGCTCGAGCGCTCGCCAAAAGGAAATCGCGGTCAGGGTATCCGTGGGCGCCAGCCGCGGGCGCCTGGTCCGGCAACTGTTGACCGAAAGCGTAGTCCTGGCTCTTCCCGGCGGCCTGCTCGGTGGCATGGCCGCCGCCTTGTTACTGAAGCCTCTGTTTCTCATGCTGATTTCGCATCTCCCCAGCGAAGTCCCGCCACTGACGCTCGACCTGAGTCCCGACCTCACCGTTCTCGCCTATACGCTGGCGTTGACGCTGCTGACGGGAATCGTCTTCGGCCTGGCTCCGGCGTTACAGGCATCGAGGCCCGATCTGACGATGGCCCTCAGGATGGAGGGAAGCGGACACGGCGCGCATGGTTCCCATGGATGGCTGCGCAGTGCCTTGGTCGTAGCGCAAGTCTCCGTCTGCCTGATCCTGTTGATCACCGCAGGCTTGCTGGCCCGCGGAGTTCAGGTGTCCCAGACGATTGAGCCCGGCTTCCGCACCGACCATATATTCTCGGCAAAGTTCGACCTGGAACAGCAGCATTACAACGAGCTGCGCGCCATGACATTTCATCGTTTGCTCATGGAGCGAGCTGCGTCTCTGCCCGGCGTGGATGGCGTGGCGGAGACTGTCGTCGTGCCGCTGAGCATGAATTCCTGGGGCAACCAGATCACACTCCCTGGCCGCCCGGACAAGCTGCAGGACCGGTTTACGTTAGTCTCACCGGAATTCTTTTCCGTGCTCGGAATCCCCGTCATCCACGGCCGCAACTTCACCCAACTGGAAATCGATGGAAACGCGCGGGTCGCCATCGTCATGGAATCCACCGCGCGAAAACTTTGGCCCGGCCAGGATCCCCTTGGCAAAACATTCTCCGATGACGAAAAGAAACCACCACCTATCGAAGTCGTTGGCGTTGCTCGCGATTCCCACGCCTCGAGCCTGAGCGAACTCGATTCCATCTTCTTTTACTTTCCGCTGAAAGCTGATGCGCAAGTGCCTTTGAAACTTCTCGTGCACAGTAAAGCCACCTTCGAGCAGACCGCCAAGGCCCTCCGTGCCGCCGTACGCAGCATCGATCCGAACGTGCTGGTGGATGTGAGGAGCATGGACCAGAATTTGGAGATGTACCGGACTCCCGGCGTGTTGGTCACCGAGCTTGCTGGGGCGCTTGGTGGATTCGCTCTGCTTCTAGCATCGATCGGTATCTATAGCGTGGTATCACACGCCGTCAGCCGCCGTGTACGGGAAATCGGCATTCGCATGAGCCTGGGCGCTGAGCGGCGCGACGTCATGGGTTTGGTGCTGCGCGGGGCGATGCGCCCTGTAATGATCGGGATAGCCCTCGGAATCATGGCTTGCGCGGCCGTCTCGCGGGTACTTTCTGGCGTACTCTATGGCGTGAGCCCCCTCGATCCGGCCGCCTTTGCCGGCGTGACGCTGTTCCTGGCCGGTGTTGCCCTACTGGCAAGCTACCTCCCAGCTCGCCGCGCGACTCGTATCGATCCCATGCAAGCCCTACGTCACGATTAGCCAGATTTTCTCGAAAACCCACCCTTTCCGTTCCGATAAGCTCAGTGTGGGAGCATTTCTCGATGACGCCGAAGCGATCCTGGAAGCGGCGGAAGCTGCTGCCCCATCGTCCAATCCGGCCAATGTCACCATCCTGATCAGCCCGCAAGGCGGCATCCACATGCTGTCCGACTCGGACTGGCCGCTCGCCTCCCTGGAGGCTCATCACGGGGCCCGTACGGCCTACCGGGTGAGCCAGACAAGCGGTCATGTCACCGTGGAAGGGCGGTCCGGGAACCAGCGATGCCGCCTGGAATCTGAACATCCGCAAGCAGTTGCGCGCCGCCTGCTGGCTGGCCCAGGGCCTACCCTCCCCTGCCGTTACTGAGACTATTTCCCTGCCCGAAACACTCCTAGATCGTGGTGCCACAGGAACCTGAACCTGTTGTCAGCGAAGAGCTTATCCGCCAAGTCGAGCGGCACTCCGCCGATATCGCTGATGATGTGGCGCGGCTGCGGTTCGTCCGTGACTCCGTTGCCAGGCATGAAGCCGCCGCCCGCCGACGGGCTCGATTTCTCGACCGGTCGATGGAGGCTCAAAGGCAACGAGTACGGCTCGCCATTGCTATCCCATTGACCGCATTGTTGTTATCGTTCACCCTGACACCCAATGTGGCGCGGAATCCACAACCCCATGCGGTCCCCGTCCGGGTCCACGCTGCGGCAGATAGCGCGGTGCCAAAAGTCTGGCTGGTGGAGCGAAAAGCCGGCCTGGAAATCTTCAGCAACGGTTTGCGCCTCGAGAACGAGTTTCTGACTTCAACCCGCACCCGTAGTTATCGCGCCTTCGATAGGCGAACTTGGCGGGCGTCGAACGGGGAAACGCGGCCGGCGGGCATCGTTTTCCACACCACCGAGAGCCGGATGGCGCCGTTCGAGCCCAGCCAAAATGCGCGCCTTCAATACAATGGGCGTAACCTCTTGGCTTTCATCGCCAAAAATCACTTGTATCACTTCGTGATCGACCGGTTCGGCCGTGTTTTTCGCGTCGTAGCAGAAACCGATTATGCGAACCATGCGGGCCGCTCGGTCTGGGCCGACGACCGGTTTATCTACTGGAGTTTGAACCAAAGCTTTCTGGGCGTAGCATTTGAGGCGCAGACGGAATCCGCCGATATCGCCACGCGAGCGCAAATCGATGCAGCGCGGGTACTTACCGAGATGCTGCGCAGCCGATACCGCATTCCTGTGGCCGACTGCGTCACGCACGCGCAAGTCTCCGTAAACCTGCAGACCATGCGGCTCGGATACCACACCGATTGGGCGGCCAACTTCCCGTTCCGCGATGTCGGCTTGGGAGATGGATACAATACGCCCGTTGCCGCACTGACGCTGTTCGGTTTCGATTACGATTCCGCATTTCTCCAAGCCAACGGCGGGCGTGTGTGGCCGGGACTGGTGATCGCGGAGGAGCAGATCGTGCAGGAAGCCGCGGCTCACGGAACGACGTTGGAACTCTACCGCCGCAAGCTGCGCCAACGATTTCACGACTGGAAGCCCGACAGGGCAGGGTCCTCTGCCGATGACGCCGCGGGCGACCGGTAACCGGCTCCGCACAAAACACGTCGTGCGAAAATAGAGAAATGCGCGTACGTCTTGCCTTAGCTGCGCTAGTAGTCTGTTTCTGCGCGCTGGCGGAACAAAGCCTCACCGTGGACCAAGTGCTCTCCTTCATCCGGTCTTCCGTGAAGATGAAGATGCCGGACAAGGAAGTCGCCCGCTATCTGGCTACGGTCAAGCTCTCGGAACGTCTGGATGAGAGGACCGTGGAGGAATTGCAGGGCGAGGGCGCTGGTCCCAAGACCATAGCGGCTCTCGACGCACTGGCCAACGCATCGGGATCGTTGCCCAACCCGCAAACGAAGGCCCCGCCACCGGCTTACACACCACCACCACCTCCTTCTTCCGAGGATCAGCAGGAGATCATCAGCGAGATGCGCGACTACGCGATGCAGTACACGAAAAAGCTGCCGAATTTCATCTGTACGCAGGTGACGCGCAAGTACATCGCGCAGACGGGGAAGGACGATTTTCATCCCGAAGCCACGGTAATGGAGAACCTGACCTACTACGAGGAACAGGAGCATTACAAGGTCATGATGGTGAACGATCACTACGTCGATCTGTCGCACGACGCGGTGGGCGGGGCCAATTCGTCCGGGGATTTTGGAAGCTTACTCCGGTCGACCCTTTCGCCTCATGCGGAGGCGACGATCGAGTTCGATCATTGGGCCACGCTGCGCGGAAATGTCTGCTACGTGTTTTCATATAGCATTACGAGCGGGCACTCGGAGTGGAGCATCGCATCCGGGCGCGCGGACAAGAGCATGGACCGGATCATTGTGGGTTATCACGGCCTGATCTATGTGGAGAAGAAGGCGTCCCACGAGATCCTGCGCATCAGCCTCATAGCGGACAATATTCCGCGGTCGTTCCCAATTCATGAAGCCAGTGACACGCTGGACTACGGCTATCAGAACTTGAGCGGCCAGGAATTCCTGTTGCCGTTAAAAGCGCAGGTTATGTTACGCGACGACCGGTTCCGCAGCAAGAACGATCTGGAATTCCGCTTGTATAGAATGTATTCCGCCGACGCCACCATCAAATTCGACACGGAAGTTCCCGCACCGCTGCCCGACGACCAGACCAAGGAGCAGCCGGCCCAGCCGCAAGCTCAGCCGCCCAAGTAAACCGAATTGCCGCTACGTGCTACAATTCGACGTTTGCATGCCCTTTTCGCCCCCCCTCGCAGGGCTGTCGAGCGGAGTGAAGCCAATACCGAGGTGGTGGTCAACAAACATCGGTAAAATAGCTAAAACATTTCACGGGAGGCGAATGCCCTGGCTGCGCCTCGCCGCATGACTATGCTCGACGCATTCGCGCTATCCGATGTCGGACGGGTCCGCACCAACAATGAGGACTGCGCCCTCATTTTGCCCGAGATCGGCCTGTATCTTCTGGCGGATGGAATGGGCGGCGCACGGGCCGGAGAAATGGCCTCGCGGCTGGCCATCGACACGGTAGCGGAAGTGGTGCGCCAGTCCTGGCAGCGCGATCCTCAGGTGCTCCTGAGTGCCGTAGAAGAGGCCAACCGGCGAGTGCTCGAAGCATCCAACAGCGATCCGCAACTGGAGGGCATGGGCACCACGCTGGTGGCGGTGCTGGAATCGGGCGACGAATTGGCCATCGCCAGTGTCGGGGACAGCCGCGCGTACCTGCTGGACGAGGCCGGGTTCCGCACCATCACAGAAGATCAAACGTGGGTGCACGAAGTGGGCCGGCCGCTGGGCCTCGACGAAGAGAGCTTGCGCAATCACCCCATGCGCCACGTGCTGACCATGGCCATCGGGGTGGGTGGGGCGCTATCCATCCACTACTACATGGTCCAGTTGAAGCCTTCAGCGCTGCTGTTGATGTGCAGCGACGGCCTGCACGGTGTCGTGGAGCCTCAGGTAATCGAGGGGGTCCTACGCGACGATGCGGAAGATCACAGCCAACTCGAATACAAGTGCCGTGCGCTCATCGAGGCAGCGAAGGAAGCGGGCGGGCCCGACAACGTCACTTGTGTGTTGCTGCGCGGCGCGCCGGTGTGGCCGTCGCCGTCGGATCATCAGTATTAGACCGATGGAGAAGATTTGGACAGGCCGGAACGCCTGTCCTACCAAAACGCAGCGTACCGCTGAGCACCGCCGCTAGGGCCATGCATACGGTGACATCGGTTAGTGCATGAAACAGAAACAGGTGCCGGAAAGTTTCCTCCGAGTCGGCGAGCGATGAAATGCAGTATTCGGATGCGGCGGCAATAACGAGTCCCGCGGTCAACCAGGCCATCCTTACCGAAATGCAACTGGGCCGCGCCCACAAGATCACGCCGATTCCGGCCGACAACATCGCGTACCAGACTAAAATGTGGCTGGGCCACCAAAAAAATAACCGGATGCGGAGATCGCCTAGGACGCGAACTTTTCGGATCTCTGCCCTGGCCTCACGGCATCCTGGCGGCGGAAATTTCCGAAATCAAACCGGATGTATCGTGCCCAGGTCTGCAGGTCTCCTCGCATAATGTGGACAGCGGTCACTGGATGGTGCCGATAGTACTCCGCGGTTTTGAGATAGCTCGTCCGGCGGCAGAAATCGGCAAACCACTGGGAGCGCGGCGGGAGTACCTTCGTGATAGGCAGTATGACCGATGTATTGCACGTCACTCGCTGGAAGCCCCAGTTCCTGCAAGTCGCGCCCAGGATTCGTGGACGCTTTCGCCAGCTTGCGGAAGATCAGATTGAATCGCGCCTCCCCTTTGTAGTGGGCTGGAGTGATCGCACGCACCATGATGACGCCCGCAAGCAGGAGCGCACTCATACCCGCCCCAAGGCGTCGAATGGCGAGGCGCCTTTCCTTACGCGTCGTCAGGAATAAGAACAGCGCCGGCAGAAATCCCCACAAGGCGTGCTGTGCCTTGGAGGCGATCAGCAAAATCGCGAAAAGCGAGAACCCGAGCACCGTGGCAACCTGAGGTCCTCTCGTAATGATCAGTGTTGCCAGCGCGACGCTGCCGAGAAGCCCCAGTAGCGCGGCAGTGTCCGAATAGAATGAATTCAAATGCGACACGTAGAGGACGTCCGAGAAAATCCAGAGGATTGCAATCCTGACTCCGGCCGACGCCCAAGTAGTCAATCCACGCGTCGCCACCAGAATCAGCGCGAACGCAATGAGGAGGATGAGTGCATGCACCGCTCCAAGCCAACGAATGTTGAAGACGTTCCCTTCCTTGGTGGTGCGGCTCAGAAAAAACGCAAGGTCCGCGGTCCATTCCTCGAATGAGCGGAAATCACTCTCCAACCGTGATTCTCTGGATAAGATGTAGTCCGCATTGAAATATTTGCTTCCAGCGTCCGGATCCGCAGGAACCAGGGAAAGACGGCGTGCAATTTTCGCAAAGTCTCCGTTGTCCGCCATCCCTATGTATGGCGGAACCAGAATCTGCGTGCAAACAATGGCCGCGAAGATAGCAAGGAGCGCGCCTTCGATACACCAAATAAGAACTGGTCTTCTGCTCGGCCGTTGCAGTGCGATCGGCGAAGACTCAGTACCGGGTAGATCGTATGGCACTTTTCTCCATTCTAGTTGGGCGCGAAAGAAGCGGGCGCGCGGGAGTGGCCCGTCGCTTCGGATCAGCAGCACTAAGTACCGCTCCCTGTGGTCGCGGCTCGGTAAAGGGCTGTCGGAACTGAGCCGTGACCAAAGGAAGCGGTTGTATCAGGCGAACGAACCTATTTCAGCAGCACCTTGACGGCTTCCTCCAAATCGAACAGGGAATCGTGCATGGACGAAGGATCTGGCGAAGTGTAACCAGCTTTGACCGGCAGGAATGCCTGTCCTACGAGCTCTTCAGCGCCTGAACCGGAGAGACGCGAGTGGCGCGCCTGGCGGGAATGAGACAGGCGGCCAGTGCCACAGCCCCAAGCAGCACGGGGACGGTGGCGAAAATGAGCGGATCGCTCGCGGATACACCGAATAGGAGGCTCGACATCAGACGGGTCACGGCGATTGATGCCGCAAGACCGATCACCGTCCCCGCGGCAGTGAGGACCAGGCCGGGGCGAAAGGCGAGCATGAGAATGTCGCGTGGCTGCGCACCGAGAGCGGCCCGAATGCCGAATTCCTGAGTGCGCTGGCCGACGAGGTAGGCCATCACGCCATAAATGCCCATCGCGGCAAGGAGCAACGCCAGAGCGGCAAAGGCAGACATCAGGAAAAGAGAGAACCTGCGGCGGGCCATGGATGCCGACATCAGATCTTCCATGGTCATGACGCCGAACACGGGGAGCTCCGGATCGACGCTGTGCACGGCTTGAGTCAGTCTTTCCCTGACGGTGCTGACTCCGGATTGCGTGCGCAGAAACACCGCCAGGTCAATGTCGGGAGTTTGAAAGATCGAGCCGTAAACACGCGGTTCAGGCGGCGCATCGAGCCCGTCATTTCGCACATCTCCGACCACTCCGATGATTTCAGATTCGATTTCCGCGCCGTTGTACCTGCGAGTCAAGCGCCTGCCGATGACATCGCTATGCGGCGAGAACTTTCGCACAAAAGCTTCGTTAACCGCCACAACCTTCCTGCTGGTCTCGCCGTCGTGATCCGTGAAAACGTGGCCCCGTTTCAGCGGGGTCTTGAGAACTTCGAAATAATCCGGGCTAACGGCCCCGAATTGGACTGAGTGGTCATTCTGCTGAATCGTGGACTCGTCAGGGAACGAAAATGTTTGGCCAAATCTCACGTTACTTAGAAATGGGACATCGGCTGACAAGCCAATCGCGGCTTTCTGTACGCCGGGCAGCGCCGCCAGGCGCTGAAGTAACACCCGCGTGAGGGCAGCCTGTTGCGGCGGCTTTAGATATCGATTCATTTCGGGGTTGTTCGGAACCGGGACCCAGATTTGACCAATCGTGAGGCCGTTCGGGTCGAGACCGGGGTGCTGTTGCAGCATGGCGGAAAAGCTGCGGATCAACAATCCAGCGCCGACCAGCAACACCACGGATAAAGCAACCTCCATAACAACGAGCGTGGAACGGGAGCGGTTTTGGCGCACGCTTTGTCCGCCGCCGGTTCGGCCACCCTCTTTCAAGTCGGTATTCGGATCGGTGGCCGACGCGTGAATGGCCGGGGCCAAGCCGAACAGAACACCGGTAATGACGGACAAGCCAAGAGCCAGAACGACCATTCTCCAATCGGAGTGCACCTCGATGAGACGGGGGACGTCCGGCGGCATTAGCGCGAGAAGCGACGTTCGTGCTAACTGGAGCGCTACAACGGCCGCCACGCCACCTGCGAGCGAAATGAGCACACTCTCGGTCAGTAACTGGCGCACCAATCGTTGGCGCGATGCCCCCAATGCGTGACGAACCGCGAATTCCCGCACACGCGCCGAAGACCGCGCGATCAGTAAGCTGGCGATGTTGACGCACACGATCAGGAGAACGAAGCTGACGGCGGCTAGCAGGAGCACGAGCGTGGGACGCACATTGCCCGTTAAGGTGGCTTGCACGGGTTCCATTCTCATGGACCAACGCAACTGCTTGGGATAATCGTTCGGATAGGCCTGCTGCAAGTGCGCAACGAAGGCATTCAGCTTTTGTTGTGCCTGTTCGAGCGTCAAACCGGGCTTCAGGCGTGCCATCGCTCCCGGGACCAAACGCCGGGCGCGAGTCGCCGCCATGGGGAGTGGAGGGCCGGCGAAACCGGTGGCACACCAGATTTCCACGTCGCCATTCAGGGTCGCGCCAGGATGGCGGAATTCGGGGGGCATGACGCCAATGAGGGTATAGCCGTCTTCGTCGACGCGAATCCTATGGCCGATGACATGGGAATCGCCGCCGAATTGGCGTTTCCAGAGGCCGTCGCTAATCACCGCGCCATCGAGAAAGCCTGGCACCCACTCAGCCTGTCTATATACCCGACCTAAGGCTGCTTTTGCGCCCAGGAGCTCGAAGTAGCTCGGGCTGGTGCCGAGCATCTCGATTCGTTCGGCGCGATCGCCGCCTGTCAGTGCGGTGCTTGCCGCGAAAACGGCGCTGACTTCTTCGAACAAGCCAGAGCGCTCGCGCAAGTCCTGCATTTCGGGCACCGACATCCCGACGTCTTTCGCGCCGGCGCCGGTCAGATCGTCGAAAATGCGCACCAGGCGTTCCGGTTCGCGGAATGGTAATGGGCGCAGTAGTACGGCATTGACCAGCGTGAAGATGGCGACATTCGCGCCGATCCCCAGCGCGAGAGTGAGCACCGCGATAGTCAAGAAGGCCGGGCTCTTGCTCAGCGTTCGCACTGCATAACGCACGTCCTGCATCAGGTTTTCCATGTTGACCACCTAGTTTACTTCTGTGACTGACGCACGCCCGCTCGGAAGGATTCGTCCGACGGCGTGAAACATATATAAGTAATACGAGCGGAGGTATCTATTTGGATTCGACGGCGCGAAAAATTATGCCGCCCTTCATGACGAACGCTACTTTCTGTAAAACGCCGACGTCTTCCAGAGGATTGCCTGGGACCGCGATGACATCCGCCAGGTAGCCGGGCTTTAGCGCGCCGATCTGACCTTCCCAGCCGAGCAATTTCGCGCCGTTCACTGTGCCTGCTTGTAGCGCGGCCAAGGGACCCATGCCGTATTTGACCATCAGCACAAACTCGCGCGCCTGCGTGCCATGAGGGAAGGGGCCGACATCGGATCCGGCGGCGATGGGCACGCCAGCCGCAAGCTGCCTGCGGAACTGCTCGGCGTGAAAGTCGAGCAACAAGCGCTCGTATTTCTCCTGCTCCGGCGTGGAAGCATGATCGGCGAAGTATTCGGAGATGGTGAAGGTGGGGACGGCGAAGATATGTTTCTCACGCATGAGGCGCATGGTTTCATCGCTGAGTTGGAAGGCGTGATCGATGGAGGCAACACCGGCGCGCGCGGCGTAGAGTGTGCCCGGTTCTCCGGTGGCGTGAACCGCTACGTGCCTGCCAACGCGCGCCGCCTCTTCGGCCGCGGCCTTCAGCTCAGCTTCGTTGTACTGATAGGGCGTGGAAAACCGGCCGCTAGCGAGCGAATCGTGGCCGGTCTCGTAGATCTTGATGAAGTCGGCGCCTTCTTTGAATTGCTCGCGGATCACGCTTACGAGTTCGGCTGCATTGTTGGCGCGCGTCGCGTTGGATAGGACATGCTGCGCGGGGTTGAATCGATTTGCGTCTTCGTGGCCACCCAGAATGTCCACAGCATTACCGCTGATGCGCAGACGTGGGCCGGGAATGCGGCCCTGGTTGATGGCGTTGCGCACGGCGGTATCGGCCGACCCGGCGCCCTCGGTTCCCATGTCGCGCTCCGCTGTGAATCCCGCCATCAGGTCGTCACGCGCCGCGAGAATGGCAAGGATGGTGCGCTCGGGCACGGACTCCTCAATGGTCTGCATGTCTTCGGCGCCGGGGTGCAGGAACAAGTGGACGTGGGCATCGATGAGGCCCGGCAGCAGAGTGCGGTCGCCGAGGTCCATGAACTCCGCACCGGGCGGCCGGGTTACTTTGGAACCGGCCTCGACGATCCGTTCGCCCTGGACCAAGATTTCCCCCGGGGATAGCATCATGCCGCTTTCGATATCCAGAAGGCGCGCCGCATGCAATACGATGGGATGCGGAGCAGGTTGAGCGGGAGCAATCGATGTCGCCAATAAGCACAGGAGAAAATACAGCGGGATAGCCGCAAATCGATTTTTCGGCATATTGAACGGCAAGAATATCATTTTGCCGAGACATGGGCGGGGTGTGTGCGCCAGGCAGGAAAAGCCGCGGGTGTCCCGCAAACGGCGCGGTACCCCCGCGCTACAGTGTTATCCAAAGTTAGTCATCAGGAACTTGGCTAACTTGACGTATTGGAGGGCCTGGCGCACCATGAGCCAGTGTCACTCGACTTGCGACGGCTGCGAACCTTGGCGCTGTTTTTAGCGGCGGCCGGAACCCTCGCGGCGCAGAATCCGGCGGTCACCGTCAGCATTGACGCATCCGCTAATCGCCATTCGATTAACCCGAACATCTACGGTGTCGCTTACGGCGATTCGACCACTTTGGCGCAGTTGAATGTGCCGCTGAACCGTCTGGGCGGGAATAATACCAGCCGCTATAACTGGCAACTCAACGCCGATAATCGCGCGGCTGATTGGTACTTCGAAAGCATCGGGTATCCGAGCGCGACCGCCGGAGAGGTTGCCGACACTTTCATTTCGAATAGCAAAGCGGCAAATGCACAGGCCATGATCACCATCCCGATGGTCGGCTGGGTGGCCACCCTTGGCTCGAACCGTGGGAAGCTGGCGAGCTTTTCGCAAGCCAAGTACGGCTCGCAGACCGGCAATGACTGGCAATGGTTTCCCGATGCCGGCAATGGGATTCTCTCCAGCACGGGCCAGCCCGTTACCGGCAATGACCCGAATGACGCCGACGTGCCCGCCGACTCAACCTATCAGCAGGCTTGGGTGCAGCACATGGTAGGACAGTGGGGCGGAGCCAACGGTGGAGGCCTTCGCTACTACATACTGGACAACGAACACAGCATCTGGCACTCGACGCATCGCGACGTTCACCCTACCGGCGCCACCATGGACGAGATCGAGACGAAGATGCTCGCTTATGCCGCCATGATCAAGACGGCGGATCCCGCGGCCCTCGTCGTCGGGCCCGAAGAGTGGGGCTGGAGTGGATATCTCTATAGCGGATACGATCAGCAATATGGTTCCCTGCATGGCTGGAGCACGTTGCCCGACCGCAATGCGCACGGCGGCATGGATTATCTCCCCTGGCTGCTGAGTCAATTGAAACAAAATACCGTGGCCGGCGGCCTCGCTCCCCTGGATGTTTTCACGGTTCACTACTATCCCCAAGGCGGTGAATTCGGCAACGATACTTCGACTGCGACCGAGCTGCTACGCAACCGTTCGACGCGGTCGCTGTGGGACCCGAACTATGTCGACGAGTCATGGATCGGCACACAAGTGCAACTCATTCCGCGGCTGCGCAACTGGGTCAACACGTATTACGTTCCGGGAACTCCGATCGGCATTACGGAATACAATTGGGGCGCCGAGAGTAACATCAACGGTGCTACAACGCAGGCCGATATTCTCGGCATTTTTGGCGGCGAAGGCTTGGATTTGGCCACGCGATGGACGACTCCCGATCCTGCCACGCCAACTTTCAAAGCGATCCAGATGTATCGCAACTATGACGGAGCAAAATCGGCGTTCGGAGACACCAGTGTCTCAGCCAGCGTGCCCAATCCCGACAACGTCTCGGCATTCGCGTCCGTCCGGTCGAGCGATGGCGCACTGACTGTGATGGCGATTAACAAGTACCTGACTGGGTCGACGCCAGTGACGCTGAGTCTCGCTAACTTCGCCGCAGCGCCGGGAGCTCACGTATGGCAGCTCACGGCGTCAAATGCCATTCAGCAACTGGCGGATGTAGCGGTCTCAAGCGGCGGCATCACAGCTACGTTACCGCAGCAAAGTATCACGCTATTTGTGATTCCAGCCATCGCACACGCATGCGATCTCAACGGCGATGGGGCGGTGAACGTAGTCGACGTGCAGATCGCCATCAATCAAGCGCTCGGCTTGGCCGCCTGCACTACCGCGGACCTGCAACAAAACGGCCAGTGCAATGTGATCGATGTCCAGCGCATCATCAACATGGCTCTGGGCGGGTCGTGCGTAACCGGGCCGTAGACCAGAAATTTCCTGCCACTCGGGTGCGAGCCCGGGGGATGTACACTAGGCGGAAACCTGGAGGAGCCAAAATGAAAATTCCGGTTGCCTTGTGTGCCGCGATTATTGCGGCAAGTCTTGTTCAGTTGCCCGCACAGGAGACACCGTCGCCGACCCGGCTAACGACGGAACACTACTTCGATCTGGCAAGAATCAGTAATGCCCAGATCTCGCCTGATGGCGCGCGCATTGTTTATGCACGCCAGCATGCCGATAAGCTCGAGGACAAGTGGGAATCCTCACTGTGGATCATGAACGCCGATGGATCGCAACATCGGTTTCTGACCAAAGGCTCCAACCCGCGCTGGTCTTTCGACGGGAAACGCATTCTGTATCTCGCGGACGGTGAACCGCGTGGGACACAGATCTTTATCCGCTGGATCGACATCGAGGGCTCGCCGACTCAGGTCACCCACGAAACCGAGAAGGTGGCCGATGCGCGCTGGTCACCGGACGGGAGATGGATTGCGTTTTCCATGTTCGTGCCGCAGAAGAACAAGTGGACTATCAGCATGCCGGCCGAACCCAAGGGGGCGAAATGGACTCCGGCGCCGCGGATCGTGGAATCGCTGCACTACCGCCAGGATCAAGTCGGCTTTCTGGACGATGGATACACACACATATTCGTAGTGCAGGCAGACGGTGGTACGCCGCGCCAGCTCACTAGCGGCACGTGGAACGCGGGCTCTGGCGAAACGCGCGGAGCTGTTGCGATCGATTGGACACCCGACAGCAAGTCGATCGTCTTCGAAGCCGACCGCAGCGCGGATGCGGACCTGCAGTACCGGCACTCGCAGTTGCTAACCACCGATGTGGAGACCGGCACAACCCGGGAATTGGTTTCCACAGCGGGAGCATGGGGCCGTCCGGCGGTTTCACCCGATGGCAGCACGGTCGCCTTCACCGGCCATGCAGCCTCCAACCACACGCATTCGGTGGCCGATCTCTACATCGTCCCGATCAAGGGTGGCGAGCCGCGCAAGATCACCGGCGACTACGATCGTGATCCGCTGAATCTGCGCTGGGCGCCGGATGGATCGGGCCTTTATTTCGATGCCGACGACCATGGCTTACGCAATATACAGTTCGCGGCGATCGCAGGTGGCGTGAGGACCGTGACTTCCGGAGTGCATGTACTCACCATGGATTCGGTTTCGAGCGAGCTCATGGCGGCGGGCACGAGTAGCGATCCGGAAAATCCGCCCGAAGTGGTGCGCTTCAATCTACGCCGTCCGCAGGAAATAGTGAAACTTACCAGTGTGAACGCCGGTCTGCTGGCCGGCAAACATCTGGCCAAGACCGAGGAGATCACTTACGCATCGACGCATGAGGCCAAAGTGCAGGCGTGGATCGTGAAGCCGCCCGATTTCGACGCGACGAAGAAGTATCCGCTGATTTTGGAAATCCACGGCGGACCGTTTGCCATGTACAACGTGGGCTTCAACTACATGTTCCAGAACTTCGCCGCCAACGGCTTCCTGGTGCTTTATGTGAACCCGCGAGGGAGCACGGGATACGGCACGGCGTTTTCGAATGGCATCGACCACAACTATCCGGGTCTGGATTTCGACGATCTCATGGCGGGCGTCGACACGGCGATTGCAAAGGGCTTTGTGGACACTTCGCGAATGTATGTGTCGGGATGCAGCGGCGGCGGTGTGCTTTCCAGCTGGGTGATAGGCCACACGAACCGGTTTGCAGCCGCCGCCGTCCGTTGCCCCGTGATCGACTGGCTGAGCATGTCCGGCAATACGGATATTCCGCTTTTCACTTATAGCTTCTTCAAGAAGCCATTCTGGGAGGACCCAACGGATTGGTTGGCACATTCCTCACTCATGTCGGTCGGCAATGTGACCACCCCGACGCTGCTCATGACGGGGGTTTTGGACCGGCGTACACCGATGCCGCAGACCGAGGAATACTATGCGGCGCTGAAGGTGCGGGGTGTGCCGGCAACCTTGTTGCAGTTCGAGGGTGAGTATCATGGGACGGGATCGAAACCATCGAATTTCATCCGGACGCAGCTTTACATGATGAGCTGGTTCAAGAGGTACACCAGGTCGGCGGACGGCAAGGCAACGGCCGCGATATCCGCCGGCGGGCAAGACTGACGAACGGCGTCTGGGCTGGATTTAGCTGCCGCTAGAATTTCCCGGAGCTGACCACTTTGCCGTTGATGACGGTGGCGAGGCAGTGCGAAGTGTATTCGAACGGATCGCCGTCATAGAGGGCGACATCGCCATCCTTACCGGGCTCGAGCGAGCCGACGCGGGCAGCCACACCGATGATTCTGGCCGCGTTGATCGTGATGCTCGCCAGCGCCTGATCGAACGTCAGGCCGTTGGCGGCGGCGATGGCAGCCTCCCACAGAATCACGCGCGTCTTCGGCACATAGCCCTCAAAACCGCTCTGTAGCGCCCACGGGATCCCCGCGGCGGTGAGCTTGGCGGCATCCTCAAAACTGATGTTCTCCGTCTCCCCACCGGCGCGTTTCATGGTGGGGTGCAGGATCACCGGAAAGCCGGAAGCCTTTACCTCTTCAAGAACGAGCGCGCATTCGGAACAGCTATCGATGATCAGTTTTATGTTGAATTCCTTAGCGAGGCGAATGGCCGAGATGACGTCACGTGAGCGTTCGGCGGTCACAAGCAGAGGCACTTCGCCTTTGAGAACGCGGATCAGCGCCTCCGTCTTGAGGTCACGGTCTGGGGCCTTGGAGTCGTCCTTGCCGGACTTGGCGTCGGAGGCGGCGGAGTCCGGCTTCGAGAGTTTTTTCCGCGTCTCTTGCGCCTTGATGAATTCCGCGCGCAGCATCGCGATTTCCTTGCCTCGCGTGCCCGGACTCTTGCCCTGCTCGGCACGACCCTCGTCGCCGAGGCTTGCCGCAATCATGGCCGTGGGAACGATAGCGGATTCATCGGCGGTGTGGCCGGTGGTCTTGACGATCATCGTTTGGCCGGAGATGAGCGCGCCCGGAGAGTGCCCGGTATTCATAGTGGTGACGCCGAAGGAGCGCACCCACTCGATCAGCCGCTCCTCGGGATCGTAGGCGTCGAGCGCGCGCAATTCCGGCTGGATGGCAGCGCTATGTTCCAACTGATCCTGATCCGTGGCTGCATTGAGATAGCCGGTGAGACCGACGGTGGAGTGCGCATCCACCAGCCCGGGTGTGACGATCTTCGCCGAAATTGTCTGGTAGCCGGCGGGAATAACGACTTGCGAGGCCGGGCCGATGCGCTCGATTTTGCCGCCATGGATCAGCACCACCCCGTTCTGAATGGGGGCGCCGGCCATCGTGTAAACGGTTTCGCCCTTGACGGCGAGGTTCTGCGCGAATAACGTGCTCGCGGCAGCAGCAAGGCCCGCGCAAACGAACTGGAGTCCGGCACGCATCAGCTTCTTCCCCCGATTTCATCGCCGTCATCATCAGCCCAGAACGGATTCTGGTCGTGGCTGGCGCCCTCACCGCCGACCTGCTCCAGGCGATCGTGCGGATCGGAGCGGTCGAACACCTTCTTGCCTTCGATCCAGGTTTCGAGCACGTGCGAGTAGACGCTGAGGGGATCGCCGGAGAGAACGATGAAGTCGGCATCTTTGCCTGGCTCGATCGAGCCGATGCGGGAATCCAGTTCGAGGATTTTGGCGTTAGCCAGGGTCATGGCATAGAGCGCGGTGGAACGCGAGAGGCCGTTGCGCACGCCAAGCCCAGCCTCGCGCAGAAACAACCGTGAGTCCGTGATGGGGTCATCGGTGTGGAAGCCGAAGGGCACACCGGCGGCTTCGAGGCGCGCGGGCGTGACAGGGGACGCATTCATCGCCTCTTCCTTCCCGCCGGGGCTGTCAATCACGATCACAGATACGGGAACCTTGGCTTTCGCGATCTCCTCGGCCATCATCCAGCCGTCACTCACGTGGTGCAGGACAACTTTGAAGTGGAACTCCTGGGACAGGCGAATCACGGTCATGATGTCGTCGTGGCGATGGGTGTGGAACTGGACCGTGCGCTTCCCATCCAGCACTTCGACGAGTTCCTCCATGCGGAGGTCGCGCGGCGGGAGCTTCGAGGCGTCTCCGTTGGCCGCAATGATCTTGGCGCGATATTCCTGCGCCTTAATGAATTCCGCGCGAACCAGCGCAGCCGCCTTGCCGCGGGTGCCGGGCTGCGGCGGCGTGCCTCGCGGATTGGTGCCGTTCGCCATCTTCAAGCCGCCGGCAATGCTGCCATCCGGCAATTTGATGAGCAGATCGTCGATGGTGTTGCCTTTGCGCAGCTTCAGGTACAACGTCTGGCCGCTTGACAGACGGCCACTTCCAGGCATCACGTTGGCCGTAGTAACGCCGCCGGCGCGAGCCTTTTCAATGTGCGCGTCGTGCACATTCACCGAATCGAGCACGCGCACGTCAGGCTGGATGGGTGAACTCGAGTCGCCGCCTTCCGGCTCGCCGATGTGGCTGTGCGAATCGACGATGCCCGGCATGATCACTTTCGAGACAGCGTCCACGACTTGCGCCCCGGCGGGAATGCTGACAGCGTTCCTGGCGCCGACGGTAGTAATCCGTCCGTTCTGGATGACTAGCACACCATCGGGAATCTCGGCGCCCGCAACCGTGATGATGTGCGCTCCGGTGTACGCGATGGGATTTGATTGGGCGAGCGCGAGAGGAGCGCAAGCCGCTGCGACGAGACAGAAGTTTCGAATCATGGGGAGAAGTGAATTGTAACCTAGCGGCAAAGAGCGTCTCACGGTGCCGAAGACAGACTCTTGACCAGCTCGTAGAGAAAGGTCTGGCCTTCGTAGAACGACGTGATCAGCATCCGTTCGTCGCGGCCGTGAATGCGATTGTCGTCCCGCTCGCGGAAGAACCCCTGGACGCCGTAAGTCGGAATACCCGCCAGGCGTAAGTAACGGCCGTCAGTGGCGCCCGGCTGCAACAAGGGAAGCACCGTCACGCCGGGCCACATCGTATCCGTGAGGCGAGACATGGCGTGGATCAGATCGGGACGCAGCGGAGAATTCGGAGCGTTCTCCTCCTGGTTCGTCACGGAAATCACCACCTGGTCGTCGGCGATCACTTTCTTCAGCGCGCCGATTACGTAGTCCAGCGAATCGTCCGGCTGCACACGGCAATTGACGTTGGCGGCCGCAAGCTGCGGCAGGGCGTTCCGCGCGTGACCGCCTTCGAGCATTGTGGCAACGCAGGTAGTGCGCAGCATCGAGTTCCAGGCCGGAGAGGTTGCGGCGATACGCTGCATGGCGTGGGGATCGCCTTCCGCAACCTTCGCGAGATCCGCGCTTGCGCCCGTAGTATCCAGTTTCGCCATACCCGCGAAATACGCTCTTGTGACCTCGTTGGTCTTCAGCGGGAAGCCGAACTGGCTGAGGTGCAACAAAGCGCCGGCCAGATGATAGATGGCGTTGTCGGCGACCGGGAGCGAACTATGGCCGCCCTTATTGCGAACCTCGAGGCGCAGATCCAGATACCACTTCTCCGCGGCTTGGATTTGGTTTGAGATGCGTTTGCCCGCGACCATCGTGCCGCTGCCTCCCTCGTTCAAGCAGAAGTCCGCGTCGATCAACTCGCGATGCTGCTTCAGCAGCCAGTCGACTCCGTTGTATGGCCCTCCGCCTTCTTCATCGGCAGTGAGCGCCACGATGATGTCGCGATCGGGATGGTAGCCTTCGCGCTTGTAGCGAATCAGATTGGCAATCCAGACGGCGGCCTGCGCTTTGTCGTCAGCAGTGCCGCGGCCGTAGTAGTAGCCGTCCTTTTCAGTGAATGTAAAAGGATCCAGGCTCCAGTCTTCGCGCTTGGCTTCGACGACATCGGTGTGCGCCAGCAGCAGAATCGGTTTGAGCTTGCCGGTTCCGTGGTAGCGCACAACCAGGTTGGCCTTGGTGGGGATAGCGCCGCCGAGGAAGATGTCGGAATCCTGGAATCCGGCAGTGCGCAGGTGTCTCGCAACCGCTTCCGCCACGGGCGTAGTGGAGCCGGTCGAATAACCGGACTTGATTTCGACGATCTCGCGATAGATGTCGTGCGCCAGCCGCTGTTCGGCCTCGGGCGGCATGTTGGAAGCAGCGAAGCAGACGAGCGGCGCAAGCGCGAGAGTCAGGCCACGAAACATGCGGCCCATTATGACATGGGGAGCTCGTAGTGGATGGTCTACAATGCGAAGTGAAACTTCCTACACCTTCTCGCCCGGTGGGCGCTTCGAGTAGCGCGCTTCAACCTGATCAGCTCTGTGAAGTCGACCTACATGAATGTAACGAAGCCTACGGTAAAATTGAGTTATTAGGGTTCGTTGATGAAGTCCCATACGGTACCGAAGAAGCTGCTGGAGCGATTTGCCTACGATGATCCAGTTACGCGCTCGAAGCGGCTTTGGCGATATCAGAAGGGCAAGACTCCGTACGGAAGAGCCGCGCCGAAAACGGCGACGCGCTGGGATGGTCATTTCGCCGACCCTGCGAATGCAACTAGAGAAGCTGAACTTGAAGGGCAACTGGAACGAAAATTTGAACACCCGGTAAATCAGTTCATCGACATGATCGGATATCGGACCTTCGTTTTGCAGCCGCACCACATAAAGGCACTCACAGGGTATCTCACTATGTTGTTCACCCGGTCGCGGGCGCGGCGTGCGGCGAGCCAAGGGCACGCAGATATCACGATCGACGCGCTGCGATCGCTTCTTTCAGACGAGCAGCGGCTGTCAGAGCTTATTGCCAAACTCACCATGGAAGTGATCGACCGTGGACTGGCTACCCGCATGGTGAAGAGGGAGGAGGTCGTCGCAGCTATCGAGAACACTATTGCGGAGCATTCCGATACCGACGAAGCCCAGCGACGCTACATTAAGACGGTGGAAACGATGATGGAGTTCGCCGACGTAGGCATGCTGAATGGCGATTGGGTCATCATCCATGCAGAACCTGACAAGCCCTTCGTGATCGGTGACGCGCCAGTCGTGACTTGGGAGCGCACCGAGAACAACGTCCTGAACTTCGGGCAAGGATTTAGCCGTCCGAACGTTGAGGCGTTTCTGCCGGTCTCCCCCACGGCGTGCCTACATGTGCTCCCGCGTGTAGCGCGCACTAGGCCGGTGCGGATGCCAGCGACCGCAGAAGTAAACATGGCCCAGGCCGCATTCGCGACGGAACACTGCTTCACGAACGTCTTGAGCAAAGAAATCGATGGAATCCTGCAGCAGCACTTTGGGACAATGCGTCTTGGGATCGATGGATTCTCGGTAAGACACATCGATCACAAAAAGGTAATGTTCGACATTCTGATGGGTCGCCCGCGATCTCCACTAACCGTAGCTCAATAACCAGTAAGCCGGAACCATAGAATGCCAGCGGCTCGAACCATCAGAAGCTCCTGCACTTCCCGATAATTCGTGGGAAGCTGCCCAAGCCGCCGAATCACTGGAAGCGTTCGGGCTTCAAACTGACCCGCTACCCGCCGGCTGCGTTTCCCCTCCCCGGCACCACGTCAATCTGCAGCATGGGATCAGCAGCCGGCACAGGTGTCGTGGGCAGCCCCAGTTCACGGCGTACGATATTGCATCCCTGGGCGATGGCGCTGGCTTTATAGAACGCGATCTCGCGATTGCAGCCCTGGCGGCCGAAGCCGCAGTCGCTCGAGACGATCAGCTTCTCGACGGGAATGTATTTCAGAGCTTTGCGGATCTCGGCGGCTACGTCTTCCGGCCGGTCGGCTTGCAGGGCGCGATGGCTGACGGCGCCGATCGCGATCTTTTTCTTGAGATCGTGTTTGAACGGCTCGAACAGCTCGATATCTTTTTGATTGCGATCTTTCATTTCGAGCGTCCACACGTCGCCGCGGCACCGTTCCAGATAGATTTCGAGCGAGTTGGCGTAGCTGGTATCGTCCATCACGCGTTGCATGTTGGGGTTGCCCCAGCAGGTATGAATCCACAGCTCCACGTCGTCAAGCCCTTCCACTTCGCGGTTGAACGCATCCACCATGAACTTCACTTCTTCGTGATCCTTGCCATACGTGTTGGCCATGAAATGGAACGTGGGCTCCTCGATCTGCATGCACCGGCAACCGGCCGCGCGCAGCGCCCGCAGCTCCTGATTCATGGCCACGGCCATGTCCCAAATCACCTCGCGCTTGTCTTTGTACTTGTGCGTGTGGATGTCGAGGAACAGCGCCATCACTTGGGAGCAACAGGTGCCAAATTTGACCGGCTTGCGCGTTTTGCCCTGGGCAATCCGCCACAACTTCGGATAATCCAGCGGCCGGTGCTCGATCTTGTCCACCACGTGCGGCCAGCGCCAGCCCGTGTAGATTTCGTTGAGCAGCGTACCGGGAGGATAGTGCAGCCATGGCGCCGTGGTTTCCTCCGGCTGCAAGTGGTCGCCTTCGAAGCCGGCCCAGCGCTGCAGCGGGTAGTGGTGCCACGCGCGGCCCGCCATGTCTTCATCCACGTGGAGGTCGCCGTGCGTCAGAACATCGAGACCGGCACGTTCCTGGTCACTGATCAACACTGCCATGCCATCCTGAAACTTCTCGCGGAAGCGAACGTCGAGCATGCAGGTGTCCAGCGGCCGGCCCCACATGCTCACGTCGAACCAGCGCGGGCGCGGGAATGATCCCGTGGTGGTGCTGGGCAGTATCAGGTTGGCTGTGGCCGTGAACATCGTTTTCCTCCAACGGGCATTGTACTGCCGCGCTGGAGGTGGCGTGTGGACACGGCAACTGCGTTTATAGAGGCGTCAGCGGCCGCGTTTCCGAGCCGGAGAAGATGGCGGGTGCCACAAACTGGCCGGGGGGCAGACCGAGCAGCGTGGGCTTGACCACGACGAGCACTTCGCTGGTTTGTTCGTTCTTGTTGGTCTGGCGAAACAGCGCGCCAAGCGTGGGAATTTCCGCCAGGCCGGCGATGCCGCTGATGGACCGCGCTTCATTCGAATTCAGCAGACCACCGACCACGGCGCTCTCGCCCTCGCGCAGGCGCACCTTCGAAGTGAGCTGGCGGTGCGAGATGATCGGAATACCGTTCACGCTCTGTCCGGTGATCACCTTGAACTCGGTCTCCAGGTCAAGAGTGACCTCGTCCATCCCGTTAACGTGCGGGGTGATCTTCATGGTCACGCCCAGATCTTCAAAAGTGAATGAAGGCGGTGGTGTGTAGACCTGTCCACCAGTCGAAAAACTCGCCGGACCAAAGTAGCCCGAAGTGAGCACAGGCAACCGATCACCCACGTGCAGGCTGGAGGCTGTGCCATCCACGGCGCGGAGTTGGCTGCGAAGCAGGGTGCGGGTGCTGGCGTCGTTCATTTGCGCCATCAGGTTGGTCGAAGCCACAGCGATGCCGAACAACGACTGCCCGCCGCCGAACGAAAGCAGACCGGTGATTCCCGAGGGAACGGATGCCGCGAGAACCGACAGGGGGCTGTGCCAAAAGGTTCCAAGATACAGGATGGGCAGGGTCGGCATCAGATCCAGACCATATGCGAGCGAGGAGGTGAGATCCACCTCCAATATTTCCACCTCGATACCGACTTCCGGACGCTGCCGTAGGAGCTCCTCGAACAGGAGACGCGCCGGCTCGACCAGCGAATTGCGGCCGCGCATCACTACTTTGTTCTGCTGCGTGTCAAACGCCACGTGGTCCAAGGTGAAGAGCTGCCGCACCCCGGCCGCGATCTCGGTCAGTTCCTGTGTGGTGGTGGCCTGAGGAACGGGAATCACCACCGCCTCCACCGGCTCCACTTCGCGCCGCTTCTGTTCGGAATCTTTCACCACCAGCAGAATCCGCTTCGAAACCGGCACCACGAATGAGCCTGTGGCCGCCTCCAGCCCGTGGAGCGCGTCGCGATAATCTACGTTCGCAAGTTGAAACCGCAGCTTCGGACCGGCTGGATAATCGCCGTCGAACACGCAGTCGAGGGCGAATGCGCGAGCCACCTGCTCCCAGAGCGACTTGGCGTCGCCTCGAAGATCAAAGTCCTTGCGACCGGGTACGGCCTGCAACTTGACAGGTGGCAGCATCTCCCGCTCCGCGGCAAGATCCTTGGCGGTCACGCTGTCGAACAGGGTCACTGCCCCTGTAGACGGGTCCGTCTTCGCATTGGAAGGCGGTGTATTAGGCGGTGACTCCAGGGCAGCGCGCGCCTGCACGGCTTCGCTTTTTATCCGGTAAAACTGGTTCTCCGGATCCAGCGCCGCTGCCTGGGAATAGAGCAGGTAGGCTTCGGCCATGTGGCCGGCACGTTCAGCCCTCCGTCCTTGTTCGAAGATCTTGGCAGGATCATCCGCGGCCAGGAGCTGCGGGCCCGGCAATACGACTGCCAGAAGTGACACAAAGAGCGCAAGTTGGCGCACAAACGAATGACGATGAGGAACCGGCGCGCGTGGATAAACTTTACTCAAGTTTCCGCCGATAGATGCAAGAGAAGACATGGCGCTCCTAGGCGAAGAGCAGTGGCTGTTTTGTCCTCCCGTACCCCGCGACTTGGAAGGCGTCGATATCCCATCAGGACTGGTGACCGACCTGATCCTGCGGCGCTTGTCGGTAGAAGGCACGAGCAATATCCAGAATCTCAGCAATATGGTGAAATTGCCGGTGCCGGTGGTCCACGCGGTATTCAATATTTTGCGCCAGCAGCAACTCATTGAAGTCAAAGGGATGGTGGGTAACGATTATCGCATCACTCTGTCCGGACAAGGGCGCGCCGCGGCTGCCGAGCGTTTTCAAATCAGCCGCTACTCCGGGCCAGCCCCCGTTTCCCTCAAAGCATACACCGAGGCGGTGCGGCTGCAGGCGACCGTCGTGGAAATCACCCGTGAGGCGCTCCGCGCGGCCTTCTCCGACATGGTGGTTCCCGATTCTCTACTGGACCAGCTTGGCCCGGCATTGATCGAGCAGTCCTCGATCTTCCTTTACGGACCTGCGGGGAACGGCAAGAGCAGTCTCGCTGAGCGTATGCTGCGGGTTTATCAAGACGCCGTCCTGGTACCTTATGCCGTGGAAGTCGACGGCCAGATCATCTCTCTTTACGATCCCGCAGTGCACCAGCGCGTCGGCGACGATGATGAGGAACGTGATCCGCGCTGGGTGGTATGCCGCCGCCCGTGCATCATCGTAGGCGGCGAACTGACGTCCGGCCTTTTGGAGCTGCGCTACGACGATTCCACGGGCATCTATTCTGCGCCGTTGCAAATGAAAGCAAACAATGGCATCTTCGTGATCGACGATTTCGGCCGCCAGGTAATGTCGGCCCGCGAGCTGCTGAATCGCTGGATCGTGCCGCTCGACCGCCGGGTCGACTATCTCTCGCTGCGATATGGACTTAAGTTCGAGATCCCCTTCCAGGTCCTAGTGGTCTTCGCCACGAACCTGAATCCTCGCGAACTGGCGGATGAAGCGTTCCTACGCCGCATCCATAACAAAATTCACATCCAATCCGTCTCCCCGGAGGCTTTCGACGAGATCTTCCGGCGGGTGACGCGGGCCCGGAAGGTTGGCGCGGCCCAGGAGAGCACGGCGGCGTTTCGCGAGCTCTGCCTGGCGGACGGTCGCAGTGAGTTGCGCGCCTGCTATCCCAACGACATCTGCAACATTCTGAACTCCATTGCCCGCTACGAAAACCGCGAACCCACCGCCAACCCAGAAGACCTGAAGCGCGCGGTACAACTGTACTTTACGGATTAACAGACTTCAAAGTTAATCGACCCACGCCAGGAATTGACCACCGTTTGGGTGCCGGTAGTCGACCACAACTCCCGGCCCGTGTTGCTCGATCTCGTCAAGCAAGAGCCGGATAGGCTCCCCGTCGAATTCCGTGTCGTCTAGAGGTGTTAACTGGCCGAGATACTGGAACCCGGAGCCGGATCGGCCGACCCAGCGCAGCAAACGGTAAGGTAATGTGATGCGAACAATCCGCTCGCTTCCGCGCGTGTCGAATATCACAGCGTGAAACGAGCGCAGCGGCCTCCGCGGCTGCGGCGTAATCGTGCCGGCTCGTGGCCGGCGCTCTTGCATATCGACAAGGGGCTGCCGGCCGCCCAACCGGGCGCGGAGATCCCGGAATTCAGCCTCGGCCTTCTGTGCCGAGGCCCTCTCACTCTGTCGATGTTGATAGAAGAAGAGTGCTGCGCCGGCGGCGAGCCCAAGGATCACGATTGCTCCGCCTATTCCGACCGAGAGTAAAACCGACTGTACTCCATCCGCCTGATGGGTCATAGCGTCTCCTCTGCGAATTGGCAGGAAGTATATCACCCGCAGCGGTTGCTATACTGCAGAGAGCAAGCATGGAAAATACAACGGCCTCAAACAAACCGCTTAAGGAAAAAGCAAACCTCTACCAGGCTGAGTACCTGGGTAGCGGAACGTTTAGGATCACCAAGCCCAAGCGCCGCAGCGCCAAGCGCCGGCAATCCGCGCTGAAGAATCGCCGCCGCGGCTCGCGCAAATAACCGGCGATCCGCCGTAGCCACGCCGTTTTCAGGGCGAAGTGGAAGAGATGGATGCCGCCGCAGCGCCCGTGTGGTAAGGTGAAACTGCCATGTACCAAGCGGTTGCCATTGTCATCGCGCTTCTGGTTGGATACCTGTTCGCGGCCACGAGGAATTGGGTGTGGTGCCCGGATTGGCTGAAGAGGTTTGTCCTGGGAGAGAAGAAGCATTCTCACCCTTCCGCACCTTAAAGGGACGCTTCCTCAGCGCGCGTTTCAGACACCCCCGTTTTCTCAGGTCGCGCTGCGCGTTGCTATAGTGGAAGTACATGCGAGGAACGCGCTGGCTGCTGCTACTCGCCATACTGGCGATCGTTGCAGGAATCGGCGTCACTTACCAGACGCAGCAACGGGTTCTCGCGACCCACGCTCCCCCGAAACCGGCCGCTTTGCCCGTGAAAATGGACAGTTTGCGTCACGGGTTCGATTATGAACGCACCGAAGCGGGCCGCAAGAAGTATCGCATTGTCTCCACCACCGTCAGCCAGGAAAAAGACAGCAGCCACGTGAAGCTCGAAGAAGTCGAGCTGAGGCTCTTCGACAAGACGCAGGATAACTACAACCTGGTGAAGAGCGCCACCGCCGATTACGATCAGAACGCATCGCGCATGTACTCCGAGGGCGCAGTCGAGATGACACTGCATGTGCCCGTGGAAGGACAGCCGAGACGGCCCCTTGTGCAGATCAAGTCCTCCGGCGTCACCTTCGACACGAAGTCGGGCCAGGAGTTCGTGTCAACCGACCGGGAAACCCATTTCACTTTTGAGAACGGCACGGGCCAGTGCGTAGGCGCAACCTATGATCCGTCCAAGCGAGAACTGCATCTTAGGGATCACGCCGAAATTGATTGGAAAGCGCCTACTCCTCATGCGCCGCCGCTCAAAATCGAAGCCGGTGACGCGGTTTACAACGAAGCAGAAGGCACTGTGTGGCTGAACAACGGGGCACGCTTGACGCGGCAGAACATGGTGGTCAATGCAGCTTCGGGTGTGGTGCACATGCAGGACCAGGTCATCCGGCAGGTGGATGCGCTCAAGGCGCAGGGAACCGACCAGTACCCCAAGCGCAGGCTTGAGTACAGCGCCGACGAGGTACAGGTCGTCTACAACGATGAGGGAGACATCGAGCACATCACGGGCAGGCACAATGCGCGCCTCGTCTCTTCCTCCGATGGTTCTGAGACCACGATGACCAGCGACGTCGTGGATCTCGATCTCGGAACGGTGAACGGCGAAAGCGTGCTCAAACGCGCGCTCGGCAACGGCCACGCAACAATTGTCTCGAAGCCGGGGACGGCGGCGGACGCCAAGCCGCCCGAAACGCACGTAATTCACAGCGACATCATCGTGGTCAAAATGCGCGACGGCGGCCGCGAGGTGGAGTCGGTCGAGACCGAGGCTCCCGGCACTCTCGATTTCCTCCCCAATCAGCCCGCCCAGCATCAGCGCCGTCTGGAGGCCGACCACATGGCCATGACCTACGGCCCTAACAACGAACTGGAATCGTTCCGCGCGACCAAAATCCGCACCGAGACGCAGCCCAACGCCGAGGAACGCGCCAAAAAGCAGCCCGTCTCCAAAACTCGAAGCGATAATCTGTCGGCCAAATTTGATCCGAAGAGCGGCCAGATGAAGCACCTGGAGCAATGGGGCGACTTTCAGTATGAAGCTGGCGACCGAAAAGCCACGGCAGGCCGCGCCACGTTTGAGCAAGATAGCAATCTGATGACGCTCGAAACCTTCGCGCGCGTCTGGGATTCTACGGGGGCAACGGCGGCGGACCGCATTCTCATCGATCAAAAGACAGGGGACTTCAACGCCGAAGGGCACGTCACCTCCAGCCGCCTGCCCGACAAGAAGACATCGCCTTCCGGCATGCTGGCCGGTGATGAACCCGTGGAGGCCATGGCCGACCATATGACCTCCGCTAATCACAATCACCTGGTGCACTACGAAGGTCACGTGGTGATGTGGCAGGGGGCGGACCGCATCTCCGCGGATCGCACGGATGTCGATCGCGATAAGCGCACGGTGAACGCCAACGGAAACGTGGTGACGCAGTTCCGTGAGAAATCGAAATCGGATTCAACCGCCCAGACCACCCCGGCTGTACCCACCGGGCCGATTTTCGTCATCGTCAAAGCCGCCAGCCTTATATATACCGATCAGGACCGGCTGGCTCACTACACGGGAGGCGTTGTGCTGACGCGCCCGCAGTTGCAGGTAAAGGCGGACGATTTGCGCGCCACGCTGGCCCCTCAAGACAACGACAAGGCGAAGAGCGGCGACAATCAAGAGCAATCGCGTCTGGAAAAGGCCTACGCCGATGGACATGTGGAGATCGTGCAGGCGGGAACCGACCGGACGCGCACCGGTAGCAGCGATCACGCCGAGTACTTCACCGATCCCGATAATGAACACGTTGTGCTGCGCGGCGGCCAACCCCAAATGGTGGACAGTAAGAAAGGTTTTACGCGTGGGGAGGAATTGACCTACTTCGTCAACGATGATAGGCTGCTGGTTTCCGGGACCCCGCAGCAACCTGCCACGGGAAGGCTGCGTCGTAAGTAATAACCCCCACATGCGTAGGTTGGAGACGAGCGAAATTTCGAAGTCGTACCGCGGCCGAAAGGTTGTGGACGACGTAACCGTATCGGTGCACCAAGGCGAAGTGGTCGGGCTGCTCGGTCCGAACGGTGCCGGTAAGACCACATCCTTCTACATCATCGTTGGACTGATCAGCCCCGACTCAGGCCGGGTCCTTCTGGACGACCTGGACATCACCGCGCTCCCCATGTTCCAGCGCGCCCGCCAGGGCATCAGCTATCTACCGCAGGAAGCTTCGGTATTTCGCAAGCTCACGGTAGAGGGGAATCTGATGGCGATTCTCGAAACCCTTCCGATCCGGCCCCGCGACAGACGGGAGCGCCTGGAGCGCCTCATCGATCAGCTCGGCCTGGAGAAAGTCCGGCGAAACAAAGGTTATGCGCTCTCGGGCGGCGAGCGCCGGCGCGTCGAGATCGCCCGGTCTCTAGTGATCGAGCCCAGCTTCCTGCTGCTGGACGAGCCGTTTTCGGGCATCGATCCCATTCAGGTGCTCGAGCTCCAACGCATCATATTCGACTTGAAGCGCTCCGGCATCGGCATACTCGTGACCGACCACAACGTTCGCGAAACTCTAATGGTCACCGACCGCGCCTATATCATCAACAACGGCCGCATTTTCCGTGCCGGCAGCCCCGAGGCCCTGGGCCGCGATCCCGAAGTCAAACGGGTTTACCTCGGTGAGTCCTTCACACTCGGCGAAAGCGGCGTCACGTTCCCGAACTGACCGAGGGGTAGTGCGCTAATTGTGTGTCCCTCTTGGTGGCGGCCTCGCGAGTGCGGGCCGCCAATGGATCACGCCTCCGGCTCCGCTTGCGGTCGCGGCAGGTAGAGCGTGAGTTGAACACCGGATTTACCGTACATCTCTGCCATTTTTTCTTTTAGCTCCCTCATGTCATGGCAAGTCTTGGCCACCCCGATGAGAATATAGATGTGCTGCACAAGCTTTTGAAGACCGTACTGTTCGCTTAGCCATTGATGCCAATTGCGCCCGTGCCTGGGTTGCGGATGGTGGTCTTTGAGCCACTTGCAAACATCCGCATCGAGGTATCCATAAACCAACTCTGTAACGAGGTGCCCCCAATATTTTGGCCGCTGCGTTACGGACCCTTTCCAATTGGTGAGCCTACCAAATTCAGCCCAAAGGTCATTAGGGAATGTTTTCTCCCACGCCCTCATTTCCTCCGCCAGAAATGCTTTTAGCTTGACCTGAAGGGCATCGACTGCGCGGTCATACTGGTACCCGGTAGCTTCATCGATTAGAGCTATCAACCCGACCTTCGCGCATGATGCTAAGAACATGCTCGCCTTCACCGCAATCTCTCGCTGTCTGTCGGTCTCCAGCGCGCCATCGCTCAAGGCTTTCACATAAGCCCTACATATTTCTATGAATGTCTCAGCAGAGAATCCGAGGACTCTTTTGTTCACAACTTCCGGCAGTTCAAACTCGATTGATAGCCCGGGGAGATCTTGGGGCACGTACTTCGCCAATGCGCCTACTTGCAGGTAGCTTTCGAGATTTCCTCCGCCTTTCTTGTCCGTCAGTAGTCCCGTTGCAGCCGTTCTGCTTATAACCCGAACACCGTTATCTAACACAAACACAGGAAGTTCCGCTTCCCCTATAGGAAGCGTTCCTAGCCATTTGGCTTTTGGAATCCCCGGCTCATTGGTTTGGAGGCGGATGCTTTGATAGCCCGGGGAATCCATGAAATCTGATGCCGAAATCTGAATCCCTTTTGCCGCCCCTAGCTTCAGTAACTCTGCCTGCCACTTAGCCGGAATCGTTCCAGTTTTTGACCAATGAGCCACCGTGCTCTGGCCCTTCCCAATCAGCCGGGCCAAGGCGGATTGGCCACCGAATTTTTCTATCACTCTTTGCGCCGAATTCATGGGCACCTCAGCGTTCAGACTATCAATTTAATTGTTGACTGTCAACAGTTATTTTGCTAGTATGATTGCGTGCTTTTGATAGGCCCGCACAAAAGAAAAGCCCCAATCAGTGGTTGCACACCGACCGGGGCTTGTAATCCACCTCAGCCTAAGCTGGAGCAGACTCGCAATCTCATTATCCGGCGAACGGCTGTGGAACTCAAGAGGAGATTCCATGACCTGCCATTCCTGCCGGATCGAATGCAAGCGCAAGGGACACGACCGTAAGGGCAACCAGCGGTACCAGTGCCGCCAGTGCTCCAAGACGTTTCTGGAGCCGCGCGAGGACCACCTGGACGGCATGTACCTGCCGATGGAGAAAGCGGAGATGGTTCTCCGTCTACTGCTCGAAGGCAACAGCGTTTCGAGCACGGAACGTCTCACCGGCATCCACCACGGAACGATTCTAAAACTCCTAGTCCTCGCTGGTGAACGTTGCGAAAAGCTCATGGGCCGCAAGATCCGAAACCTTTCCGTCCGCGACGTGGAGTGCGATGAGGTTTGGTCTTTCATCGGCAAAAAGGAAAAGCGCGTGCGCCCCGATGACGATCAAAACCTAGGGGACGCTTACACCTTCGTGGCGATAGAACGCCATAGCAAGTTGGTCTTGAACATCGCCATGGGCAAGCGCGACCAGGCGACAACTGATGTTTTCGTCGAAGGCTTGCGACACGCGACGCGGGGCGAATTCCAAATCACCACCGATGGATTTGTCCCGTACAAGGCCGCTATCGAAACAACCCTTGGTGACCGCGTAGACTTCGCCCAGCTCATCAAGGTTTACCGTGCCGCAACTGGCGATGAGCACCGCTATTCTCCGCCCGAGGTTTCCAACGTGGAAGTGGTCCCAGTCGTAGGCAACCCCGACCCTGAGAGGATCTGCACCTCAATCGTTGAGAGAAGCAATCTCAGCATCCGCATGGGCACCCGGCGATTCACCCGGTTGACGAACGCCTTCAGCAAAAAGTGGGAGAACCACTGGGCTTCTGTCGCTCTCTGGTTCGCGTTCTACAACTTTTGCCGCGTTCACAAGAGTCTTCGCGTTACACCCGCAATGGAAGCGAAAATCGCGGATCACATCTGGACCGTGCGGGAACTCTTAGAGGCAGCATGATCCGATGGTTTCCCCACTACCATCTGCCGATCACGCGCAATGCGTCGTATCATGACAACATATGAATCTCGCCCTAACCATTGCGTCCATAGCTAGCCTTTTGATTTGGATACCGATGCTCACACACGCCGTAATGGCCATGCGAAATCCAGACCTAGTATCACGTCGTCAGGTCCAGTTGGGACAGCACCCGTGGAGCAGGACCGGGGTACGAGTCCGTAACGCGCTTTACCTGATCGCAATACCCTCGACTTTGCTTCTGGCATACGCGATCTTCCGATAGGGAAAAGGGACACAGATTTAGCGCACTACCGACCGAGGCGAACCAGCGCCCGCACTCGCTTACAATAGAGAAATGGAACGAGTGGCTCAATCCAGGCCGGAAAAGGGCAAACATTCCGACCGAATGCGGCCTCTCGTTTTTCTGGACACAAACGTTATCCTCGAATACCTCCAGGGCAAGGCGGCAGCCGCGGAATTATTTTCTGCCGAAGCCGCGGGCCGAATTCGCTTTGCCGTTAACCCGATAGTGCTCCAGGAACTGCTTCTTGCCGCCGATGCCGGGCAACCTGAGTTCGAACGCATCAGAGACCACTTGCGCGTGCTACCTGTGGATTTTGCAAAGGCCGAGGAGTTGCTCCCGCGAGTGCGAGCTCTGAGAAATCGCTTGGTGCACGCCAATGACATCCTCATTCTCAGCAGCGCAGACGAATGCGACTTCCTGGTTACAAGCGATGCTCGCCTGAAGAACCTGACGACCTCCGAAAAACCACAGATCGTTACTCCGCAAGAGCTCATTACGCATCTTCAGGCTGCATAGGTGCGTGTCTACTTCGATACTGGAGTATTCATCGATTACCTCAGTACTCGCGGAAATGCCAATGCGATTCTGAGATCCTCGGAGCGGCGTGGACGCGCCCCTGCAGACCTCGCCGTCGATGCCGAGCGCCTGCTTGAGAGAGTCAGCCGTACTCACATCGGTGCCACCGCCCTCGCACTCCTGTAATCGCTGACTTTTGGTGTGTCTCGCGCGGATATCCGGAAAGTGGCCGCGATCAGATGCCAAGCGCCAGGGACGCCACTGCGACGAGAGTGGTGATGCGCGACGTAGGCTATCCTTGGCGGAAATCGCGGTACTCGTCGCCGGGATCGGCCTGATCGTGTTGGCGGCTTACCGAGAGACGCGGTAGTGGTTAAGCTGCTAGCATTCCAGATCCGGCGTGCACAAGAGTCAGGTAACCATGCCTTACGAACAAGCCAATCTCCGATTGCCAATGACCTGGGAAGCCAACCTACTCGTGGGTATCACGTTGATCTTGATTCTGGTTGGCGCTGCCATAGTGGGATCTTTTGGTTTCCCGGTAGTGGGCTGCTTTCAACATAGTTTTTATAGGCACGCATTGATATTCTGTGCGCATGCGCGATCCATGAGCCAGAACGCAACGGGCCAGTAGACTAAGAGCGGAGCACAGACCAGCAGCCATAAACCGCGCCAACGATGCCAAAAGATCGTGGCGACAACGAGCGCACACCACATGATGCCAAGTGCCAAGTTCCACAGCAGCATCAGACTAACGTCTGGTCCTAGGTATCTTGGAATGAGCGCGGCCCCAAGTGCCACAGCCACCGATGCAGCAAGAAGCGTCCGAAATTTAATCGGCGTATCCACCACTCTTGATTTTATGCCGCTCTTTCCACCCTCCGCTCGCTGGCTTCCCACGCCGCAACCAGGTCCGCTACTTCCCACAGCCGATCCGTTACGCCAGCCGCCATGGCGGGTGTCACGCGCAACGTGCGGTGAATCTTGATGAAGTTGTACGCAAAGTAGCCTAGCGCATTCCACTTGATTTGGCATCCTATCTCCCCCTGACATTTCTAGGATTGCATTGGGCCTACTGGTTCAGCGTAGCAACTCACTCTACAGTTCCGTGATCGCGCACATGTGCTACAACACTGTTGGCGCATTGTTCCTTGTTGTTCCCCGATTACAGAGAATCCCCGACCGGCACGTAATTGCAGCCGGTGTTATCGCCCTATTATTGGCCGTCTGGCTGCTGTGGTCTTTTGCTCGCAGATTCCCGACTCCCACTGAAGAGTTGCCACCTCGGGAGAGTTCCTCTTGGGCTTGGCCAATTGTTTCACTGGTGGCCGTCTTGAGTTTTGGGACAGTGGTTGCCCTGTTTGTGCGCTTTTCGTCAAGTCTGCCTGGACGTTGAGAAACGAGATCTTGGTGCAGAGATCGGCGCCGAAGTCGCGGTCCAGTAACCGCTTGGTTACTTCGTGCCGGGGATCCCCTTGATTAACGGCACCGCGGCCGACGCAGCCGTTACACCACTCGATACAGTTTCTGATCCCTGGTCCAATAGTGCGCCAGAAACCATATCTCGCCGAACGACTGCTGGGCGTGGCGTGCCTCGGCGATTTCCTTCAACCGCAGGTTGGTTTGCTGTACATCGTATACGAATAGCGGCCCTTCGGAGTAGATCATGAGGATGTCGACTGTATCGCCCGGTCCACCGAGCTTGCTGGTTATGGTTTGTTCCAGACGCAGTGCCATCTCGCCGGCTTCATATCCGATCACTCCTACCCGTACGATTGGCGAGCCATCATCGGGGCGGCTCTCCGATTGCGGGTTTTCAAACTTGGTCAAGAGCAAGAGCTGAAACATCCCAACCAGTGGTGCGTACCGGGGAAAGTCGTCCAGATTGAATTGCGCGGAAGTCTGATCGGCGGTCTTCGGCTTGTGATCCACCAGGAATTGCTTGATGCTCCTGGCCAGGTCTTCAACGCCACTACGGTTGAGCTTCTGCAGCGGATGGCTTTGCCAGTTTCGCGCTTGCAGGAAAATCGTGTAATTGTCGTAACCAAGGCTGCGAAGATCGCACGCAAACCGCTTTTCCAGAAGCTGCATGTTGGCGCGTTCGACAGTCATCCAACTTGGCGAATAACGGGTGCACCCGACGTGCAGCTCCTTGCTGGTTCTGCGATCCTTGATGAGGCAGTCGGAGAACTCCCTCGGCTCCAACTCACTCACGTGGCCGATATACCGGTACCGCTCATGTGCGGCGAGCCGATTCAGTTCATCAACAAATTCCCGGCACTTCGATTCCTCTTCTTCTTTTTGATTCATGGCGCCACCGTGCCGACGGTCAGCTCCTGTCCATCGCCGAACCATGCGTGAATGGTCTTCATTATTCGCTGGGCCCCTGGGATTCCTGCTTCTTGGCGCGCCTGACCGGGCGCTTTCGCGGACTGCTCTTCGTATCGTCGCGGGGAAGCTCGGTTAACTTGCCGTAATCCATTTGCAGAACGCGGTCCCCGACGTGGAAATAGCGGTCGTCGTGCGACACCATCACCACCGTCTTGCCGGCGCTCTTCAGTTCCGGCAGCAGCGTTTCATAGAAATAGCGGCGAAAATGCGGGTCCTGGTCGGCCGCCACTTCGTCGAAAACATACACGGGCTTGTCTTCAAGATACGACACCACCAGGGCGAGGCGCTTGCGCTGTCCCGTAGACAGATGGGTGTTGGTAAAGCGTCCATTGCCAAAAGCCGTCTTGTCGGATATCTCCATCAACCGCAGCAAAGCGTTCACGCGCTCCGGCGCCGCGTCTCTCAACCCGTGCAGTTTGTCGAACAGGTGGAAGTCCGAGAAGATGGCCGAAAACAGGTTGCGATAGGATTGGATATTGGCCGGTCCGACTGCCACATCGTCGACGCGGATGGCTCCCTGCGCCGGCGAGTACAAAGCGGTGAACAGCTTCAGCAAGGTCGTTTTCCCGCTGCCGTTGCCGCCGACCAGAAACAGGATTTCACCCCGCCGGACTTCACCGTCGATCGGTCCCGCCTGGAACGTAGGGTTGCCGTCGGCGTCCCGATAGGTGAAGCAAACTCCCTCGAGCCGGATCGTGTGGAAGGAACTCAGGTCGGCCGACGGTGATGCTTCGTGCTCGGCGGATTTCGCCAGGGCCTGGTCCAAAGTAACTTCCAGGCGCTGAAGGTTCTCCACCGTCACATTCACCTGCGCAAGCATGGGGATCAACGTGACTACGTTGCTCAGAGGTCCGAAGAAGAACAGGATGGCAGCCACGATCTTGGTGGCTGAACTTGAAAATGATGTTGCGATCACGGGAAGAACAAAGGCGGCTGCTCCCAACAGGAGGACGAAAAACATTTCGACGAAGATAATGTTGTTGGAGAACAGGACCATGACGCGGGTGCGCACTTCACGGACGCGCGTGGAGGTCGATTCGAATTCCTCGAACACGTCGTCACTTTTCAGTTTGTTGATGCGGAGCTCCTTGAACCCCTTCAGCAAGCCGTTAAGAGAGTCGAACAGTTCGTCTTCCTGTTTGGATGCGTCGTTCAGACCCTTGTCATAAGCTTCGCGGTCCCTGAAATACTTGCCCGCCCCGCCGGCGATCAGGATGAGGCAAAGCAGCATGGCCACCGGCGACACCAGAGCGATATAGGCCATGATGAATAGAATCATGACGGCGCCTTGCGCGGCGGCGAATAGCGGTCGCGCCGCCTGGGCGATGGCCGCCGTGTCCCGGCTGATCCGCGCATGAATGTCGGCCTCACCGATGGATTCCAGCGTCAGCAGATCGGAGCGGCGGATCTTGTCGGCCAGTCGCAAACGCACGCTGCAAATGGCCTCCTCGGCGATCCTGGTGGATTCATAGAGTATATAGCGCAGGGAATAGACAAACAGCCCGATAGACAGGCCGAACCAAACAAAATGCTGCCAGGACGGTCCGCCTCCTCGCAAGGCATCCACCGCGGCATTGATCACCGCCAGATTCATGGCGTTGGCGATGCCGGAAACCGCCGTCAGTACTACCAGCTTCCGATTCAGAGCGTGGGTCTCATGTTGCAGGAAGCCAAGAATGCCGAGCCGCATCAGGTTTTTCATGGTGCAGACTCCCGCGTTCGGCGGCCGGCGCCGCGAGGGCCCTTACCGGGCACGAGGACACCTCCAACGATTCTCTGGCCTATGTGGCCGATGGGACGCTCTATGCAGAATGTCATCGCGAAGAGCACGAATTTCCGCGTAGCAAGATCAAGAGGGTCCAGGGGCGCGCCCAGGGAATGATACGGGAAGATCACTCCCTAAAGGGACGTGCAGGCTCACCGCCGCAGCGGCCAGGACTCGCTTGCACTCAGCCCGGCCAATAAGGACCCTCGTCCGCGGCGTGGTGAGCGCCACCGCCTGCTTCCTCAGCCTCACTTCTATACGTCTCGCTGAGCTGCGCCATCACTGCACCCTTCAGCCGGAAGTACGTCTGGAATGTCTCGCCCGCAACCTGAAGGTCGATGGCTGCGCTGCTGCCCTCCATGTAGTGCGCCAGCGACGCGCACGAATGTACGAAGTGCGCCTTCTCGGTGCCGCCGATGTGTACGGTGATCCACGCCAGCGCGCGGCGCGCTTCATGATCCGATAACCCCATATGGGTCGTCGCCCAGTTGTAGAACGGTTTTGCGATGGTCTCATGCTCGGCATGAGTGTAGCCCTCGTGCACCAGCAACGAGTAAAGGCCGACCATCACCGGTGAGCGCAGTCGCGACGCGTCGAGCCATGACTTGAACTCCGCCGCGGCCGGCAGGCAGTATTGGCGGCACTGCCATTGGTCGTCTTGGCCGGCAAACGCTGTTGCCATCCGATAGTACAACTCGAAGTGCAGCGCCTGGCCACCGACGCCCAGGTCTTCGTCCGCAACGCGGTTCATGCGGCCCGCGGCGCGAAACAGGGCGAGAGCTGTGTCTGGCTCGGAACTGCCGGCCTTTGCTTCGCCCTCGGCAGTCATGCGATTGGCCAGCCCTTCCACGGACATCGCGGAGTTGTTGGTTTTTTGGTAAGAAGCAAAAAAGCACCGGCGAATGTCGAGTGGCTGGCGGCCTGCCAGAAATCCACCAAAACTCCGCGCAATCGCCTGCACGGACTCCTTCTCGGCGGCTAGACTGTCGAGCAAAACCTGCCGCAGTGGCTCGTGACCGAGCTGGCTGAACGCGTCTTGCATCTCCAGGAACAGCGAAGCGTCGCCGTTCGTCGCCATATCGAAAGCCGGGCTTAATTTCGCAGCGCTAGACAAGATGATTCTCCTCCGCGGAGTGAACCCCGCGATGATTAAAATGACTTTATGAGTTGGCCACCCGCGTCGTGCGGGGCGTAAACCAGCGTCGCCGCGCTCCATGCCCGAACGCATCTCTACATGGCGCCTCCTGTGGCAGCGTTCGCTTTCGATAGTGACGGCCGGGAGAAGTGCCGGGCCGCCTGACGCAGCATCTCCGCTTGCCCTGCCATCGGAACAGGAGGCCAGACAAGACCTAACCGGGCCAGCAGCGTCTGCGTTCGCCCAGAGACGATTTCCAGGCGGCGCGCTCGCTCCTGCGGAGCGAGGCCGCGATACAGCTCGAAGTTTTCCAGGGACTCGGCCAGCGCGGCACCCATCTCGGGTTCGTCCACAGCTTTTTCCAACCGCTCCAGGAAGGCCTCGAAACCGCAGGCGCGGACTCCCTCCGCCGCGGTGACGAAGGTGGCCAGCGTATCCCTTCGGGCATTTTCCAGATGATGGGTTTCGTTGGTCAGATCGGCCGCACCCGCCAGCAGCACCAGGCCGCGCGCTACCAGATCCACATGGCAGAGCCATAGGTGGGAATCGTCAGGCACCACTCCCAGGCGTATAAAAGCGGCAAGCTGCCGGAAGAAAGCGTTTTCCCTGATATTGAATTGCAGCGGCTCGCCCTCGGCGGCAAATACCAGATTGCCAACACGGTGAATGCAGGCATTGGCAAGTTCCCTACGGGACGCGACCACCAGCCGCTCGGCCTCCTGCTTGCTTCGAATGTAATAATTCTCGTCCAACACATCGGGCACGGTGTCGTATTCCGTGAACAGCCGGAAACCGGCTTCGGAGGCCTTGCCGCATGTTGAGAGAGTGGACACCAGGTGGAAATCCGCCGGGTTCGCGGCACGGTGACCCGCCAGTTTCAGCAGTCGGCTAGTGGCGGCCACATTATCGGCATGGAATTCCCAGTAGTGGCCGAAATGCTTCACATTCGCGGCGCAGTGAAAAATCGCCTGCAGGCTGTCCGCCAGGCGATCATGGGCCTGCGGCGTCAGGCCCAGACCGTCCCGGCGCAGGTCGCCCGCCAGCACCGTAAGGCGGGGATGGTCCCGCAAGGCGGTGCCGTTTTCCTGGCCGAAATAATGGCAAAGCGTCTTGCCCACGCGGGCCCGCGCTGACAAGTCGTCACCGCCCCGCACTAGGACGCTGACTTGGCGGTCACCGTCGGTCAGTAGTTCGCGGAGGACATAGCTGCCCAGATAGCCGGTCGCGCCCGTCAGCAGAACCGATCCATAGTCGCGGCGTTCCCCCGCCCCGTCCAGCCGATACGACTGGTTTCGCGTCTCATAGTCGCGCATCGCGGCGGTCAGGGCGGCATCGCGTTCCGCCTCATAGGCGGCAAAGCCGTCGCGGTAGCTTTGCCAATGCCGGGCGGTGGATCGCAGCAGCATTCGCAAATGCTCGGGCTGAGGCTGGCATACACCGGCGAAATCCGCCAGTCGTGGATGTTCGTAGAGATCGTTGACGGTGCAATGGAACGTCCGCCGAAGCTGATTGACCACAGCGATGGCTCGCAGGCTGTCGCCCCCGAGATCGAAGAAATTGTCCTGGCGGCCGATGAACCGGCATTCCAGGTGCTCCGCCCACACTTCGGCGACCCGCCGTTCCGTACCCTCGCGAGGCTGAGTGCGCTCGGCTTCAGCGACGTTGGTTCCCCACTCGGAAACCACGCGAAGCAGCGCCGCCCGATCCACCTTACCGGAGGTGTTCATCGGGATGGCCGGCACCCGGAGCACAGCCGAGGGCAGCATGTAGGCGGGCAGCGCACTGGACAGGTAATCGTGCCACGCCGCCTGCGTGGGTTCGGCCACCCCGGTATGCAAGGCGACGAAGGCCCACAGGGTTTGTGCTTCCACCAGGACGACTCCCTGCCGCACCCCTGGATAGGCCCCGAGCCGATGTTCGATTTCGCCCAGCTCCACGCGTTGCCCGCGCAGTTTCACCTGACCATCGGAGCGGCCGAGAATCTCCAACTCGCCGGTATGAGTCCAACGTCCTAGATCACCGGTGCAATAGAGACGGCCGGCGGATGTTTCCACGAAGCTGGCGGCGGTGAGGTCGGGACGGTTCAGATACCCCAAGGCGAGCCCTATGCCGCCCAGCCAGATGAGCCCCACCGCGTTCGGCGGAAGCGGCTCTCCTCGGCTGTCACGAATGTAGACCGACGTGTTAGCCAACGGCTTGCCGGCTGTCAGCCGTTTCGCATGGGCCGTTATTTGTCCGAAGCTGACAGCGGCGGTATTTTCGGTCGGGCCGTAGCCGTTGAAGTAGCGCAAGCGCGTGGCATAGTGCAGGGCATCGGCACGATAGGGCGGCTCGCCGACAGTGGTCAGCAGGCGCAGGCCGGGAAAGTCCGCCTGCTCGAAAAGGCGAAGATAGGATGGCGTCATGGTGGCGGTGCTGACTCGCAGCCGGGCCATCTTGTCCCGCATGCCCGCAATGTCCTCCATCTCGCTGCGCAGGATGGGAACCACCGCCGCTCCTGCCGTCCAGGCCATGGCCAGATCGGCAATCCACGCGTCGAAAGAGGGTGACGCCATCAGCAAGGTTCTGTCGCCCGAGCGAATATCCAGCATGGCGTCCCCGGCAACGCCAAGATTGTTCAGTCCCTCGTGATGCAGCATCACCCCCTTGGGCATTCCCGTGGACCCGGAGGTATATATGATGCAGGCCGGATCCGAAGCCCCGGCAACGTCCCCCGCGATTTCGAGCGGATGGCCATGGCTGCGGAGGAACGCTTCCGAGAGGCTTTCCGGCCGGAAGATCTTGCAGCCGGTCTCAGCCAGCGCCGCAGGCGGTTCAAGCCCGTCGAGGACCACCAAAACCCGGATGCCGGCATCGCGCGCGATAAACGACAGACGGTCTGGCGGCAGATCCATGACCAGTGGGAGGTAACATCCGCCCGCCTTCCAGATGGACAGCACAGTCTCGGGCAGGGCGATGGAGCGTTCGGTAAGAACCCCGACCACCTCTTGCCGCTTCACACCCTGTTGCACCAGGGCGTGTGCCAAGGCGTTGGATCTGGCGTTCAACTCGGCGTAGCTTTGCTCCTCTTGTTCGTTTATCAGCGCGGGGCGTTCGGGCTGAATGCGGGCCCAATGCTCGAAACGCGTGGGCAAGCTGGGAGACGGGTGGGGCAGAACTGAGCCTCGTTCCCAGCCAGCCAGCACGTTCTCCTCTTCCGGTAGCAAGGCGGGCAGGGGAGAACTCGGGCGCCGTTTGCCCTCTGCGAGAAAATGCGCCCATCCGGACAGCGAGTCGATCCAGGCCTCGGCGGTTTCCTTTTCATAGATGGCGGCGTTGGCAAACCAGTGCAAAACCAGGCTGCCGTCGGGTTGGCTCTCATGCACCAGTACCATGTCCTGGGCGGGCGCATTCAGGCGAAGGTCGTAGCGTGTAGCATTGCCGGCCACGGGAGTAGAGCCGCTAAACGGGATGCCTGGGTTTTCGCTGACGGCCAGATCGAAAAGTGGATAGCGCGCCGGATGTGACGCCACGAATTGATCCTGGCGAGCCTCCCGATACATGCGGGAGAACGGATAGCGCGCATGCTGCAATCCATCCGCCAGGTTCCGCTGCATGGTCCGAAGGATTTGCTCGACGGACTCGCTGCGGTCGACCCGGCATGCCAACGGCAGCATGTTGACGTAATAGCCGACTATCCGGGCCTCCCTGGCGGATTCGCGGGTGGACGCCGCGGTACCGAGCAGAAACTCAGTGCGCCCCGTGCGCCGCCGCACCTCCTGGGCCATGATGGTCAGCATCAGGGCATGCAGGCTGGCTCCATTTCTGTTAGCGAACTCGCGCAGACCGGCGGCAGTGGAGCTATCAAGCCGGACACGGAAGCTGTGGCCTCCCTTCGCGTTCTGCGCGGTGCGCCCTAGAGGGCGTGGGGAATCCAGGGGCCATTCTTCGTCGCTCACGCCGCCCAGGATCTTCCGCCAGTACGACGCGTCTTCCTGGCAGGCGGGTCCGGCCAGATAGCTTTCTTCCCGTCCAGCCGATTGATCGAAGTGACCGGCAAGCGGCGGCAGAGTTCCTCCGCGTAGAAGCGTGGACAGCTCCTCCGCAAGCACTCCCAGCGAGACACCGTCCGCTACGGAGTGGTGTAGCGCGAGCCAGAAAACAGGCTGGTCTTTACCCGCCACATGCACCAGCCCGCCGCGCCACAGCGGAGCATTCTCCATGGCGAACGGGGCCGTCTGCCTTTCCCGGACGCAGGCCAGGGCGGCGGGCATGTCCGGCTGCGTCGAGATCTCCAGATCCGCGCCGATCACTGGCAGAACGGAGCGCCGCAGTAGGCCATCCCGGTCTTCGTGGAAGCATGTGCGCAGAGCCTCGTGCCGCGTCACCAGGGCTGCCCATGCCGAGCGCCAGTCGCCGCTGGCGGCAAGTGTCAGACCTATATTGAAGACACGGGTGTCCAATCCAGCCTGCTGGGCTATCCAAAACTCGCGCTGGCCTTCCGTCGCCCGGTCTGAGAAAACCTCTACCGGAAGGTCCGCCTGTCCCATTTGGCTGAGCCGTCGAGCGAAGCCGCTGAGCGTCGGTTCGGCGAACAGCTCGCGGGCGGGGACGGAATGGTTGAGAGTCTTTTCCAGGCGGTGCGCCACGGCGATGGCCAGCAGGCTATGGCCGCCGAGGGCAAAGAAATTGTCGTCGCGGCGAACGGGGCCGCGGCCCAGAAGCTCGCTCCACAAGCCGGCGATCTCCGCTTCCAGACCGTCTCGCGGCTCGGACTCTTCACCACGGGCGGAGCGTGCAGCCAGCAGCGCCTTCAAAGCGGCCTTGTCCACCTTGCCAGAACTTGTAAGGGGTATTTCGGGAACGGCAATCACCGCGGATGGAATCATGTAAGCTGGCAGAAGCCCATCCAGATAATCGCGCCAGCTTTCTTGCGCCGGTCTTTCCTTTCCCGGCTTGGGGCGCACGAAGGCCCAAAGGCTGTGGGTTTGTCCCGCATCGCCATCCAGCAGTGCAACCGCCTGAGCAATGTCAGGGTGGCTTCCGAGGGCGTGTTCGATTTCGCCCAGCTCGACGCGAATGCCGTTCAGCTTCACCTGGTCATCGATACGGCCGCGGATTTCTATCTCGCCGGTCGAGCGCCAGCGGCCCAGATCTCCCGCGCGGTAGCGCCGTCCCCGAGCCGTTTCCACGAAAGCCGCGGCGGTCAGGTCCGGCCGTCCCACATAACCGCGGGCCACGCCGGCGCCACCAAGCCACAGTTCCCCAATCACGCCGGGCGGGACCGGGCTCCCCTCTGCATCGCAAATGTGGACGCTGATATTGGGCAAGGGGCGGCCGCCGGAGAGGAAGCCGGTGCCACCGGGAGACAGCCTTCCCATGGTGCTCGTGATCGTGTTCTCGGTGGGACCATACGCGTTGAAGTACTCGAGGCGTCCCGCATAGATTTCGACATCCGCGGGAATCGGCGTCTCTCCGCCGGTGACCAGGGCGCGCAGCGAAGGCAAAGCGGCTCCTTCGAAAAGCCGCAGATACGAGGGCGTGACGTCCGCTACGGTGACGCCCAACTCAGTCAGGAAAGCCTGGAAACGATTGGGCGAAACAAGAACGTCGTCTGGGACCGGGCACAGCGCCCCGCCGAAAGCCAGCGGCAGCCCCATATCCGACAGGGAGACGTCAAACGATGGCGACGAGAACATCAGGCTGCGATCGTCGCGAGTCAGGCCAAGAGTCTCGCCACTGCCCAGCAACGTGTTGACATAGGCGTCATGGCCGACCAGCGTGCCCTTGGGCTGGCCGGTAGAGCCCGAAGTATAAATGACGTACGCGGCATCGCCGGGCCCACCCGACGGTGGCGGGCGATGGGCATGGGTGCGGCGGAATTCGGCGTCAATCGCTTCCGGACGAAGCGCTGCTGGCAGGTCTCGAGCCAGCGCTTGAGGCACGCGAAGCCCATCCAGAGCGACCAACAGCGCAATCCCGGTGTCATGGGCCATGAAGGCCAGGCGCTCCGGCGGCAGATCGGCGCTTAGCGGCACATAGATGGCGCCAGCTTTCCAGATTCCCAGAACCGCCGCCGGCAGGCTGGCGGAACGCTCGGTGAGAACCCCGACGGCGATTCCTCGAGCGGTGCCTCCGAGCAGCAGACTATGGGCGATTGCGTTGGCCTCCCGCTCCAGTGCCCCATAAGTTGTGATCGCGGCTTCGGTGACGATGGCCGGGCGTTCCGACTGGTTGGGAGCGTCGAGGACGCGTTCGAATAGCTCATGAAAGCGTAGTGGTGGGCGGGCCACTTTTGCGCCCTGCTCCCAGCTCTCGATCGACTCCTTCTCGCGCGGCAGAAGTGAGGGCAAAACCTCTCGCGCCCGGTCGGGAACCTCCGCCAGCCACTCCGCCCATCGGCTCAGCGCCTCGAACCAGTTGCCTGCCGTTTCTCGGGTGTAAAGAGCGGCATTCACATGCCATTGCAGCAGCACGCCGCCATCAGCCAAGGCTTCGTGGATCAGGACCATGTCCGGTCCCGGAGAAGCCTCTGTGAGTTCATAAGGCACACCGGAAGCCGGGGCGAGGCGCAGCGATGCCGAGGCCGGACGCGTCTCCGGGTTCTCAGTTACCGCCAGATCGAAAAGGGGATAGCGCGCGGGGTGGCGTTGCTCGGGGCGTTCGCTCCAGAAATCGCGATACATGCGTGCGAAGGGATAACGCGAATGTTGCAGGCCCACCGCCAGCGCCTGCTGCGTCTCGCTCAGCACGGCCCCGAACCCCGCATCGCGCGGCACGTGGCAAACGAGCGGCAGCATGTTGACGTAGTAGCCGATCACCCGCATTTCGGCGGCGGTCTCCCGTGTATCGGCAGTCATGCCGATCACAACGTCTTCACGCCCCATGCGCCTCCGCGCCTCCAGCGCCAAAAGCGCGACCATCACGGCGTGCAAACTGGCTTCATGCTGCCGGGCGAGGGCTTTCAGCCCCTTCGTCGTGGCGGCGTCGAGGCGCGTCTCGAAACGATGGTTTCCTGTCTTCGCAGTGCTGGAGCGCGGGAAATCCAGCGGCCCTTCGTCAAAGGCCCGGTCGGGCTGGCAGGTCAGAAGATCGCGCCAATAACGTGCGTCCTCGGCGCACGCCGGTCCGGCGAGACAGCTTTCCTCGCGGGCGGCAAATTCCGCGAAATTGCATGCCAGCGGAGGAAGTTGCTCGCCACGCAGCAGCGCACTGAACTCCTCCATGATGATTCCAATGGATCGTCCATCGCCCACGGAGTGGTGCAGGGCCAGCCAGAACACGTCTTCGCCGGAATCCGCCACATGTACCAGTCCTGCCCGCCACAGCGGGAGCGCGCCCATGACGAAGGGCTCGTCCTGGCGCTGGCGGATGAAGGCCCGGGCTGCCGATCGGTCGGGCTGGGCCGCAGTTTCCAGCGTCGGCATGAGGGCCGGCACTGCCGCGCGGTGAAGGCGGCCTTCCGCATCCTCGTGGAACCAGGTTCGCAACGCTTCGTGCCGCGCCACCACACCCGCCCATGCTTTGTTCCAGCGGTCGCGCGGCGGCATCCCGCCTTCGACGATGCGCATCACCGGGATGATGAAGGTGCGAGTATCGAGCCCCGCCGCTTCAGCCACCCAAAATTCATGCTGGCCTTCCGTGGCAAGATCGCTTCTCGCTGGCACCGCGCCTTGGGCGTCATTGGTGGAAAGGGCGGTGCGCATCAGCTCCGCCATCCGCTGGGCGAAGGCCGCCAGGGTAGGCGCGGTAAAAAGCTCGCGTGCCGGTACGGGCCGCGCTAATTCGCACGAGAGCCGATGGGCAATGGTGACGGCTAGCAGGCTGTTGCCGCCAAGCGCAAAAAAATTGTCCTCGCGCGAGACGGTCTCTCCCAGCAGATCGCTCCACAATGCGGCGATCCGTGTTTCCATTCCGCCGCTTGGCGGGCTTTTCACGGCGCCGTCACTCCGCTTTCTCCCGGAAAGCAACAAGGCGTCCCGGTCGATCTTTCCAGTGAACGTGAGGGGGATGGCGGCGACCAAAGTCACCGAAGCCGGAACCATGTACTGGGGCAAGCGGTCGCCAAGATAGCCGCGCCATTCGTCCTGCGCCGGCATAGCCGCGGCGGGGCGAAGGCGGACGAATGCCCGCAGAGCCTTGGTGTCGTTCGCCGACGCCTCCACCAGCGTGACGGCCTCCTCCACGGCAGGGTGGGAAACGAGCGCCTGTTCGATCTCACCCAGCTCCACTCGCTGCCCGTGCAATTTGATCTGGAAGTCGATGCGTCCCGAAAGCTCCAATCGGCCGTCTTCGGTCCAGCGGCCTAGATCGCCCGAGCGATAGAACCGCCCGTCCGGCGTCTCGACGAATCGTTGGGCGGTCAGCTTGGGGTTATTCAGATAGCCGCGCGCCAGACCGGTACCGCTCAGCCAGACTTCCCCCATCACTCCGGGCGGCGCCGGGTCGCCGTTGTCGCGGCGGATGGAAACGCGGGTGTTGGCCAACGGGCGTCCTACCGACAGCGGACGGCTGGTGTCCGGATGCGGCGACAGTTGTTCCGCACAGACGAATATGCAGGTCTCGGTGGGGCCATAGCCGTTCCACAAAGCGAGATGATTGGCGTGGCGCCTGGCGTCGTCATAATTCGGCGCTTCGCCGCCGGTGATCAGGATACGCATTCCTTCGAAAGGCGTCTGCTTACTCACGCGCAGCCAGGAAGGAGCATGGAACGCTACCGTCACTCCGTGTTTTTTGTACTGTTGCTTCAAGGCCCAGGGGTCGTCGCGCAAAGCTCGCGATACAGGCACCAGGGCCATGCCGTGCAGAAGCGCGGCTCCCAATTCCCAAAGCGACGCGTCGAAGCCCGGAGTTGCAGCGAGAGAAAAGCGGTCGTCGGGCGTGAGGCCGGTCGTTTCCCCGCTCATCAAGCCGGCGTTGACCAGACTGTCGTGTTGGATCAGGACGCCCTTGGGCATCCCCGTCGTTCCTGACGTGTAAATAATGTAGGCCAGATCCTGGGGTGTGCCGGCGATGTTGGGACGTTCGGCGTTTCCCGCGCAGGCATCTGGGCGCAGGATCCTTTTGACCGCCTGCGCCAAGGGCTGCGGCGCCGCATGCCCGTCGAGGACCATCAGTATCTTTGCACCGGAATCCCGCGCCATGAAGGCCAGACGCTCCCCCGGCTGTTCGAGAGCCAGGGGCAGATACACCGCTCCCGCCTTCCAGATGCCCAGCACGGTGGCGGGAAGATCAGCGGAGCATTCCGTCAGCACGGCCACAGGCTCCTCGCGGGCAACACCATGGTCGAGGAGTGTCTGGGCGATCGAGTTGGCGCGGCACTCGAGCTCCGCATAGGTTTCGATTCCGGTGTCGGTGACGACGGCGGGCCGCTGCGGATGGCCGTCCGCCAAACTCTCGAAAAGCTCATGGAAGCGCTTCGCCGGCCGCGTGCGAACTGGCCCACGCTCCCATCGCGCCAGACACTGTACTTCCTCGGGCAGCAGCGCTGGCAGCAGCGCATCGGCACGGCTAATGTCCTCCGCCAGCCAGCGCGCCCAGGCCGCGAGCGAACTCAACCACGCTTGCGCCGTGTTTCTGTTGTAGACATCCGGGTTCCACGCGAGCGTCAGTTCCAGGCCGCCACCGTTGTCCTCCACCGGCGCGTGGCTGAAGTCGAGATCGAGCCCGGCGGCGGGATAGGCCAACTCCCCAGGCAAGCACGCTGGCGTCATTGCGAAATCGGCGCCGGAATCGCCGCAAGTTCGCGACGGATTTGTCGTAAGAGAGATGTCGAACAGCGAGGTGCGGGCCTGGGCGCGGGCATGAGGGTGCCGCTGACGGAATTCCCGGTAGAGCAGACTGGCGGGATAGCTTCCATGCTCCACAGCCTCGGTGAGGGTAGTCTGGGTGGCTCGTATTTGCGTGGCCAGTGTAGGCGCGTTGCTCCCGGTCAGGATGAGGGGCAGCAGGTTGACGAAATGGCCGACGGCCCGGTCAGCCCCTGGGGGACGGATCGAGATGCCGCTGCCGATGATGACACTTCGCCGGCCGTCGCGCCGTCGGGCCTCAGCACCCAGGAGGGTCAGCAGCAGGGCATGCAATCCCACCTCTTGCGCTTGAGCCAAACGGGTCAGCGCGGCGACCGCGGCGGCATCCAACCGTTCGACCATGGCAGCGGCGGGCTTTCCACTGGGACTAGCGGGGCGAAGATGGTCCGTGGTGAATTCGTTGAAAGCTTCTCCGCCGGCTTCGGCACTCAGACTGTCTAGCTTGTCCCGCCACCAGGTGCGGTCGCGTTCGGCGAGATCCGACGCCAGATAGTGCCGTTCGGCCCGGCTGGCCTGAGCCACGCCGTTGGGGGCCGCTGGCAGCGGGCGCTCCAACAACAGAGCGCGCATCTCCTCCTGAACAATGCGCGCGGAAAAGCCGTCGGCCACCGAGTGGTGCAGGGTAAACCAGAACACGGTTTCGCCCTCTGCCATCTGCACGAGGCCGGCCCGTGCGAGCGGCGGTTCCGTCAGAAGGAATGACGCACTCGAACGGACGGTGATGCGCTCCCAGGCATTGTTCAGCGAATCGCAACGGTCGATGCTGATCTGAACCGCCGGCACGAGGTCCTTTGCCTCTACCGTGCGCCAGAGAACCTTCTCGCCGGCGTCCGCAACAAAGGCCGTCCGCAAGGCGGCATGCCGGGCCACCAGCCGAGTCCAGGCCTCTTGCCAGCGTGCCGGTTTCGGAGCGGTTCCTAGCACTGCCAGGACGCGCGTTACCTGAGACCCGGTGGATGCGAGACCGAGCTTCCAGGCGATCCAGAAATCTTCCTGTCCCGCGGTGGCGACGTCCTGGTCTGGCTCGGACGAGCGAGGGACCGGCGTCCGCTCCGATGTCAGGGCGATCTTTTCGGCCAGAGCGGCAACAGTCCGGGCCACCAGGATGGTCTGGGCCGACACCGCGTAGCCCAGGGTGTGCAAACGTTGGCTGATGGCGATGGACTGCAGACTGGTGCCGCCGAGCGCGTAAAAATTGTCTTCCCGCATGATGGGGCGGACGCCCAGAGTCTCTTCCCAGACTTCGGCGATGTGCCGTTCCACGTCGCCATGCGGGAGCGCGCCCCGCTCCGCACCATTCCGCGACTGCGATGCCTGGACCGCGAGGGCGAGCAGAGCCTGGCGGTCGACCTTGCCGTAGAAATTGAGCGGCATTTTGGAGAGAGCCGTCACTTGGGCCGGCAACATGTAGGCGGGCAGGGTCTGGGCCAGGAAGCGGTGCCAATCCTCCAAGGATGTGCGGTCCGCCTGGTCGCTTTCCACGAAGGCGATCAACTTGCCTTCATGCTGCATCGCGACGGCATGCCTGACCGTGTCATGCCGCAACAGGGTCTGCTCGATCTCTCCTAGCGAAACCGCCTGTCCGGAAACCTTGACCAGGTCATTGGCACGGCCCAGCGGCTCGAGATTTCCGTCCTCATTCCAGCGCCCCAGGTCACCGGAGCGATAGGCCCTTCCGTAAGGGGTTTCGACGAAGCGCTCGGCGGTCAGGCCGGGCTGATTCAGATACCCGCGAGCCACGCCGATTCCCATCACGTGAATCTCGCCCACCTCTCCCGGCGGGACTTCCTGGCCGTCGCGGCCCAGCAGGTGGACCGACATGTTGGTGAAGGGCCGCCCACCGGGAAGAGGGCCGTCACCGTTCGGTTCCACCCGCGACATGCCGATGGTTCCGCAGACCTCGGTGGCCCCATAGATGTTCCAATAATCCAGCTTCCGCGCATAGGCACGCGCGTCGCCGGCATTGGGGCGTTCGCCAGCCGTCAGGAGACAACGCAGGCCGGCGGGCACGGCTCCGTGGAAGAGGCGCAAATAGGACGGCGTGAACATGGCCACGGTGACGCGATGGCGGGACATGGCGGCAAGAAGCCCGGCGGGATCGTCCAGCAGCGCGCGCGTGGCCGGAACGAAGGCGGCGCCAGACAGAACGGGGAGGCACAACTCGCGAAAGCCCATGATGAAGCCTGGTGCCGCGGCCAGTTGCAACCGGTCGTCAGGAGAGATGTCCAGGGCGCTGATGTGGCCATACGCCATGTTGACGCAGGCATCGTGCTGGATCAGGACGCCCTTGGGCTGTCCCGTCGACCCCGAGGTGAAGAGAATAGCGAGGAGATCGCTCGTCTTACCTGGCTTGTTGGGCCGATGGCCGTCGGAGTTCACGTCCTCCGGCCTGAAAATCGCGGGCGACATCCCCGCGGCATTGCCGGAGAGGGCGGCCAGCAATTCGGCGGGCGGCTCCAATCCATCCAGAGCGATCAGGCGCTGCATGCGCGATTGAGTCGCCATATTGGCCAGGCGCTGGGGCGGCAGATCCGCGCCCATTGGTACATAAGCCCCGCCGGCCTTGAGGATGGCCAGAAACGCCAGCGGCAAAGACCCGGAACGCCCGGTTAGCACACCCACTGACTCTTCGGTCATCACCCCCTGCGCGAGCAGGGCGTGGGCAAGGGCGTTTGCCTTCTGGTCCAGCTCCGCGTAAGTAATGGCGCCGCGGTCGGAAATGATGGCGGCGGCCGCCGGCTGCCGGTCCGCGAGAATCTCGAAACATTCATGAATGCGCAACGCCGGCCAGACTCGAACCGGCCCGGCATGGTTGATACGAGATGCGGACCTGACTGTGAGTGCCGCGCTTGTACTCAAATGCCGTACCTCATTGCCAGCCGCCTCCGAGCGAGCGATACAAGGTGACCACGTTGGTCAATTCCTGGCGACGAACTTGTACCAGCAGAAGTTGAGCGTTGAGTAATTGGCGCTCGGAATCGAGGTATTCCAGGTAGCTGGCGACTCCGCCCTGATATCGGAGATCGGCGACCGCCACCGACGCGCGGAGGCTCTCGACGAGCCCCTCTTGCTGCGTTCGCAACTCGGCCAGCTTTCTGCAGCCAGCCAGTGAGTCCGCCACTTCGCGGAAGGCTTGTTGCACGGTCTGCTGGTAGATGAGCACGGCCTGCTGGCGGCGCGCCTCCGCAATTCGCACGCCTGCCCGAATCGCGCCCGCATTGAAGATGGGTAGACTGCCCGCCGGGTTGAGAAGCCACATCCCGTTGGAGGCGCGCAGAAGGTTGAGTAGAGCGGCGCTCTCGAACCCGGTGGACGCCGTCAGCGAAAGCGTGGGGAAGAATGCGGCCTTGGCCACCGCCACCAGAGCGTGATTGGCGATCAGTTGCTCCTCCGCCTGGCGGATGTCGGGCCGCCGGTCAAGGAGCGTCGATGGAAGCCCGGGAGGAACCCTGGGCGCCGTGCCCTGTTCGACGAGCGAACGGCCGCGCACAATCGGTCCGGGATTCCGGCCGAGCAGGATGGCGAGCTGGTTTTCGGTCTGCTCGTTTTGCAGCTCCAGGCCGGTGAGCGCGGTGCGTGCGCTTTTCACGAGCACCTCGGCCTCGCGAAGATCGATCTCTGAGGAATAGCCGTTGTCCACACGTAGCCGAACCAAATCGAGGGAAGCCTCACGGAGCTTGAGATCGCGCTGCGTGATTTCGATTTCCAGATCCAGGTCGCGCAACAGGAAATAGGCGCCCGCCACATCGCTGACCAGCGTTTGTACGACGGCCCGCCGCGCTTGTTCGCTGGCAAGCAGGTTGGCCCGCGCGGCCACGCTGGCATTCCGGATCTGTCCCCAGATATCGAGTTCCCAACCCAGGCTGACGGAGAGATTTGAGTAGTCGCTGTCCTGCGGGTAGCCGGGTGGCAGAGGTGTGGCGCCGCCGGCTGCGGTTCGGAGATTGTTGTAGCCGGCCTGTGCGTTGACCGATGGGAAGCGGGCCGATCGCGCAACGGTTAGTTGACCGCGGGCCTCCAACACGCGCGCGGCCGCGATTTGTATGTCGTAGTTGTGGGCCAGCGCCTCTTGGATGAGCTTTGACAACTCCTCGTCGTGGATAAGATCCGGCCAGCGCAGTTCGCCGAGGTTGCTCGTCTCGCTGGGAGCGCCGGGTGCGGCGGTGTCGCTACGGTAGCTCAGGGGAACGGGGATGTTCGGCCGCTGATAACGGGGGCTGATGCAGCCGGTCAGGAGCAGCAGCGCCGCGGAAAGCACACTCGTGGCCAGCCGATTCACCGCGCTGCCCTCTGAGCAGTCACCGTCTGGCCGGGCCGCACGTTCTGGATGCCGTCAGCAATCACCGTCTCCCCACCGGCGAGTCCCTTGGTGATGATGCTCCTGCCTTGGTATTTCCCCGCGGCGACGACACTGCGGAGGAGGGCCTTGTTTTGAGGAGTGACCACATACACAGCCTTAGACCCTTTGGCATCAAACACAGCTCGTTCCGAAACCAGCACGGCATCGGGCCGTTTTTCCACCGCAAAGCGCACATGCCCGGACATTCCGGGCAGCAGGACGTCACGGGGATTTGGGAATTGCGCCACCATCGCCAAGGTTCCCGTTTTCTCGTCCATAGCGCGTCCGAGAGTCGTGTATCGGCCCTGGAATGGGTAGATGCTGTTGTCGGCGAGAATTAACTCGATGTGATTCAATGCGTCGTGGTCCACACGCCCGGTGGTGGTGTGTATGTAGAGCGTCTCCGGAATGTTGAAGCCGACGTTGATCGGATCTGCCTGGGAAATGGTGGCAAGCAGACGTTGGTCTCCACGATCCACATAGTTGCCCACCGAAACTTCCAGCCGTCCGATGAGACCGTTGATGGGGGCGCGCACGGCGGTCTGTTCGCGGTCCAGTTCGGCTTGATCGAGGGCCGCCTGCGAGGCAGCCAGGCCTGCCTGCGCCTGTCGCACGCCCATACGGTCGCTGACAGTGGTGGTTCGCACCGTGGCGCGGGCGGCCTCCACCGCCGCCACGGCGGAGGACTGGGCGGCGATCGCTGCTTCCAGGTCCCGTTGCGGTACCGCCCTGCTCGCGGCCAACGGTTTCAGCCGCTCTGCGTCCTGATTGGCTTTCAGCAAATCGGCTTCGGCCTGGCGCAGAGCAGATTGCGCGTTCACCAGGTGCTGCTGCTCCCTCGCCATTTCCAGATCCGCTTGCGCCTTCTCGACAGCGGCCTGGGCCGATTGGACTGCAGCCTCATAGCGGCGCGGATCGATGCGAAACAGCATCTGCCCCTTCTTGATCAAGCTCCCTTCGCGAAACGACATCTCCGTCAATCGGCCGCTCACGTTGGCGCGGATCTCGACGGTAGCGACGGCCTCGACCCGGGCCGCAACTTCTAGCATGATCGGCACTTCCCGGCGCTCGGCAGTCTCGACCATCACCGCCGGCGGAGATGTCGCCCCGGCGGCAGCTTGAGCGTCGGGCTTGCCGCATCCGCTACTGAGGATGGCCAACGTTGTGACGGAGAATCGCGCCGCTCCCAGGACACGGAAGGCTCCCATTTTCGCCCTAAGCTTAACGGTCAAATGAATCCGCTAGTACCCTGAGAGTCCAATTCGTCTCAAAGATTTCCTGTGGTTTGCTGAGCGAAGCACGCTAAAAAAACTTGAGAAATTTTTCAGAACCACCACCTACATACGGTATGGAGCGGTGCGAGCTAATCGACCGCGAGCCCAAAACAAGGAGTCAACAGCCGTGACCGAAAAAGAAGCGATGGCCGTTAAGACAATTCGGAACTACATGTGGTGGTCCGGGGGCGCTAGCTTGATCCCGGTTCCGTGGGTGGATCTGGCCGCGGTTGGGGCCGTGCAACTGAAGGCGCTCGCCGAGATCACGTCGATCTACGGAGTCCCGTTTCAACGGAACCGCGGAAAGGCGATTATCGCGTCCACGGTTGGCTACGTTCTCCCGCACGCGTTCGCGTACGGCACGATCGGCTGCATGTTGAAGGCAATTCCGGTGGTGGGCACGCTGGCGGGTGCCCCGGTGATGGCAGGGTTCTGCGCTGCATATACTTGGGCCTTAGGCCGGGTGTTCATTCAGCACTTCGAGTCGGGAGGCACATTCCTCGATTTCGAACCGGAGAAAGTCAAAGAGTACTTCAAGGCACAGTTCGAGGAAGGCCGCAGGATGACCACGGGGCAGAACGCAGAGTCCCCGGCCTAGCCTCCGATGGACATTGCCGAACTCATTGCCGCATACCTGGCGCTGTGCCTTGTGGCGGGCATAGCGGGACGGAATCGGCGCATCGGGTTTTGGGGCTTTCTTTTTTGCTCAGTCATCCTGACTCCCATCCTCAGCCTGCTTTTTCTGTACTTCGCGACGCCGCGCAAAGTTTGAGGCCGGCGTCAGACGCAAGCCGGCCAACCCTCCGGTGCGAGGGGCGTGACAAATGAAGAAGATTCGCGAATGGGCCGCCATTCGATACCAGCGCTCGAAAGCCTTCATCAGGCGGCACATGCCGTATGTCATTCTGCTGCTGTTTCTGTTGGGCTTTTTCCTGGTCTTTTTCTTCAACAATATCGTGATCTCGATTCACCCTGGCGAGCTCGGCGTGCTCTGGCGACGGCTGGGCGGCGGCACGCAGATCGACACGGTGTATCGCGAGGGCCTGCACATCATCCTGCCTATCAACAAGATGTACATCTACAACGTCCGCACACAGCAGTTCACCGACACAATCGAGGTCCTGACGGAGGATGGTCTCACCGTAAAGGTGCGGTACTCAGTACGCTATTTCCTTGAAAAAGACAGCCTGCCGCTGCTGCACCAGCACGTCGGACCGGATTTTGTGAACGTCGTGGTGCGTCCGGAAATTCGGTCGGTGATCCGGGTCGTGTTTGGGCAGTACAAGCCCGAGCAGATCTACACCACGCAAAAGGCCATTCAGCAACTCATCAGCACAATCTCGAAGGCTCACCTGGAGGCGCGGTTCGTGGCACTGGACGATGTGCCCATTGAGACCATCACGCTGCCCACACGGATTTCCGAAGCGATCGAAGGCAAACTGGCCCAGCAGCAGTTTGACGAGGAGTACGAATACCGGTTATCGATAGCCACCAAGGAAGCTGACCGCAAGCGCATCGAATCGGAGGGCATCAGGGTGTACAACGAAACGGTCAAGCGCAGTCTCACCCCCGAAGTACTCACCTGGCATGGGGTAGTGGCGACCCAGGAACTGGCCAAGTCGCCGAACAGCAAAGTGGTGGTGATCGGCGCGGGCAAGAACGGCCTGCCAGTCATATTAGGACAGTAAGCGATGAAGAAACTGTTGTTGCTGGTTGTGTCGGCCGGACTGCTGGCTTACACGCTGGTCCCTCAGTGGCGTTCATTCGAGCGGATGGGAGAACAGAGATTCCAGGCTCTCAGCCGTCCGCGGAAGGAAATTCTGGTCGGGGTCTACTGGCCCTTTACAGCGAACCAGGATGGGATGGCAAACGGCCTTCAACTGGCGTTGGATGAAATCAACACGGGCGGCCTGGCCCGCGGCATCCCATTCCGGCTGATCTTGCGAGAGGGGTTCAGTTGGGAAGAGGCGAAACAAATCGCTGTCGAATTCTCCGCTAACCGAAACATGAGTGCCGTGCTCGGCTATTACGACAGCGCCGAGGCCATCAAGGCTTCCATGATCTACGAATCCAGCCGGTTGCTGCATATCATAGTCGGCGCCAACAGCACCACCATGACCGGCCGCGGACTGAAATACATTGTTCGGACCATCCCGTCCGGCTACAAAATCGCACGTTCCCTGGCGAAGTTCTCCGTGGAGGACGGGCGCCGGAAGTTCGCGCTGATTTGGCAGGAAGACGCCTATGGTGAGGACCTGGCCTTTCAGTATCGCATCGGGCTGGACGCCCTGGACACGCAACTGGTGTACCAATGGTCTTATTCGCGCGAACATGTCGATTTCCGATTGCCGGTGAACGAACTGAAGGGGATCGGCGCCGACATGATCTTCATTGCGGGACTGGAGCCCTGGGCGGGAGACTTCCTGCGAATGGCGCGCGCGGTCGGCATCAAGACGAAAATCATGGGGGCGTTCTCGGATACGCCCGAGATGCGCGCCAGAGCCGGCGCCGGGTTGGAGGACGTGATCTACTTCGATTTCTACGACGTCAACTCGCCGAGCCCCGAAAATCAGATGTTCGTCCGCAAGTTCCGGGCGCGTTACGGGAGAAACCCCGACACGTGGGCCGCGCAAGGCTACGACGCGTTGCGCATCCTGGCGAAAGCGGTCCAGACCACGGGTTCCGCCAACCCCCTCGATCTTTCGTACGCCATCCGGTTCATGGACCCCTGGGAAGGGGCCAACGGCAAGTACAAGTTTGACAGCCGGGGCGAATTGGAAGACAAGCCGATTTTCCTCAAGGCTTATCGAAACGGCACGCCGGTGACAATTCAAGAGGTTCTTCAGGCTCCCGCGCCGCCGATCGGATGAGCCACACGGAAGTGCCTGGGTGTGGTTCGCGGTTAGCTTACTTGGAGGCCGCGCAGACTTCTTTCCTGAAGGATACGGCGACCTCTTTCAATCGAGGGGACATGGCCGTCTGAACTGCCTCCTCCGCGAGCGTGCAGCGTTGTCCACCGGACGCATTTGCGCGAACCAGATTGAGAAGACTCTGAACCAGATAGTCCGTGCTGCTTTCGCAGTTTTTGATGAGACCTGCTGCGGTTGGGTCAACGGGCGCCCGATTCCGGAGTATCCCGGTTAAGGTGTATGTGGCGGCAGCAAGCCGGGCCGTTTGTTCTCCCGACTGGTTTGCGCCTCCTAACAGATCGCCATCGTTGTTTCCCCGGCAGAGTACCTCCGGCATCGTATCGACCATGGCAGAAGAGAGGGCTGCCTGCGATCCTTCGCCTATCGGCCGTGCGAGTGCCTCGACATAGTACAAGGCCAGAGCGGGCATCTTGACTTTTTTCATCTCCTTCTCGGCCTGAGCGCATAGAACGTAGAGGTCCTGGGTCGCGTCGGTTATCAGGGCCCCGGCACTCATAGTAGCGCCCACCCAGGAGTGACAAAACTGAGAAGCCTCCTGGTCGCGCTTGGCAGCGTGAAGAGCAGCCAAATACGAGTCGGCAGCCTGAGACGAAGTAGGCCTGACTTGCAATGCAGACTTGAAGGCGGCTGCCGCGTCTGCGTCACGGTGATCCGCGCTATACACCTGACCGAGGCCCATCGCCGCGCCGAAATTGCCGGGATAGTGTTGGAGTGCCTTTTTGAGCACTCTTTCGGCATTGTCGTACTGATCCCTTGCAAGATAAAGAATGCCCAGATTATTCAGCGCATATGGCTGCTTGGACAGACGATCGACAATGAGTGATTCGGCGCCCTGAAAGTCCCCCGTTCCCCAAAGGGCCGTGGCTTTGGCCAATTCGATCTCGGTCTGCATCTGTTGACGATTCTTTTGGGCGATGAGGGATATCGAGCTCAAAGCTCTATCGGCAAATACCTCAGCCCGGTCGTACTCTCCATCGAGGGTCAGAGTCTTGGCAAGATATAGGCTTGGCTCGGGCCGTTCCGGATGAAGCTTCAGCCAATCGCCGAACACTTGAATCGCGCGGGAATATTGCTTGGTAGCAAGAAAATAGCGCCCCGCAATCTCCGGATTCATGTTCGTCACAAAATCCTCGGCAATGGCTTGCATGGCAGCGAACAGCTCCTTGTCCGAGGCGAGAAAAGGACGACGGCTCGTCCAGTGCCGCGCAGCCGTGTCGGAGCGGAGCAAAATCTGCAAAACATACCGGCCGTTAGAATTCGTGGCCGGGATAATGTCGCCGGAGACAAGCTGCTGGTCGTACCGTAGGACGTTCCAGGCTTTCAACAACTGATCAATGGAGATGCCCTGAATCTCGATGCCATAACTCTTGCTGACAGGGATCTTGAACATTTCGGTGAATGGGTGTGAAATCCCCCTCACCATGCCATCAGACTTGCCGAAGCCACTACCCTGCTGAATGATGTCGTTTAGGTCGCTGGCGAAGATATCGGCGACTTCCTTGCCGAAATCGCCCGAGGCGGCCGACTTGGAGTCAGATGAGGCGCTGTCCGTAGACACCAGGAAGTCATTGATAATGATCTGTTGCTTGTTGTCAAAGCGGCGAAGGGTCAAGGCAGCGATCAACGCGCCCGCTGCCACGGCGACAATGGCGAGTGCAACCAAAAGCGTAGTGGACAGGAACGACTTGGAAGGTCTGGTCCGGTGGTTTCCCTTGAGCGCCGCCGAATCCGCCGGCTTTTCCTGGGCCGCGACTGCCGGTCGTTTAGGCTCACCCGATGGCGGCTTTTTGACTTCCTGCCCTTCGATCTCCACAGACCTCCTACGGCTGACTCGCGAGTAGACCTCGGAAATAAGCATTGAGCAAGCGGCCATTCGGGTCGTACTGCCGGCGAGTGTTTTCCAGAACTTGTAACCGGTTTCCAAACGCTTTGAGAACGATCGCGCGTGTCAGCCGCGGGGTCTGGTTGAGCAATGGAGTGCCACCTCGATCGCTGCAGAACTGATTGTAAGCGTCCAGAAAATCGTACCAGCCGGTGTTCGCCGTAGAAACGGGATCCACAGTCATGACGGTCCCATCATAGGAATATGAGAAAAGCGATTGCTGGTCCTGCGCGATGCGGTAGCCGACGCTCAGCATATTCGACCGGTAGCCCTTTTGCTTGTAGTAGTCAGTGCTGAACTGAACATACGCTTTCAGGACGTCCGGATAGGCGGGCTCGGGAAAAGCGAACAGACTGAATGTGTAACGGCTGTCATCCGAGGGCTGCGGATAGCGGATAGTCTGGTCGGGAGCAAGTGTGTTGTCACTCACGATCACACTTTCGAGATTGAACCGGTTCACGGCGTTGTACTTGTCGATGAGACCGTAGCGAATGTCCGGAATCGAAATATTCTGTTCCGTGTCATTCGCGAGCTTCGGAGCCACTTTCGACCAGAAATAGTTGCGCAACTGCCAGACCTGGCGATTCGGCTCACCAGTGGCGGCCGGGTTATATTTCCGGAACTCCACCGTAATCAGCCCATCGAAGGGGAAAATGTAGAACATCATGGCGTAGCCAAGCTGCTTCAATTGCGGAAGCGTGGTGATGAAGTCGTCAATCGTAAATGTTTTGTGATGCACGGCCATGGGGGTCATGGCTCGGACCTTGAAGGTGACTTCGTAGATAACGCCGAACGTGCCGTAACTGGCACGGACTTTCTGCATGAGGTCCGGTTGAGCGTCCGTCACTTCCAGAAGGTCGCCAGAGGGAAGCACTATCTTCACTCCGGTGACGTACGAGCCAACCTGGCCGTATTCGCCATCAAAAGACGAATCCTTGGTGCCGGCGCAGGCCGCGCTACCCGCCGACAGGTTGCCGATTTCAGTATTCACATAGAACTGTAAGTTGTGCGTGCGCAGCGCATCGGCAATGTCGATGTAAATGGCGCCAGCCTCCACGGTAACGCTGTCGGCCCCTATGCTGAGAATGCGATTCATTTTCATGCGGATCAGGGTGCCGCTGTCCGCCACGCCGCATTCGGTTGTGGAGTGATTGGAGCCCACCGCGCGGACCGGAGACGGATACTTCGCTGAGTCTTTGAGGATGGAGACAATGTCATCGACTGAGTTGGCGTCGGCAACAACCTGGGGATGCGAAGTAACGTTGCCGAACCAGTTATTGACAGTAGTGTCGGGCATGGCTTGAACTCCGTCGTGATGTTTCAGCTACTGCTTAAATGCAGGATCGGACTCCGCGCCGGGCCGCGGCTTCCACTCAATGCTGTAGTATTGGCCGCGATCACGCGCCCAGGGGTCAAACGCGTTGACCACATGCGCCAGCTCCGGAGCCAACTCGGGAATGTTTCGCAGTAAGACTCGTTTGAGTGGCAGAACAGCTTCTTTATGCCCGTTGGGCGCACCCTGCTCCATCATCTCGGGTCCGGGGCCATTGTGACTGACCCAGTCAACGCCTAACTTGGTGTAGAACTCAGGCCGAAAACTCGAGGTGAAGAAGCGATCGCTGAACAGCCGTCGCGAAGCGTTGAGGATGAATACCACAAACTGCGTCTCTGAAATGGCGAATCCGTGTGGTCGCGTGAATTCCGACAGCCAGCCCACGACGGTGTCTACGTCTTCTACGTTGTCTACGGTTGCGCCGTTGGGATGGCCGAGGCAGTCATTAATGGGAGAGCCATCTTCGTTGACCTGGGCGTCCGTGATTACTTTCGACGAATCGCATACATGTGTTCCGTAGACCTCACGAAGCTGGGCGACGTACTCCGCCTGTTGCTTATGGGCCGGCAAGTCTGCGGGGATGGTCTTGTCCATGAAGTCGTCATAACTGGTTAACTGGCGCAAGCCGTACTGGCGGCGGAATTCGTTGAAGCGCGGCACGCCGTGCTCGCGGTCGCGGATAAGATCGAGCGCCGCAATGTCGAGCTCCTTAGTGGGACTGTCGAGTCTCGGCAGTGTGATGTTCTGCAGAAACTGCGGAGTGTTGTGCAGAGTCAGTAAGCCCAGGCGCTGCCGCCCCAGGCTGAGTGCCCAGTTGGCGAGGCCGCGCGATCGCATAGCGTCAGTGGCCTTGCCTTCAAAAGTGTTGATGACTGCGATTTTGCGGGTAATCTGGTTCGGGTCCTTACTCAAGTCGCGGTATTCGATCAGGTCCGGCACCAAAGAATGCAGGCGGTAGACCGTGATGAATTCCTCGGGGAAGTTGAACGGCGAGCCGAAGTGATTCACGCCGCCGTTGGTGTCGGCCGGTTTTGTGATGTCGTAATGCGGGACCTTACTGCCCAGGCCGAAAATGCCGGGGCCGGATGCGAACGCGGAATACCACTGTCCGGCTCTCTCGGCATCCTTCGCTTTTCCGAAATCGTGAACGATGAGATTGGAGAGCGCTTTTGAGACATCCGGATCGCCGGAGCCCAGCAGTCCGTTCCAGTTGGCATTCATGCCTTTGTAGAGCGGCTCGTTATACAGCAACTGCGGCGTCCACTCGATGGTGTGGATTTTTGCGATTTCGGCCGCCACCACCAGGCGCGCCACCTCGAACAGCTCGTCCGGGGTGACATCCTTATTGCGGATCACGCGCTTGGGATCGGCGGGATTGCGCAGACCGCTGTCGTCATTCGGCTTGCGGGCGGCTTCCCGGCGGAACTCAGCGACGAACGCGTTATGCTCACGGGCAAAGAGGTTATGCAAAAAGCTGAGGCCGACTGTCCAGTTGTCGGGAAACGCCACCGATTCCTGGCCGGCCCACTGCGGCTGCGCCGGATCGCCTGGCTGCAGCAAGGGCAGGTAACCTCCGCCGGACCCACCGGCCACCGGCTCGAGCAGCAGCATCGCCGGGTCCTTGGGATCGCGCTTCACGCGCTTGCGTGAAGTATCGTCGTACCCGTAGATTTGCGATGCGTCCCACCAGGCCGTGTTGTTGTTGGTAAACGTCTTGGGGGCACGCGCGAGATATTCCTTGTTCCCCGCGGTGAACTTGCCGGGCGGCGCATCCTGTTGCACGAAACCTTTGTCAACGCGATCGCCGGGCCGGCAACCGAGCTTGGCGATCTCTTCCGGCGTCAGCGGCGTTTCGACATTGTTCACTCGCTCCGTTCTGCAGCCGACATCCATGTACCCAGGCGCGTTGTGACCATCCTCCATGTGCGAGAACCAATCGTGCGTCATGAACTGAATCCAGTACGCTGCAATGACGTTGAAGAATGGCGCCTTCTGGTAATCGCAATTGGCTTCGGGCGAATCATCGGGAAGACCGAAGCCGTTGTTGCAGGCCGCGGGAGTGGACTGGATGCGGGTGAACAGCTTGCGGCTGATCACCTGGGGATCGGGCGTCAGCAGGCCGAGCCGGTCGCCATGGCGATTCTTTGTGAGGGTCGTCCGGCCCTGATCCGGGAAAGTTGTCTCGAACTCCACGTTTCGCGCAAACGGAGTACCCGCAGAACCCATCCGCGGATTGAGAATGTCGTTGCAGATTCCCGTCACGGTGCGAGCGCGGATCAGGTCTCCTTTGCACACTTGGGTCCCGTCGCCGCCCACCGCATCGAAATTGGGGGTGTCTTTGGGCAGGCGCATCTCCGGCCAAACCTTGATCGCGCCTCCATCCACGCCGTTCAGCCCGGTGACGTAGTTTTGCCACGTGCCATTGTTATCGAACAGGTTGAACTTGATGAGTTCCACGCGCTCGTATTCCAGGTCGAGCAACGCGCCGGTGACTCCGCGGAATGCCGGACCTTTCTTGGAGAGATAGCCATTGGGTAGGGAGGCAACGTCGCCGGTCCCCCAATAGTTGGACCAGTCAACCCACGGCGTGAGGCGGAATTGCAAGGCTCTTTGACCGCCACGGCAGAGCGCCTCGGCTTCGCTTACCTTGCCTTCAAAGCGCTTCTCTCGGGTGCCAGCGATACTCCGGAGGCGGGCCAGTACCATGTCGGCACAGGCTTTGAGCTCTTGGGCCTCCTGCTGCTTGGGATCAGCGACGGTATTGGAACCGGCGGCGAATAGCTGCGGTAGCAGCAAAGACACGGGTAGCCAAGCGAGCGAAGATTTTGTCATTTTCTTCAGTTACCTGCCGTGACGCCGGCGGATTTAGCAGCCGGCTCCGGTTGAATTACGGTTTCAACGGTCGCGTATTGCGCCGATAACTCGCCATTGGCTGAGTTCGTGAACCTGAGGTTCCCGGGCCGATACGAATCGTCGTGCTGACACCGGACCAACACGCTAGTTGACAGAGTGGCATCGGCCGCGATCGGCCGGCTCTTGGGAAAAGCCCAGAGAGGAGTCCACGATTCGTGCTTCTGGTCGAGCGCGTACTTCGCGTCAACAGGCAATGCGTACTTGGCTTGCACCGCAGCGTCAAATGTGACACCGAGGGCGGCCGCTTTGTTCATCATCCAAGCGAATGTGATATCCGCCAGCGCCGTTCCGTCGGGATCATCCGGATAACTCCCCCCGACGTCGCAATGGACGCCGGTGAACCAGACCTGTTCGAGTGTCTGTCCTGGATTGGGTTGCGACGTCCAGAGCGTCGCGGGAAACTCGATCCGGCGCTCGTCGATGGCAAGGGCATGGTAGGCGTTCTGTATGTTGGGATGCAGGGAGGTATCCAGAAATCCGTATAGGATCGGATCGACGGCCCCCAAAAGCGACGGGATTCCCAGCGAGCCGACGGTATCCCAGACTCCCACCATGGTCAATTGAGCGTTGAACATGGCACAGGACTGATTCAGCCCGGCCAGAAGCTTGGCTCTGTCGTCTTTGTCCCGGTAAGCCTGAAATGCGGTTTCCACTACCTGGTCGCTGAAATTGCTGGTGGGAAGGCCGCAGTTAGCGATCATGCCGGCAATGCTGCGTGCGGTGTACGCGCCGCGGCTGAAACCAAAGACAAAGACCTCATCACCTTTTTCATACACCTGAGCAATCTTGGAATACCCGTCCTTTACCTTCTGGAATAGCCCGGTTCCGAATGCGCCGCCCAGCAGCCGATCAATCGGAGTTCCGTCCGCACCGACGCCGTCGTCATAGAACGGGATCTGGTCGGCGGCCACTTGCATGGCCTTATAGATCTTGTAGACGTTGGTGTTTTTGCCGGAATTGTCCCATGTTCCGTCCGAGCAAAAAAGGATTCGTTTACTCATATCACCCTCCGTTTTGAAACAATTGCTGGGAATTATATCGCAACACTGCACCGAAAAACGATGGCTATAGACTTATTTGTGACATGACACCGAAAAACGTTTCAACCCATTTTCGGAGCGGTTGTGATCCGTCCCCTGACGTGTATCTTGGTTCGGGCATTCGGGAGCGTTAGTTGGCCGCGCCAACCGCCGGCGTGAGCAGCGAAGGGGACGGCTTTTTCCGGCGCCCGGCTGGGAAGGCCTTTGGCCTCCGAGCCCCATGCGGATGGAGATACAATCGGTCTATGCAAGAAGCTGGTGTTGCGCTGCTCGTGTTTCTCGTTGCGGCCACTGTCGTTCCCGGCTTGGCGCAAGATGCCACTCCTGCGCCGTCCGGTCCTCCAATTCGCGTGACCGTCACAGAGGTCGCGCTGGATTTGGCCGTCCGCGACAGCAAGGGCCGCCAGGTGAAAAATCTTAAGCCGGGCGATGTGGAGATTTTCGAAGACGGCGTACGGCAGCAGCTTCTCAGCTTCCGCCTGGTACCGGGCCGCGAACAGGAGCGCCGCGACGAAAGCCAGGCGAAGGCGCAGCCGGCCGGCGCCGCCCTGCCCCTGCGTGACGTAAACACGGTCTGCATTGTTTTCCATAACATCGATCCGGTGACCCGGCCGCATGCCGTCGAGATCGTGAAGGAGTTCATCAGGTCCAAGTTGCCGCCGGAGACCTACATCGGGATCTTCAATCTCAACGAGACACTAATCCCGGTGCATGAGTTCACCAAAAACAGGGAGGAACTGCTGCAATCCTCTTTCTCCGGGAAAGCCTTGGATTTCTCCAGAGCTTCGGAAGCCTTGCTCACCGCGAGTCCGAACATCGTAACCATGACTGCTCAGGTAAACAACGCCACACACAGCGCCACAGTGACGGTGGATACCACGGGGGGTGAAGTCAGCAAGACGGTTATTATGGGCGCGGACGTTTCCAACAGCACCGGGGCGAATCGCTTGCGCGGCGATCAAGTGCGTGAGCGGGCCGATTTCGCCAACATTACCGGCATGCATGAAACCGATCGGATCATCACGCTGATCAACCAACTCGGTACGCTTCCGGGGCGGAAAACGGTTTTGCTGGTGACTACTGGCCTGGTTACCACCGGAGACCCAGAGCGGTTTGAAAAGATATTGGCAAATGCGAATAAACATGGCGTGACGTTTTATGCGCTCGACAGCACGGAAATGAGCGCGACGTTCGACACCGCCCAGGCCGGCAAACTGGCGCTGGACCAAATGGCAGCGGTCAGCCAGCAGCAGAGCAAAACGAACGCGAGCGCCAGCGTGATGCGGCAGAACAGCCGGCAGGGAGACGACACGATCTCCGCCGTCAGAACCTCGGATACGCAATCGAGTCTGCGAGCGCTATCCGAGGGCACGGGCGGATTCCTGATTGCCAACACCAATGATTTCCGCAAGTCGTTCCAGCAGATGGTGGAGAATCTGGACACGCACTACGAAGCTGTTTATCGTCCGGCATCGGCCAAGTATGACGGGCAACTGCGGAAGATCGAGGTGAAGCTGGCGCGCAACGATTTGCAGGTGGAGAGCCGCACAGGTTATTTCGCCATGCCGGATCTCAACGGCTCGGGCTCGCTGACGCCGGCCGAGTACACCGGTATGGCGGTGTTAGCCGCCAAGCCTCGGCCGCACTCTTTCGATTTTCGCCTAGCGGCGTACCATTTCCAGAAAGACGCCACGAACCCGCGCGCTACGCTGGTTTTCGAATTGCCGGGCGCGAAGTTGGGCGCCACTGCCGATCCGACTCATAAGTTCCACACATTCGATGTGTCCTTGCTGGCGCTCATTCGGGATGGTCACGGAGAAGTCGTTGACAAATATAGTCTCGACCACCCTTACTTTATCGCGGATGCCAACCTGGCAGCCGTACGGGCCGAGGAATTGACCTACACACATGCCCTCGATCTGCCGCCGGGCCATTACACGGTGGAAGCCGCCGTGGTGGATCGGGAGGGCCGTCAGGCAACCACCGAAACCGGGAGTTTCGACGTCTCCGTGCAGCCCAAAGGTGTCGCGATCAGCAGCCTGGTAATGGTGGGACACCTCGATTCCGCCGACCCCCAGGCGGACACCGCCGATCCGTTCACCTTCAAGGGAAAGCGTGTCACTCCGATGGTGCAAGCTACGGTCAGTCCCACCGCCAAGCGCTGGGTGTATTTCGTGGTGTATGGCGACAAATCGAACACGGAGAAGCCGAAAATCCGCGTGGAGTTCAAAAGCGGCGGCCAGGTGTTCGCACAGCAGACAGTGGATCTGCCGGCGCCAGATGCGAGTGGCGCAATTCCCATGTTCGTGGCGGCTGCCACGCGGCCAGGCAATTGCGAGTTACAGATCACTGCGGTACAGGGCAACGAGTCCGCCACCGAACATCTCGCGTACGTAACGGAGCAGTAGCGTGAGGCCGACTTGGCTGCGTGTTATTTGACCATTTTCCAGTTCGTGAAGGTGCGATACACTGGGTCGTCATTATGTCAAGGCTCATTTTCACCGCCGCATTGGCTGCGTCTGGGCTTCTGGCACAAGCCCCGGCGCCAAGCCCTCTCGTCCGCCTCTATCCGGTAGCGCTCGACGCGAGCGGCCGGCCCGTAACCGATCTGACAGCCCAGGATTTCAAGATCGTCGATCAAAACAAGCCACAAACCGTCCTCACATTCCACAAACCCAGGAATGAGCCGGCTGCCCCTCTGGGACTTCTCGAGTGGTCCAATCGGCCGCGCGGTACGACGCCGCACACTACCGTCGTCTTATTCGACTTAATGAATCAGAATCAGGCGGACCGCCTGGAGACTTGGCACACTCTAGATAAGACCCTGCCGCAACTGGAATCGGGCGACTCCCTGTACTTCTACCTGCTCAATCTGGAGGGCGAGCTAGTTCCCATTCATGCCATCGGACCGAAGGCCGCCGCCGACGCCACTTGGCCGCACGACATGGCCCCGGTTCTTGACCAAGCCATGAAAACGGCCAGCCATGGACGGCCGGTGCACATGGGACAGGAGGACCAAGCCAAGAAGACCTTCCACCAGATCGAGGTGCTCGCCACCCAGCTTGCCGCGTTCCCGGGCCGCAGGAACATCATTTGGATCACGGACGGCATGCAAAATGCCTACAATACCAAGCTCCCATGCAACGGGGACTGGGTGGAATGCGCTCTTTACGTGCCTCACCTGGCAGTGACGCTGGCCCAAGCCAACGTAGCCGTCATTCCGCTTTCGTACGGCAGGGATCTCAGCACAGCAGCCGGCCCTATGATGAAGATGGATACGATGGTGAATCCTGGCAAGGACCAGCTAACCAGTATTCAGAACCTCAATGGCGACACGGGAATGCAGAACGTGCAGGGTTCCCAGGGTGTAGATCCCGCCCTCGACTTGGCACAGATGGCACGCCTGACGGGCGGCCACGCCTACTTCCGGCAGGATATTCTTACCACCCTGAAGGAGGTGGCTACCAACGCCGGCGATGCTTACGAGATTGCGTATGCTCCATCCACGGACAACTGGGACAACAAGTTCCACGTGATCCGCGTAACATGTGAACGGCCGGGCATCAGGCTGCAACTGAGGGAGCGGTATTACGCCCTGCCGGATTCGCGGCCACCCGCGGAACGAATGAAGGCAGTGCTAGTGGCGGCTTATCAGAGCCCGACGGACCTTGCCGAAATCGGCCTGCGCACGAAAATCGCGTTGATGCAAGGAGACACGAAGGGCGTGCATCTGGATATCCGCATAGATCCCTCAGATCTCCTGTGGCGGGAGCAGGGGGGCAAGTTTTCGGGCGCCATGTATTTCCTGATATCCGACCGCAGCAGTTCTGCCCCGCTCGGTGAGCCCACCGTGTTGGACCTCAAACCCGATTTGACGGCCGAGCAGTACAATTTGGTGCTGAAGGAGGGTCTCCCTCTCTCGCAAGATCACCCAACCAGCGAAGCAGTGCGGGAGATCCGTATCATTCTTCTGGATCAAAACACGACCGCAGTCGGCTCGCTCACGTTTCCAGTAAAGTGACCTAGGGTTGTTCCCCGACCGCCCGGGGTCGCAGATATTGCATCTCCATCCCATGTGGCTTGGGCGCGGGTAAGAAAACCAGTACATAGCGCCTGTGAAATTACGAAATGGAGCACGTGGTCGGGTGGTGTTGGCGTGGAACGCGTCAGCGCGTTCGCTGTCAGATGGCATGTAACATCTGTACGTTAAAGAAAATAGGGTATTTCATAAACTAAATAGGGTTTCATGCCGTTGGTAACAGGCGGTAACTAGACAGATCCTATTAGGCCCCATATACTCAACCGAGCTTCTGACTCTTGCTTAAATTGGGGTTGAATGGTCCAAGTGCGACGCCACGATTACCGGACGGCTTTGCTGCCGGGTTCGCTGATTCGCTGTTACCTGCGTTTGCCAGATACTTCCCAAAAACCAAAGACGCCAGCGGTACTCTCACCAGAACGGTCGGCGATTGATGGATTTTTCTCTATCAACACCGTTCAGCGAGGTGACCGCCCGGTCGCGATCAAAGAGCAGGGTTTCGAGGCTTACAAGTGCAAAAAGGGTCCCGCTGCCGGTGCTGTCGTACGCCAGCGGAGGGTCGGTTTTTAGGAAAGTCAACTTATGAGCTTAGAGAGGGATCTATGAATAGATCAGATCGGTTGCCGATCTCCGTTAGCAATCGGCGCGCGCATCCCGGACGATTTTTCTGGCTGTTAGGGTTAATGATCGCTATTTTGGCGTTCTTGCAACTGCCTGCGTCGGCACAGTTCGCGAGCGGTTCGATCGGCGCCACGGTCACCGACGCCAGCGGCGCCGTAGTGCCACAAGCCAAAGTCACATTAAAGAACGAGGCTACGGGTGCACTTCGCGACACAGTCACGAACAATGCCGGGTACTTTGATTTCCCGTCGATTTTGCCGGCGAGCTACACGGTCACGGTCATTGCGTCGGGTTTGCAGACTTTTGAAGAACAAGGTATCGTGCTGACGCAAGGGGCCACTTTGCGCTTGCCCACCATCATTCTTCAAGTGCAATCCACAAAGCAGGAAGTACAAGTGGTAGCCGGAGCCGACGTCATCGTACCGGTCGATTCGGGTCAGTCCAGTCAGACACTGAACAAGAACATGATCGAGAACATCTCGCTCTCCGGACGCGATGCGGCAGAGCTGATTAAGATCATGCCTGGCGCAAGCATGGTTTCGGGACTCGGCCAGAGTATGTGGGGCCAGGGATCGGTGCCGACGCAAAGCAACAACGGCCCAATCGGCAACTTCTCAGTGCAAGGGAACGCGCTCTATGGCGGCATGACGATGACGTCGGATGGCGCAAACCTCTTGGATCCCGGTAACCAAGGAACCCAGACTGCCAACATCAACCAGAACCAGGTGCAGGAGGTTTCCGTCCTGACTTCGGCGTTTGGCGCGGAGTTCGCGAAAGGTCCGATCACATTTCAAGCAATCGGCAAGAGCGGCGGCACGCAGTTCCATGGACAAGCCTACCTCTACGCGCGCAACGGCGTATTCAACTCCAATGGCTGGTACAACAACAGCCAGGGGCTACAGGCCCCGACGAACAGCTTCTACTATCCGGGCGGCGACTTTGGTGGACCTGTGCTGCTGCCGTGGACGCACTTTAACCGGAAGCATGACAAGCTGTTCTTTTATGCCGCATATGAGTACATGGACCAGCATCCGGCTGGCAATTTGGAACAATACTTCGTGCCGACTGCGCAGATGCTGGGTGGGAACTTCAGCCCGGCGTATCTCACGTCGCTGGGGAAGGGCTTTAACTCCGCGGAACAGGTTGTCGCCAGCCACCTGAACTCGACCCTGTTTCCGGGCGGTATAATCCCGAGCAATCAGATCGATCCAAATTCGATGGCTATTTTGAAACTAATGCCCCAGCCGAATGTCGATCCGGTGGGCAATCCGACGGGCGCCAACTATGAAACCTTCTTGAACCCGCCAGTGAATCGGTACGAGCTTCGACTTCGCGGCGACTACAACATCAGCGACAGCACCAAGCTGTTCTTCTCCTGGAACCACCAAATCGAGCACGACCAGAACCCGCTCAGCATCTGGTGGAATCTCAACGGGTCGTTGCCCTATCCGTCGTCGCAAAATGCCAACCAGGACTCCAATACTTACAGCGCGAACCTGGTGCACGTGTTCAGCCCCACGCTGACCAACGAATTCATATTCGCGGAAGCCACCTTCCTGAATCCGATCATCCTGGGCAACCCCAGCGCAGTGAGCCCCAGCGGGATCGGGTTCTCCATGACTGGCTTATTCTCGAATCCCTACACGGCACAGATGCCCAATACCTACGGCTATGCCGGACAGAGCCAGGGCGCTGTCGGTTTCGGCACGTATTCGTACGGCGAGCCATTCTCGCCGGCGAGCACGAACGGTTTCGGCAAGCTGTCGCAGACGCCGCAAATCAGCGACAACGTCACCAAGATCCAGGGCGCCCACACGCTCAAGGCTGGCGTCTATTGGGACTACGCTCGCAACTATCAGACCAGCGGTAGTCTGAACAGCGGCACCCAAGGCGCGGCGAATTTCGATCCGTGGGGCTCTTCCGTAAACAGTGGCAATTACCTGGCCAATTTCATCAGCGGGCGTATTAACGGCTTCTCGCAAGATAACGCCGAGGCGGTGCAGGACATGAAGTATACCCAATTCTCGTTCTTCATCAACGACCAGTGGAAGGCGAGCCGCAGGCTCACTCTCACTGGCGGTCTGCGCTTTGAGCACATGGGCAACTGGGTTCCCAACGACAAGTACGGTGTTGCCGTTTGGGATCCCGCCGCATACAACAACACTTCGGCGGCACCCGCCTGGACGGGGCTCCAGTGGCACAGCATCGACTCCTCCATTCCACTGTCAGGCTTCCCGAATAAACCGTTCTTCGTCGAGCCGCGCTTTGGCTTCGCTTACGATCTGTTCGGGGACGGCAAAACCGTGTTACGCGGCGGCGCCGGCCTATACCGGTTCCAGATTGCCTATAACAACGCCAGTTCCGGCTACAACCAGCCACTGGGCCTGGAATCGGTAAGTATCAACAACAGTCAGTGTTGTGTGGGCTGGAATGAGTTCCAAGCACACAGTAACGCATTGGGACTACCGGGCTTGGGTACAACTATCGGTGCTCTCACGATGGGCGATGAAGCGACACCGAACACGTGGACCTACAACTTCACGGTCTCGCAGCGAGCGCCCTGGCGATCGGTCGCGGAATTCCAGTATGCGGGCAGCAGGTCGCGTGATCTGCTATCGACCGGCGGGAACAGCAACGGTCCGGGCAGCATAGACTTCGCCCCGCTGGGAGCGTACTTCGGGCCTGATCCGCTCACCGGCAAAACTCTTTACAACCCCGGCACACTGCTACCCAGTAACTTTCCAAATCTGAACGACTTCCTCCCGTACCACAACTATACGGGTATTACTTTGGTTGGCCACCTCAGCTACTCCAACTACAATGCGTTCATCGCGACGTGGCAGAAACAAGCCGGAAGGTTCACCTTCACCACGAATTACTCGTTCAGTAAGAACCTGGGCATTCGCGACGGCCAAACCTCTAACGGCAACGGGGACGGCCAAGACATTTACCCGTTCAGCCTTAAGGGGAACTACGGCGTGTTGGCGTACGACCGCACACACGTTTTCAACGCAGCCTACATAGTCAACCTGCCCACGCCGGTGCATGGCAATCGCTTGCTGGGCGGTGTAGTCAACGGTTGGGTGCTTTCGGGCATCACCCAAGCGCAAAGCGGGCCGCCCCTTCAACCGCTCACCGGAGGCACACTCAACGTGTCGTACCCAACCAGCATGTCACCGGCGAACTACCTGGGTACGAACGCGCCTTTGGCTACCGGAGTCCAGGTGATCTGCGATCCGCGGAACAATCTGAAGTCCGGCCAGTTCTTCAACCCGGCGTGTTTCGCGCCTCCCACGGGGGGAAGCGACGGAACTACCATCTGGCCGTACATCAAAGGGCCCGCTTTCTTCAACAGCGACTTGGCGATTTACAAGGACTTCCTCTTCGGGGAACACCAGAAGGTCGAGTTCCGGATGTCCGCGTTTAACTTCCTGAACCATCCGCTTCCGCAGTTCGGCATATCCGGCAACAGCGACATCAACCTATCCTTCGTTGCGCCGAATGCGTCGTCCTGCGGCAACAACCCGGCGCCTTGTGGTTTGAGCCAAACCAACCTGAACACGGTCACCACCGGTACGCCGCTGTACAAGAACAGTGTTCCGCGTGTGATTGAGTTCGCGGTCAAATACAACTTCTAGACCACCTTCGAGTGGCTGGAATCAATCGAAAGGGGGCGGCCCGCCAGCCGCTCCCTTTTTTTTGTGGGTCGCCAGGCAAATCGGGCCGAGCATGCTCGGCCCCTACAATAATTTGCGAAAGAATTTGTAGGGGTCGGGCAAGCCCGACCCGATTTTGTCACAGCGGACTTCCGCCGCCATTGCGGTTGCGGAACAGGGCGACGGCTTCGCCTTCCACCAACAGCTCCGGCCGGCAAAGCTTGGCTTGGATGCCCGTCGAAGCCGGCAGCGGATCGAGGCCTTGCTGCTTATAAAACGCCGTGCGTTCTTCGTTGAACTCGCGATAGTCGCGGTCGATGTCGCGCAAGTAGAAGGTGGTACGTACCACGTCGTGCCATGTGGCGCCCTCCGCTTCCAATAGAGCCGTGATGTTGGAGAACATGCGGCGGCATTGCGCGCGGAAATCGCCCACGTGCGCGGTGGCCCCGTTTTCGTCAATGCTAGCCGTGCCGGAGATCAAAAGCACCACCAGGCCGTTCAGGTCGACGCGCATGCCGCGCGAAAACGAGCTGGGCCGCTCGTAATCATAAGCCTCGTTGAGTGCGCGCAGTTCGCTGATGGCCCGTTTCTGAATGGCCTTCCCGCTGATTTCCTCAAACATATTCCTCGAGTAACATCCCACCAAACCTTCCTGTTGAATTAATAAGAACCGGCGACTCTGGCTGGGCGCTAAGTTACTTGGTTTGCTCGTAGCTCGCCAACTTGGCGCGCAAGTTCCGGACCAATTCCTCATTATGGCCGGCGGTGGCCAAGGCTACAGCCTTCTCTAAGTGCGCGGCGGCATCGGCGGTCTGGCCAACCTTGAAAAGCGCTGTCGCGAGCTTATCCTGCACAGCGGCCGATTCCGGTTTCAAGGCGACGGCCTTCTCCAGATGTTCGAGTCCCTCAGCAGTATCACCCTTCTCGGTCAACATCGCACCTAAATCGGCCTGCACTCCCGCGTTTGAGGCGTCCAACGCCAGGGATTTCCGGTAATTGGAGATGGCTTCATCCGGCTTGCCGTCCTGCGCTAATGCCAGCGCGAAATCCGCGAAGGCTATGGGGTCGTCCGGACTGAGATCGCAGGCTTTGCGATATTCCGCCAGCGCCTCGCGGGGATGGCCTGTGGCGCTCAACGAAAAGCCCAGGTTGAGGTGCGCCTTTTCGTCGCCGGAATCTACTTCCAGGGCCTTGCGCCACACCGTGATGGCTTCCCCAAACTGGTTTTGCCTCATTAGATCGAAGGCCGCATTCTCCATACTGTAGGCTTCGGTTGCCACCGGGTCGATTTTGTCCAGGCCTCCCTTCGGGATGTTGGCGAATTCAGGCAAGTTGACCGCGCGGTTCGCCGCCGTTGTGTTGTCGACCAGGATAGCCGGCGTATCGTTGCCGTTAGCGTCCACGTGCGTCAGGAACAATTGCGTGTAGGGCGAACGGCTCTTTGACGAGAAGGCCAGCCAACGGCCGTTAGGCGAAAAAGTGTGCCACGAGTTCATCAGCGGCGTATTGCATTTCATCAGGCGAGCCTCGCCGCCCTCGAACGGCACGATGTTGAGTTTGCCATCCGGGCGCATGACCATTCCGTTCCGGCATTGCACAAACACGATCCAGCGGCCGTCCGGCGATATCTTCGGAAAGTTGTTGCTCATTCCGTTCGCGGAGGCGCCCACGATCCGCTCCGGTTGGCCACCCATTCCTTCGTTGAACGGAATCCTGTACAGGTCATATTGGACCTGGGTTTCCTTGGGGTCGTTGGCGTAAAGGGCCATCTGAGACCCCGGTGGATAAGGCGTTTTCGCCTCCGCCCGGGCGAACACGATGTACTTTCCGTCCCGGCTCCACACACCGCTCGTCTGCACGTATCGCGGGTCATTGGCGCCGGGAAGCGGCTGCAAACGCTTGGTGTCGCGGTCGTACCAGGCCAGAATGCCGCGCGTCGGATAGAACACCTGCAAGAAGCGGTAGTCGAGGAAATTCGCCGTGTAATATTTGTCTTCCAGCGTGGCCCCGCCGGCGCGTTTGGCCGCATCGGGATCGTCAATCGTGGACAAAACGTAGCGCCCATCCGGCGAGATTTGCGACATGAATGCGGCTCGCAGCCGCGGGATATTGGGGTCCCGGACCGTGGGCCATTTGATCACATCCCGTGTGCGGATCGACGTTTGCCTGGCTACCGGGACGAGGGCATACAAACCGCGGTCGTTCTGAGGTCCGTCCACATCGAGCCCCAGGGTCTTGCCGTCGGCAGAGAAGGAATGGCAGTTGGCGCAGGTCGAGATCTTCTGCATCACCACGCGGCTGCGAGGCTCGTCGAGATAGCGGAGCCTCCACTTGATCAGCCCAACCGATTCGGGCGCCAGTGGCCGGATGACGCCTTTCGTGCCCTGATTGGGCATCAGCGGCACGTCGCGATAGAAGATCGGCGCTTCGGCCGGGTCCCGGGAGGTCTCGATGGTCACCTGACCGCTGGAGACCGGCTGCTTCAGGTCCTCATCGCGAAAGCCGGTGATGGCGATCGTCGCCGCGGAGCCCACGGAACGCCTCTTGATCGCCTCCCAGGTTTCGGTATCGGGTATCCATGTGTGCGCGGCCGCCTGCTCCGGGGTCAGCTTGGGGAGCTGGTTGTTGGGCGAAACGGTTTCGGGATCGATTTCGCCGATTTGCATGCGCTCGCCGGCCGATTTCACGTGAATGCCCGGGGCGCGGTCCGGAAAGGTAACGTCGAGAGTCCACCATGTTGCGTTAGCCGCGGCGTCGCGCCAGAGAAACGTGGGAGGTGTGATTTCGGGCGGAAAGACGGAACCCTCCGCCGGGTAATCCACGGCGATGGCCGCCAGGCGGGTGGGCAATGGCTGCGGTGCGAACCCTCGGAGTAGAATGACCGAACCTGCGCCGACAATTCCGGCGACCAGAAGACAGGCTGTACATCTTGGCGACGGCTTCCGGGCCGAAGCCATTAGGTCCAGAAATCGCACCTTAGGAACCCCAGTTTTTTAGTTAGTATACACTAACTGGCCCGCCTGACTTTGCGGCACAATGTAATTTCTGGAACACGATTTCCCCGGCCAAAACAGCGTCAGCCAGGCTCTCATTTGCTGTAGTTGATTTGTGACTCTGCCTGGAACTTGCGGTAGCCGCGGAAAGCAGTTTCGTTCCGGACAAACGCCCTGGCATGCCGTAACTGCAACATGGAGCGCAATGGGAGCAGATAGTCGCCCTCGCCGATTTTCACAATGCCGTAATCGAGCGAAAGAGAAGGCGATTGCAGGCCGAAGTCCTTGGGCAACCCATTTCCCTGAATCGTAAGCCTGCGCACCATCCCGGTCTCTTCCTCTATGAAAACACGCCCGGCATAAGCGACAGGCTCACGCCTTCCGCCGTAATGCAGGACGAAGTTTGACGTTGGCTTGGATACCTCGATCTCGAAAACCTGGCAGAGTACGCCCATGGCCATGGCGCGGCCTGCCCATTTGTAGGACGCGCCAACATCGGGGTCAAACAAGCCCCGCAGGAGGGAGCCGAATTCATTGCGGGAATAGATGCCCTGGTTATTGGCGGGAGCGTACTCGGCTTTGACTCCATTAATCTCGATTCTTCGGTACCGTTCTTTGCCGTCTTCGTATACCAACTCGTCCTTATAGGAATCAGCCTCTTTCAGTTGATCGGGAGTCTTGACATGAGCAGTAAACCGGTGCGTTTCCTGGGTACAGAGGAAATTCGGGAGGTGGTCCAGGTAATTCATGGCGTTCTTGGCGGCCGCGTCCCAGAGCAGCTTCTGGCCGTCCTCGCGCATTCTAAGCCCGGTCGAATCGATCGTGGCGGGTTCGATATCCGGCAGCACGACTTCCGCGGTTTCGGAGTCATCCGTGGCCGCCGGACCAGCTTTCGGCGCTCCAGCGACTTCAACGGGCGCGCTGCCGGCCACCTTAAATGGCACGACCCGCTTGACCACACTTTTGCCCTGATGGATGGAAATGACGCCCATGTAGTCGCCTGGGGGGAACTTGGCGCCCTTCAGATCAACAAGGTACGGGAACTCCTTCGCCTGCGCTCCGTACATGTTTTCGGCTCTGCCGGCGAGCTTGCTGGAGGCGCCTTCGCGCGCACTGTCTGCCATCCCGCTCTTGAATGGCAACGCCACGTGGGCGACCACGCGCCCTTGGTTCATGACGTCCATGCTCAGATCGAGCGGCGCGCCGTGGATATCCGGATAGAGCCTCAAGTAGATTTGCAGGTTAACCGGCTGCTCGGCGCGGAAGACCGGGTTGAGCACGGGAGATAAAGCCTCTCCTTCATAGCTCAACACCTGGTCGGCCTCGAATTTATCCGCCGATCCCATAAACCGGCGCACCACCAACGCATCGGTGGCCACCAGCCCGGGCGCGTTGCGGCCCACCCGCAAGGGCGTCTGAATCAGGCCGGTGGTGTCCCCCAGCAGGTCTTCCACTTTGGCTTCCAGGGTAAAGGGCCCCTGGCCGGGCAAGGTGACCGCGCGCATGAAGAACATGCTACCTTGGCGCCGCGCATCCAATTGGCGCACGGATCCATGAACGTTGATGTCCCGCCGGTTGCTCCAGATCACCGCCCCCTTGGAATTCCGCACGGTCGCGGTGAGACGCGCGCGCGCCTGGTACGTGGAGGTGTTGTCGTCGATGTCGAACTTCAAACTGTCGAGCGGCGATTCAACTGTCACCAGGCCCTGGAGGGGTGCGTTGGCGTCGTTGGGTTCATAAGAGACCTCCATGGATCCGCCCCCGCCCGTGACAGTGCCATTGCCGAGGGTAAGCGTCGCGGTTTCGCCGAAATCCGCTTCGTGGTCGATGATACTCTCGGACGTCGCTCCCGTACCCGAGGTGCGAATGAACCGGATGTGCACCGGAATCTGGAACTTAGCGGTTGTGCCGGGTTCCGGAGGAGCGGATGAGGCGGCAGTGGCGGCGGGCTGCGGCAGGGCGGCCGGAGCTGACGGAGCGGTCGACTCATCCGGCGGGGCTGCTACGGACACTTCGGGTTCCAGGGCTCTAGCTTGCCGCACCCACGCGCCTCCGGTTTTGGCCGTAAGGGCTTTAAGAGCGGCATTCGGGGATGTGTGGGCTCCTTCGTCGACATCCACCACCAGAACTCTTACGCCGCCGGACTGGCAGATCTCGGCCAGATGTTGCAGTGTGCGTTCGCCCTCAGTGGAGAAGGGAGGACTATTAAGCACGGCGACGACGATCCGGGCGCCGGGAGAGAGCGCGGCCGCCTGTGCGGCGGCATCGAGAGCAATGAGGAACGACGGTGGATCGGCATCGCGCGCCGCGCGCGCCGCATCACTAAACGCCTGTTGCAGTTCCTTGGCATCCATGCCCGCGGCGATGCGCTGCACATCCGGGCTGCCGGCACGCCTGAGCTCGACCACGCCGCCGGCAGTCTGCACCCAGTGCCGAGCCGTCGCGGCCGCTGCGCGCGCGGATTGCCGCGCCGCTTCCTGGGAATTTGGACCGAATACAAACGTGAGGACACCCTGCTCGGCGTGGAGGCCTGGAACAAATGTCGCAGCCACCAACAAGGCAGTTTTCCAGAGACCAGCAGAAGTGCGCATCAAATTCATTATCCCCTTTTGACGCGGAAATATGCTTGCGAACTCGTGAGATGGTGTACCGGCCTAACGGACGCCAATTCGTGGCAACGTTATAATCTCATGAGCGTGAGACTCGTCGTAATGGTTCTGTCGCTGCGGTTGGGAGTCGCCGCACTCTGGGCCGGAGGGCCCGAGGAGCCCTTGCGAGAGGCCAACTCGGCGCTTCAGTCCGGTGACGTGGCAAGCGCCATCCGGCTCTACCGCGAGTTCCTGAAGAGTTATCCCAACGCGGCCGAAGTCCGATCCAATCTTGGCGCCGCCCTGGTGCAGGACGGCCAGTTCGCCGAGGCCATAACGGAATACAGTCTCGCCATCCAGCAACTGCCGAACAATCCCCGGGTACGGATGAACCTGGCGCTGGCGTACTACAAAGTCGGGCGGTTGCCGGAGGCTGTCGAGCATCTGGAAGTGCTCCACAAACTGCAACCACTGGATCTGAAACCGGCCCTGCTGCTGGCCGATTGCATGCTTGAGACGAACCGGCCAGCGAAAGCAATAGAAGTGCTTTCGCCGTTGCGCGAAGAGTATCCCGACGATCACGCCGTGGTCTACGTGCTCGGCACGGCGCTGATGAAAGACAATCGGACCCAGGAGGCGCAGATCCTGCTAGACCGCATTTTGAGCGACGGTGAGTCGGCGGAATCGGCGTTCCTACTGGGGCAAAGCGAGTTGCTGCGTAACGATCTGGCGGCCGCAGCCGGACACTTGGCGCGGGCCGTGGAACTGAATCCGAAGATGCCGTGGGCGCATACGCTGTACGGGCAAGCACTGAAGGGCGCCGGTAAGTTGGAGGAAGCCACGGTCCAGTTCAATGAAGAACTGAAGGTGAATCCGTACGATTTCACGGCCAACACGGAAATCGCCCTGCTGCTCCTCCAGGATGCCAAGCCGGATGAGGCGTTGGCGCACATCACCCTGGCGCTGCAGGTGCGCCCCAAGGATCCAGGAGCACTCTACCAGCGGGCTTCCATTCACCTGACGCAAGGGCTCAATGAACAGGCGCGCGAAGAACTGGAGCAACTGATCCGGAATTATCCAAACTTTTCCGAGGCGCATGCGGCGCTGGCCAGAGTCTATTACAAATTGAAGCGCACCGCGGACGGCGACAGGGAGGCCGCGGAGGCACGGCACGTGCGGGAAGAAGCGCAGAAAGAGATGGAGGAAAAGCGGAATCCGCCGTCCGCCGAAAAGCAGTAGTGTCAGGAGACCTTAGCCGCGGAGGCGTTGCGTTGCGTGTTAGTGCGGCTCGTCGACCTTCAGGAATTGGTCAGCGGCGATATCTTTCAGCACCTGTTGAATGCCGCTGGGCCAGCGGATTTCGATGGAGGGGATCCTGGTTTCCTCGCCCAGGCCGAAATGCACGCGTTTGTCGCTCGAAGACATGAAGCCCACGCTGATAGCGACGTGGTTATAGAGCGTTCGGCCGGAAGCGGTGGTCAGCTTGACTTTGGCACCCACCGCGTCGCGCGCGCTCTTGTGCCCGGTCAGGCTCAGCATCAGCCAGTGATTGCCGCTATCGGCGGTATTCAACAGAATGCGTGGAGTTTGGTTGAGTGACGTGACGACGATGTCCAACGCCCCATCGTTGTTGAGATCCCCGAACGCCGATCCGCGCTGGTAGCCTTTGCGAAGGAAGTCCTTACCCATCTCCTCGGACACATCGATGAAGGCTTTCCCGCCTACGTTTTCGAACATCGTGTCATGTTGGGCCGATGTCTCGCTCACTTGGTCGACGTCGCCATTGGCGGAGTAAATATCCTTCCACCCGTCGTTGTTGTAGTCGATGAATCCGTTGCTCCAACCGGAGAAGGGCAGGCTCAGCGTATGGATCTTGGAGGCATACGGAAACGCGAACACGTTTCCGCGATTGCGCAGCAGTTGCCAGACCTGGCCCTTCAAGTTGTTGTAGAAGATGTCCACATTGCCATCGTTGTCGTAGTCCTTGGCGTCTGAACCCATGGAAGACCCGGTCTGCGCGCTGTCGTTGTAAGCGACACCCCATTCCATGCCTTTTTCCTCGAACTTGCCGTTGCCCTGGTTGATGAAGAGCGAATTGGGCTCAGTGTCGTTGGCAATGAACACGTCCTGCCAGCCGTCATTATTGAAATCAGCAATGGATATGCCCATACCCTTGCCGGGCGACTTGGCCAGCCCCGACTCTTCGGTCACGTCCTGGAACTTGCCGTTGCCCAGATTGTGGTAGAGCCGCGGCGGAACGCTCGTGTAGCGGTGCGGATCGCAGTAGTATTCTTTGTCGTCCATAGCGCAGTGGATATCGCTCTGCGGGGTCCACAACGTGTAGTTGGAAACGATGAGATCCAGCAGGCCGTCGTTGTCGTAGTCGAACCAGGCGGCGGCCACGCTCAACGTATCCGCCGGCTTGCGGCCGATGCCCGAGGATGTGGTTACATCCGTAAACGTACCGTCTCCATTATTGTGATAGAGAACGTTTTTGCCCGCGCTGCAAATGAACAAATCCTCATAGCCGTCATTGTCGTAATCGCCAACTGCCACGCCGAAATTGAAGTCTAAGTTCTTGCCTGATAGACCTGCCTTAGCTGTGACGTCTTCGAAAGTCCCGCCGGCTTGCTGCTTGAGCAGGCAGTTATAGTATGACGAGTCTGTCTTCTTCAATTCAGGCAGTTGGCTGCCATTGGTTAAGAAAAGATCCAGGCGGCCGTCGTTATCAAAATCAAACAGGGCAACGCCGCCGCACATGGGCTTTGGAAAGTACTTACGGCTGCTGGGGCTGTTGTTGCTTTTGTAGGAAATCTTCGAGCGGGGAGCGATGTCCACGAAACCGGGCCGTTTAGTGGTGGTCTGTGCGGGCTGTCCGGACAGCAAATACAGCAATAAGTAGACGCCCGGCGCGGAAGCGAGAAAAGCGAACAGGCGCCGCATGCTAGACTGAGTTTTCCAAGACGTGAAGGCGGTCATTCCTATTATAGTCGGAGCCGGCGTGTTTCTGGCAGGATCCGCCACAGGACCCATCGTTTTCGAGGAGATTGCGGAACGCTCCGGGCTGACTTTCGTTTCCGACAGTTGCCCTACTCCGAACAAGAATCAACCCGAGACCATGGTGGCCGGCGTGGCGCTATTCGACTACGATAACGACGGCTATCTGGACGTGTATCTGGTCAACGGGGCGGCGATCCCGTCGCTCCAAAAGGAGAGCCCCAAGTACTGGAATCGCCTCTACCATAACAACCGCGATGGGACCTTCACCGATGTAACCGAGAAAGCCGGCGTGGCGGGCGAAGGCTACGGCATGGGGGTGGCCATTGGCGACTACGACAACGACGGTTGGCCCGACATCTATGTTGTCAACACGGGGAAGAACCAGCTCTTCCACAACAACGGGAACGGTACCTTCACAGACGTGACAGACAAGGCGGGGGTGGGCGGCGGCATTCACGACGGCAAGAAAATGTGGTCCGTCTCGGCCGCCTGGGTGGACTACAACAATGACGGCCTCCCCGACTTGTTTGTCTCCAACTACTGCAAGTGGGAAGTGAACAAGGATCCTGTCTGCGGCCCAAAACCCGAGCTGCGCTCTTATTGCCATCCCAATAACTACCCAGATCTGCCGAACACGCTCTACCGCAACAATGGCGATGGCACGTTCACCGATGTGTCCGCCGAAACGGGCATCGCCAAGTACCTCGGCAAAGGAATGGGAGCGGTGATCGCCGATTACGATGGCGACGGGTTCATGGATATTTTCGTGGCCAACGACAATCGTCCCAATTTCCTGTTCCACAATCTGGGTGGCAAGAAATTCGAGGAGGTTGCGATGCAATCCGGCGTGGCATATGCGCAGAGCGGCAGCGCCATTTCCGGCATGGGCGCCGATTTCAAGGACGTGGACAACGACGGCCGCCCGGACATCTGGCACACGGCCGTGGAGAACGAGTCGTTTCCGTTGTTTCAAAACCACGGAGACGGCCAGTTCTGGGAGCGGACCTTTCAAATGCACCTAATGGGAACGCGCCAGATGTCGGGATGGGGGAACGGAATTTTCGATTTCGATAACGATGGCTGGAAGGACTTGTTCGTGGCGCGCGGCAATGTGCTGGACAACATAGCGCAGTTTTCCAACCGGCATTATGAGGAGCCCAACGCCGTTTTCCGCAACCTCGGGAACGGCAAGTTTCAGGATGTGAGCGCCCAAGCCGGCCCGGATTTCCAGAAGGCGGCGGCCCATCGCGGAGTGGCTTTCGGTGACCTGGATAACGACGGTCGAGTCGATGCCGTGGTTTCGGTGCTCAACGGCCAGGTCAAGTATTTCCACAACATCTCACAGAACGAGAACCATTGGATTCTGCTGAAGCTGATTGGCAAGAAGAGCAACCGCATGGCACTGGGAGCGCAAATTCGCATTACCGGGGAGGACGGCACGACGCAGTACAACGAGGTCACGACCGCCGTGGGCTACGCCTGCGCCAGCGACTCCCGCGTACACTTCGGTCTGGGCGGGTCGAAGACGATCCGGGAGATAGATATTAAGTGGCCGAGCCGCATCCACCAAGTGCTGAATAACGTGGCGACGAATCAGATTCTAACGATTGAAGAACCGGCCAGGTAGCACCGGCATCGCTGTTTTCAGCGCGCTGGCTCCGTCAGTGTCAAAATCTGGTCGGGCTCTACTTTCTTCAGGGTCTGCACAATCCCGCTGGGCCAGCGGATCTCCAGCGACTGAATCGCCTTTTCCTTACCTAACCCGAAGTGCACGCGCTTGTCGCTCGACGACATGAATCCCGCGGAAGTAGTCACATGGTTGTAGAGTGTGCGGCCCGAGGCCGTAGTCAGCTTCAGCGCTGCGCCGATGCCGTCTCGATTGCTGCGGCGGCCGATGGTGTTTACCAATAACCAGTGATTCCCATTATCTGCGGAGTTGATTAGAAAGCGCGGCTTCTCATCGAGCGACGTCACTACCAGGTCGAGGAAGCCGTCGTTATTGAGATCCACGAAGGCCGAGCCACGCTGGAAACCCGCACGGTTGAAGTCCGGACCCAACTGGGCGGAGACATCCCGGAACTCCTTGCCATCCACGTTTTCGAACATGGTGTCAGACTGGCGCGAGACTTCGCCAATGTTATCGATGTCTCCGTTGGAAGAGTAAATATCTTTCCACCCGTCGTTGTTGTAGTCAACGAAGCCGTTGCTCCAACCCGAACTGTGCGCGCTCAAGTGCGATAAGTGGGACATGCCGGAAACATAGTTCATATATTTACCGCCTATGTTGCGGAAGAGTCCCCATATCTGGCCTTTGAGATTGTTATAGAAGAGGTCGGGCAAGCCGTCGTTGTCGTAATCCTTGGCGTCGGCGCCCATGGAGGAACCCGCATTGCCACTCTCGTCGTAGGCGACACCCCACTCATAACCAGACTCCTTGAACGTCCCGTCTTTCTGGTTGATAAAGAGAAAATTTCGCACGGTGTCGTTGGCTACAAAAACATCCATATAGCCATCGGCGTTGAAATCCGCGATGGCCACGCCCATTCCCTTGCCCAGCTCCTTGCCGAAACCGGAGGCGTCGGTCACGTCTTGGAAGCGGCCGTTGCCGAGGTTCCGATAGAGCCGGTGTGCGACGTTGGGGTAGACCTTGGGATGGCAGTAATACTGCTGGCCGTTCACCGCGCACACCTTGTCGATCTGAGGCGTCCAGACGGTGTAGTTGGTGACGATGAGATCCAGCTTGCCGTCGTTATCGTAATCGAACCAGGCGGCGGCGACGCTCAGGACGTCCTTCGGCTTGGTCCCAATGCCAGACCGCTCGGTAACGTCGGTGAATGTTCCGTCGCCGTTGTTGTGATAGAGCGTGTTGCGTCCCGCGTTGCAGATGAATAGATCGTCGAAGCCATCGTTGTCGTAATCGCCGGCGGCCACGCCAAAGCTGAATCCGAGGTCTTTGCCGAGCAGGCCGGCGCGCGCGGTGACATCCTCGAACGTTCCGTCACCGCGATTGCGCAACAGACAGTTGTAGAAGCGCGGATCGGCCTTCTCCAGTTCGGGCAGCTTGGCGCCGTTCGTGAAGAAGAGGTCCATGCGGCCGTCGTTGTCGAAATCGAAGGCAGCCACTCCGCCGCACATGGTTTGCGGGAAATACTTGCGACCGGTGAAGTTGTTGTCGGTGCGGTAAGCGAAATGGGATTTGGGGGCTATATCGGTGAAGTGCGGCCGCTGCGGTTCCGTTTCCGCACCGCGAGCAGCCACCCACAACCCATAACCCGCCACAAACAATCCGCCTGCGGCCCACCAACGCCTCACCTCGCGTTGGCTCCCGTCTGTAGGGCGTCCCGCTGATCCATAAGCTTCTGCGCGATGGCGCGTTCACGATCGCCGTCGGCGATGCGATTCAGCCGGTAGCAGACGGTTGCCAGAGTCGCATGCGCCTCCGCGAAATCGGGTGATGCAACGATCAAAGCTTGTAACGCCTGGCGCGCTTGTTCGGGATTGCCGGTGGCCAGGTCCACATTAGCCATCTGATAGCGGACGCCCGGATCGTTAGGGCGCGTCTTGAGAGCGCGCTCGAAATAGCGGCGCGCCTCCGCGTAGTTTTGATCCTGTTTGGCCAGCACGCCCATGTTCAGATTTGAGGTGAATTCGTCGGGGTCCAGGGCAAGCTCCTGGGTGAAAACCTCGCGCGCGCGATCGGGATCTCCCTTGGAAAGCAGCAACTCGCCCAATCGAGCATGCGCACCCGGTAGGCGGGGATTCAGGGCGATAGCCTTCTCAAGATCTGCGAGCGAGCCGTCGCGGTCGTGCGCACTTAGTTCGAGAGTGCCTCGCAGCAGACGGGCTTCGGCCGAATCGCCGCGGCTGAGAATGCGGTTAATAACGGCTGCGCCACTGGCGTTTTGATCATTGCCGATGAGAGCGGTTCCATACAGATAGTCGAATCCGGGATCGTTGGCCTTGTCTTTCTCGAGCGGTGCCAGCAGGGCGACGGCTTCCTTGTACCTTCCCAGGCTGTTATAGCAACTGGCGAGCAGGAGAGTGACCTGCTCCTTGAACTGAGGCGCGAGCGAGGCGGCGCGCTCGAAGCGGGCGGCGGCGTCGGCCAGCCGGCCGGTCTTGTAATAGGCGAGCCCCAGATTCAGCAGGAGGGCGGGATTATCCGGGCTCTTGGCAAGGGCACGGTCGTATTCCTCAACAGCCTCTTCGTAGCGGCCCATGCGGGCTAACGCGGCGCCCAGATTCGAACGGGCCTGCACGGAATCGGGTTCGGCGGCGAGGTATTGGCGATACGCGCGGATAGCGCCATCCAGATCGCCAGCCTGATGCAGGGTGACGGCATGTTGCAAAAGCGCCTCAGAACTGGCGGCAGGCTGCTGCGCCCAAACAGTAGAGACAAGGAAAGCAAGGATCAGGCACAACCGGGCGGAGGTCACGATGGTCACTGGCCCATCTCATCTGCCAGGTGTTTAAGGCGGGCGAACTCGGCGCGCTCCTGGGCCGCTTCCGCCTTTCTGCCCGCCATGGCATAGGCTGCCGCCAACGAGAAGTGGACTTGCGGACTGTCGGAGGCCTGTTGCCGGGCGATCTCAAGCTCTTTAATCCCCTCTTCCACCTCGCCCGCATTAGTGAGCAGCTTGCCCAACACGGCGTGGGCCCCGAAGAATTGAGGATCCGCCTCGACCGCACGTCGCGCATACGAGATAGCAGTATCGGAATCGCCGCGCATCTCATACGCCAGGGCAATGGTCGCCAAGGCTTCTGTATGTTTCGGGTTCAGCGCCAGTTCTTCCTGATATTCGCGCAGGCCCCCATCTTCATCAGACGCTGACAGAAACGATCCATAGAGATAGTGGACGTTAGGCGCGTTCGGATAGCTGGCCAGCAGCTCCGCGAAGTACTTTCGCGCCTCCGGTGCATCCTTCACTGCCACCGCGCAAACAGCTCGCCCTGCCCGCTCAACCAGGTCCTTGTCGCCGGGCGGCAGACTTTCGGGGAAGATGGGGCGGCGCAACCCGGCGAGCCCCGCTGCCTCAGTCACGGCCGGGCCGGCGCCACCCGCTTTCAGGACTGTCTCCAACACTTGGATGGCGGAATCATACTGTTGGACGTGCGTGAGCAGCAACGCCTGGTGAAACAAAACGACCCGCTTGACTTGCGGATCGTCTCCCAAGCCCAAGCGGCGTGCCTGATAAATGTCACGGAGTGACTTGGCGTACTCCTTCGTTTCAAACTCGCAGAGGCCCAGCAGGGCGAACCCAGGCCCCGTTTTTTGATCCAGGTCTACCAGCCGCCGCAAAGCGTCCCGCGCGTCCGTATACTTGTTCTGATCGTATAGCAGCTCGCCCAGGAACCACCAGCCTTCCGCCCAGGAAGGGCGCAGCTTGAGCGCCTGGCGATACAATCCGATTGCGTCCTCTATGCGGTTCTCCGTACGCGCCTCAGTGGCCGCCTTGGACACACGGTCGAACGCCGCAGGGGCAGCCGAAGGCGTCTGATCGGCGGCGAGCACCGGACCCAGAAGAGCTGCCACATAAAGGATCGCGGCAACCGCGGGCCGCGCAACTGGGGTCCCGCGCCAAGCAAAACGCATGGCTACGGAGTCTCCTTCACGTGTAGCACTTGATCGCAACGCACATCCTTCAGTGTCTGCACGATTCCCGACGGCCAATGGATGACTACCGACGCCGTTTCGTTCGCGCCCAACCCGAAATGCACGGGCCCGCAACTCGATGAGGCGTAGCCCACGCTAGTAGTCATGTGGTTGCACTGCGAGCCGCTTTTGGTGGTAACCAGAATCCGCGCACCGATGCCGTCGCGGTTGCTCTTGGTTCCCTCAAGCGCGATGTCCAGCCAGTGTCCCGCGGCTGGGCTGCGATTCATCCAGACTTCGGCCGGGTGCGCGAGCGCCGAGGCCACAACATCGATCCTACCGTCGCCGTCCAGGTCGCCGAAGGCCAAGCCGCGATGGCGCGCCGGCGGTGAGGCGTCCAATCCTGCTTCCTCCGTGAGCGGCTGCCAGCGCACGTGGGCGCCGCCGGCAGCACCAAGGTTCCGGAACACGGTGTTGTGCTGCTCTACGGTCGTGTTCGGCATCGGGCGGGACAACACGTCTCCGCGGCTGACGAACAGATCCTTCCATCCGTCGTTGTCGAAGTCGAACAATCCTGCGCCGAAGCCCGCCATCCGCATGCTCAGCGCGCGCATACCGCTCGGCGTGGTTACCTCCTCGAAGCCTTTCCCAGCCATGTTCTTCCACAGCGGGAACGTCTGGTTTTCCAGCGCCACCGTCACCAAGTCGGGGTATTCGTCGTTGTTGAAATCGCGAAAATCGAGCCCCATTCCGGATATGAAGTTGCCGTCTTCCGGCAACGCCACGCCTTTCTGAAACGCGACTTCCTCGAACTTGTTGCCCAGATTGTGGAACAGGAAATTATAAGAGCCGTCGTTGGTGACGAAAAGGTCGGGACGGCCATCCAGATCGTAGTCCGCCATACCCCCGCCCATGCCCTTCCCCACGTGCGCGCGAATGCCCCATTGCTCCGACACGTCCTCAAACTTGCCATTGCCCTTGTTCAGATACAACTGGTTGGGCAGGCCCTTATATGACCGAGGCGAACAATAGTCTGCCGCTCCCTTGTAGTCGCAAAGAGGCTCGGTCGAGTAATCCCATTGCAGATAGTTCACCACGAACAAATCGAGCAGACCATCGTTGTTCACGTCCACCCAGACCGCCGTAATGCCCCACATCGGCCCGTATTGGGCGTCGGGGAGATTGGAGATGCCGGCCTTCTCCGTGACATCGGTGAACGTACCGTTGCCGTTGTTGTGATAAAGCGTATTGTGGTGGACGCCTGCCACGAACAAATCGGGATAGCCGTCGTTATCATAATCGCCCACCGCCACGCCGCTATCGAAGCCCGTGCCGGCCAGTCCCGCGGATTCGGTGACATCGGTGAACACGCCATTACCGTCGTTGCGAAACAGGCGGTTGCGGTATTTGGGATCGTCCTTTTTCAACGTGGCCAGATTGGCGCCATTGGTGAAGAAGATGTCGGGACGCCCGTCGCGATTGTAATCGAACACCGCCAAACCTCCGGCCATGGTAGCGGGCACGTGCCGTGCGCTGACCTCACCGTGCTCGAGTTGGAAGGCGATGGGCTTGAGTTCGAACCGGATCGCGGGTACCGGTCCGCCCGGCGCGCGCAGCAGCCACCCCACGCCTACCACCAGCAGGAGCAGCCGGGGCAACCGGCGGCGACAACCCATATCAATCAGAATAACGCGCACGCACGCCGCACACCTCAGCGCCGTTTCGTCGAGGATCCGGCCTTTTTCTCGCTCGGCTCGATGACCGTGACCACGCGGTCCGCCGCCACGTCGCGCAGCACCTGCCGGATGCCGCTCGGCCAGGTGATTTGTATCTCCTTGGCAGCGGCACTCGCGCCGAGACCGAAATGCACACGCGAATCGCTCGACGATGCATACCCCATGCTGGTCGTGACGTGGTTATATTGCACCGCACCGTCCGCGGTTGTCACCCGGACTTTTGCGCCAATTCCCATGTGGTTACTTTTGGTGCCGCAAAGCTTCAGCAGTATCCAGTGATTACCATTCTGCGTTGTGTTGTGAAAGATTTTGGCTTGGCCATTCAGTACTGTCACCACCGCGTCAATGCGGCCGTCATTGTCCAGGTCGCCGAAGGCCACCCCGCGGTGCCCCCCGGGGACCTGGAAATCAGGCCCGGCCGTAGCGCTGACGTTCTCGAATCTGCCGTTTCGAAGATTGCGAAACACCGCATTCGGTTCCTCGAACGTTCGCGGCGAAAATAGACGCACGTTTTCGTCTACGTTCGCGCGCGCTACGAACAGGTCCTTCCAACCATCGTTGTCGAAATCGGCAATACCGTTCCCCCAACCGGACATCTCGAAGGTATCCATCCCCAGTCCTGCCGCGGCTGTCTTGACGGTGAAATGCCCGTCGCCCATATTCACGAACAAGGGGAACGTCTGCTTTTCGATGGCCGTCATCCAGATATCGGGTAGCCCGGCGTTCCGAACATCCCGGAAGTCCGCACCCATTCCCGAAAGGACGTTGCCATCCTCTCCCAGTGCCACCCCCGCGTCCAGGGCGACCTCCTCGAAGCGCTCCCCGTGTATGTTGTGGAAGAGCTGATTGGCGGCGTTATCGTTGGCCACGAAGATGTCCGGGTAACCATCATCGTCGTAATCGGCAATCGCCACTCCCATGCCGCGACCGAGGTGGGTCGCAATGCCCGTCTGGGCGGAGACGTCGGTGAACGTGCCGTCGCCGTTGTTGCGGTAAAGCATGTTGGGAAGCGGATCGCAGTAACGCGGATCGCAGATGATGCGGGCGCCATTCTGGCCATTGGCGAAGCAGGCGTGTTCCGTATCCGGGTCCCAGCGGCAGTAGTTTGAGACGAACAGGTCAAGCAAACCGTCGTTGTTATAGTCCAGCCACGCGGCGGCTATCGACCACATCCTTTTGCCTTTGTAAAGGCCGCCCTCCACACCGGCCTTGGCCGTCACATCGGTGAAGGTGCCGTCTCCGTTGTTGTGGAACAGTTGATTCCCCTTAACGGTGGTGACGAACAGGTCCGGCCACCCGTCGTTATCGTAGTCGCCGACCGCCACTCCGATACCGTATCCGGCGCCGCCCAACCCCGATTTCTCGGTAACGTCTGTAAACGTGAGGTTCCCGTTGTTGTGATAGAGCCGGTTGCGGTATTGGGGACCTCGCTTAACCAGCGAAGGCATATCGGCGCCGTTAACAAAATAGATGTCCAGGTATCCATCTCCGTCGTAGTCGAACAGGGCCACTCCGCCGGGCATCGTTTCCGGCTGGTGCCGCAAGGAGGTCGGCGAGCTATTCGTCTTGAAGTGGACCCCGGCCCGGTCAGCGATCTCGTCGAAGGTTATAGGTCCGAGGACAGCGCTTCCCAGCACTGCAGACTGGAAACAAATGTAAATCACCTTCCAGTGGGATGTCATTTGAGCAGGCGAATAGCCGCGTTGGTGGAGCAAGATTCTCTTCAGTTTACGCCGACTGTTGCCCTGTACAGGAATTCAGCTCTCTCAGCGTAACCCGACTATACTGATTGTTGATGCGGTGGGTGTTTCTGGGGGTGCTGGCGGTGCTGGCGTGCGTTCTGGTCCCAGCGCAAGCTCCCTCTCCACAGCAGCTCTTTCAAGAGGCAGTCGCGGCACAGCAACGTGGCGACGACGCGCTGGCCGTGGACAAATATCACGCATTGCTCGCGCTCCAACCGGACGTACCGGAGGTGATGGCGAACTTGGGGGCCGCGCTGTCCCATATGGGCCGTTACGAGGAAGCCATCGCGGAGTATCGCGCCGCGCTCGAAAAGCGGCCGGGCGACGCCGGCTTGCGTCTGAACCTGGCGCTGGCCTGGTTGAAAAAAGGCGATCTCGAAAATGCCGCTTCCCAATTGCGATCGCTCGCGCAGGCCGAGCCGGCCAATGCGCGACTGGCGGCCCTGCTCGGCGGCTGCTATTTCCAGATGGGCCGCTACGGGGAAGCGATTGCGGTGCTCGAGCCGGCTGAAGCGGCACAACCGGACGATCTGAATATTGCATGGGTGCTGGGTTCGGCGCTCATTCGCGCCTGGCAACCACGAGAGGGTTTGCAACGGGTGGAGAAGGTCGCGGCTCAGGGCAACAACGCCGAAGCCTACCTGCTGGCAGGTCAAACGTGGCTCGATCTGAACGAATTCGAGCGGGCGCGGGCAGCCTCAGCGGCGGCCCTGAAGCTGAACCCGAACCTGCCCGGAGCACTGACCCTGAGCGGCAAAGCCAAGAATCACCTGGGAGATTATCCAGGTGCGAAGACCGACCTGGAGGCAGCTCTGGCCGCCAACTCGGACGACTTTGACGCGCACTTGACTTTGGGCGCAGTTCTCAACGCCGAGAGCAACCTCGATGAAGCGCAACGGCACGTGGAGCGCGCCCTCAAAATCTCTCCGCATTCCGCGCTGGCACGCTTTGAACTCGGGCGCATCGAGTGCTCTCGCGGCGATCTCCAATCGGCTGCGCGCGAATTTGAAAAGGTGGTGGCGGCGGATCCCAATTGGCGGCAGCCGCATGTGGAGCTCGCCGCGCTTTACGTCCGCCTCAACCGTCTGGACGACGGAGCGCGCGAGCGTGCGCGGGCGGATCAGTTGACCGCCCAGCAGTCCCCCGCTGGAGCGGCGGCTGGTTTTGATGACTTGGCCGCCCAGGCCTCCGCCGCGCGACGCGCCCAAGATCCCGAGCGAGCCCGGAAACTCTACCGTCAAGCGCTCGAAAAAAATAGCTCGTGGGCGGAAGGCTGGCGCCAGCTTGGAATGCTCGCTTATGAAGCGGGGCAGTTCGCCGCTGGGCAGGAGGCCTTCGGACACGTAGCGGAACTGGCCGGCGAGGCCGCTTCCGGATGGGCATACCTTGGGCTGTGCGAATTCGAGAGTGGGGAATATAGCGGCGCGCTCGAACACATCCAACGGGCGCTGGCGCTCGACAACGGATTACCGCGGGAAACCGAGGAGCGGCTCCATCTTAGGGAGGTGCTGCTCATGACCCGCCAGGGACTCTTTGATCAGGCGCTTCCGCGGTACTCGGCCTTGCTCCGTCACAACACGTCGGACCCTGAATTCCTGACTGCTTTGGGTCTCAACGCTCTGCGCCGCGCTATGCTGCCCAAAGACATTCCCGCCGCTCAGCGAGACCTGGTGACGCTGACGGGTAAGACCGCCGCCGCCTGGATCGCCGGCGACAGTCGCAACATGGAGGCTGGATTTCAAGCTCTTCTGGCAAGCTACAGCAAGGAGCCCGGTGTCCACTACTTCTACGGAAGCTGTCTGTTAGGAACGCGCCCAAACGACGCGCGCGAGGAGTTCCAGCGTGAATTGGCGATCAATCCGAACAGCCCGGACGCCAATGCCATGGTCGCGCTCGTGATGATCGGCGCAGGTTCAGAATCCCCGGCGCTGCCGTACGCCCAGCGAGCCGCCGCTGAGGGTCCTTCGGTCGCCGTGGCACAGTACGTCTATGGGTTGCTGCTGGCGCATGCCGGCAATGCGCGGGGCGTCCCTTACTTGGAAACGGCCGGGAAACTCGACCCGTCGAACGTTGAATACCACATAGCGCTGGCAAGCGCCTATTCCAGGTTCGGACGTTACTCCGATGCCGTTAAAGAACGGCGGACTTCCATCACACTCGCAAAGGAGACCGGTGCTCGGGCCGAACAGTAGGGCCCTGGTGGCTGCCTGCCTGGCGCTCGCCACTAACGGCCTGGCCGGCAAAGGGAATCCGAAACTTACCTGCGCCAGTTGTCACAGCCATGAGGCGCAGACGCAGACCCGCACACCCATGGGCAGCAGCATCGAGTTGCCTGGACATCAGGATGTGCTGCGCACGCATCCGAAGTTGACCTTCACCCAGAACGGCTACAGCTACGTCGTCGAGTACCGCGACGATGGAGGCCGGTACACGGTTAGTGATAGGACGGACTCCTTGACGTTGCCCATTCGTTATGCCGTGGGCGTCGCGAATCAGACCTTCGTTCTCCAGCACCAGGACCGGTTCTACGAAAGCCTGGTCAGTTATTATCCCGGCGTCGCCGGGCTGAATATCACGATGGGGAGCCAACGAATCCACCCGCGCAATCTGGTCGAAGCTATGGGGCGCGAACTCTCCAACGATGAGGTCACGGCGTGCTTCGGCTGTCATTCGAGCGGCGCGGTCGAGCAAGGCCAACTGCATCTCGATTCCCTACGGCCCGGTCTCGATTGTGAGCACTGCCACGCCGGCGCGACAGCGCATCTGGAGGCCCTCCAGCAAGGCCGCTCCGGCGTCACCCCGCCGCGGCTGGCACAAATGACGTCCGAGGAAATGTCTAATTTCTGCGGAAACTGCCACCGCACTTGGGATACTGTGGTACGCAGCCGTATCTGGGGAATGCTCAATGTCAGATTCCAACCTTACCGGCTGGCCAACAGCGCCTGCTTCGTCGGTGACGACCGCCGCATCGCCTGCACGGGTTGCCACAATCCGCATCAGGAACTGGTGCGGGATGGCGCCAGCTATGATGCAGCCTGCCTGGCTTGCCACGGCGCGGCGACCGGGGAAGTCAAGCATTGGAAGCCCTGCCCCGTCGGCAAATCCAACTGCACGAGCTGCCACATGCCGAAAGTGGAGTTGCCCGGCAGTCTGTCGGTGTTTACGGACCACAATATCCGGATCTTGCATCCGGGTGATCCATATCCGGACTAGGCGGTTTCAGTTGTTCCCCGAAATGCCGAACGGGTGCAAGGCTGGCACGCCGAGTCGATCCTGCTGGACCTTCGTCTTTTCGAATTCCGTCTTTTCTCTCTCGGCGTCCGCCTTGCGCCCCGCCTGGCGGTAGGCTTCCCCGAGGAAGAAGTGCGCGTTCGCGGCGGAGGGCATCTGCCGGACAGCGCCCTCCAGTTCGGAAATGGCGGCGGTGGCATTATTGGCATCCAGATTGGCACGCCCCAAATTGAGGTGGCAGAGCCAGCGGTATTTGGTAGGCACGGCCTTCATGGCCGCGTGCAATGATTCAATAGCCTTCTCCGGCGTGCCCTGGCGGATCTGAATGGACGCGATCACCAGCATCGCCGGCCAGTGCTTCGGGTTGTTTTGCACTTCCTTTTGGAACTCGGCCAGCGCCTCTTTCATATCCGTTTCCATCAGGTAGAGGCCATACGCGTAATGCACGCCAGGTTCTGTGGGATACTGCTTCAGCAATTGCCGGTAGCCGGCCCCCGCTACGTCGGGATGCTGGGTGGCAAAAGCCCATGCGGCCTTGCCCGCCAGATCCACCACCGCGCGGCGCTCGGGCGTTAGCTGGCCCGTGTCATCCGGGCTAGCCAGCGCGCAAAGTCCCATGGCTTGCTCCACGGACGGAGGATTGCCGGGGTACTTGGAAAGCGGCTGCAACTGGGCGAGAGCTTCATCGAACGCCGAGGACCGGATCAAAAGCTGAGCAGCACGCACGCGCACGGCGGTTTCAAACTGGATATTGCCACCGAGACCCAGGTCCTCGCCCTTGCGGATATCGGCAAGCGCCTGGTCTGGATCGTCTAGTTGGGACTCGCTCAGACCCAAAAGGGCCCACCCGTTCGCGAACACCGGCGCCAACCCAATTCCCTTCCGCAGAGCGTCGGTGGCCTCGGCGTAGCGGCCCGCCTGATAAAGGGCGCCTCCCATGTAGAGCCAGCCTTCAGGCCAGTCCGGCCGCATCGCCACTGCCTGCTTGTAGAGTTGGATAGCCTCCTGGGGACGGCTGTCCAGAGCGGCCTGCGCGCGCCGCGCCACGTCCTCGAATTGTTCTTTGCCGGGCGTTTGCGCGCGCGTCCAAGGCGCTGCCAAAAGGAGCAGGACCAGGAGCAGTTGAGTGGATGATCCCGTCGTGCACGCTCTCAGCATGCGGCGAGACTCGTGCCGATGCTGCTGACCGAGGACCCGCCCCACAAGTGGCCCACTCCACATGCGCTATACCCTACGATAACGCAAGTCCGTTATCCTGGAATCGATGCGCATCGTGGCATTGCTCATCGCAGCCGGCGCTGCTTGCGCGCAATCCTCCAGTCCCGAACAACTCTTCCGCGACGCTGTTGCGGCGCAGCATCGCGGCGACGATGCCCTGGCCGTCCGCAAATACCAGGAGATCCTCAAGCACTATCCGGGTTCCATCGAAGTGCGCGCCAATCTGGGAGCGGCGCTCGTCAAGCTGGAGCGGTACGACGAAGCCATCGAACAATACCGCGCGGCGCTCGCGGCAAAGGACAATGCAGATCTCCGGCTCAACCTGGCGTTGGCTTATTACAAGAAAGGCGCGTGGCGCGACGCGGAGCAGCAGCTCAATAAGCTGCGGGCCACTCAGCCGGGGGACCTGCGCGTTGCCACCCTGCTGGCCGATTGCTACGCCCGCCTCGGCCAGGATGAACAGGTGATTGCCGTCCTCAAGCCCGTGGAGGCTGCGCATCCGGACCAACTAGCGGTGGCCTGGCTGCTGGGATCGGCGCTGATCCGGGCAGGCCACAAGCGCGAAGGCCTGGATCGCGTCGACCGCGTGGCACGTGAAGGCAATAATCCCGAGGCGTACCTATTGGCCGGCCAGACCGCTCTCAAGATGAATGAGTTCGAGCGCGCCCGCGATTATGCCGACGCGGCTGTGCGCCTGAATCCGCGGCTGACCGGTGTGGATACCTTACGCGGCACGGTGCTGAGCTACTTGGGAGATACGCAGGGCGCGGCGGCCGCGCTGCGAAAGGCTGTGGACGCCGACCCCAAAGACTTTGACGCGCAGCTTGGTTTGGGCGCAGTTCTGCACACAGACCGCGATCTGGACGGGGCGCGCCAGCATTTGCAGCGCGCGTTGCAGCTCAAGCCCGATTCCACCGTCGCGCGCTACGAATGGGCGCGCCTGGAGCGCACCGAGGGACAGGCGGAAGCGGCCGCGAAGGACTTCGAGAAGGTCGTGCACGATGATCCTGGCTGGGCACAGCCGCACGTCGAGTTGGCCGCTCTTTATTTCCGCCTGAACCGCCAGGCGGACGGCGAGAGGGAGCGCGCGATCTTCGACCGGCTCACCGCCGAGCAGCAGAAACAGTGATCAAGCGGGGCGGGGTATCGGACTGCCCGCTCGCTACTGCTTGTCCGCTGTCTCGGTGATGGACAGAATCTGGTCCGCAGGCACGTTGTGCAGTGTCTGGTGGATGCGGCTGGGCCACACGATGTCGATCTCCTTCACCACTTTCGACTGCCCCAAACCGAAGTGCACGCGCGGATCGCTGGAGCAAGCGTAGCCGGTACTGGTGGTGGCATGATTGTACTGCACGCCGACGTCCGTCGTGATGCGCACCTGCGCTCCTAATCCCATGCGATTGCTCTTCACACCCACCAATTTCAACAGAATCCAGTGATTGCTGTTCTTCGAGATATTGTGGAAGTATTGCGCGTTGCCCTGGAGCACGCTAACCACGGCGTCGATGCGGCCATCGTTATCCACGTCGCCGAACGCGACGCCGCGATGCGGAAAGGGCGCCTGAAACGCAGGGCCGGCGCCCGCGCTCACATCCTGGAACTTGCCGTTTCCCAGGTTGCGCAATAGTGTGTTGGGCTCTTCCGGCGTGCGCAACGACATCAGCGCGATGTTGTCGAGTACGTGCCCGCGCACCGCCAGCAGGTCCTTCCAGCCATCATTGTCGAAATCGAAGATCCCATTCGACCAGCCCGACATGGGGCGCGTGATAGAGGCTATGCCACTAGCACCTGTGATCTCCACAAAGTCACCCCCGGTGCCGCGATTCCGGAACAACGGAAAGGTGTCGTCCTGGAAACCGGTCACCCAGATATCATCGTAGCCGTCGTTATCGATGTCCCGGAAATCAGCCCCCATTCCCGACATGTATGAGCCGGATTCGGGATATGCCACGCCCGTCTGCAGCGCCACCTCCTCGAATTTTTTGCCGCCCAAATTGTGGAAGAGCATATTCGGGGCGTTATCGTTGGCCACAAAGACGTCCATAAAGCCATCGTGATCGTAGTCGGCGAAGGCCACGCCCATGCCTTTTCCGCGGATTTGGCTGATGCCCATGGCCGCCGATACGTCCGTGAATGTCCCGTCCCCGTTGTTGTGGTAAAGCGTGTTGGGAAGTGGCGCATAGTTCTTGGGATGGCAGTAGGCGCGCACGTTCGGATTGGGTCCGCAAAAAGGATCCTTGTTGACTTCCCACTTGCAGTAGTTGGAGACGAACAGGTCCAGCCGGCCGTCGTTATCGTAGTCGAACCATCCGGCGGCCACCGCCCAATTCTTCTTGCCGTCCAGCATAGCCCCGCCCACTCCCGCTTTATCAGTAACGTCAGTGAAGGTGCCGTCGTGGTTGTTATGAAAAAGCTGATTCTTGGTCACGTTGGCGAGGAAGATGTCCGGCCATCCATCGTTGTCGTAGTCTCCGACGGCAACACCGATGCCGTAGCCTTCGCCCTTCACGCCGGCTTTCTCCGTCACGTCGGTGAAAGTGCCGTCGTGATTGTTATGGAAAAGACGGTTCCAATACTTGGGCGACTCTTTCTTTAGCGAAGGGATGGCCGCGCCGTTGACGAAGTAAATGTCCAGGTAGCCGTCGTTGTCGTAGTCGAAAAGCGCCACGCCGGCGAGCATCGTCTCGGGCAGATTCTTGTTTGGCGTAGGGCAATTTTCCGCGATGAAGTGGATAGCCGCGCGGTCCGCGATTTCCTCAAATACAACGGGCCCCGGCGTAGGGACTGCCGCCAGGACCAGAACCGCCGCAAACAGCGCGTGAGGTAACCAGCGCATCAAGCTTCAGAAAAATTTGTCAGTTTGGAGGCGCAGTCGCGGTGGCTCCGATTTTGGTCAGCTCCTCGCGCACGCTGGCAGCGTCTTTCGCGTTTGGCGCCAATGCCAAATAAGCACGGAGGTATTCGGCTGACTCGCTATATTCGTGCTTCTGCATCAGAATGAGTCCGAGCACATATCGCAGCCTGGGCAGCCTCTGTTCCTTGTCGATACTCAGCCCCTTGCGCACCGCGGCCTCGGCCTCATCTACGTGGTTCAATTGGGCGTTTGCCACCGCGTTATACAGATACGCCGCAGGAAAATCCTCGGGAGCGAGCTGCATCCAATCGTGGGAATACTTCTCCGAATCCACCCAATTCTGCTGCTGTTCAGCGAGCGCGGTCAGGCTCTCATACGGCTTCACGTATCGCGGATCGCTCTTCAGAGCTTCCTTCCAGGCGCCGGCGGCGCCAGTAAAATCACTGTGGTCCCACCGCAGGCGACCCAGTTCAAACCAGGCAGACGCGAATTTCGGGTAGGCCGTGACGGCTTTTGTCATTTCATTCGCGGCGGCATCCCACCGCTTCTCGCGCATGGCTGACAGGCCTTTCTCATAAGCTCTTCGCGCGTTTGGAGGTGCTGCCAGAGTGGTCGCGCTCACTGTGAGCGCTTGCCCGGGCGATATCGCATGGAGAGTCAGTCTGCCGATGCGCGCGTCTTCGAGTGTGTTCTTCAGAGCAATACTCACCCGTTCCGACAGAAAACCTGCCAGCACGGCCTGCACGTAGCAATCCCGGAGCGCGGTGGTGATGGGATTGGTGTAGTAGGTCGAATTTCCGATTGGCTTGCTCAATTCATCTGTTCTCGCCGCCGCCTGTGAGGAATCCCCGATGGATGTATCGGTTCCGCCGGCCGTCACCTTGAAGCTGAACTGTCCCTTCGAATCGGTCCAGGTTTCATCGTGCGCGGTGCCCTTGCAAACTTTCTGGATGAGAACCGGATCGGGAGGAGGCACCGATCCATCCGCCATAACAACCTCGCCCGAGAAGAAAACCACTTTCTCAGTGGCACGCGGGTCGCCCGGGCCTTGGCCATTAGCGGCGGCCGCGAACAACATCACAGCGGCGATCCCTGGTGCTCGGACATCCATAGCGCCTCCGTAGGCTGATCCCCTAATTATGCTCCTTCGGCAGGCAGGCCGGGATCCGGAGTTTGTTAACTGATTCGGCTAGGAATGGTGCTGGAGGAGGGGGTCGAACCCTCATGACCAGTGAAGGCCGCGGGATTTTGAGTCCCTTAACGTTGCTTGTATCTATCTGTAAATATAGTACTTCCATTTTATAAATGTGAAAGTGTGTAAGTAACTGTGTCACTTTTGGCCTACCCTCACAGTTTCAAGGGGTTCCGGGGACGTTCAGCCTGGCAGCCTGTCAAAATGCACAGATCACACGCGTAAAGCATCGAAAACTGATACTTTAAGACTGTGAGATCAGAATCTCGCCATCCAAGAGCCGGGGAATACGTCAGCGATCTTGCGGCAAGCGGGCGCTATCACCTGGCTTCTCGCGAGGTGCAATCGGCGCTGGGCATTTCCGCCGCCGCAGCCAAGCTCGCCCTGAACCGGCTCGCAAAGAAAAATGTGATCGCTTCTCCGGCGCGCGGGTTTTACGTCATCGTGCCGCCGGAATACCGCTCGCTCGGCTGTCTTCCTGCCGACCAGTTTATCCCGGCGCTGATGAAGCACCTCGATCTCGCCTACTACGCGGGCCTTCTCTCCGCCGCGCAGTTACACGGTGCTGCGGATCAGCAGCCACAGGAATTCCAGGTCTTCCTTGCAAAGAACCGCCGGTCGATCCAGTGCGGGGCGGTGCGTGTTGCCTTTCTGGCGAGGAAGCGCCTCGCAGAGGTGCCGGTTCAGAACTTCAATACGCCGCGGGGCACGCTCCTCGTGTCGTCGCCCGAGGCAACGGCACTTGATCTGGTCGGTTACGCGCATGACGCGGGCGGCCTCGGCCAGGTGGCGACGGTTCTGTCTGAACTCGCCGAGAGGATCGATCCGGAGAAACTTGCCGCGGCTGCCCGGACGGTGCCCGTCGCCTGGGCGCAACGGCTCGGATACCTGCTAGAGCACCTTGGCGCCGCTGCAAAAACTCCGGCACTCAAGGAGTACGTGCGCGAACACGCGAAGCAATCAACCGCGCTTTTGCCGACAGCGCGGCGCGCGCGCTCCCGGCGCAATAAAGGCTGGAAGCTTTACGTCAATGCTGAGCGATGACGCCTTGGGCTTCGTAATGTTAAAGTAAAGGAACGCTGCGCTGTGGCGGGCTGGCGGAACTGGCAGACGCAGACGGCTCAAAATCGTCCGACCGCAAGGTCATGGGGGTTCAAGTCCCTCGCCCGCTACCATCACCATCAATTCCATTCCTCCGGAGCATCGGGATCTACAAGGCGCAGTTGAATGCGGAGAATCCGCTCGGGACGATGCAGAGCATCGAGTATGCGCTGCGCTCTCTGGACAAGGCCCTGAAGGACGAGCGGGCGCGGGCCGCCCGCGCTGAAAAAATGCTGGGAGAGCTTGAGGAGCAGGCGGGTAAGTCATTCGAGCACGAGGTGGGGCTCAAGGAATCGCTGGTCCGCCAGGCTGAACTGAATGCGGCTCTCGATCTTGACAAGGGCGAGCGGCAGGTTGCGCCGGCCGCCGGCGAAGAGGTTGATGGAGATGCCGGCGCGGATGAGAAAGCCGTTGGTGTGGCGGCACGCCCTGAAAGGCGCGAACGAGGGCGCCTCAAGCGGCGGGGGCGGAGAGACGCTGCCGATTCAGATGGTGACAAGGCGTTGGTGCCTGGGAGGCCCATATCAGGGCCGAAGTTCTGAGTTGGACCGTGAGGTTTTGCTCCAGCCTGAGACCAATGTGCCCCCTCGCGGGGGCTGTCGAAGACGGCGGGACTAAAGCGGCTGCGGCTTTTCGCTAAGGTTCGCTAAATCGCTAATCGGGGCTTCTTGCATATTCCTGCAAGAACACACCGTAAAAGAAATTGTAAGTCCCGATGGCGCGCGGCGCGTGGTGATTTTTCAGAAAGAAGACGGCCGTTACAGCTTTCGGGAAGAGAAGCTGTTAAAAACTCCCGCAGGAAACCAATGGGGGCCGTTGTGGAATCCTGCCCGCGTGTCCTACCAGTCAGAAGAAACAGCAGAACGCGCAGCAATTGCTTCAATCAAGTGGATAAACAGTTAGCCTGCCAGCGCTGCGTTGCTTATTAACGAGGGGTAATTAAGATATACGGAAATTCCTCTTTCGGATTGACCATGCAGCGGCAGGCATGCTTCTCTCATAGAGAGGTTTTTTATAAAGCGTTTGGGCGTGGTCTTGAAGATGCGACCGAGTTGCATACCTTTGGCATGAACGTATTTTTCTGGGGAAGGCTGATGGAGGCCAAAGGTAAGAGAAAACCGTTTGTGCCGGAACTTATCGCTGGTGCTGGCCTAGTTTTTCTCCTCGCGACCTTACTGGTGATCGCCCCCCGCAAATCCCAGGCCGTGCCGGCCTTCGCGACGCAGACCGGGCAGCCCTGTTCCGCCTGCCACGTGGGCGCTTTCGGCCCGCAATTGAAGCAGACGGGGCGCGATTTCAAGCTTTACGGCTACGTGAACTCAGACGGGCAGGCGCACCTCCCGCCGATCGCGGCCTCCTCCCAGACCGACTTTACGCATGCGCAAAAGGCGATCCCCGGCGGGGCAGCACCCGGCTTCAAGGACAACAACAATCTCCTGGAAGACCAGTTTTCGTTCTACTACGCGGGAAAGGTGACGGATAACATCGGCGCCTTCTCGCAGTGGACCCGTAACGGCGTCTCCCACACCTGGGGCTGGGACAACCAGGATTACCGCGCGATTGTGCACAAGGACGATTTCCACGGTCATGATGTACTTGTCGGCCTCGACGTCAACAACAACCCGACCGTGTCTGATATCTGGAACTCGACTCCTGCCTGGGGCTATCCGTACGATGGTTCATCGCTGGCGCCGACGCCTTCCGAACATACATTGATCGACGGTGGCTTGGGTCACCTTGTCATGAGCGTGGGCGCTTATACAATGGTCGACAACTTGTTTTACGCGGAGCTTGCGACCTTCGGCAATATTTCGCCGGGCGGGCAGATTGCCCTCGGGAACCAGGCCGTCGACGGGCAGGATACTTTTCCGGGCGCGCTACCCTATTGGCGCCTCGCTCTCCAGCATGACTTCGGGGATCATTACTTCCAGGTCGGCACCTACGGCCTGAACGCCCGCCGTTCCCCAGGCGGCTTGACGACCGCCGGAACCGACAGCATTACCGACATCGCTTTCGATACGAATTATCAGTATAGCGGCAGCAAGGATCATTTCGTCTCCGCGCATGCGACGCTGATCACCGAAGATGACGACCTGAGCGCAAACCACGTGCTCAACGGCACCAACAGCTCGGACCGGCTCAATACGCTGCGCGGGGATATCTCTTATAGTTATCAAAACACCTGGACGCCGTACTTCCAGTTGTTCAAGACCTGGGGCAGTTCGGACGCGGCCCTGTATCCCAATTCGGTCAACGGCAGCCCCAACAGCGCGGGTTACGTGGCCGAACTCGGCTGGGTCCCCTGGGGCAAGCCGGATTCGCCGGCGTTTGACTGGTTTAACGGGCGGCTTTCCCTGCAATATACCGGCTATACGGAGTTCGAAGGAACGTCAAGCCATGCCAGCGACAACAACACGCTGATGTTGCACCTGTGGATGGCGATCGATCCGTTAACGCCGTTGCAGCCGAAAAACGAATGCGAGCAGAGCGAGCAATATTGCCGGTAAGCGGCATCCCGCCGCGTTTTTGGAGGTGAGCATGAAAAGAATTACGATGACGCTGGTGTTCGCACTGCTGATGACGGTTTCAGCCGCCATCGCCGCGGATTTCGCGATCGTGCAGGCCAAGCAGCATTTCGCACAACCGACCATCACGATCAAGGCGGGCGACAAGCTGATTTTTCAAAACCAGGACGACGTCAAGCACAACATCATCGTCATCGACTCGGAGGGGGATTCCTTGGATAAGGGCATTCAGCCTCCGGGCACGAACATCGAGCATGTTTTCGGCAAGCCCGGCTTTTACCGCGTGCGCTGCAACATCCACCCGACGATGAAGCTTGACGTCACGGTTCAGTAGCGCCGGGCTCAGCCGCTTCCGACGGCGGTTTGAAGCGGGCCGCTTTAAGCCGTCCCCACCCGTTGGCCACATCCATGCTTCTCCCCGATAGGGCGGGGCGGCCGCCTAAGACGTCCTTATCGAAGAGAGGAACTGGCGAACTTCCGCGCGCAGCCCTTCGGAGAGCTTCACAAGTTTTTTGGATTCATCCAGCATAAGCGTCGCGGACTCGCCGGTGTTCTCCGCAGCTTTCGTGACCTCGCTGATGGTGCGCGACACCTCCGCAGTGCCGTGCGACGCTTCGGTCACGTTCCGCATGATTTCGTTTGTAGCGGCGTCCTGTTCCTCGACTGCGGCGCCGATGCTCGTCAGGATCTCGTCGCAGCGCTCGATGATTGCCGTGATGCTTGCGATGGCGACGACCGCGTTCTGTGTAGACTGCTGCATCTCGGAGATCTGGCTGCTGATGTCTCCGGTGGCCTTCGCCGTCTGGTTCGCGAGGTTTTTGACCTCGGAGGCAACAACCGCAAAACCTTTGCCGGCTTCACCGGCCCTAGCGGCTTCGATCGTCGCGTTCAGGGCGAGAAGGTTCGTCTGTCCCGCAATGTCGGTAATGAGATTCACGACAGCGCCAATTTTCTGCGCGGTCGCGGAAAGCGCCTTCATCCGGTCGTTGGTTTGACTCGCTTCCCGGGAAATCTGGTTAAAAATCGCGGTTGCTTCCTGGACGCTCTTCGATATCTGCGATATCGAAAGCGCAAGCTGGCCCGCGGCGACGGTCACAGTCTGGACGTTGGCGGAAGCTTCCACCGCGCCGGCCGAAACGGCGCAGGCCTGGCTCGACGTCTCCTCCGCCGTCGACGACAGGCTGCCTGCGGAATCGGTCAGGTTGTCGGCGGCGCTGGAAACGGCGTCGACAGAATTGATCACATTTTTCTCGAAGCGTTCGGACAGCGACAACAGGAGAGTTCTTCTGCCCTCTTCCGCGGTCTTTTGCAAAAGGGAGCTTTCCACGATCTTGGACATGTTCAGGGAGATCGACTTCTGCATGCGCGATAGGGCATCGAGAAGCTGGGCGATTTCGGTCATGCCCCGCGCGGTGATCTCGTTATCCAGCTTGCCTCCGGCGATCTTTTCCGCCACCTCGACGCTGTATCTGATCTGCGGAAGGATGGCCCTCATCAGAACTGTTGCCAAGACGGCTCCCACTGCCGCCGCACAAAGCAATATGACGGTTGTCGAGTGCTTGCTTTGTTCAAGGTCGTCCATGGCCGAGTCCACGGAATCAACCCTGTCCGCCGCGTATTTGCTGTTCAGCCGGCTCAGTTGTTTGTCGATGTCGGCGGCGGCCTCCGCCGGAGTGGCGCTCTTGGGCAGCGCTGCGAGTTTGTCCTCGATCTCCTGGATGAGGGCGCTTTCTTTCTGATTGAACGTCAGTTCGTTCGCCAGATCCAGACTCGTCTTGACCGCAGGCATGTCTTCAGACGAACCGGCATCGGCAAAGGAAGCGTTTGCTCCCTGATGGTTAAGCAGGAAGCTTTTGAAGGCCAGCTGGGCTTTGCTGGAATAGGAGACCCCCTCGAACGCCTTGTCGTAGATCTTGATCAGTCCGGTGGTCGTTGCCTGCTGCGTCTGGATGAGATCCCAGCCCATGGCGATCATGACCAGGATGAGGGCAAGGTAATTGGAAGCGATCATTTTACGGAGGGAGAGACGCATCCTACTGCACCTTCAGGTTTGTTTTATTGCTCGAACCAGAAAAAGCCGCGGCCTTCGCTGCGAACATCCTTCGCCGGGCTCCGGCCGAGAGGCCGTTGGCGCAACCAGGACAATAAATAATACACGATTTTCCGAATTTTCCTGCCCCAATACTCAGGTCTCCGTCGTGGCATCGTCGCAAGAACGAGATTAAGGGGGCAATGCCGGACGGTTGCGAGCCGCCGTCAATGCCCTTTCAGATGTGCCGGCATTCGGCTAATGTTTGCAAGACCTCGTTTTTTTGAAGGATAGTTATGGCATCCGGGTTTCTCGAAGATTACACAAACCATGCCAAGGTACCCCCAAGAGGCCGCATGACGGGGTATGCGGGCACTCAGAAAAATGATTTTCTAAGGAGGTTTCTCAGCTTACAAAGCATCCCCAAGCGAGAAAACCACACGCGGCGGCTTGCCGTCACCATACTGCGGAGCTTCAGCCGCGCGCGTCATGGGCTATGGAATGCGGCAGCTTACATGTCCTAAGGCGGAGTAAAGTTCATCCTGGGTTCGCCACATGACGACATCGTCGAAATGCGCTGCGCCGTTGGTATTGTTCAAGGGTGCGTATACGAAGACGTTGTTGCCATTCTGGTTTTCTATTTCGGCTGCGCCGGTCGAGGGATCTGTAGGGATGCGGGTGCCATTGGGCAGAAAGGCCCCTTTGCCGTTGGCGCCATGGCTGACCAGAACAAAGGCGATAGCCGCCACATTCATCGCGGGAGGGGCTTTGCTGAAGGGGGGCGGCGTATCGACGGCTGCATAGTCGGCGGCGACGTTGTCGCGGGTAGAGGTCCAGAGTTTTGTTCCGCCCGCATCCTGAACCGTAATATCGGACTCGATCAGGGTGTTGTCGGGACAGCAAAACCGGGATTTTGGACCGTTTCTGTTGAAGGCACCGGCGGAAGAGGAAGCGCTTCCCGTGATCCACGTACCCGGCAGCCGGCAGCGGGCATGTGTATTGGCGACTGTCGCGGCGGCGGGGGAAGGATCTATGGCAAAGGCGGGGCTGACGTGATAGGTGATGTAGTGGCCCCAGCCGTCGATGGCGTCGGATTTGGCGATGCCAAGCGTGGCATAGGGAACGATGCCTTCGTTGAACATGATCGCGCCATTTCTGCAGGCGCCGCTGCCGAGAACATCCGGAACGGTTACGCCGGTCGTGCCGCTGCCGACTTCCGACCCTGCAGGCTGCAATTCGTCCGCGGTATTGGGATCGGCCGGACAGGGAATCCTGTTGTTATGCTGCGCGTAAGCAGCCATGACGAGAATGATTTTCTTCATGTTCAAATTAGTGGCGTGGAACCGGCCATAGCGCTCGACCGGGAGAACAATCCCGATCGTGGCGTAAAGACCGATGGCGACAATCGCGAAGACGACGGCCATCTCGGCAAGGGTGAACCCGGCTTGGCTCCTCCTGAGATCGGAGAAATGTTCAGGGCGAGATATCATTTTGTGCTCCGTCAGACCGTCTATTCTTTCAAGGGCAAAGGTTCCCGTAAAAATCTGAGTCGCGGCCGCGGTGTTGCGGACTGAGGACTTCCGGCACAGGAGGACAGCCCGGAGCGAAACTGCAACCGCCGCCGCTGTTGCCGCCGGCTTCCGCGTAAAGGGAAGAGAAAGTTTTAAACATGACGATGTCGTCAAAATAATAGGATGACGATGACGATTCCGTCCTTGGCATCTCAACGAAGACCGTATTTCCTGTGTCTCCGGAGGCATTGGCGATCTCGCCTGCCGATGTGCCTCCGATTGGCGATCTTGCATGTGTGCCGGTGCCAAGATAAGCGCCCATGCCGTTTCGGCCATGGCTGATGAGAACCAGGGCGGGCGAAGCAGGCAGCGTATATGGTGGGTGGATTGACGATGCGAGGGCCGGAGCGTTCAGCGGCGCAAAGCGGTCCAAGGCAACGGAGGGCAGGCCGGTGACATCGACGCCACTGCTGTTTTTGATCTGCATGAGGGCGGCGGGGTCCATGCAACAAGCAAGCGCCTGCTGCGGATAGTAGTTGCCGCCGAGAATGACCCAAACATTCTTGACCCTGCACAGATCGATCACCCTGACGCTTGGATTGGCCGCGATATACTGCGCCGCTTCTACGGCGGACCAACTACTTGACTGATTGACATGGTAGGTGAAATAGCGGCCCCAGGCGTCCCTGCTATCGTCCTCACTGAGACCGAGCGTCTTGAACGGAACGATGCCGTCTTCCTCGGCAACCAGGGGACAGTCCCCGACTGCGGTGCCGTCAACACCGCTGCCGCGCTCGGTGCCAAATGGCGGATTCACGTCAGCGGTATCGGGATCTGCCGGACAGGGGATGCGGGCGTACCTTTGATAGTAAACGGACAAGGCGTGGGTGACACGGTGCATTTTGACCGCGGTCTGCTCTTCCTGTGTCTCGCGCGTGACTGACTGCAGCGAATAGAGCAGGCCGAGACCGGTCAATCCGACGATGAGAATAACAATCGCCGCCACGATGAGAGCCGATCCTTTGCTGACTTCTTCATGGCCTTTCATTTAAGCGTTCTACCAGTTGCGGTTTCCATCAGGGAAGGGCGCATGTGCCCCCCGTCTCGGAGTAAATCTGATCCTGTGTTCTCCACAGGATGATATCGTCGTAGTGGCGGTCACCATATACGTTGCTCCTCAACGCCGATACAAAAATGTTGTCTCCGTTCATATTTTCTCTTTCGGCGGTGCCGGTACCTGCCGTGGCTGGGCTGCGCGTGCCGTTGGCCAGAAAAGCCCCCCCGCCGGCGTCACCGTGGCTGACAAGGACGAAGATGACGGTCGTTATGTCGTTGGAGGCTTGGTTCAGCGCAGGGCCGTCATACAGCGTGTTAATTGAAAGATAGTTGGCGTTGTACCGCTTGAACGGAAAGAGGGATACGCCGTTTGAATCCTGTACCGTGATCTCCTGGTTTGGAATGGTCATGTCCGAGCAGCAGAACCGCGCCTTCAGGGGGTTCTGATTGATGCCGTCCGAACCCCAGCTGGATGTCCGGCACCAGGCGTGGACGTTGAACTCCGTTGCGGGGTTTCTGGCAAAATTCGCGTTGACGTGATAAGTGATGTAATTTCCCTTCGCGTCGAGCACGTCATTCGGGCCGAGACCGAGGGTGCGGTAGGGCACCACGCCTTCGTTGAAAGCGATGGGGCTGTCCGGGGGACCGATCGCGCAGCCCACAGTTATGTTAACGGCCGGCACGCCGCTTCCGTCCGGTCCGCTGCCGACCTCCGCCCCGGTCGGCTGCGCCACATCCGCGGTATCGGCATCGGCGGGGCACGGAATCCTGTTGTTACGCTGGGCGTAAACGGAGAGAACATTGACGATCCGCGCCATGTTCTGTTGCGTGACGGCCAACCGGTTTTGCTGCATCAGCGGTAGTGCAATCTTGGTAACCATAGCCAGCATTAGGCCAAGCACCGTAAGAGATATGGCCACCTCGACGAGAGTAAAGCCGGATATTTTTGCGCCGCAGTACAAAACACGATCCACTTGATCAGGCTGTTGCAAAGTAACTTCGCGAAATTTACCAAAGACATGTCGTTCGCAAAACTACATGACCCGCAAGACAAGAATAGAGGGAGTGCCGTAGACGGAGAAGAAACTTCTTTTGAACACATTTGCTTCTCTTTTGCTGCGGTGAGCTGCTGGTTTTCGATGCTGTATACGGAAAATATGTTTGCATCCGGGTAAATCAACCCGCGGAGAGTGGAGCGACTTGTCGTCGCCATCGTTTCGTGGCGGTCGCTGTGATCACTGATCGGGCTGAGCCATGCCATTATTCATATTTGTTGAAAAGGCTAATTTACCTCGGGACGTTGGTGCCGCCTTCGCGTAAACTCACAAACACGGATATCCCGCAGAACAGGGGCACCCGAATGGCCAGCAAACAGGCAACGCCTACTAACCTTTTCGCGGACAACATCTCCCGCAAATATACCGTCACCGCGCTTTTGATGGTGGTACTGATCTTCTGCGCCTGGGCTTTGCAGCACGCCATTTCCGTCAAACAACATAACCTGCTGCGGGTCGAGGCCGCAGCAGGGCAGCAAGCCACTTTTGTGCTGACCATCGCCATGCTGGTGGAGGCGCACCAGGCGACGCACGACGACAGCCTGCTGTCCCCCCTGAACCAGGCGGCGAGCGACGCGGTCGTCAATTACGTAGCCCTGGCACCGCAGATCTTCCCGGACCTGGCGCACGACTATGGGAACGAGGCGGACAATCGGCGCGCCTATGAGATCGATGGGCAAATGCGCGGCTTTATCAAAGCGGCCGACGACTACGCTGGAGGGGTTAACCCGGGTCTGCAGCTCCTTCGCCGCAAGGGCATAATTACGGAAGTTGACTCACTCCCCCCCGATGCCCGTCTGGCCGTGGATCAGTTCGTCCAGGACGCGTGTATTGAGGCCAAAGCCACCTGCCCCGATCTCCGGGATCGTGGATATCATATTCCGTATGCGGACGACGCGGCGGTGATTGCGAAGCTCGCGCGGCACATTCCCGCGGAGTGGAATTCGGCAGTCAACGATTTTGTCACGGGCAAGGTAGGAGAAGCGGATACCCTGGCTTCCTTTTCCGTTGTCCTCTATCTGGCGATGCTGGGCGTGCTGGCCTATGCCTTTGAGGCCGTCATCAGGCCCGCCGGCGCGGAGATCATCGGCCTGAGGGAGCATCTGGAGCAGAGGGGATCGACGGATATGCTCACCGGACTTTATAACCGCGCTATGTTTTTCAGGTTGGGCGCCATGCTCATCAGCGGCGCGCGGCGGAACAAACACAAGCTGACAGCCTTGGCCGTCGATATCGACGAGATCAAGAAAATCAACGACACCCATGGCCACGCGGCGGGAGACGCCGCCATCCGGACGGTCGCGAGGGCTTTGAACGACCTGCCGCTGCGCGGCAGCGACGTGTCGGGGCGCGTCGACGGCGCGGAATTCGGCGTCTTTCTGCTCTTGGTCGACGAAACCCACGCAGCCTTGGTGGCGGAAAAACTGCGCGCGGCGGTGGAGAAGCTGCCCTTTTCGGTAAACAACGGGAGCATTCACCTGCGGGTCAGCATCGGCGTGGGCGAGATGCAGGAGCACCACAAGACCCCCGGCGAGTTGTTCCGCGACGCGGAAGCCGCTCTGCGCCAGGCCAAGGAAAAGGGCCGCAATTGTGTTGCCGTCTACAGTGCCGCAATGGGAGCTGCGGGCGCAGCGCTGTAGACGGCAACGCAATTTCAGTGGCATTCTCTTTGTCGAACCATTGAAAGTCAGCTTTCTCGCAAACCCGTGTGATGTAATCAAACTCATTGCGTGATGTTATGAGCGCCCGAGGCCTGCCACACATGTACCGAATAGATTCGCATCGGCGTGGCGGTGTTACTGTCCCCGAGGATTAACGGGTATCTTGTTTTTCCTGCCCTTTTCGAATCCGGACACCGCGTGGGATAGTCGGTTAACAATCAATGTCGTTTGCATCAGAGCCCTGATGGCAACTTGTTGCGGTTGACGATCTTCGGATCGTTCATGAAAGTCGAAGCGCCGTACTGCTCCGAGAGCGCCCAGCTCTGGGACCAGACGACGATGCCCACTACTTTTGGGAAGTTCGCTTTCACCGCCGCGAGGACCGTGCCGTAGTCTCCTGAATATGCCGTATTATTCGTCGTGCAGCCAGCCTCGGCTAGGATGATTGGCTTACCAAGGGTTGCTAAAGCGTTGTACCAAGTAGCATCTCCTGCGTCCGGCGGGTAGCTATCCCAACTCACGATATCGACATAGGAACTGCCTGGATAATAGGCCGTGTAGTTGCCGAGATCCTCATTGACGTTGTAGATCCACAGGGCATTGGTCACGCCCTTGGTGTGCACCATATAGTTATACGTGTACTGCCAAAGCGCGATGAACTCTCCGGTCGGCTGACCAGCCCACCAGGACCAGTTGCCATTGAGCTCCACGAACGGCCGGTACATCACAGGGCCATTGATCGCTTTCAGTTTGGCGGCAAGGGTATCCAGGTAATTGTTCCAGTTTGTATTGAGAGCTTTACCTGGCGTGTAGATGTCGCTGAAGGTGAAACCTGTCCGCGTATTGTCATCGACGCCTGTGTATGGATTTACTGGCCACACCGAGACCTCGACGATGCCGCCGGAGGCGAGCCACTGGTTCGAGAGCGTGACCCCGTCCTCCTGGCTGCCGACCTGGCTAATCGTGGTACCGAGAATCGCCGGCGTCAGCCCCGTGCTGCCGATAGTGACGTTTGGCATCGAGCCCGTGAATTCATCCATCACGTTCCCATCCCAATAATTGGAATGCTGTCCGGAGAGGATCTGCGAGCCCGCCAGACCCTGCAGATAGGTTAACAACGCTTTGGCGCTGGCTGACGCCGTCGTCGAAGTTCTCGGGTCGCCGCCGAGAGCCGTCCAATATGTGCCCCAGCTGCTGAACCCGTACCAATTATGAGAGCTGTTTTCCTGGTACAGGAGGCCGTTATAGGTGAGCAGGAGAATCACGTTGGAGCTAACCGGGTCTTGCACGCCGTTTCTATAGATCAGGCCGGATGCCAGTGTCCAGACATTGTTCTGTGCATCGATGATCTGGGTTGCTGACGGAATCGTCGTGCCGCTGGCTGACGCCCTCGTCGAAGTTCTCGGGTCGCCGCCGAGAGCCGTCCAATATGTGCCCCAGCTGCTGAACCGGTACCAATTATGAGAGCTGTTTTCCTGGTACAGGAGGCCGTTATAGGTGAGCAGGAGAATCACATTGGAGCTGACCGAGTCGTGCACGCCGTTTCTATAGATCAAGCCGGATGCCAGTGTCCAAACATTGTTCTGGGCGTCGACGATCTGGGACGCTGATGGAATCGTCGTGCCGCTGGCCGAAGGCCCGCGCGGATCGCCGCCGAGAGCCGTCCAATATGTGCCCCAGCTGCTGAACCGGTACCAATTATGAGAGCTGTTTTCCTGGTACAGGAGGCCGTTATAGGTGAGCAGGAGAATCACATTGGAGCTGACCGGGTCTTGCACGCCGTTTCTATAGATCAGGCCGGATGCAACCGTCCAGACATCCTTCTGGGCGTCGACGATCTGGGACGCTGATGGAATCGTCGTGCCGCTGGCGGATACAGTTCTTGGATCATTACTCGATACCCAGGTGCCATTCCACGACCACCAGTTGTACGAGCTGTTTTCGTGGTACAGGAGGCCGTTGTAATAAAGCAGGAGGATGACATTTGCTGAGTAGCCTGCCGTTTTTCCGTTTTCATAGACGACGCCGGAAGCAACCGTCCAAGCATTGTTCTCGGCGTCGACGATCTGGGACGCTGATGGAATCTTCGTGCCGCTGGCCGACGTGGCCGCGCGGGCGTCAGGAGCAAGGAACAGAAGGGTCAGGAAAAGGAATGAAGCTAACAGGAGCGAAGCTGTCGAACCCGCCGTCCGGCGACCACGCCATTGACCTGATGAACTGTCATACATTTCCGTCCCCCGTATCTTGTTTTTCCTGTCGTTTTCGACTCCGAACACCGAGTCGGATATGGATCGCCCCTACTACTAGTATGGGATAAATAGATAAACTTTGATTTAAGTTTTCATAGAATCCGTGTTAATTGCAGCGCCATAAAGCAGGCAGCCGGTAACATAGTTATTAACTTCAAGTAGTTAGTAACTTCTTTGCAGAATAACGAAGTAAGAGCAGCACGCGGCGTCAATCGTTATCCTGGTCCTTCTGGTCTTTGACCCCTCAAAGCTCCTTTCAGACGTGCCGGCATTCGGCTAATCTTCCGGGAGACCTCTTTTTTTGAAGGGTGGTTATGGCATCCCGGTTTCTCAAAGATTTCACAAACCACGCCAAGGTCCTGCAAGAGGCAGCATGACGGGGACTGCGGGCGCTCAGGAAAATGATTTTCTACGGCAGGTTATGGACCGGACCGGCAGCGAATTGACGCAGGTCATCACTGATGCTGTGCTGAAGACGGTCAAAGGACTATTTAGCCAAAAAATGTATGCGGCACAGGGCCGAACCAAGCGGGACGTCCCGCCCGGTTACGCCGCCAGCGTCGTTCTGGCGCAGGGTCCATCCTCCTTCCGGCTCCGTGTTGCAGTCGACGACAACCTGCTCAAAACTCTGGTCGTGGCCGTATTCCCGCTGGAAGCCGCGAACTCCGAGGACACATTGAGGGACGTAGCGTCGGAAATTTCCAATATCCTCGGCGGGCAAGTAAAGACCTTTGTCAATCAGAAGGGATTCGACGTGTCGAGGGACCTGCCTGTGGTCGAAAACATAGCGGCCGGCTATGAAGCCGCGACCGGCTGCATCAGTCTGAATTTTTCCATTTTCCGCAATATCCTGTCCGCTAGAAATCTACTGACCGTGTCACTCCTGTGAAGTCGTCGTAAAAATTGAGGCGAAAATGAAAAGTGTGAAAGTAGGATACCTGAGAGCGCTGATCGTTGATGACAGCCTCACATTTCGCTCCACGATGTGGAATATGCTCAAACGAGCCGGTTTCAAGCATCTGAACTCTGCGGTAAACGCGGTGGAGGCCAACTCCAAAATGGATGCGCTCCGGTACGACATTGTTTTTCTCGACTGGCTCATGCCCGGTAAAAGCGGCATCTCCCTGCTCGAGCAGTGGCGAGAGGACAGGAGGTACGATGATGTCGCCATTATCCTCGTCACCGCTGAATCGGAGGAGCGCTGTATGCGCAAGGCGATGCAGTCCGGCGCCCTCAGCTATATCGTGAAGCCCTTCACCGAGGAGCTGTTGAGGGAACACCTCGGGAAGGCGGTCAAATGGCTGGGCCAGAGACGAAATCCGCCGCCGTGATGCGCTTCCCATAAAACCAAAGTTTTGTGTTTCTGGATCACCGCAGAATTCGGAATTGGAGGTGTTTTGTATATCGCCCCGGAAAGGTATAGTTGGGAGCGGTCAGGTTGGAGTGTACTCCAAGCTGACATGCGTTGAAACACCTGCATTTCCCGCAAGATTCTTGGAAGCTGTCCGATAAGGGCCGGGTCCGCGCCTTTGTCGGACCAGCCTGTTCGCCGCGTACTGCAGCCGCTCGATGCATTCAATTGCTTTCTTACAGAATGTTATTTAGAAAGACTCATGAAGGTCAGAATGATCCTTTTCTTTTTGGTGTTTTTTGCAGCTCCCTCCGATGCAGCGGAAGCCCCACAGCGCACTCCGCTGTGAAGGCGCCGCAAGAGAACACCGGACAAGGCAACGCCAAAGCTCGGGCCGCTCCGCAATCCATAGCCGATCAATACAGTATCGCGACGGCGTTGAGGGGGACATCGCTCATAGGCGTGGCTCTTCGCAATTGACATGTTCGAGCGCCGGGGGCCGCCTAAATCCTGAGGGCGCTTTTACTGCTTGCCTGAGGCGCAGCGGGTTTGGCGGGCTTCGCCTCCGGCTGTGCGCTTGCCACCACGACGGGTTGCGTGGCGGCGGCTTCTTGCGCCGCGGCAACCACTTTCGGGGCGTCGGGCGCAGCAGGAGTTGCGCGACCGTATTCGTCCTGCCCGCGCCCGCCCGCCGCTGCATTCGGGGGCGCTACGGCCTGGGCCTGCCGGGCTTCCGGTTCCTGCCTTGCGCGCGTGAAGGTTGAATCAGCCACAGGCGCCGCCGGCGCCAGGGTACTGGCCGGGCCGCCGGCGACCTTCGGCTTCGACGTTACGGCGGCTTCCTGGACGGCGGCAGGCTTGGCCGCTTGAGCGGCATTTTGCGCGCTCCTGATGTGCGCATTTTCAATTGCGTAAGTGACGCCGCCCACGGCTGCGCTGCCGCCGGCGACAACTGCCGCCGCGGTCGCCGCCAGGGGAAGCGCTACGTGAATGCCGATCAGGGCAGCCTCGGTCAACGGGAAAGCCAGCCCCGCAAGAGGTGCCGCGATCATGGCCGCATGTAAGAGACCAACCGCCAGTCCAAGCGCCCCGACTGACAATGCGCCGATCGCGGCAGGAACGGCGAGAGCAGCACCTGCCACCTTTACGGCAGTAGCGGTTTTAGGATGCTCTTTTTGAAATTCATTCCAACGCTCTTTAAGATCTGAAAATGTCTGCTTAATGCCCATGTTAAAACTTTCAATGACAGTTAAATACTGACCAGACAATATTAAACCCGCCGCAGTTAACATGGGGTTAAGGTGCTGGTGATGACACTGGATTGAGCTCATCTATAACGTGAAATCAGTCACTTAAACATTATGAGGAAAATACGCCGGCCTTTGACCGGGAAGCCTTGCTTCTGCCTACCTGCGCTTGCTGGGGTCACTCCTCTAAGGGTTCAAAATTGTACGCTAAGCCACCAGCCTGGGAGCCTGGGCGGGCGACCGCAAGGGGCGTAATTTCCCGTTTCTGAGCCCGCCGTCTCTGCGCCAGTGGTAATGGTCGAATATGCCGCAAAACAACGAGACGCGCCCGCCGTAAAAATGACGCCGGAACAATCGCGGAAGCAAATCGCGGAAGCAAAACGTTTGCCGCTGGATGGCGGCCAACGCCGGCTATAACCGCGAAGCCATAAACCAAATGAGGCCCTGTCCCACGCTTTTTTCCTTCCTAACTTACGAAGGCAAGAGTCAGGAGCAGGTCAAGGAATGGGGGCACTATCTTTTGGTGAGGGCTCAGAATCGCCGCATGCTATGTGATAAGGATCATAAGAACGGGTCTGTATTTTGTAAAAGGGCAGCGTTTCCGCCAGTTCCGTGGAGACCTTGATTAAATCCAGCATCGCCGTCATTTGATTCGGCAAGGTGTCTTGCGCCGCCGTGGCTACGCAGGGATTGCCCGACCCGACGGAAGCCGATGTGTTATGCGTCGTCCTTATACCATCACCGCCCCCACTGCCATCACCACCACCGTCGACGGCGCCAACCACAGTGCCAGGAACGGTGACAGGCGTGCTGTACAGGAGGCCGTCGCCGGTGGCGGGGAAAATGGGGCAGGAGCCGTCATAGGTGCAGCTGTAGCGCACGAAATTATTGCTTAAGCTGCTGTCGTTGTTATTCGCGGGGTTGACGGAATAGACCAGCCAACGGCCGCTGCCAGTGGTCAGCGTTGAGGCAGCGCCGAAGTAATCGGCATCGGTGACGATGGTGGTGTTGCCCGAGCCCGTGGCATTGACGCTGCTGGCCGGGTCGGCATAGAACCCGTAAGTGCCACCGCCGCTTCCGCTGGTGCCGGTGATGAGAATATTCTGTCCGCTCGCGCCTGTAATTGATCCGCCGGCCAGGAACACGCCATCATTGTTTCCGCCGCTGGTGGCGCCGCCCGTGCCGGTGACGGAGATGCTTCCCGAGCCGGTGGTCTGGATGCCATTTGCGTTGTTGATATAGACGCCGAAGTTGCCGCCGCCCGTGCCGCCGGCATCGCCGCCCGTGCCCGTGACCGACACATTGCCTGTACCGGTCGTCTCGATGGTGCCGCCAGCGGATTGGACAAATACGCCGAAGCTCCCACCGCCGGTGCCTGCGGCGCCGCCCGTGCCATTGATCGTGAGATTGCCGTTGACGGCGGAGACGGTACCGCCCAGCACGGAGACGCCGTAGTCGTTGCCGAGGGCGCTGGCATTGCCGCCCGTGCCGGTCAACGTAATCGTGCCGGTGCCAGTATTCGTGATCGCGCCGCCGTTAAGCTGTATGCCGGGGTGACCGTTTCCCGTGCCGCCGCCCCCGGTTCCGGTGGCGGAAATCGCGCCGCCTGCGGCAGCCACGCTTCCTGTCACGAAAATGCCGTAGTCGTTGCCGCTGGCGCTGGTATTGCCCCCGGTGCCGACGATACTGATGCTGCCGGTGCCCGTCGCCTGGACACCGTTCGCATTGCTGACATATACCCCGGGGTTGAAGCCGCCGCTGCCGCCGGTATCGCCGCCCGTCCCGGTAATGGCAACGGTGCCGGAACCGGTGGTTTCAATCGTGCTGCCCGCGCCGACAGTCAAGACACCGACGTTAAAGACTCCCGTACCCGCGCCGCCGCCTACACCGCTCACCGAGATATTGCCGTTGGCAGCGGAGATGACGCCGCCGGCCGACACATTAACGCCGGAATCGTTGCCGCTGTTTGCGCTGCCACCCCCGGTGCCGCTGACGGTGATCGCGCCGGTGCCGGCGGCGGTGACAGTTCCGCCGTTAAAAATAATTCCGAAGTTGCTATTCCCGCTGCTGGCGCCGCCCTGGCCGGCCAGGGAGATATTGCCTCCGCCCGTGGCCGTGCTCTTGACCGTGCCGTTTTTGATATAGATACCGAAATCGCCATTGCTCGCACCTGATCCGCCGCCGAGGCCGGTAACCGAAACCGTTGCCGCGCCGGTGCTTTGCACTACCGCCCCGTCGTGTAAATACACGCCCCAAACGTCGTCTCCCGTCGTGCTTGCTGCGGCCGTGCCGGTGATGCTGATATTGCCCGTTGCGCTGGTTATCTGGGTACCGGGACCGATCTCGGCGCCGAAGTCTTCAACACCCGCCCCCGTGCCGACGCCGAGGCCATTGAGTGTGATGGTGGCGTTGCCCGTGGAGGAAATCGTGCCGTAAACAGAGACGCCATTATTTAAGCCGCCGGTCGTGTTGGAGAGCGTTCCGCTTCCGCCGGTATTGCCGTCGATGAGGATGTTGCCGTCGACGCTGCTCACCGTGCCTGGGCTGTTGATCAAGGTTCCGACATTGCTGTTCCCGCTGCCGCCATTGTCACCGCCATAGCCGATGAGCGTGATGCCACCGCCGCCCGTGGCCGTGCTCTTGACCGTGCCGTTGGTGTTGATATAGATGCCGTAGCTGCCGTTTCCGGAGCCGCCATTATCGCCGCCCGTGCCCGTGACGGAGACATTGCCCGAGCCCGTTGTCTCGATGATACTGCCGCCGGCCACCAAGACGCCGTAGTCGACGCCGGCCGTGCCGGCGCCGCCGCCCGTGCCGTTGACCGCCAGGGCGCCGTTGACCACAGACACGTTCGCGCCACCGTTCAGATAAACGCCATAGTCGCCGCCGCTGTTCGTGTTGCCGTTGCCGACGCCGCTGAGGCTGATGGTGCCTGCGCCGGTGGTGGAGATGCTGCCGCCGGCCACCCAGATACCGTCGTTATTGCTCCCGCTGTCATTTCCTCCGATACCGTTGACGGTGATATTATCCCCGTTCGCGCCCGCGATTGAACCGACGACAACAACGCCTACATTGTTTCCGCCGCTGCTGGCGCTGCCGGTGCCGGCGACAGTGATGCTGCCAGTGCCGGTCGTCTGGATGCCGTTGGCGGTGGTGACATCTACCCCGTGGTTAGACCCCCCGCTGCCGCCGGCACCGCCGCCCGTGCCTGTGATGGAAACGTTGCCGCTGCCGGTCGTTTCGACGGTGCTGCCTGCACCGATGACAACGATTCCATAGTTGTTGGCGCCGGTGCCCGCGCCGCCGCCGAGCCCCGTCACCGAGACATTGCCGTTGACAGCGGAGATGACGGCGCCACCGTTCAGATAAACGCCATAGTCGGTGCCGCTGTTTGTATTGCCGTTGCCGACGCCGCTGAGGCTGATGGTGCCGGCGCCGGTGGTGGAGATGCTGCCGGTGGTCTGGACGCCGTGGTTATTGTTCCCGGTGTCATTTCCTCCGATACCGGTGACGGTGATATTATCCCCGCTCGCGCCCGTGATTGAACCGACGATCTCAACGCCTACATTGCTTCCGCCGCTGCTCGCTCCGCCGGTGCCTTGCACGGTGATGCTGCCAGTGCCGGTCGTCTGGATGCCGTTTGTGGCGTTGACCAATACGCCGTAGTTGTTGGTGCCGCTGCCGCCGGTATCGCCGCCCGTGCCGGTGATGGAAACGCTGCCGGAGCCAGTCGTTTTGACGGTGCTGCCGGCGACGGTGACAATGACCCCGAAATTGTTGACCCCCGTGCCCGCACCACCTCCCAATCCAGTCACCGACACATTGCCGTTGGCAGCGGAGATGACGCCGCCGCCAAAAACTTCAACCCCGTAATCCGTTCCACTGTTTCCGGTGCCCCCGCCCGTGCCACTCAAAGTGATGGTACCCGGGCCGGTATTCGTGATCGCTGCGGACGCCCCGGACAGCAAAACGCCGTTGTTGCCCCCGCTCGTGCCGGCGCCCCCAGTTCCGGTGACGGAGATCGCTCCGCCGGCGGCAGCCACGCTGCCGCCGTTCAGATAAACGCCATCGCCCTGGCCATCGCTGGCAACGGTGCCGGTGATGCTGATGCTGCCGGTGCCCGTCGCCTGGACGCCGTTCGCACTGCCGACAAATACGCCGTTGTTGCCGCCGCCGCTGCCGCCGGCGTCACCGCCCGTGCCGGTGATGAAAACACTGCCGGAACCGGTCGTTTCGACGGTGCTGCCGGCGTTGGTGACAAAGAATCCATAGTTGTTGGCGCTGGTGCCCGCTCCGCCGCCCTGGGCTGTCGCGATAGTCAGGTTGCCGTTCACCGTGGAAACGGCGGCTCCGACCGCCACCAAGACGCCGTGGTCGGCGGTGCTGTTCCCGGTTCCCCCACCCGTTCCGCTCAAAGTGATCGTACCCGTGCCAGTATTCGTGATCGCCGCGCCTGCCCCGCTAACCACTATGCCGTCGGCGGTGTTACCCGTGCCGCTGCCCCCGGTGCCGGTGACGGAGATCGCGCCGCCGGCGGCTGCCACGCTTCCCGTCACTTCAACGCCGAGATCGCCCGTGCCGCTGGTATTGCCGCCGATGCCGGTGAGACTGATGCCGCCGGCGCCCGTCGCCTGGACGCCG